>JAFRKO010000050.1 GCA_017431685.1 Mogibacterium sp.
AACTAGCCCGCGCGGGGCTAGTCAGTCTGTCCGATTACTATGCCGAACGGCACATGTTGAAGTTGATTTGAACCGCCGTATGCCGAACGGCACGTACGGTGGTGTGAAAGGGCGGAGAAAATCCGCCCTATTCGATTTGCCTGCATTAATATACATTTACCATCTAAATCTTTGGCGTTACTATTACTGTTTTATGGTACAATAACTTTGTATTTTTATAATTTTTTTTGAATAGAGAGGGAATAATGATAAAGTTCAGCGAGATCCAATATACAAGACCGGATATCGGGGAAGTTAAAGACGAAATACAGAAGCTTACAGAAGAGTTCAAAGCTGCCGCATCTTATGAAGAAGCCAGAGCTTTATTCGTGCGCAAGGATGCTATGGAGCGTCACCTGGAGTCAGTGTCAACAGTGGCACAGATCCGCCACTCGATCGATACCAGGGACGAGTTCTACGATCAGGAAGTGCTGTTCTGGAACAAGACATTCCCTGAGCTTCAGGAATACCTTCAGCTATGGACTGAAGCACTTCTCGTATCACCGTTCCGCAGTGACCTTGAAAAGGAGTTCGGAAATGTGGTGTTCCTCAACGCTGAAATAGATCTGAAGACTTTTGACCCGTCGATAATCCCTCTTCTTCAGGAAGAAAACGATCTCACCATGGAGTATGAAAAGCTTCTGGCGAGCGCACAGATACCGTTCCGCGGAAAAGTCTATACCATAGCCCAGATCGGACCATTCAAAAGCGATGCAGATGACGTGACAAGACTTGAGGCATGGAAGGCTGAGGGCGGATGGTATAAGGATAATCAGGCTAAGCTTGATGAGATATATGACAGACTCGTTGAATTGCGCCACGAAATGAGTCAGAAACTGGGACTCAGCGATTTTGTCGAGCTCGGATATTACAGAATGGTCCGCAACTGCTATGACAGGAACGACATAGGCAGGTTCCGTGAAGCAGTGCGCAAATATATAGTACCCGTTGCAGACGGCATAAGGAGAAGACAGGCGGAGAGACTTGGAATGCAGTACCCGCTGAGCTTTGCAGATAATGCACTTATGTTCCGCTCCGGAAATCCGAAGCCTGCAGGCGATGCAGACCACATTGTCGATGCCGCCAGCAGGTTTTAT
This sequence comes from Mogibacterium sp., assembly GCA_017431685.1. Lineage (GTDB taxonomy): Bacteria > Bacillota > Clostridia > Peptostreptococcales > Anaerovoracaceae > Crickella. The sequence goes on from JAFRKO010000050.1 coordinate 1,137, forward strand.
GATGCGCTTTCACCTGAAACGAGTGAGTTTTTCAGAACAATGCGTGAAGGTGAGCTCATGGATCTGCTCTCCACAGAGGGAAAGGAAGGCGGCGGTTACTGCACGAGCATACATGATTATGAAGTACCGTTCATATTCGCGAACTTCAACGGCACTCAGGGTGATGTAGAGACCGTGACCCACGAAGCAGGCCATGCTTTCGCTGACTGGATGAACAGAACACGCATACCGGTCGAGACAGTATGGCCAAGCATGGAAGGCTGCGAAGTGCATTCGATGAGCATGGAGTTCTTTGCCTGGAAGTCAGCAGAGGACTTCTTTGGAAATGACACGCGCAAGTACCTCTACAGCCATCTTGCCGGCTCATTCATGTTTATTCCGTACGGCACAATGGTAGATCACTTCCAGCACAGCGTATTTGAACATCCTGAGATGACTCCGGCTGAGCGCCATGCTGAGTGGAAAAGGCTTCTGGGAATATACATGCCTTGGCTGAGACTTGACGGAGATATCCCTTTCTATTCGGAAGGTGAGGGGTGGCAGAGACAGCATCACATTTACGTTGCACCTTTCTATTACATCGATTACTGTCTGGCACAGACCGTTGCTCTGGAATTCTGGACTATGATACAGGAAAATTACGATGATGCCTGGGAACATTACATGGCATATACAAGGCAGGGCGGATCTGAAGTGTTTACAAAGCTCCTTGAGAACGCAGGCCTTGCAAGTCCGTTTGAAGAAGAAACTATAAAGGGTATCTGCAAAAAAGCTGATGATTACCTCTCAGCATATGATCTTACAGGTATAGAGTAATGGCCGGAAAAGGCGGTAAAAAAGAGCGCAGGGAGGAAAAACTCCGCGACATAATGCAGGACTCCGCCGGCAGGGTGGTATATACCGGAGAACTGTGGCGTATTGCAGATTCCGGAGGACCCGGGTCAGCCCTTAGACAGAGGATGCTGCTCGTCGCAGGACTGGGCGTGCTTGCGCTGACAGTCCTTGGGTCAGGCTGCATCGACGCTAAAAACGCAATGGGTGCGTTCTATGTGGTGCTACCTTATATAGGCGAGGTATCTGCACTGTTCGGACTTGCGTGGAACGCCGTAAAGCTGATCCGCACAGGAGAGGTAAGAACCTACGTGCTTGATCATGCAAAGCCGAGGATAGCAGGAGCGTGCCGGATACTTACAGTTTTCGCCGCGGCAGGACTCGCTATGTCGGTCCTGTACATAGTGCTCAACGGCATGAGCGAAAAGCCTGCAGACAGTATGGCGTATCTTCTTCTGAAGCTGTCTGCAGCAGTCATTGCAGAGTGGTACAGAAGGCTGTTTATGTCCACTGAATGGGAAATAAAATGATATTTACCTGACATAGAGTCGACGTATGTCAGATAGGTATAAACAAGTTATATCTTATGGAAATTGTTATGAAAGGAGAAAGATTAACAATGAAGAAGAAGCTAGCATTACTATTAGCTCTGGTAATGGTATGCATCAGTGTACTGGCCGGATGCGGCGGTGGAGGCGGCTCGGCTGATAAGCCTATGGTTGTTGGATATTCCAACTTCTCGAGCAAATTCTCACCATTCTTCAGTGAGACTGCATACGACCAGGATGTCTGGACACTGACACAGGTCAATCTGCTCGGCCTTGACCGTCTTGGCGCTATCGTTGAGAAGGGTAAGACAGGTGAGGACCGCGAGTATAACGGCACAAACTACCATTATGATGGCCCGGCTGACCTTACCATCACAGAGAACAAGGACGGCACGGTTGACTACGACTTCGACCTCCGCGATGATATCAAATTCTCGGACGGTGAGCCGCTGACAGCAGATGACGTCATTTTCTCAATGTATGTACTCAGTGATCCTACTTATGATGGATCGTCCACACTTTATTCTATCCCGATCAAGGGTATGAGTGAGTACCGCGCGGGAATGGCATCCCTTATGTCACTGCTCTATGAAGCTGGCAAAGACAACAAAGACTTCAGCCTCTGGGACGAAGAGACACAGACAAAGTTCTGGACAGATCTTGAGACAGCAGGTACTGCATTTGCTCAGGAGATCATCGACTACTGCAAGGAGAACAGTCTCGGTGATACAGCAAAGGCTGCCGGCGAAGCATGGGGGTTTGCAGGCCTTAAGGATGATGCAACTGCAACAGATCTCTTCTGGCTTATGGCTGAATCCTATGGCGGCGACTTTGCATCGCTTTCATCAACAGAGACAGCGGGTTCGGCGCTTGCAGATCTCGGATTCAATCCTGCTGACTATGCAATCGGTGTCAAGACCGGTGACTCGGCTGATACTATTACCGGAATCCAGAAGACCGGCGACTATGGCGTAAAGGTCACACTGACAGAGCCTGATGCAACAGCTATCTATCAGCTTGGCGTTACTATCGCTCCTCTTCACTATTACGGTGAGCCTGACAAGTATGACTATGACAACAACAAGTTCGGATTCGACAAGGGCGATCTCTCGCATGTACGTTCGGTAACCACAGAGCCTCTCGGCGCAGGACCTTACGTATTCAAGAAGTTCGAAAACGGTGTTGTTTCATTTGAAGGCAACGAGAACTACTACCTCGGAGCTCCTAAGACAAAGAACGTACAGTTCCTTGAATCTCAGGATCAGGATAAGCTGAACGGTGTTATCACCGGTACTATCGACATTACAGATCCTTCGTACTCCGTTGACACAGTTAAGGCTATTCAGGCTGAGAACAGCAACGGCGAAGTATCGGGCGACAAGATCATCACCAATACTGTTGATAACCTCGGCTATGGTTACCTCGGAATCAGCGCTAACTGTGTAAATGTTGGCGGCGAGCCTGGTTCAGATGCTTCCAAGAATCTCAGAAAGGCACTCGCTACAGTATTCTCAAGATACAGAGATGTAACAGTAGATTCCTACTATGGAGAGACTGCTTCCGTAATCAACTATCCGATTTCCAACACTTCGTGGGCTGCTCCACAGAAGACTGATGCAGACTATGCCGTTGCGTTCTCAAAGGATGTTGAGGGCAATGACATTTACACATCAGATATGGATGACGCCGCAAAGGATGAGGCTGCTCTGAACGCTGCACTCGGATTCTTCGAAGCAGCCGGATACACAGTATCCGATGGCAAGGTCACAGCTGCTCCTGAAGGCGCTAAGCTCGACTACGAAGTATGGATCCCTGCTGACGGTGCAGGCGATCACCCTTCATTCATGATGCTCAACCTCGCAAGCGACGCATTCAAGAAGATCGGAATCACTCTGAATGTTAAAGACCTCGCTAACTCCGCAGACCTGTGGACAGGAATCGAGTCTGAAGAGTGCCCGATGTGGTGCGCTGCGTGGGGTGCTACACCTGATCCGGATATGTATCAGGTTTACTACTCCGGCGTCAAGTCCGGAAAGGAACCGGGCGGATCGAACTACATGTACGATATCGCAGATCCTGAACTCGACAAGATGATCCTCGATGCACGTACATCCATGGATCAGAGCTACAGAAAGACTGTCTACAAGTCCTGCCTCGACACTATCATCGACTGGGCTGTAGAGGTTCCTGTATATCAGAGACAGAACGCAATCATCTACTCGCCAGAGAGAGTCAATGCCGACACATTCACACCGGATGTAACGACATACTATCCATGGCTGAACGAGATCGACAAGGTCGAACTCAACTAGTACGGTATTTCCGCGATATAGACGGATAATACAGAGCGGGGCAGGCAGCTGCAGCTGTCTGCCCCGCTAAAGATACTGAAAGAGGTGATGAAGACGTGCGCAAATATATTTTAAAAAGATTGCTGCAGTCTATCGTGATACTGTTCTTCGTAGCTTTCATAATATATGCGCTGATGAGATGCCTGCCTACCTCGTATGTCGAGGCCATGGCCAGGCAGAAATCCATGCAGGCAGGTTCCAAGAGCTTCGAAGAATGGATGGAGCAGCTTACAGTCATGTACAACATGGACGGAAGCATAATTTCAGGCTATTTCAAGTGGCTGGGATCCATGTTCAGAGGAGAATTCGGCGACAGCTGGAGGTGGACTGTACCTGTGCTCCAAAAATTCAATGACACAGTATGGCTGTCTTTCGTGATGGGATTTATTTCATTCTTTTTCGAAGTCATCATCGCGATCCCGCTGGGCATAATAGCGGCAACAAAACAATATTCAAAAACAGACTACACTATATCTGTCATAGCATTGGCAGGTATTTCACTTCCGACTTTCTTCTTTGCATCGCTCCTGAAGCTGGTATTCTCAGTCAAACTCGGCTGGTTCGATCTGTATGGACTGGTAGGGCGTAATTATGACCAGCTTTCGACTTTCGGCCAGCTCATGGATAAGGCCAACCATCTGGTTTTGCCTATAGTCACACTGGTTGTAGTCAGCATGGGAGCTCTTATGCGTTATACAAGAACTAATATGCTTGAGGTTCTGAATGCGGACTATATACGTACTGCGAGGGCAAAGGGGCTGTCTGAGAAGAAGGTAATATATCATCACGCATTCAGAAACACGCTGATTCCGATCGTCACAATTATCGGAGGCACTCTTCCGTCTCTGTTTTCAGGTGCTCTGATTACAGAGACACTGTTCGGAATACCGGGAATCGGCTTTGCTTCATATCAGTCGATGGTTGCGGGAGACATACCGTTCTCCATGTTTTTCATGGTGTTTACGGCAATACTTACACTGCTCGGTAACCTCATAGCTGACGTTCTGTACGCGGTCGTTGACCCGCGTGTCAGGATAGCTTAGAAAGGAGGGAAGACATGGAAGACATGAAAGATAAAAAAGACATGTTGGAAAACATGGAACCCTCTATAGAGACAGCTGAAGAAGAATACTCACTCAGCGACGACAGGCGTGTCAGAGTGCTTTCTCCGGGTCAGCTGGTAATGAAGAGATTCTTCCGTAACAGACTTGCTGTTACCGGAATGGTAATACTCCTTGCAATGTTCCTGTTCTCTTTCGTAGGCGGACTTCTTTCACCTTACGATGAGGATCAGAAATTCTACAGGGTAGATATTCAGGCAAAGGATTTCGCAGGAATCCTGTACAACGAAGAATTCCGCTACACTGTAGGAGATACTGAACTTTTCAAAAGCTCGGTACATGCTCAGGCTCTCAAAGCTATCATCCAGGACAATAACAAATTCGAGTATGACGGCAACAATTATGAGCTTGATAAACTCAGCGATGATGCTTATATAGTAAAGAGCGGTAGCAAGACAGTCGGAATAGCAAGCAAGGAACTCGTCAATCCGTCGGCACAGGACACTAAGATAAGTTTTGACTTTACACTTGCAGCCCTAAAGGCTAAAAATGAAGGCAAAAAGAAATTCAGCGCTGACGGCAATGAATACAATATAGATGATGAAGGCATCATTACGGACAAATCCGGTACAGAGGTCGCTTACGTCAGCCGGTATATAGTGCGTGCTGTAATGTCTGACGTTTTCTTCTCAAGAGAACTGAAGAATCAGCTGATCGATGCTGTAGAGTCAGGACAGGAATCTTTCACGTATACAGACGAAGAAGGTGTTACCGCCGAGTATATACTTAAGTATGACGCGGCTACAAAGGCGTGGGATGTAAAACAGGAGATCGACACAAAGGTGTTCGATACATACTCGTCTCCGTCAAAAGCCCACTGGCTCGGTACAGACCGTAACGGCATGGACATGCTGACCAGACTGATGTATGGCGGACGTATCTCGCTTATCATCGGCTTTATAGCCGTATTTATCGAGACTATCATCGGAGTTATCATGGGCGGTATTGCCGGTTACTTCGGAGGCTGGATCGACGGACTCATCATGAGAATAGTAGATATTTTCTACTGCATCCCGAGCCTGCCGTTCATAATCATCGTCGGTGCCGCGATGGATGCCGCAAATACACCATCGCTCACACGAATAATCTATCTGATGCTGATCCTCGGATTCCTCGGCTGGGCCGGTGTCGCCAGACTTGTCAGAGGCCAGATACTTTCCCTCCGAGAGCAGGAATTCATGACGGCAACTGAAGCCTGCGGCATAGCTCCTTCACGAAGGATCTTCAGACATCTGATACCTAACGTAATGCCTCAGCTCATTGTATACATGACCATGGGTCTGGGCAGCACGATCATAACAGAGGCGACCCTGTCGTTCCTCGGACTGGGAGTAAGATTCCCGTTCGCATCCTGGGGAAATATCATCAACGATGTAAACGATACGTTCGTTCTCACAAACTACTGGTTTATCTGGATACCTGCGGGCGTTCTGCTGCTGACGACCGTGCTTGCGTTCAATATCGTAGGCGATGGTCTTAGAGACGCGTTCGACCCTAAGATGAAGCGCTAAGGAGGGAAGATAATGGCTAAGAAAAAAGACACGTCAGGCTATCTTTCCAACAAGGAATCGCGCCGCATCGCGAAGGAGAACAGAAAGATAACCGACGAATTCGAAAAGAGATACAAGAGAAAGAATGTGCCTGAAAGCGAGTATCTCACTGAGATGCACGACAGAAACAACGTTCTTGAAATCGACGACCTGCATACCTATTTCTTCACTGATGTAGGTACGGCTAAGGCGGTAGACGGCGTTTCGTTTGAGGTGCCGCAGGGCAAGACCGTCGGCGTAGTAGGAGAGTCGGGCTGCGGAAAGTCCGTAACAAGCCTCTCCGTAATGCAGCTGCTGCAGCGCCCGCAAGGCCAGATCGTGAGCGGAAGCATTCGTATCAACCTTGGAGACAAGGCATATGATATCCGCAACACTCCGATCGAAGTGATGCAGAAGCTGCGCGGAAACTTCGTCAGCATGGTGTTCCAGGAGCCAATGACGAGTCTGAATCCTGTATTCAGGATAGGAGACCAGATCGATGAGGTAATCGAACTCCACGACGGACAGAACATGACCAAGGGAGATATCAAGGCCAGGAGCATTGAGATGCTTGAACTGGTAGGCATTGCTAATTCCGAGGGCGTATACAAGATGTACCCGCATGAGCTCTCAGGAGGTATGAGACAGCGTGTCATGATTGCTATCGCTCTGGCATGCAACCCTAGACTGATTATTGCCGACGAGCCTACTACGGCTCTCGATGTTACGATCCAGGCGCAGATCCTCGATCTGTTCAGGAACCTGAAAGACAGGATCAATTCTTCTATCATGATCATCACTCACGACCTGGGTGTTATCGCTGAAATGGCGGATTATGTTGTTGTAATGTATGCGGGCCGTATAGTAGAGAAGGGCACAGCTGAGGAGATCTTTGCGAACCCTGCTCATCCGTATACGATCGGACTCATGGCATCCAAGCCTGTAGTAGGAAAGAAGGTAGACAAGCTTTATTCGATACCGGGCAAGGTTCCTAACCCTATCAATATGCCTAATTATTGCTACTTCAGAGACCGCTGCGAAATGAAGTGCGGTACTGAGTGCGATGGTGAGTATCCGCATGAGATAAGCCTGTCACCGACTCATAAGGTAAGCTGCTATCGTTACTACGGCGCGGCAGATAAGGGAAAGGAGGGTTAGAAAATGTCAAAGAGTATTCGTAACCCGGTAGAACATCCAAACGAGCATGCGACGTTTGCAGCTTCCCAGCCGCAGCCAAAGGCTAACCCAGGAGATGCCCCGCGTGAGGCTTCGACATCCGGCAAGCTGGAATACGATCCTCAGTACATTCTGCAGGTCAGAGACCTCAAGAAGCATTTCCCGATCAAGGATGGAATGCTTTCCAGAGTCACAGGATATGTAAAGGCTGTTGACGGCGTAACCTTCAACCTGAAACGCGGAACAACCATGGGTCTTGTAGGAGAGTCAGGCTGCGGCAAGACGACAACCGGACGTACCATACTGAGACTTTCAGGTGACAAAACAGCGGGCGATGTGCTCTTTAACGGCAAAGAGGTGTATGACTTTACAAAGAAAGAAATGCACGATGCCCGTACCAAGATGCAGATCATCTTCCAGGACCCGTTCTCATCGTTGTCGCCTCGTATGCCGGTAGGTGAGATCATAGGCGAGGCAGTAAGAGAGCACAAGCTGGTACCAAAAGCTGAATTCAACGACTATATTGACGACATCATGGACAAATGCGGACTGCAGCCGTTCCATAAGGACCGGTATCCGCATGAGTTCTCAGGCGGCCAGAGACAGCGTATCTGCATAGCAAGAGCGCTCGCTCTAAATCCTGAGTTTGTAGTCTGTGACGAGCCGGTATCGGCACTCGACGTATCGATCCAGGCGCAGATCATCAATCTGCTTGAGGAGCTTCAGGAACAGTTCGGACTTACGTATCTGTTTATCTCTCACGACCTTTCTGTTGTAGAGCATATCTCGGATACAGTAGGTGTCATGTACCTGGGTAACCTCGTTGAATACGGTGAGACTGATGACATCTTCAGGAATCCGCTGCATCCGTATACGAAGGCTCTCTTCTCGGCTATCCCTGTACCTGACCCAACAGTCAAGATGAAGAGGATAGTGCTCGAGGGATCGATCCCTTCACCGGCAAATCCGCCTGAGGGATGCAAGTTCCATACGAGATGCGCACAGTGCATGGAGAAATGCAGGCACGAAGTTCCTGCTCAGAAAGAAATCGAACCGGGCCACTATGTTGTCTGCCATCTGTTCGATGATGTTCCTGAGGCAGGGAGCAGATAAAACTGAACTGATGAAAGGGACGGCCTTTTGCCGCACGGCTTAATGACCGTCCCTTAAGTTTTTACAGGACATAAATATGGAAGATAATGAATTGTACGAAAAAGATGACGAACGCGTGATAGCAGACATGAGCGGTGTTGAGAGACAGCCGGTGCTTTTTCCGAGCGCCGGGTCAATAAGAAGGGTAAAAGAAAACAGAGCGGATTTTGCAGAGCCCCATGTAAACAGTCACTCTTCAGGTCCTGAATATTTAGATAAAGAAGGACGCCGCGCTATGATAGGCGGCGCCCTGAGTGCGATGCTTCTTGTTGGAGGATTGCTGGCTGCAGGGTTTGCGGCAGTTATCCTAATACTCGGACATCTGCATTAGTTTCTGTTGTACAGAATATCCATATCAACATCTCCGTCAATGCCGGAGATCCTTCCGGTGCAGCTTGCCTGCCACAGTATATACGGACCTTTGTAGTCCGTCTTTTCTGTGTAGTGGGCCAGCCATACAGGCCTTATATCTGTTTTTTCCCACACTTGTTCAAGATAGTTTTTACTGCTGTAAAGCATACATCCGTATCCCTTTTTGGCAAGCTCATCAGCAAAGGCGTCATAGAGTCTGTTCAGCTGATAAAAGCTCATATCATAATCCTGGTAATTGCCAAAATCTTCCCAGTCGAACGCTATAGGCAGATCAGGAGTGTATCCATCCAGAGTCTTGATTATCCAGTCTGCTGAGCTGCGGACCAGCTCTTCAGAGTTGTCTGTGCTATATAGATAGATGCCTGTCTTAAGACCTGCAGCTCTCGCACCTTCAAGGTTGCGATGGAAGGTCTTGTCTATATTGATATCACCGTCTGAGGTATATCCTATTCTCATTATAACGAACTCGCAGCCGGCTTTTTTCACTGCTTTGAAGTTGATCTCATCCTGCCATGCAGACACATCGATGCCGAATGATCTGCCTTTTCCTTTGTTAGCTGATACGAAATCAGCGAATTTCGTCCGTTCTGTGGTATCTTCATATGAAGGCAGCTCATCCGTGACCTCAACACTGAGATCCCACTCTGTTGCGTTGCCGGACGAGTCGGTAACCTTTACATGAAGAGGATATTTTCCGCTTTTGTTCATGTCGACCTTACCATCGACAGATAAAAGGGGAGTAGGGTCGGCGTTATCACCATAAGCGATAACATTATTTATATCGAATTCTGTACCGCGCTCAAGCACTGCATCATCCCAGCTCCATATCTTAAGAGGCGGTATACTGTCTTTGACAGTGTACGGCAGCGTAAACTCTTTTTCAGGATTAAGTATGCCTCCGAATAACGACTTTGTGACTGTATATGAAAGCTCTTTACTGCCTACTGTTTCCGCATCAAGGCAGTCGGATTCGGATACGGTCTCACCGTCTGATTCCTTCACAAAGCTCATAGCAGGATAGCTACCGCCGAATTCCACGACCGGTGCTTCCTCAGTGAATGTGACTGAGAGCGAGTCATAGGCAGATTTATATATATAAGCTGCGGTGCCGGCTACAGCTGCAGTGAGCAGGAGTATCAGAATCAGCAGAACTTTCAGTGCTCCGCGTTTTTTCTTCTTTTCTTTTACAGGTTCATCTTTATATCTGTCGCTTCTCATATACATTCCTCCGGATCCATGTGGATCTGTTTGTTTTATCTTACTATCGTAAAATGGTACAGCAGTAAAGTCAAATATTATATGCTACAATAGCTGTATGACTAAAGACGAACTGATAACAGCTAGAATAGAAGACAAGATATCACAGTGCCGTGACGGATATTATGTGACATCCACAGGTTTTCTGGATACTCATGAGCAGTCTTTGGCTATTGCAGCATCAAGACATGCGGCAGGAGTCAGGACTTTGATGTATGGCGGGTATGATGAGGCGGAGCGCAGAATGCTGGTCTGTATTCCGAGAGAACTGCCGCTGAGCGATGAAGAGGCCGTAGACGGACTGATAAGAGTATTGAGAATAAAACTTCCTGTGATATCACGTGAACTCAGTCACCGTGACTATCTTGGATCACTGCTCGGGCTTGGGATCGAGAGGAGACTGACAGGAGATATACTCGTAAGGTCCGGAGGCGCTGATGTTTTCATAGTTCCGGGTATCGAAGAATTCCTTCTGAAGGAATTGCATCGTATAGGATCAGTTGAAGTAAAAACTGAAACTGTCGCTGCTGAAGAAGTGATTATTCCTGAGGCACGCACTGAATACATTAAAGAAAGTGTGAGCTCATTAAGGCTTGACAGCATAGTATCTTCGGCATTCAGGCTCTCAAGAGGTAAAGCTGCAGAAGCAATAAAAAAGGGACTCGTTTCCGTTGATCACGCGGAATGCATTAAGCCGGATGCTGCTGTACATGATGGCTCGTCGATAGTGCTCAAAGGAAAGGGCAAAGCGGTACTCGAAGAGACAGGCGGCGAATCCAGAAAAGGCCGTATACGAATAGTAATAAAACGTTATATATAATATTTGAGACCAAAAGAAATCCCGCCGGTAAGTACCGGCGGGATGTTTCATTATGCTTTGATTTGAGGCGGGAAGAGATCATCAGTTGGAACTGACAGAACCGCCATTGTTCTGCGAGATCCAGCCGACCCAGGTCTTTCCTCTGTTGAGATTCTGAAGTACATATGAATTTGCCAGAGCCTCTTCTTCTGTCTGCTCTTCATCGCTTTCCGGAGTGACGATCGTGTACTTGTTGTAAACCGGCCACTCAGGGTTTTCTTCTTCGCTGGCTTTTACAGCTTCCTTAGCAGCTTCGAATGCTTCATCATTAGAGGCTTTAGCAGTTGCTGCATCGATCGATGGATCTATGATCTCAAGCTTGTTGTCGACTCTCTGCCATTCAATGTCCTTTACAGTACCTTTGCTGAAAAGCTTACCTGTGTGACCCCTGAATTTGTAGTTGCAGTAGGTGACGCTTCCGCCTCCGCCACCCTGATAGTTCTCTTTTGTGATGTATTCTGTGTCATCAAAGAGTACAAGCAGGTTCTCTCTTGCGAAGTCATTCTGGAAATCACTGGTGTGATACATTCCGTCTTCTTCGTTGTATGTCCAGTAAGTTCCTTCGAATGCTCTGCTGGAGTAAGTGACACCGACCTGTGTAGCTGCTGTCTCACTGACCGGTTCTGTGACATTGTTGAAGCAAAGCTTGGTGTAATCTTTAGGAGCAGATCTGAAACCTAAGTTCTTGATAGTTGCAGGCAGCTTTTCGGTATATATGATACCTGTATGCTCGACATTTACATTCCTTGTGTTGTCTCTGCCGTACAGCCCCTCGGTGTCATCAAGTGTCATCTGGTTGATATGATCTACCTTGTCATGCTTGAAAACTGAGCTTGCGCCTACATAGCTTCCTTTTGTATGACTCTGTCCCCAATGTACAAAGATCGAATCGAAGAGCTCGGAGAACTTGATGAAAGGAGGACGCGCGCTTCTTGTAGGTCCGATGATCTCAGGAGTCTTCTCATAATCTGCATAGAACCAGAGCATTCTGGTGATACCGCCTTCAACTTCAGCCTGAAGCACAAGATCAGGGGAGTAATTTTCATCATCCATTCCCCACTGAGGTCTGGCATCAGGAGAGTTCTCGACTACAAATGCAGCAATACGTCTTTCACCTGCAGCTTCATCATAGCCTTCCTCTGCGGTCGCACCTGTCAGAGCATTGTGAGGCGGAGCTTCCGGTTCTTCCGGTTCATTAGGCTCACTGCAGGCTGATAAGAGAGCAGTGCCGACCATTGTGATGCATAAAAGCATCACTAATAATAACTTTCTTTTTTCTTTTTTCATAGATTACCTCCTGACGCTATGTCAGTATATATTCGTACATAATTATCTTACATTATGCATAAATTATTAGTCATGCATCTTAACACAATTTCATAGAATGTGTTATAGTATGATGCGGTATATAAAGGGACAAAAATCTTATTTCAGGGGGATAAATCAATGAAAAGAATTCTTACAGTACAGGATATTTCCTGCCTCGGAAAGTGCTCCATTACTATTGCGCTTCCGGTCATCTCCGCGCTCGGCGTTGAGTGTGTCATACTGCCTACAGCAGTACTTTCAAACCACACGCTGTTCAAGAGCTTCACGGTGAAAGATCTTACAGATCAGATTGCGCCTATATGTGAGAAATGGCAGGGTGAAGGCGTTGAATTTGATGCGATATACACAGGTTATCTTGGCACGATCGAGCAGATCGATATGATGAAAGATCTGTTCAAAACGTTCGGCTGTGGTGAAGACAAGCTCATATTTGTTGATCCTGTTATGGCTGACAATGGCAAGCTTTACCCGGCATTTGATATGACATATGCACGTAAGAACACCGAACTTTGCTCGTGCGCAGATATGATCGTTCCCAACATCACAGAAGCCTGCATCATGACTGATACAGAGTATCGTGAAGAGTATGATGAGGCTTATATAAAGGACCTTCTTTCCAAGGTCGTTAATCTCGGTGCACGTATAAGCGTTCTTACAGGTGTTTCGCTCAGTGAAGGCAATACAGGCATCATGGGATACGATAAGAAGAATGACGACTTTTACGTTTATCAGAATGACAAAGTAGGCGCGATGTTCCACGGTACGGGTGATCTCTTCTCAAGTACGGTTATCGGAGAGATCATGCATGGCAAAAACTGGAAAGACGCCATGAGGATCGCCGCTGATTATACTGCTCATACTATTAAGGTAACTATGAATGACCCGAAGAAACCTTGGTATGGAGTAAACTTCGAAGAGACGATTCCTGCACTGATAACAATGGAATAATCATTAAAGAGCATTGAAGAAAACTGCACCGCAGCCGTTCTGCATGACTCTGTAAACCTGAGTCATCAGAGAGCTGCGGTTTTTCAATTTATCTGTTGAAGATTTGAAATGTACATACTATAATAAATCTGTTGTGGGGCGTTAGCTCAGCTGGGAGAGCGCAAGGTTCGCAATCTTGAGGCCAGGGGTTCGATCCCCCTACGCTCCACCACTAGACCCGTTGAAAAATCAACGGGTCTATTCTTTTAGCGGTGGTTAGATGTGATTAGATAGTGATTAGATGGGTCAGAATCGTACGCTATGCCAGTGATTGTGCAATTTTTTCATAGCGTTCCTCATCTGTTGTGAGATCATAGCAATAACACTGCTGGGTAGTGCGCAGATCCTTGTGACCGAATTCCTTCTGTATGATGAGATCATCAACACCATTTACATGCAATACTGATGCGACAGTCTTGCGTGTTTTATGAAGGCTTCTTTGCGGTATTCCAAGTTCCTCGCAATAGTTATTGATCATCTTGCCTAAACCGGAATAAAAGCTTTCAAATCCTTCGTTCACGCAGAAGATGAATCCATCTGTCGGCATGTCCAGCCGCTCTCTTTCTTCACGGACCTTTTCTATGATATCCAATGCGGCAGGGACGACACTCACGGTTCTCCAACCTTCACCGTCTTTAAGACGTCCTTTCAGACAATTCATATCGTGACTATAGGAGTCATGCAGTATGATTTGCTTGCCGTTGATATCATCAAATCTGAGCGCAGTTACTTCTCCGCGTCTCAGACCAACATACAACAGGAATGCTATTGCTAAAGGAATAAATATCTGCACTCTGTCTCTTTTTTTTTCATACTGCTTGAATGCATACTGTATCAGAGCATCACGCTCATCAGGGAAGAAAACCTCTTGCTCACTTGGTTTTTTCACTTCAGGCTTCAGTACTCTGCTTTTCGGAATCTTGATCCGATCAAAAGGGTTACTGCTGATGATTTCAAGTTCCATAGCATATTCCAGCATCTGGCGCATGACCAGAGAGAAATTGTTATACTGATGGGAATTCATTCCCTTAGAGCGAACCTTCTTCAATATCCATTCCTCTATGTCAGCCTTTGTAAGAGTGCATAAAGGCTTCTTGGTGATTGCCTCTCCCTCATACAAAGATTTCCAGGTGGTTTTATCTCTTTTAATTGTAGAGTCAGTAACATAAAGGCTTTTATGCTTTTGCCACTCATCAAACAGTTCTTCCAATGTGATACTGAGCCTTTTTCTTTGCTTATCGGCTTCTGAATAGAAGTCATATAGCATAGATATCAATTCATCATGAGATCCCCTTGAAACGAGCTTTCTCCCGTTAGGCTTTTCGGCATCAGGCAAGTATGTTCTCCAGCGTCCATCAGCTCCTTTCCAAATACTAAGTGAATGATTTTTTTGTACATAATCAAGCTTCTTTTTGCTCATAAGTTTATGCACGCCATCTTCATCAAGGATACCATCGTCAATAATTGATGACAATAATTCCTCGGCTGTAAATGGCGTAGCAAAACTGAGCGTGTCGGTCGTGACAGCCGTGACAGTGTTAGCGGGAGTTGTCCTCCTTGCTGTCACAGCCGTCACAGCTGTCACAGATTTCAAAGGACAGTATTCTGCCATCAGCATGTGTCCTGCTGTAGTCGTATACTATCCCTTCATCCAGTAAGAGGCTGCCTTTATACTGATTGACATATTTTGTAATGACATTGGCGCCGACCGACTGATCACCAAGTTCATTAAGCAATTCAGTAGCTGAACCTCTCCAGGCTCTTCTCTCTTTGATGAAGTCTACAAGATTGTGTATGACTTCCGGTGTGTTCGCAGCAGCGATCTCCTCTTGTGTCCTGATGCTCACAAGCTCCCACTTGCAGTCATTGAACTCTATCTGCATCTCTACAGGCTGAATGTCTCTGCCCTTTACATACAGGGTAGCCCTGTTACTGTACTCATTCTCTTTATCAAGGATGACCATGGTATCTACTGCACCATTGATCCCCTTGGTGCCGTTGAGCCTGTTGAAGATGTTATGAGCATCACCTTGCTTCCTGAGGTGGTGGACAAGGAATACTGAAAGCCCATGCTCTCTGGCAAAGCCTTTGAGCTTGGCAACATCTGAGTAATCATTAGCATAGCTCATGTCCTTGCCGTTGCTCCTGATGAGCTGCAGCGTGTCGATTATTATGAGCTTTATGCCCGGTACTTTCGCAACGGCATCACTAAGCTGCTCAAGCAGATCGGAATCCAGTGTCCCGCTCTGTATGCCGATAGAGACATTGCCACGGCCAACCTCATTTGTGAGCTTGAATGCCCTTTTCTGTATCCTTACATAAGTATCTTCAAGGCTGAGATACAGGACCTTTCCCTGATCAACGTGATGATCAAGGAAGTCCTGACCTGTAGCAATGCTTATTGCCAGCTGGAGCATCATCCAGCTCTTACCGGATTTCTCATCGCCGGCAAGTATGTTGACGCCGCTCGGGAAAATATCCTCTACAAGGAACGGGGTCTCTTCAAGTGGTGTTAGCAGTAACTCCTGTAAGTCGATTAATTGTAGTGGTTTGAACATTGTTTAACCTCCATTAAAATTTCCAATCAAAAAAGCTCCCTTTCGGGAGCGTGAGTAATAACGTATAAAGTTGTTTGCTAAGTCATTCGCTGAAAGCCGAAGCTGAGGCCTGAGTATTTCTCATATTGCCTTCCGATCTTGTCGAGCCTCTTGAGAACAGCACTGTGTGTCTTGTATTCAAGCTTATCTGCAATCTCTTGCAGGGTATAGCCATCCTGCCTGAGCTGCAGTATGTTTCTGTCCTTTTCGGAGAGTGTAGACAGAAATCTCTGTACATCTACGTTTTCTACGACCTCATCTTCAAAATCACTGACCGGGTCAGGGACTTCCCATCCATCGTCGTCATAAACCTCTATCAAATGTTCCTTATATCCCTCAAGAGAGAACTCAGCTTTCTTAGATCTTGTGTGGTACCACTTGCGGTAGAAGTCTATCTTCTGCCGGCTTTCTCTGAAATCAAAGTCTTCAAAGCACCTTATCTCTTTTGCAGCATCTATGACCGGCTGCAGATCATATCGTTTTACTGCACTTGGGACGATCTCGGACAGTATGCTGTCCAGAACTTCAGGAGGTGCATATGGGATAAAAGCATACGGATTCGCTGAATACTCTCTGAGAGTTGGTATCTTATCAAGCCTGTATAACTCTGTAATCCAGATCCCCGCAGCATGTGCGATCCTCCATGAGGGTTCATCTCCTGAGAAGATCTCCATATACGGAATATCCGGACACAGATAAGGCCAGACCATATATGCATAGCAGTCAATTATGCACAGCACGAACAGATCGCTTTCCATGGTCTCGATTGCTGTCTGATCAAGCATAAGCAGACTGAAGAAGCGGGGGAGAGAATAGAGCTCCTGTCCGCACTTCTTCATAATCTCCTCGGGTATCAGGTAATAGGCAGGGAGCAGTATAGAATTCCTTAGCTCTCTGACACTGCCATCACGCTGTCGCAAGCCTATGCGGGACAGCCCGAGAGCATTGCGCTCAGTTTCGCTGTCCAGCAGATCATTCAATGGATTGGCTCTGATGATAGACTTAATTGCCTGTTGTGCCTGTGCTGTCTGCATGGTGATTTCTCCAATTATAAAAGAACAACTGTTCGATTATTATTATATATGAAGAATCATCCACTGCAATAGGGAAACTGCCCGAAGAATGACAGAGGGTAAATAAACGCCCTCTATCGCTCGATCCCGCGAGTTTTATTCTTCAGCAGGTGTTCAGCACGCTTTTTCTCACGCTCGGCAATCTGTCTTTCTCTTTCGGCCTGTTCTCTTGCAGCCTTGTCCCTGAACAGATCCTTAAGCTTGTTAACAAATGCTGTGACGAGCTCAGGGAAGTGCTCCATAGCATCCAGGAACGGTCTCGTCTTCTCTGTGAGATCTTCATACTTCCTACTGAGGTTCTCATACCGGGTGCTGTATCTCTCAAAACCATCCCTGTAGTACTCCATTGTCCTTTGCATATCCCACAGCCTGTTCCTGCTCGTAAGTCCTTCCTTGGCAAGAGACGTGAGTTCTTTGTAGTCTTCACCAGAGAGAACGACCTTGCCTGTGATGTTCTTCTTCCCAAGGCTGTCTATATCTTCATATCGCGCCTTCGCCTCAAGCGCCGGCTCATACTGCAGTCTGGTCTGCTCTATACGATCTTCTATTTCAGATAGTCTTTCCTTGTCCTTCTCGATCTTGAACTGAAGAGTGTCAAGATGCTCAGCGGTGCTGCCTTTCTCTCCGCGCTCAAATCCAGTGAAGCCATGACTGATCATGTGCTCATACACTTCATCCTGCAGGATGCTGTAGGACTTTCTGTACTTCGGCTTGCCGTTGGCTCTCAGTACTATCTCACCATACTCATCCGTTTCAGGAATATTCGATGCCCACTTCTTTGAGTGGCTCACCTGATGGATCACTTCCTTCACTGTTCCTCTCAGCTCAGGATCCTTGCACCTCTTGCTCCACTTCACATCCTTGTCCACGACAGGGATCACCATGGCGTGAAGGTGATAGTGGTACACATCTTTACCGAACCTCTCGCTTGCCTCTGTATTCAGCTCATCAGCATGCATGACTGCGGAGACTATGTTGTACGCTCCGAACTTTTTCTCTATGAAGTGATATGCTTCCTCATAAAACTTCTTCGCATACTCATAGCCTCCGTGATCTTCAAAGTATGTCGTGTTGACATCGACGATGATCTCATCGAGCAGGGTAGCATCCTCGCGGAGTCCTCTGGTGGAGATCACTCCCTCGGCCTCGAGCCTCCTGAATATCTCGGTGTAGGACTCATCACCCGGATCCTTGAAGTGGATGTTGTACCTGCTCATCTCAGTGATAACGTTCTCATTGCCGTAGCTCTGGTTCCTGCGCTCATTGTGCCTGTAGATCTTATCCAGCCCTGAGGCCTTATACTGCACAACTCTCGCGCAGGACATGTCCGGCTTCTTTGCTGCCATATGCATTCCTCCTTCCTATAGATGCGGGGCGAAGCCGGTTACACAACATTCCTGCTGAATGTGTGTAACCCACTATGACACTTTCAGCTTCGCTGCAAAGATGTCGTGGGCAAGGCTTTCCCCCTTGACTCCCTGCGGAAACGAAAAAGAGGAGCATCCACGGTGTAGCCACCTTAGTTGCTCCTCTTCGTTCGCACAAATGCTCACAGAGATCATATTCCGACAGGACGCTGATCTCATATCGTTTCCGACGCCGCTGTAATAAAAATGGAGCCAGCGGCGGTGCTCCTGCGTGAAAAACGTTTCTCATTCTTTCTTCTTCCTCCTCTTAGAACTGTACTCGGGACATGAAATGATCACAGCGCGGAAACTCTGTTTACAGCTGCGATCACAATTTCTGCAGAGCTCGTTGTAACTGATCCTGCCATTCTCATCGAGATAGAAGTCCCATTCAATCTTGTTTTTCTTTGACATCCTTGGCATATTTATCACCTCCGATCTTCATTACGATGTCCTCATAAAAGAAATAACGACCAATATAAAACGCCCACCTGGCCGGGAGAAAATGTTTGATCTCGGGACGAAAATGGACGTTTTTCTTTGCTGTAACGCGATAAAAATGATTAAAGGGAGAACGAATCCTGCATCAGCTCATGGGCTGATGCAGGAATAATTATTCTCTCTATTAATTATCGACAATAGATATACCGAATTGTTCCAATCTTTATGAACTATTTCAAAAAGAGTTTTTCACTAAGCGCTGTGCTATGAACCAAAGCCTTTCATCTATCTGTGTACGACAATGCTATGGATGTATTGTTCCAATAAAGTATTCGATTTTTTCTGCCCTCAATATCTAGATTTGCGATCATCTTGTGACGCTGATTGCATCAGGGCCTTTTAAGTTTAGTGTTGTGTTCATAGGCACCGTTATGAAAGCTGTGATTGAAGGAGTATATGACTATAGCGACTAAAGAAAAAAATGCAGGATAACCCGTGAAAACTATCATCCAGCTCCAGTGATCCAAAACCCACAGCCGAATTATGCTCCATACAAACAGCCCTGCAGCAGAGGAAGCTGTTATGAAGATAAGTATGATTATCCTGACTTTGAGGTGCACATTCCAGTTCTTACTGTCTATCCAATTCCACACATTTTTCATTGATCTCAAATCCTCCTTTCAGCTTTTACAGAATACGTGTGCAAAGTAAAAGCAGAAAGCAGGTGTACGTAAAATTTGTGTAAATTGCTAAATTTACCTGTTTTTTACATTATCCTGCATTCTGGTTTTACATTCGGTCTGTAATATGAAGCCGATCAAACATATTAAGGATGAAAGGAATACAAACAAGAAAATGGATATATTTGGTATTTTGACAATGGTTGGTGGTCTCGCAATGTTCTTGTACGGTATGAGCGTTATGGGCGAAGGCCTGATGAGGTTCTCCGGGAGCAAGCTCGAAAGAATTCTCGAAAAACTTACAGACAAGCGCATTAAGGGGCTGATTCTCGGAATAGCAGTAACTGCAGCCATACAGTCATCATCGGCAACAACTGTAATGGTAGTAGGTTTCGTCAACTCGGGGATCATGAAGCTGAGCCAGGCAGTCGGGGTGATAATGGGAGCGAACATCGGAACTACTGTCACCTCATGGATACTGTCTCTGGCCGGGATACAGAGTGACAACGTGCTGCTCAGGCTTCTCAAACCGAGCGCTTTTGCGCCCGTTCTTGCAGCGGCAGGCATTTTTATGTACATGAAGGGGAAAGACGGAAGCCGCAGTAAAAACGGCGGAATGATCCTTCTTGGTTTTGCCGTTCTTATGTTCGGCATGGAGACAATGAGCGGAGCTGTGGCGCCTCTAAGCGAAAGCCCAGCTTTTGTAAAAATCCTGACACTGTTCTCAAACCCTCTGTTTGGCATAGCGGCGGGAGCTGTTGTAACCGCAGTGCTTCAAAGTTCCTCTGCATCAGTTGGTATTCTGCAGGCTCTCTGCATTTCCGGCGCGATCAATTATTCAACTGCAATTCCGATAATAATGGGGCAGAATATTGGAACCTGCGTTACCGCGCTTCTGTCTTCGGTCGGTGCATGCACCAATGCAAAGCGGGCTTCATACATTCACCTGTACTTCAACCTTATCGGTACGATAGTGTTTGCCACTCTGTTCTATGTAGTTGATCATTTCGTGACGTTGAGTTTTATCAGCCAGCCTGCTACTGCAGCGGGAATCGCCCTGATACATAGTGCATTCAATATTTGCTGCACTTTGATGTTGTTCCCGTTCGGAAACAAGCTGGTAGATCTCGCAATCCGAACCGTGCCTGATGCTAAAGACAGCGAAATTGAGTTCAGAGCAAAAGGAGCATCAGAAATGGGACTTGATGAGCGATTTCTCGACAGCCCTTCTTTCGCGATCCAGAGATGTAAAGCGGCAGCTAACGAGATGGCGGAAAAAGCAAGCGAAGCATTTCTGCTTGCTATGGATGTATTGAAAAAGTACGATAAGAATACAGCTGATACGGTTATCAGACTCGAACAGGAATGCGACGAGTTTGAGGATATCATAGGGACATATCTGGTAAGACTTTCGGGAAGAGAACTGTCACGTGAAGACAGTCAGCTGATGTCGCTTGTACTGCATGCGATCAATGACTACGAGAGAATATCCGATCATGCGATAAATGTGGTAGAAGCGGCACAGGAAATGCAGTCGAAAGAGATATGCATGACACCGTACGGAAGTCTGGAGCTGGATTCATTCGGTACTGCTATAAAAGATATTCTGAATATCACAGGTGAAGCGTTTATCAGTAATGATCGCAGCAAAGCGAGGCAAGTGGAGCCGCTCGAGGAAGTAGTAGATAACCTTAATGCAGAAATGAGGCAACGGCATATAGAACGTCTGCGCAAAGGCATATGCTCAATGGAAGCCGGATTGATACTTGAAGATGTACTTATTTATTACGAAAGAGTTTCGGATCACTGCTCCAATATTGCGCTTTGCCTTATCGAGATAGGAGAGGACTCATTTGGACGTCACGAATATGTCAGTGAAAGGACCCGGGGGAGTGATCCTGAATTCCAGAACACATATGCGCGCATGAGGAACCGTTACACATTGCCTATAGCAGAGGAAGGAAGGCTTGGATAATGGCACTTATATATATTGTGGAAGATGATCAGGGGATATGCGAGATCGAAGAGATGGCACTCAGAAACAGCAACCATACAGTGGAGGCGTTTGAGTGTGCCGCAGATTTCTATGCAGGCCTTGAACACAGAATACCCGATCTCGTGCTGCTGGATGTAATGCTTCCGGACGAAGACGGATACAGCATTCTCCGGAGGATACGGAATGACAAAACAACGCAGGATCTGCCGGTAATAATGATAACTGCAAGGAATACGGAACTGGATCTGATCAAAGGATTTGACCATGGAGCTGATGACTATGTGACGAAACCATTTTCGGTAATGGAACTGCTGTCCAGAATACGGGCTCTCCTGCGACGTACGAAGTGCGATGAAGCACAGATCATCAACGCAGGAAATATTTGCCTCGATCACGGGAGACACACAGTAACTGTTGACGGAGAATCTGTTGAGCTGACGTTTAAGGAATACGAACTGCTCAGATATATGATGATCAATCTGAACATTGTGCTGACAAGAGAAGCAATAATGCAGAATGTGTGGGGAACAGATTTTGAGGGTGAATCAAGGACTGTTGATATGCATATCAAAACACTGAGACGCAAACTCGGAAAAAGTGGAGACTATATCAGAACCGTACGCAATGTCGGATATGTCATAGACGGGACAGAGAGGAAATAACATGGAGCAGAAGATCAATATCCGTTTATCATTCATTGCGCTTCTGGCGGTCATTACAGTAACGGCCGCCAGTGTTCTTGTATTCTACAACCTTTTCCGGAAGCAGGTAACCAATGATCTCAAGATGAATGCGCGACTTCTCGTGGAAACAAATGTATTTCAGAGAGCATACGATTCTCTTGGCGAAGATCCGGAAAAGCTGAGCAATTCTTCGCTCAGCAAATTGAAAACAGGAGACATGAGGCTGACCTGGATCGCAGAGGACGGTACCGTATTGTTCGACAACGATGCCGCAGCTTCAGGCCTTACCAATCATCTGGATCGTCCGGAGATACAGGAAGCACTGAGCACTGGCGAAGGAGAGAGTATAAGAGGATCAGAGACACTTGGCATGGATACATATTACTATGCCCTCAGACTGGAAAATGGTACGGTTCTCAGAGTTTCTACGCAGGCTCATGCTATTGCAGGAGTCTTTTTCACTTCACTGCCGATCGTTGCAGTCATAGCCCTTTTGATACTCGGAGTATGCATCATGATCAGTCGTGCCCTATCCAGGCAGATCATGGAGCCTATAGAAAAAATGGCTGAGGAACTCGATAAAACGACAAGTGAACCTCCATATAAGGAACTGGAGCCATTTGTGAATAAAATCAGATCGCAGCATGTGAATCTTCTCGAAGCTGTCAAGACCCGTCAGGATTTTACAGCAAATGTCTCACATGAGCTCAAGACACCCCTGACGGCTATCTCCGGATATGCAGAGCTTATCGAAAACGGACTCGCAGACCCTGAATCCGAACAGCACATCGCAAAACAGATACGATCCAATGCAGACAGGTTGCTGCAGCTTATCAATGACACGATCCAGCTTTCCCGCCTTGACAATGGAGATATGAACAGAAGCAATGAAGAATTTGACCTTTATGAAACCGCTTCAGAATGCTGCCGGAATCTGGCAGTCAGCGCTAAGCAAAGCAATATTCTTCTGACCTGCGATGGCCGGCCAGTAACAATAAGAGGCGATGAAGAACTGGTCAAGGAGATGATCGAGAATCTGGTTCAGAACGGTTTGCGGTACAACAATGCGGGTGGCTATGTAAGAGTGAGTGTCAGACGTGAAGACGGCAGCGCGGTGTTATCAGTCAGAGATAACGGATTAGGAATAGAAAAGGAAAAGCAAAGTCATGTATTTGAAAGGTTTTACAGAGTAGACAAGAGCCGCTCCCGCAGAAGTGGAGGGACAGGCCTCGGACTAGCGATCGTAAAACATATTGCAGAGATCCATAATGCGGATATTGAACTCGACAGTGCTCCGGGTATTGGGACAGAGATTAGCGTATATTTTCCTGAAAAAATAAGAGATTCAGGAGATGTGCGTGTAAGTACAACAAGTAAAAGTGAAAAGGTGAGCGAAGAATGATTAGATGAGTGATTAGATGAAAAAATGATGGCGTGCAACCTCCTCTCTTTTCAAGGCTTGCAGGCTGAGCGTCGCGATTCGATCCCCCTACGCTCCACCAAAAGTTTAAGTCTTGAAACTGTTGAAAATTCAATGGTCTCAAGGCTTTTATCTTGCTCTAAAAAAGAAGCCATGCAGTATTGAATTATCAAAAAATGGCACTTTTTGGCACTTTAAGTGTGGTACAAGGTGCGGTACAAAAGTCGTATGTCACAGTAATAAAAAAGAAGGCCGAAACGACAAGTAACAATTCTCGTCTGAATCAGTCTTCTGATGTAAATAATATATCAGCTACAATAGATAAAAGCAAGATTGATTGGCTCTACTCCTGTAATTCATATCTGCATAGTTCATTGTGCATGATCCTGTGTTTCTCTCTGCCGATTTGATAATGCTGCTGACCAAATCTACACATAATCATAAAAACCGCTTATATCGAGAATAAACTGCTCGACAACTTTAATATAATAATATAGCATTAAATGATATTGTTGCTATTGGTTTAGCAGTATGTGCAAATAGAACAAAGAGAAGTAGTATGGCCACACAGAAAACTGGAACGACATCAATTGGTGACAAGGGTCAAGCTTCGTCAGGTGGGATAAAGCTATATCCTATGACTGAAGAGATCTATGAAAGAGGCGAGAAGGTCTTCTGGGAGACGTTCGAGAAGGAAATGGCGAGACTTAAGTCACCGAAGAACCAGAAGGAAGATCCTGAAGCTAAATGAAGTTTTTCTCAACTGATTGTAAAGGAGCAACGATGTGTGATTTGCAAATGACACCAAGCAAGCCTACAGAGGAGGCAGACATATTTGAAGAGTTAATCCTAACATCTTCTTCGCCTGAAAAGCATTCTGAGAGTGCGGATTTGGTCCTGGAAGCAGGAGATATCTTCAAGGCTGAAGAGATTACTTTTGAAGGTGCGGAAGAAGCTGAGAACCGGATTGCAAAAGCTATGTCAGCTTATGATAAAGCTATGGATCAAGCTGCTGGCATAAAATAACATTCACAAGCATAATGCAAGGGAAGGTAGGAATAAACTAATAAACATATAAGAAAACAGAATCATGTGATAAAATCAACAAAGCAGATGTCTGCTATTCACCATGTAGTATAGAATAGACACAGCAATAAAAGTGAAGCAGCTTACAGCGTAGAATGGAAACATTCTTTGCATAGAAGTGAATTGAGAAAAAGGAGATTCAAGCAATGAAGAGAACAAGCTTTTTATGGCGCAGTCTGTTTGTTATGGTGTTATTTCTGCTGATCTGCACATGTTCAGTCAATGCGGAGACAGGTGAGATGACTGTTCCGATGCCTTCAGAAAGCACGGGCGAGACATATTTGGAATCAGAACAATGTAATATTATCATGGAGGCGTCGGATATGAAACCCGGCTACCACCATGGCGTGCCATCCAACATCTCAGGATATACTGAAGTATATGCGAAATTCACGCTGCCTAAGCGTGCTGAAATAGGAATAGACTGCGGTCTTGGTGTCTGTACCGGTGACAAGATATCATATGAGCTGCTTCTGGCTGACAGAAAGACGGTAGTTGCTTCTTATACACGGTTATGGAGTACTACTGAGAAAACCTTACAGAACCGGTTGTTGTACGGAGTGTTGCCTGCAGGCACATATTATCTGCATCTGCATAACTATATTGCTTGGGATTGCAACAGTTTTAATGGTTTGCAGTTCACTACAACATACTATGATGAAACAGATGGTATTGTGACAGATGAATCAACAGAACCAAATGATACAAGAGATTTTGCTGCAAAGATAGAAGGTACTCAGAGTGGTTATCTTTCATATTTCGGAGATGATCCGTGTGACTGGTATACATTCGAAGTAACAAAGGGAGGAGCTGACTTCAGTCTTTCAATGGAGCGCGAAGGATGTATTGAGTATAAGCTTTACAAAAAAGGTCAGGAGACTCCCGATTATGAAGGTGTTATATATGGGACCCATATTACTCATTGGCAAACTAATCTTGATACTGAACTTGCGGAAGGAAGCTATGATCTCTGTGTGATCTATAAGGATCATGGTGCTGATGCGGAATACTCTACATATAACACTCGCGGAGGACTATATGATATCACTGTGAGGGCTCATGATCAGGCAAGTGAAGAGCAGCCGTCAGATGATCAGCAGGATTCCGGGCAGGCATCAGACGAGCTGTCTGACGATGAGAAAACTCTTAATGATGCATGGGACGCTCTCGAAAAATCTATAGATGAAGCTGTAAAGATCGAGAAGGGCAACTATACTGACGAATCGTACAATGCACTTTATGAAGCGGTCACTGCAGCGTATTTCCTCGGATTAGGTCAATATGTAACAACCGAGGAACTGAAAGCAGCGACTGCAAGGATCGAAGCAGCAAAGGATGCTCTCGCAGTAAAGGAGGAGATAGACACTGAAGAACCAACATCGAAAGTGTCGTCCATAAAGGTAGGAGATACCAGGAAGTACAAGAAGAATACATATAAAGTGCTATCGTTAAAGAGCAAGAAGGTAGCATTAACAAAGGCTAAAAATGCAAAGAGTGTATCAGTTCCAGAAACTATTAAGATTAAGGGCAAGACTTATAAAGTAACACAGATCGATGCCAATGCATTCAAGGCCAAGAAGATCCGCACAGTGACTATCGGCAAGAATGTCAAGGTCATCAAGAAGAATGCCTTCAAGGGCTCAAAAGCTACTAAGATCGTTCTGAAGACCAAGTTGCTGAAGAAAGCAAAAATTAAGGGTTGTCTGAAAGGATCAAAGGTCAAGATGGTTCAGGTGCGGTTAGGATCAAAGAGTCAGAACAAAAAGTTCGTTAAGTCATATAAGAAGATTTTCACAAAGGCAAATGCCGGGAAAAAAGTGATGGTCAAGTAGAACAATAACATCATGGCCAGGGAGTTAATATACTTGGCCATTTTATTTTGTAAACTATGCGTCTGAATAAAAAGAATTGTATAATATGTCATGAAAATAAGTATGATCCTATAAGGAAAAGAAAATATGTCGTTAAGAAGAGTAAATCTTGATTAGTTCCGCTTCAGAAAACCATAGACATGATACAATAACGAAAAGGGACATGATCTGTTAAAAACGCATAAGTCGAAGAGGTGTAAATATGAGTAAATCCATAATCAAGCGAAAAGTATCTGGGGTATTGATAATTGCTCTGATAATGCTTGCAGGCATGCTGCTTTTCAACCAGAGAGTATATGCTGATGTTGAATTTGATAAGTGGATCGAGTGGAGTGATGTCGAGGATACTATCCCGACAGAGCAGATACAAGCTGGGAATCCAATAGCAGTCACGGTTTCACCTGAAGGAGAGATGTGGTCCTACCTGTTTACTCCTGAAACTACCGGTCCATATTTGTTCTATTCTGATGATGCCCGGGAGGATCTCGACAGGATGAGTCCTATGGGCAGAGTAAGGGCTGTTGATCCAGCAACGGGAGAAGTTGAATACATCTATGAGCCGGAATGGAATTCAGGAACCAACACAAATCACTTTACCATCAGATTTAACGCTGAACAGGGCAGGCAATACTATATTGACACGATACTGAAACACCCGCAATCAGTAGCTCAAACATATGAAATCAAGCTGGAGCCTGATCAGTATGCATCGATTGTTTACAAACCTGCGAGACGTATCGAGTACTTATACAATGATGATGGGACTATAGATTATGGTGGGGATAGTGTGGGATTCCTTCATTTCACCACATTCTGGATATCTCAGGGAGAATTTATATATACAAAGACTGATGGAACCACAGAGGTGTATAAATATCACTTTGATAGAGATGCAGGCAGCATAGGGGAATTCGTATGCGGTAATAATTATTTGGATATAGGTAGTAATTGGAAATGGCTCACTGATAATACTTTTGATAATCCGTGGGGTCTTGGAGAGCACAAAGTTACTGTATATGTAGATGGAAAGCCAATGGAATTATCTGTGTGGCTTGTTAAAGAATACACCTATGATCGCGATTATTATCCATATACTGAAGAAGGGGGAAACCCATCTGGGGACAAAACAGATAATAACAATACTGATAATAATAATACGAGTGGAAGTTCATTATCAACAGATACG
This sequence comes from Mogibacterium sp., assembly GCA_017431685.1. Lineage (GTDB taxonomy): Bacteria > Bacillota > Clostridia > Peptostreptococcales > Anaerovoracaceae > Crickella. Next base: position 29,088 of record JAFRKO010000050.1, read on the forward strand.
GTGTCGAACGATCCAATAATGGTGGGAAGGATTGTCAAGCTACCACAGGGCTCTGTGAAAGTGATTTCGACAGAGGACAAAACTGTTGCATTTATAAAGGCCCAGAACAAGGCGTCAGTCGTAGTACCTGCTACCGTTAAGATAGAAAAAGCATCTTATAAGGTAACACAGGTAAATGCAAATGCTTTCAAAGGCAAAAAGATCCGCACAGTGACTATTGGCAAGAATGTCAAGACGATCAAAAAGAATGCCTTCAAGGGGTCTAAGGCAACAAAGTTGGTATTAAAGACAAAGCTACTGAAAAAGGCTAAGATCAAGGGATGCCTGAAGGGCTCGAAGATCAAGATCGTACAAGTCAAGATCACTTCAAAAGCCAGCAAGACAAACAAGACCTATGTGAAGAAGTATAAGAAAATCTTTACAAAGGCGAATGCCGGAAAAAAGGTAACTGTTAAATAGCGACTCTATTCATTAATTAAAGGCCTGCAGTAGTAATCCTGCAGGCTCTTTTATTTAGCGAATGTGAAATCCTTGAAGAGGTGTTGATAATCTGATACATTAAAATAAGAATTATGGAAATATGTATTCGAAAGGAAGGATACTATGAAAAAGCTGACACGTATATTAGTTTTATTTTTATCCGTAATTATTACGATCGGTATTGCATGGACAGATGAAGCGTCTGCGCTTGCAAAAAATAACCCTATCAATTATACATTTGGGAATGTATATCAGGGAAGCACAGAAGATGATATAAGCCTTGATTATGGCAAATACTTTAATATAACTTTGGACAAGAGCCAACATATATTTATAGAAGTTAATTCACCGGTAAGTTTTCGTGTAGAGGTCTATAACGAAGCAGGGGATATCGTATCGAATAATTCGAACAGCATCACAACCAGAAACGATGCCAGAACAAATTATAATATAAAGCATTCAGTTGATTTGAATGCTGGGAACTATCAAATCAGAGTTTTTGGACCAAACGTTAATTTCAAAAATGAGTTTACATTTATTGCTACTGCCGAGGATATTATTGCTGTTGAGACACCTGGCATATCATCATTAACAAGCAGTACGGGATGCGGAGAAATGGAAATACAAGTTTCTCCCTCTGAGGGTGCACTTGTCTATGAATTGCAGTACAGTAGAAGTAGCGATATGTCAGATGCAACTACCAGAAGCATGGACTATTTAGGAGAGGGATCAACGATAATAACCAACCTAAATGCCGGGTCATCTTATTATGTCAGAGTCAGAGCCTATAATACATATAGTGATGGACAAAAGGTGTATAGTAACTGGAGTAGTGTTAAGTCCGTTTTCATAAAGCACAATCTGTACCTATATACTTATGGTGAAGAACCCACTTATACGAATGGTGGAACTCAGGAAAGTTATAGATGTAGTGTATGCGGTAAATTGTTCTCTGACAGCAATGGAATGAATGAAATTACAAAGGACGATATACATATCGATCCGATTGGTCTCACAAAAGGGCAGATACTTGAAGCATGGTGCTGGGGTAATAGTGATGATGTCGGACCGGAATACTACCTTGGCAAAGTTAAAGTTCTGTCTCCAGAAAATATGACTGTTGCTCTTGTAAAAGCAGATAATAAGAAGAATGTAGTGATTGAAGGTGAGGTTTGTATAGGAGGAAGCTCGGATAGAGGTTATGATAACTGCAAATTAACGCAGATAAATACAAATGCCTTCACCGGCCGAAAAATACGCACGGTTACAATCGGAAAGAACATTAAAACCATTAAAAGCAATGCCTTCAAGGGATCTAAGGCAACAAAGCTTATAATAAAAACCAAAAAACTGACTAAGAAATCAGTGAAGGGTTCGCTAAAAGGCTCAAAGGTCAAGACTGTTCAGGTCAAAGTCGGATCAAAGAGCCTGAACAAGAAGTTTGTGAAGTCATATAAGAAGATTTTCACCAAGAAGAATTCAGGGAAAAAAGTAATCGTTAAATAGTATGTGTAAAAAAGTGAAACCTGCGTGCTTCATGATATAATCATAACAGCAATACTGGAACGTACTAATTTGCATGTTGATAACTCTATAGAAGGGAGGACAACAGAAATGCAACTTATTAAAAGAACGCGGTTATTATCTCTCTTTGTGGCTGTGTTGTTTGCATTTGGCTATATAGCTTCATTCACAACGGCTTCAAACGCAGCAAGCGGACCTCTCAAGGCTGTTCAGGCGGAAACGATTTATGAAGGCAACACCAACTTGAGTGGTTTGGTTTTTGAGCCATCCAAAGCAAACCCTACGGAAAAAGATTGGAATAAGGTCCAGAAGTGTGTTCTTGTTTCTGTGAAGTCAAGCAACAATAAGGTGGTGAAAGCAAAGAAGCTCGGAAGCGATATGGGTGAGCAATGTCTTGAACCGGTCAAGGCTGGCAAAGCTAAGATAACAATAAAGTATAAATATAGTGGGAAAAAATACACAATTACAAAAACAGTAAAAGTTAAGAAGTATCCTGATGCCATAGAATCTATTACACTTAACGGAAAGAGTGTAAATTTAAAGAAACAGAAATATCGTTTCAATTACGATGTCGAGAAGTATAAAAAGACCAGCGCGAAAGTTAAGATCAAACCAGCCTCGGGATGGGAGATTAGCGGGGCATATATATACTCAAGAAAAGGCAAATTAGATAATAATAAGGATCTTAAACCGTCCGTCTTCAAGAAGGGAAGCTCGATAAGCATTAAAAAAGGCTATGACGCCTACATGTTCATTATTCTTGTATGCACATCCGGTGTTAACGAGGGTGACAATTTTACATACATCGTAGGGTTATATAGATAGAACTTTGGTTGTTGATCATATCGACCCTGAATTGCTGAAGAAAAAAATCATTTCAATTGATTGAATCGAAGAATAACTGGCAGTCAGGAGGTCACGAGTTCGAGCCTCGTACGCTCCACCATCCAAACCCTTGGAATTCCAAGGGTTTTCGCGTTTTTTGGGGTGGTTGGATTTGGTTGGAAGTGGTTGGATAAATCCTCGTACGCACGACGCCCCCAAACCGTTGAAAAATCAATGTTTTGAGGGCGTCTGTAGTTTAGCATTGGTTGGATGACCTAGGCCAGTGATGCTGAAATTGCTCGGTATCTCTCCGCGTCAGTAGTAACGTCGTAGCAATACGAGTTATATGTCGTTCTGAGGTCTTTGTGTCCAAGCTGTGCCTGAATGATCAGATCATTGACACCATCAGCATGCATCTTGGATGCGCAGGTCTTCCTTGTCTTATGCAGACTCCTTCTTGGTATACCGAGCTCATCACAGTAATTGTTGATCTTCTTGCCGAGAGCAGAATACAGACTGCCGTATTTTTCATTGACAGTGAATATGCATCCGTCTGTCGGCATTTCCAGTCGGATCCTTTCCTGCCGGATCTTTTCGATTATCTCCAGGGCAGGAGGGACAACATCCATGGTCCTCCAACCCTCGATATCCTTCAGCCGGCCTGTAAGGCTTTTCGTACCATGACTGTATGAGTCGGTGAGAATCAGGCGATTCCCGTCGAGATCATCAAATCTGAGAGCGACGAGTTCGCCTCTTCTGAGAGGAACATATAGCAGGAATGCGATCGCCAGCGAAGTAAATTTCTGGACATAATCTCTGCGCTTGTCATATTGCTCCATCGCATACTTTATAAGCAGCTGTCTCTCGTCCTCCATAAAGACCTGAGTTATTGTGGGTCCTTTAATTTCGGGCTTGAGGATGCGCTTCTTCTGTATGCGGATCTTATCGAAAGGGTTGCTGTCGATAATTTCGAGTTCTACCGCATAATCCAATATCTGTCTTGCAATACAGGTAAAAGATATGTACTGGTGGTTGTTCATTTTCTTTGAACGAACGACACTGAGCAACCATCGCTCCAGTTCAGTCTTGGTGATAGACACGATAGGCTTTTTCACAATGGGTGCATTTTTATATAATGCATTCCATGTGCAGCGGTATCTCTTGATCGAAGACTCCGAGACGAACAGGCTTTTGTATTCGGCCCATTCATCATACAGGGACTCCATGGTAGCGCGTTTCTTCGCCAGCTCCTCATCCTCTGCAAAATACTTGTCATAGAGAAAGTCTTCCAGATCTTCTCTAGATTCCCTGGAAATCTGTTTACGTTTGCCGGATTCCTCATCCGTTATATATGTTTTCCAGCGCCCGTCTGAAGATTGCCAGATCCTGTGCTCGTGATGATCGAGCACATATTGCAAGTGCTTTTTTCTCATAATGAGTCGCACGCCATCTTCGTTCAATATACCTTCTTCGTATATCGTTGACAAGATATCATCTGCGCTATAAAGGTCCTGAAGCCGGATTTCTTCGTGAGGCGTCCTATTATTCATAAGATCGCCCCCTTATCGGCGTATGGTATGGTAAAGATATATATAATCTGTAGCAGAACTGTACCAAGAAGAAGCAAAGGATTACCGGACTGTTGTTACGGACTTGTAATAAGAGAGTCTCTTTGATATCTATTTCTTGGTCAGATCCTGTAATAAGTTCGGCAAGCATCTTGTGACAAAAGTGAAACAGCCAGTTATTACTTCTCGTCATCTGTGCTGCAGCCTTCATTATCCAGTTTCCGGAGCATCGAGGTAGTCATCACACTTGTTGGCACTGTGAAGTTTTCAGTTCCCCACAACTGCCATCTGGTTGAGAATTTATATAAACTCTTCGTCCTAGTGCTGAATCCGCTCTGTACACAGTCTATAAGGCCATGCTCTATGAGAGCTGCCATATCTCTGTAGAACTGCCCGGAATTGGAGTACAGACCATATAATCCATCCTTTTGCCACTTAGCCTTGTTGAACGTAAAATACGCCGGATCTTCCCGTACATATGCAGGGAACCCATCAAGGTCATGCCGGTTCTTTCCGTATAATTCGGATTTGCAATATACATACAACCTGAACTGGCTGGCCGTGAGATCCTTGCATACCGGGTGCAGCAACATGCTGCGGTAGATATTGGCCGATGTGTCGCCTACTCCTTTCGCCGACTCAATATCTTTCGGAATAAATCTCTTCCTTCTGCTCATATGTGAACAAACGTCTCCTTTACTGCAAAGAAGAAATAACGGTCCACATCAGCTTTAAATCTGCATCTAACCTTTGTGTACAAATAGCCAACAAAAGAGATTTGATTTGGGCCAATGTACGTGCATAGTTAAATGCGGGAGTTGGACTACATGCACATCATTGTGGTCTTATGCAGCAAATAGAAGGGGAGAATCCGATACCAGCTTCAGTATCCTCAAAACGACATTATTCAGTTGTCAAAGTACTGGTGTCATCCACCTGAGCGCTCTTGTTTGAGTGCAAGGCAATCATATAATAAAGAACAAATGTTCGTCAATATGTTTTGAGCACTCATTTTGTTTTTATAAAGTACAAAATGCGCATGCATAAGGGTAGCAAGCAGAGCAAAGTAGCGCTCACCTGCAACTTCGCACCTCTGGGGCAAGCCCCTGAAACCCCGTTATAATTGAGTGCTCACGCATGAAACAGTCCTGAATGTCTGAACGCTCATGATTAATATAGGACGTCTAGATGGTTATTTGGAATGTGCGTTTTCGGGGCTGTTTTAGCTCAAAAACCCTGGTCAAGACTGAACTAGTCAACAGAAAGTAGACAGTTAAAAAAAGTCATACAAAGCCCATTTCAGTCTTGTACTGGACTGGGCTTTTGTATTGCAATGCAAAGGCTGGTCGCTCGTTGTTGTAATAGTGGATGTATTCTTTGATCATTTCTTCAGCTGAAGAGAATCTTCTGTGCCACCCTTCAGAATATATCTCGTCTTTGATCCAGCCATTTATCGCTTCAATCACAGGGTTGTCAGTTGGTGTTCCTGCTCGCGACATTGATCGTATTATGTTAGAATTCTTGTGAGCATTGAAGAATGCTTCGGAGGAATAGACAGATCCTTGGTCGGTGTGCAAAATGACGGGAAATGCCTGTTCCTTTGTTTTTTCCATCAAATCTTCCAAACATCGGAAGTATGGACGTCTGTCTCCAACAACATCAGTTATGTGACTGGATATTATTTCATTGTTGAAGACATCCAGAAGATATGTCCACTCATAGCGAGCTCCTTTGTGCCTAATCATTGTCATGTCTGAAGCCACAAGCTTCATCGGCGCATCCACTTCCCATCTTCCTCTTACTAGATTAGGGAATCGTTTATGCTCTTGCCCAAGCTTAGGACGACTCCAGTTGTAGTGAATAACCTTTGCCTTTATCCCTGCAAACTTACAGCATTTGTGGGCTAGATTGTCCGAGAACAGCCAGCCGGTTTCATTTCTAACCATTTGAGCTAACCTATGGTATCCATAAGATCTGTGCTTCTTATGCGCTTCTGTCAGCAACTCTGTTAGCACTTCTCGATCCTTCTCATAACGATTCCTGGTCCCTTTGCGTGCAGCCCACTTGTAATATCCGGATCTGTTTACGTTCATCTCACGGCACAGCTCTGCTACTGGATATTGTTCCTTCAATATGTCTATTATTTGGAATTCAAGTCTTTTGTAGTAACGAATTCCTTGTCGGCACCAACTCCTTTCACTGTGTATCCTTTTTTTAACCGTTCATTCTCAATCTGCAGTTTCTCAACCAACAATATTAGTCGTTCATTCTCATTCAGAGATTTGCTGCTATGAAGTGCAGAAAAACGATTCCCCCTGTGAAGCTTTTCTGGATTCAAGGCTTCAACACCGCCACTTCTGTACCTCCTAACCCAGGTGTGCAATGTTCCGTGTGGTATGCCCAAATCTCTTGCTAATGTGCGTTCAGGTATATGATCTTCTTCACACATGAGAACATATTTCAGTCGCTCCTCGTTGGTCCATTGCCTATTCTTTCCGCCTTTTGGTCTTCCCATGAAATCACCTCCTTGAATAAATCCTAGCATAAGAAAAGTAGACATGCTTTTTTTAACATGTCTACTTTCATCTTACTAGTTCAGTCAAGACCAGCTTTTTTGCAAGTGTTTTTTTGTAAAAGATATATGAGTCGACCGCTAAATTTTATTTGCAAAATACAATGTGCTGACATTACTTTTTGTCGGGGTTTGGGGTCATGACACCAAGGCCGGGAAATTGCGATCAGGAGCAATTTTCCTCTGCTTGCTGAAACTGTCAGCAAGCGCATGTGGCACTGTAGGTGCACAAATGCAGTGCTTGCTATTTTTGAGTTATCTGAAATACATGATTATGTTAAGATAAATCCGATGGCGTATACATTTGCAGAAATGGAATTGAAATAAGGACGAAGAATGATTAGATTTGAAGAAATAACGAACAAGAATATTTGGAAAGTATGCATGCTGGAGCCTTTTAATGATCAAAAGGATTTCGTTGCAGAAAACATACAGAGTCTAGCAGAAGCTTATGCTACGAGAAATGAGGGTAATAATGCCTTGCCGCTGGCCGTTTACAATGATGATGAACTAATCGGATTTGTAATGATTGGCAAAGGAACCGTGGGCAATGAAAATGAGAGCGATACGATCAAGGAAAACTATAGCTTCTGGAGGTTTATGATCGACAAGAAGTATTCAAAGATGGGCAAAGCAAAGTTTCTGCTGTGGCTGATATTGTAGTACAGGATTCGGAGGAAGCCATAAGGCTTGAAAAAATCCTTGTTGCCATGCTAAATAGTAAATCAGTACGGTATGGAAATTCAAGTATGCACTTGCAGTATTTGGAATATGAAAACAAAGTTAGGGTAACACTGTGGGGAAATCTTGCTTTTGTACGGAATGTACTGGATGCTGTTTCTGAAATTATTGAACAACAGAAATAAGGAAAGGATTATATGTATGAAGATTGAATTGCTAAAGGGAAAAGAAATTGCTATTGTATCAAGTAATGAAAAAATCATTACAGATACACAGTCTGCACTTGATTTAGTGATGACCGTAAAATATGAGACTGGTACAAATAAAATAATTATGGAAAAACGAAATATTGCTGCTGAATTTTTTGTTTTAAGCAGCGGTATGGCAGGTGAAATTTTGCAAAAGTTTATTAACTATCACATTAAAATTGCAATCTATGGAGATTATTCTAAATACACAAGCAAGCCATTGAAAGACTTTATCTATGAGAGTAACAAAGGCAAGGATGTTTTCTTTGTTGCTACGCTGGATGAAGCGATTGATATGTTGACTCGTTGAACGGAAATATAAGGAGAGCGAACAATGGATAAATCTAAGAAGAAAGAAATTCTGTCAGAATGGAAAGAACGTCATCCGGTAATGGGCGTGTTTTCTGTCAAGTGTATTGCAACCGGAGACCAATTTTTTGATAGCTCCCGTGACGGCGGTACTTGGTTCAACCGTCATGGTTTTGAGTTGAATAGCGGTAACCACAGAAACAAACACTTGCAGGAGCTTTGGAATATCTATGGTGAAAGTGGCTTTGCGTTTTTTACTGTCAGTGAACTTGAGTACGAAAACATGGCAGATGTAAAGCCGAGTGATTTGAAGGAACTGCTGGAATTGTGTTTCCTTGAAAATCCGTCAGCAAAAAAATTATAGGAAAATGAAAAGAATAACTTGCAGTTTGTCGCAGCTTTTGTTATCAGCTACCATTGCATTAAATAATCAAAAGTGAATAGAATTATAGCCGTCCCGGAAAATTGCATTTTTGCAATTTTTGGGGGCGGCTTTTTTCTTTTGTTGCACAGGTGAGGTATTTGGCGGTTGAAATTGATTTTTTGCGTATATTCGGGTGAGACGAATAAAAAAATCGTCAAAAAACTCAAGGAGGTACGCAAATGACAATCTATGAAACCATCAAGGCGGCAGTCCCGGTCAGACAAGCCGCCGAACACTACGGGTTGAAAGTCAACCGCAATGGTATGGCTTGCTGCCCGTTCCACAATGACCGACACCCAAGCATGAAGCTGAACGAGTTGTCTGTGTGGTTATACGATCCAGAGAGTCGAGCTTGTTCCTCGTCCACAGGATCTCCGACTTCAGTCTCTCTTCCTGTCGATCATAGTTGTCATATTGAAGTAATGGTATTTATCCTATGTGATATTTGTATGCCT
>JAFRKO010000051.1 GCA_017431685.1 Mogibacterium sp.
AATTTGAACATATAAGGAGGTGTCGACAGTGGCAGTACCTAAGAGGAAAACATCACAGGCTAAGACCAGCGGCAGAAAGGCTGCTAACATGAAGAAGAGCATGACCGGACTTTCGATCTGTCCTCAGTGCCATGAGCCAAAGCTTCCACACAGAGTATGTCCTACATGCGGTTATTATGACGGCAAGGACGTCGTTAACGCAGAGTAGTGGAAACAAAATCTTAAAAAGATCAGACGGAGCCCCTGCGAAGGGGGCTTTTGTTTTGTTAAGATTAGTATTACAAAATCAACATGTTGTAGTATAATTGATTGAATATCTACATTATATATGATATGAGGAATGCATAATGGCACAGCAGACAAATAACAACGGCACTAAACGCGGTCCGGGAAGACCGCCCGGGAGCAAAAACAAGCAAAAGAGTACTGCTTCGGGTGCTTCATCTAAAAAAACATCATATTCCGGAAATCCTACAAAACAGGAAGTACTTGATGAGATGAAACGCAGAAGTGACCGTGAGAAGAGAAACAACGATGTGATATGGAGCATCACCATGATCGCCATCTCACTGTTTCTGTTTTTCACGGTGGTGATGGACACGACCGGAAGTTTCGGAATGAAGGTACATGATATCTGCAACGGACTCTTCGGAAAGATGGCATTCGTGCTGCCTTTCCTTGTTTTGGTTTTTGCTCTTCTGCTTTTAGCCGGAAAGCTCAGCCATATAAACACACGCACAGCCATTTTCAGTCTGCTTATATTTATAAACATGTGCGTGCTGAATTCGTACAGATTTATCGATCCTAAAGATATAAGATTCGGCTTCAAAGATATGGTCGATTTCTATATTTACGGTGTAGACGGTAAAAAAGGAGGCGTGCTTGGTATGGAGATAGGTTCCATACTTGCCAAGCTCTTCGGTATGCCGGGCCTCCTTATCATCTCTGTAACTATCCTGATTATTTCAATATTCATGGTCGCTAATTCTCCTATTTCAAGACTGGCAGGCAGAATCGGCAGCAAAAGAGAACAGAGCAGGATACTTAAAGAAATCGAGGAAGATGAGAAGAGAAGGCTTACGGATGCTCAGATTAAGGCAGCGATAGCGGCTGATCCGTCTATTTCAGCAGAAGCCGAGGAGAAGAAACCTTTCTGGAAATCAATCATCAGCGGTATTATACGTGAGGAAGAACCTGATGAAAATGCAGCACAGTCAGCGGCAGCTGCAACCGCACCGTCAGTGGATGATATACCTAAACCATTCGGTAACAATGCATCTGCCCGTGCTGATATGGATTATACTCAGATAATAAATACATCTGCTGCCGCTTCAGAAAAAAAGCTGAGCAGAGGTACATTGTTCAACAGAATGAAAAGTGTTTTCGCCGGAATCGACAGCGAGACTGGTGAAAACGTAACATCAGAAGCCCTTAAAGGTTCCGAGCCATCAGGCAAGGTTGGGCTGAATGGAGATAAGTCTGCACCAAGGAATGTATACTCAGACAGCAGAAACTGCGATTCTGATGATGAGAATTTTGGTTATAAAGGGAAAAAGCGCACTGCTGACAAACCGGCAGTAAAGACCGGTATGGGTCTTGGTGATCCTGATGAGATAGTACATTCCGGTTCTTACGGGCTCGACGGGCACACAAAGTCGGGAAATACGGTAAAGACTACCGGCCTTGACCACTCTGAAGCTCCAAAAGTTTCAAAAACTTCCGGTGTATCTGCCACAGTCAGCAGCAATTCTGAAGCGAAGCCTAAAGCTTCCGCAGTTAAACCTGCTGCGCCTGCTCCGAAGCAGGAAGAGCAGGTCACTGATGATGCAGAAATCTCAGCAGGGTTCAACACCATGACTGATGATATGTCATATGAGCTTCCGCCTGTCAGTCTGCTTAAGAAAGATACCGGATCAAAACAGCTTATGAACGACGCTCAGCTTCAGGCAAGGGCAGAGCTTCTGGAGCAGACCCTTAACGATTTCGGAGTAGATGCCAGAGTACTTAAGGTGACACAGGGCGCTTCCGTTACAAGATATGAAGTGCAGCCGGCGACCGGTGTAAAGGTTGCAAGCATCACAAGGCTGGCAGATGACATCGCACTTAATCTGAGAGCAAGGAGCCTGCGTATAGAAGCTCCTATACCGGGCAAAGCTGCAGTAGGTATTGAGGTTGAAAACGATAAACCTGCACCTGTACTGATCCGGGATCTGATCGATTCGGATGAATTCAGGGAAGCTTCATCAATAGTTGAATTCGTTGTAGGCAAAGACATTTCCGGCAACAACATTGTGGCAGACTTAAGTGATATGCCGCACCTGCTTATAGCAGGTGCAACCGGTTCAGGAAAGTCCGTCTGTATCAATTCGATAGTTACAAGCTTCCTTTATAAAGCAAGGCCTTCTGAACTTAAGCTCATTATGATAGACCCTAAAGTTGTCGAACTCGGCAACTATAATGGCATACCGCATATGCTTACGCCTGTGGTAACAGATCCGCGCAAGGCAGCGCGTGCTCTCGCCATCGCCGTCGAGGAAATGGACAAGAGATATGAGCTCTTTGCTGAACACAATGTAAAGGATCTTAAATCGTATAATGAACTCATGAGAGTCGATCAGAGATATGCGGACTGCAAGCCTCAGATAGTAATTATCATAGATGAGCTTGCTGATCTTATGATGGCGTCACCGTCAGAAGTGGAGAATTCTATCTGCCGTCTGGCACAGAAGGCAAGAGCTGCAGGTATGCATCTTATCGTAGCTACTCAGAGACCATCTGTCGATGTAGTTACAGGTCTTATCAAAGCCAATATTCCTTCAAGGATTGCGTTCAGTGTGGCTTCACAGTTTGACTCGCGCACTATACTTGATATGGCAGGAGCTGAGAAGCTTCTGGGCAAGGGTGATATGCTCTTTTCTCCGGTTGGTTCAACAAAGCCGTACAGAGTTCAGGGCCCGTACATCTCAGAGAAAGAAATAGATAAGGTCATCAGATTCGTAAAGAAGGAAGGCGGAAATCCTGACTACGATGAAGAACTCAAGAGTGCTATCGAAAACGCTGACAAAAGATCCAGCAAAGAACCTCAGGATGAACTGACCGAAGACGCGATAGCATTCATCTTTAAGTCAAAACAGGCCTCCGTATCAATGCTGCAGAGAAGATTCCGTATAGGATACAACAGAGCAGCCAGAATCATTGATGAGATAGAAGAAAAGGGTATAATCGGTCCTTCGGATGGCTCCAGACCGCGTCAGCTGCTTATAAGTGAGGAAGAGTATTACGGAGGATATGAATCTGAGCAGGAACCTGAATCACCTCAGGTAAGCGAACCTGAGCCGGTATACGTACCGGAAAAGTCAGAAGGATCTGATTATGAGATGGCTCCTGAAGATGACGGAATACGTTCATCTAGCGGTCTCAGTACAACGCAGGCAATGGATTCCTTCAATTCTCTGCCTGAATCAGTACGACGTATGATAATGGATGCAGACAGTGAAAGTGATTATTGATCATGAAAGTTTTTATAGACACATTCGGATGTGCAAAAAATGAATACGATTCTTCAGTTCTTGCAGCCAAGCTCGTAGACAGGGGCTGCAGCATTGTTTACGATGCCATGGAAGCTGATGTTCTTATATTAAACACATGCGGATTCATTGAAGATGCAAAAAAAGAATCTATTGACAGACTGTTTGAGCTGATTGAGCTGCGCGGAGAGAAAAAGAAGCTTATAGTCACAGGCTGCCTCTCTGAGCGTTATCATAAGGAACTTGCCGAGGAAATACCTGAAGTGGACATGTTCTTCGGGGTCAACGATTACGATGACATACCTGACATTCTGCTTGCGGATTCGGAAAAGGGCAGAGAAAGTTCTGATATGGTAGGCTGTGTACTTGATCCGCTGCCTTATCGCAGACGCATCTATGATTTCTTTGAAGAAGCTCCTTACTATGGCTATCTTAAAATAGCAGAGGGCTGTTATAATGCTTGCAGTTTCTGTGCTATACCGTCTATAAGAGGTGCTTTCCGCTCAAAAAAGATAGAAGACTGCATTAAAGAAGCTGAAGATATGGCATCCGAAGGTATCAGAGAGCTTATACTGATAGCCCAGGATACATCTCAGTACGGACGTGATCTCTATGGAGAAGTGCGTCTTCCTGAACTTCTGCACAGGCTGTGCAGAGTAGACGGCATAGAATGGATAAGACTCATGTATGTTTACGATAATGGTATTACTGATGAGCTGATAGACACCATCGCGAACGAGCCGAAAATCTGCAAATATATAGATATGCCGATACAGCATATATCAGATCATGTTCTGAATCGTATGAGAAGACAATCTACAGGAGATTCCATCAAATCTATAATAGAAAAATTAAGAGAAAGAATCCCTGATGTTCATATCAGAACTACTCTGCTTGTCGGATTTCCGGGTGAAACAAAAGAGGATATCGATGAACTCATTGATTTTATTGACACATATAAGATAGACAGGCTTGGCGCATTCGCGTTCTCAGACGAAGAGGGAACTCCTTCATATACAATGGACGGTAAAATTCCTGAAGAAGAGCGCACCGCAAGACGCAATCTTGTAATGGAGCATCAGCTTGCAGTAAGCGAGATGCTGAATGAGCGCAAGATCGGCAAAGTGTATGAAATCATCGTTGACAAATGTATTGAAATAGACGCTGAAGACATGGTCGAAGATTTCAATGATGTATCCGAAGATGTGCTTGCTCAGCTTGTTAATGTATATTCCGGACGCACACGATATGATGCGCCTGAAATAGATTGTGATGTGACGTTCAGGTCAGGCAGGATCGATCTTGCCGCTGGCGACATCGTAAAAGTACGTATAACTGACACATATGAATATGATCTTGAGGGAGAAGAGGTAGAACAATGAATCTTCCAAACAAACTGACAATAGTCCGTATGATAGCAGTTCCTTTCTTTATAGCTGCGTATCTGCTCGGCTACTATCCTGCATCACTTATTATTTTTATCTGCGCATCTGTAACCGATTACTTTGACGGCAAGATAGCGCGTTCCCGCAATCTTGTGACAAATTTCGGCAAGATCATGGATCCGCTGGCTGACAAGATACTTGTTTATTCTGCACTTTGTCTCTTCATAGAATCAGATATTATAAAGGCATGGATGCTTATTCTCATACTTGCGCGTGAATTCATTGTCGCCGGTATGAGAACTGTAGCTGCTTCGGAGGGTACAGTTCTTGCAGCAGGTATGTCAGGCAAAATCAAAACAGTGCTCCAGATGGTAGCAGTCATAGTGTTCTTATTCTCGCTGTGTCTTAATGATGACGTACAATCAAAATTTATGATGGCCGGAAACGTTATCTTCTGGGCTTCGCTTGTCATGACTGTTTATTCCGGGACTGAATATGTCCTGAAAAACCGCAGCGTTTTCAGCATGTAGAAAGGGGCAGCTTTTGAAGACTTCCATACTAGCCGTCGGTACCGAACTTCTTTTCGGACAGACGGTCAACACAAATGCAGCGTTTCTGTCAGACAAGCTCAATCACATGGGTTTTGATGTCATGTATCATTTTGTAGTAGGAGATAACCCCGCCAGGCTCAAGGAAAAACTTGCTGAGGCTTTCAGTGATACAGACCTTGTAATTCTTACAGGCGGACTGGGACCAACACAGGATGATCTTACAAAGGAAATGGTTGCTGAATACATGGGAAGAAACATGTATCTTGATGAAGAAGTCATTGAGCAGCTCAAAGGATTTTTTGAAAAGCGCGGGAGAAAAATGACTGAAAACAATGTCAAACAGGCATATCTTCCTGAAGGATGCACGCCTTTCTATAATGCATCAGGCACTGCGCCCGGATTTGCTCTGAGTGTAGACGGCAAAACAGCTATATGCCTTCCGGGACCGCCTCGTGAAATGATGTGGCTCTGGGATAACGGAGTTAGGGCATATCTTGAGCAGTTCATGGACAAAAAGATGTTCTATCGTGTCATACGCACAATAGGCATCGGTGAATCGGATCTTGAAACCATCCTTATGCCTGTTATAGACGGACAGACAGATCCTACAGTTGCTACATATGCAAAGGAAGGGGAATGCACTCTCAGGGTCGCTTCACAGAGAGATACTATCGAAGAAGCAGAAGCGGCAGTTCGTGAAATGACTGAGCGTATTGACGCGCTGGTCGGTGATTATATTTACAGCTATGACGACGAAGATCTTAAAGACGTGGTCGTAAGGATACTTAAAGAAAAAGGTCTCAGAATCACTTCCGCAGAATCATGCACAGGAGGTCTGTTCCCAGCATCGATCACCGATGTGGCAGGAGCTTCTGACGTACTGTCCTCAGCTTATGTAACATATTCTAATGAAAGTAAGATCAAAGAACTGAATGTTCCTGCTGAGATCATTGACAGATACGGAGTTGTAAGCCCTCAGGTCGCAAAGGCCATGGCTGAAGGCGCCAGAGTCCGCGCAGGAGCAGATATAGCAGTTTCGGTCACGGGTTACGCCGGGCCGGAGGCTGATCCCGGGCATGAAGCCGGAGAAGCTTATATCGGGTATGCTATGGGAGATAATATAGGCTTCTATGAAGTCCGTACATCAAGGAACGAACGGAAATGGAACCGCAACTACATACTGCTCAGGATGCTGAGGGCTGTATATCTTCTTATTAAGTAAGTTCAGGTCCGGTACAATAAAAAGTGCTGTGTACATTAAAAAGGTCTTCAGATGTCGAATAAAGGGCATTGAGCGTTCGACAAACTGAAGACTATGAAAATATAATATTGACAGCAGAAAACTATAGCAGTAATATAAACAAGAACACACGTTCTATTTTAAAATTAACGGAGGATATATGGCTACACAGAATGCAGGCAATGCGGATAGATCCGCAAAAGAAAAAGCATTACAGCAGGCATTGGATCAGATACAGAAGCAGTACGGAAAAGGATCGATCATGAGACTCGGAGAGTCCGGCCCTGTAAGCAATATAGATGTTATTTCCACCGGTTCAGTAAGCCTTGATTTTGCAACGGGAGTGGGTGGCTACCCGAAGGGAAGGATCATCGAGATATACGGGCCTGAATCTTCAGGTAAAACAACACTTACACTTCATGCCATTGCTGAAGCTCAGCGTAACGGCGGTCAGGCCGCGTTCATAGATGCGGAGCACGCGCTTGATCCTGTATATGCAAGAAACCTTGGTGTAAATGTAGATGAGCTTCTGGTATCACAGCCTGATACCGGAGAGCAGGCTCTTGAGATCTGCGAGCTGCTCACAAGAAGCGGAGCTGTAGATATAATAGTTATTGACTCAGTTGCAGCTCTGGTACCTAAAGCAGAGATACAGGGTGAAATGGGGGATTCTCATGTAGGCCTTCAGGCCAGACTTATGTCACAGGCGCTTCGTAAGATAGCAGGTGCTATCAACAGATCGAGCACTTGCGTCATATTCATCAACCAGCTCAGAGAAAAAATCGGTGTTATGTTCGGAAATCCTGAAACTACTACCGGAGGCCGCGCACTCAAGTTCTATGCGTCGATGAGACTCGATGTCAGAAAGATAGATACCATAAAGAAGGGCGAAGATGTTCTCGGTAACCGTACCAGGGTAAAAATTGTAAAGAACAAAGTGGCGCCGCCTTTCAGAAAAGCAGAATTTGACATCATGTACGGCACCGGAATTTCGCTTTCGGGAGACATACTTGATCTTGCATCTGATGTTGGCATAATCGATAAATCCGGATCCTGGTACAGTTATAAAAATGAAAGAATCGGTCAGGGAAGAGAGAACGTAAAGGCATATCTGGAAGCAAACCCTGAGGTTCTTGAAGAGATCCGCGGAAAACTCATGCAGCATCTTATGGGCAAAGATGACGGACTGAATGTTGATGAAGACGGAGTAGTGATTGAATAATATGGAACTATTCACCGGCAGACCAACAGATGTATCGGACAGAACCGATAAAGAGATCAAAGTATATGACTTTCTGGATGAGCTGGGTATCTGTTACTGGAGACTTGATCACGCACCGGCATTCGGATCTGAAGAAGAACTTTGCCGTGATATAGAAGAATCTCTCGGAGCAAAGATATGTAAAAATCTTTTTCTCGCAAACCGTCAGCGCACCAGGTTCTATATGCTTATGATACCGGATCATAAAGTGTTCCGAAGCAGCGACATATCAAAGCAGGCAGGAAGCTCCAGACTTCACTTTGCTGAATCAGAATATATGGAGGAACTTATAGACTGTTCTCCGGGTTCTGCAAGTGTGATGGGGCTTATGAATGACACGGACCACAAAGTACAGCTGCTTGTCGACGATGATGTGATAAATGCGGAGTATGTAGGATGTCATCCGTGTATCAATACATCGAGTTTAAGAATAAAGTCCTCAGACATCTTCGATAAGTTTGTAAAAGCAATCGGTCACGATTTTATAGTCGTGCATGCTGAATAAAATTGAAATTTTAAAAATTCCTTCTTGACCTTGCAATCGCAATGTAGTATCATTTTCAGCGGTTAACCGCACGGAGCGGGTTTTAAAGCGTAGCACCCAAACTCCGGCGAGTCTGGTTTAAGGAGGAATTTGATATTATGTATGCTATCATCAAAACAGGTGGCAAGCAGTACAGAGTACAGCAGGGAGACGAGCTCAGAGTTGAGAAACTCGTTGCTAACGTAGGCGACAAGGTAGTATTTGACGAAGTCGTAGCTGTAGGCGGTGACAAGCTTGTAGTAGGTACACCATTCGTAGAAGGATATGCTGTTGAAGCTGAGGTTCTCGAGCAGGGCAAGGCTGACAAGGTAATCATCTACAAGTACAAGGCTAAGAAGGATTACAGACGTAAAAACGGTCACAGACAGCCATATACGCTGGTAAAGGTAACCGGTATCGGCGCTTCCGCAGAGAAGGCCGCTAAGGCTGATGAGCCTGAAAAAGAAGACGATAAGGCTGCACCAAAGGTCAGCGCTTCGATGAAGAAAGACGAGCTTCTGGCAGTTGCAAAAGATATGGGAGTTGATGTAGACGCTAAAGCTACAAAGGCTGACATCATCGCTGCTATCGAGGCTAAGTAGTTTAGAGGAGGAAGCAAGATGTCAAGTAAAAAAGGAGTAGGAAGTTCCAAGAACGGCAGAGACTCCGAGGCGAAGAGACTTGGACTCAAGGTAGGTGCCGGTGAATATGTGAGCGCAGGAAGCATCCTCATGAGACAGAGAGGAACAAAGTTCCATCCTGGCAACAATGTTGGCAAGGGCGGAGATGACACTCTGTTTGCAAAGATCGACGGAACTGTAAAGTTCGAGAGATACGACAAGAAGAGAAAGCAGATCAGCGTTTACAGCAAAGAAGCATAAGGCTTATGGCTCCTTCACATGATGTAGGAGCCAATTTTTATTTATTAAGGAAAAATGTTTGTCGACAGAGCAGAAATAACAATAGTATCAGGAAAAGGCGGTAACGGTGCTGTTACTTTCCGAAGAGATCCATATGTTCCGGATGGCGGTCCGGATGGCGGAGATGGAGGAAACGGCGGCAGCGTGATTTTCATTGCTGATAAAAATCTCAGGACCCTGATGGATCTTAAGTACAAAAGGAAATATCAGGCAGAAAACGGTCAGCCGGGAATGAAGAGAAACCGCTTTGGCAAGAAAGGGCAGGATCTTTACATCAAGGTGCCTGTAGGAACCATGATCATAGATAAAGAGACCGGGCATCTTATGAAGGACCTTGTCAGCGACGGAGATTCAGTAGTTGCTGCCAAAGGCGGACGCGGAGGCAGAGGTAATGTGCATTATAAAAGCAGCATTCGACAGGCCCCTAATTTCGCAGAAGCCGGCGGTCCTGCAAAAACAAGAGAGGTCGTACTTGAACTCAAACTGATTGCAGATGTAGGCCTTCTCGGTTTTCCGAACGTCGGAAAGTCCACGCTTCTTTCGGTATGCACTAATTCCAAACCTAAGATCGCCGGATATCACTTCACCACGATAGACCCTAATCTTGGAGTCGTTTATCTGCACGATACCAGTTTCGTGATGGCGGATATTGCAGGTATTATTGAAGGCGCATCTCATGGAGCCGGTCTCGGTTTCAAATTTCTTAAGCACATTGAACGGACCAAGGTCCTTATTCATGTGGTCGATGTATCCGGTTCAGAGGGCAGAGACCCTATTGAAGATTATAAAAAGATAAATGCAGAGCTTAGAGAATTTGATTCCCGCCTTGCTGATAAACCTCAGATCGTTGCAGCAAACAAGACAGATCTGGTAACTGATCATGATAAATATCAGGAGTTCATGGATTTTATGGCTGAGGAAGGACGCGAAGTATACCCTATAAGCGCGGCTGCCAGAATAGGTATTGAAGACCTTATGAATGCTGCACTTCGCGGAGTGGAGAATTACGTTGAGCCTGATTATGAACCGATGGTTATGTTCGACTTCGAAGCTGATGAGAATGAAGCCGACTATAGAACGGTAAGCGCTTACAAAGCAGAAGACGGAGCTTTTGTTCTCGAAGGCAAACAGCTTCTTAAGATTTTCCGCTCTACGAATTTCACTGACAGCGGATCAATAAGATACCTGTATAATTATATTGAAAAACAGGGCGGTATCACATTGCTGAGAGAACTGGGAATGAAAGAAGGAGATACCGTCAGGATAGAAGACTTTGAGTTTGAATTCACAGAGGATTAAATCCGGCATTTTCAGCACTTTTTTAAACAGAATTACAATACGCTAAACAGGAATGACCGTAAAAACGGTCATTTTTTGTTGTTGTGCGGGCGATTTATGTTTTAAATCATTCAAATAATGATTATTTATGAATGTTTGTGCCGTAAGAGAACTATTCTTATACTGACAGCATTAGATGAAATGAGGTGAAATCTTATGGCAGATAGTGTTGTTGACAAGTTAAAGGATGCTTTAGAAGGTGTATTTGACGATAAAAAAACTCTTATCAGGATCATTTCAGTTGTGATCATTCTGCTTATTGCTCTGATACTGAGGATTCATGATGAGAATAAGGCGGATATAACCATTGAGACAGCAGAGACGCCTGATGAAATCGAGTATAACGAAGAAAGCAGTGTTTCATCTACATCTCAGGTAATATTCGTGGATATCAGCGGAGCAGTAGAAAAGCCTGGCGTATACGAGGTATCAAAAGATACCAGGCTGTTCCAGGTTATAGAACTGGCCGGGGGTCTTTCCGAGGATGCTGATCCCGACAGTGTTAACAGGGCATCGTTTGTAGAAGACGGACAGAAAATTATTATACCCGTGAAAGGAGGTGATAATGCAGGCGAATTGCCTATATTATCAGCCGCACCGGAAGCTTCCGGCAGCGGACTGGTCAACATCAACACAGCTACTGCTGATGAACTGAAGACCTTAAATGGAATAGGCGATGTTATGGCTGAGAGGATCATAGAGTTCAGATCATCAGAAACCTTCAAAAGCAAAGAAGACATTATGTCGGTCGATGGTATAGGTAGCAGAACTTACGAAAAGATCAAAGACCGGATAACAGTTTAAAAGTTAAAGGAGATTTATAAAAATGTACGGAATCACACCATCTGAGACGAAGATCATGAAAGATCTTGTCAAAGAACTTAATGAATTCAACAGTTATGTAAAAGCCGGAGTCAGTCCGTTCGGACGGGAATACATGAAAGGCAATTACTTTTATGCATTCAACCCTGCAGAAACAACAGATAATGATACGTTCAAAAGGAATATAAAGCTTTTGAGTACGATAACAGAATTGCTTGATGAAAACTGCATCAATATCAAGAGTCTGGGCTATACATATCTGAAGGATGCTTTGTGTATAATTACAGACAGAAAACGTCTTGATTTATGTATGGTAAAGGAAGTATATCCGTATATAGCTGAAAAACACAGTGTAAAGAAAGTATCCAAAATAGAGCACAGCATAAGAAACGCCCTCGAAGCTGCATACAGAAGGTGCAAAAGTAAGTATCCGGAAAGGGATTGCATAATGAACTGCTTCGAAGAAAAGCCTACAAATAAGATGTTCCTTCTCAGAGCCGTTCAGGAAGTCAGCAGCAGACTTCTGAAAGAGATAAGTGCGTGATTGAAACACAGGCCGTTTTCTGTTAGAGTTTAGTCTGAATTGATTATATGAAAGGCTGAGCAGACAATGGAAAAAGAAAAGATCAACAGGATAAACGAACTTGCCCACAAGTCTAAAAAAGAGGGTCTGACTGATATTGAAAAAGAGGAGCAGAGATTGCTGAGACAGGAATTCCTTGCTGAAATAAGAGCTGACCTGAAAGCTTCGCTCGAATCCATTGAATTTATTGAAGATTCAACGCAAAGAAGTGATGAATTTACTAGCTGAAAATGATATAATTAATGGAAATTTTGCGGACAAGGAGACATATATGAAAAACCTCGGAGTAAATGAAGTCAGAGATATGTTCAGGGATTTCTTCGTAAGCAAGGACCACTATCCGGGCGGTTCTTCTTCGCTGATCCCGCGTAATGACAAGAGCCTTCTGATCATCAATTCGGGCATGGCGCCTCTCAAGCCTTATTTTGCAGGCACAGAGACTCCTCCAAAAAAGAGGATGACCACATGCCAGAAGTGCATCAGAACAAATGATATAGAAAATGTAGGCAAAACAGCACGTCATGGTACTTTCTTTGAAATGCTGGGTAACTTCAGTTTCGGAGATTATTTCAAGAAGGAATCTCTTCAGTGGGGATGGGAATTCTGCACAGAGTGGCTCGAGATGCCAAAGGACAAACTCTGGGCTACTATCTATGAAAATGACGATGAAGCATTCGAGATCTGGCGTGATATTATCGGAATGCCTGAAGATAAAATCGTACGTCTTGGCAAAGACGACAACTTCTGGGAAATCGGACTCGGTCCTTGCGGACCTTGCTCAGAAATATATTACGACAGAGGACCGGAATGGGGCTGCGGAAAACCGGACTGCAAGCCGGGATGTGATTGTGACAGATATCTTGAGTTCTGGAACCACGTTTTCACACAGTTTGACAGGCAGGAAGACGGTTCATATCCGAGACTGGCTCATCCGAACATCGATACAGGAATGGGCCTTGAGAGACTCGCCTGCATTCTCCAGGGAGTAGATTCCATCTTTGATGTTGATACCGTTAAGTTCATAAGAGATGCTGTGTGCGATATGGCCGGAGTAGACTACATGGCCGGCAATCACAAGGTCGATGTCAGTGTCAGAATCATTACAGACCATCTGAGATCGATGACTTTCATGATCGGAGACGGTATTCTTCCAAGCAACGAAGGAAGAGGCTATATTCTTAAGAGAATCATCAGAAGGGCTGCAAGACACTGCAAGCTTCTGGGAATAACACAGGCAAATCCTCTTGTTGAACTCGCTGAGAGCGTAGTCAAGACATCAGGCGGCGCATATCCTGAGCTCGTAGAGAACCATGATTACATCATGAAGATCATCAAGATAGAAGAGGATAACTTCGCAAAGACCCTCGACAGAGGTATGGAAATCCTTGATGGTTACATGGATGAAATGGATGCGGCAGGTTCTTCCGTTCTTGATGGTGAGCTTGCATTCAAGCTTTACGACACATATGGATTCCCGCTTGAAGTGACTCAGGAGATCCTCGAAGAAAAGGGAAAGGCCGTAGATGTAGATGGATTCACCGAAAAAATGAATGCGCAGAAGGAACTCGCCAGAGCAAATCAGAGAGATACTGAAGGCGATGCATGGAGAGACGCTTCTGAATACAGCCACTTCGAGCCAACTGTATTCCTCGGATATACTGAAGAAAAGACTGATTCGAAAGTGCTGTATGTTGGTGATTACGATGAGAACCGCAAGTTCATCATATTCGAGTCCACACCTTTCTATGCTACAAGCGGTGGTCAGATATTTGATACAGGTATAGTAAAGCACGGAGATAACAAACTCAGCGTCGTTGATGTTGTCAAGGAGAACGGAATTTATCTCCACGTTATCGATCCTCAGGATACCGGATTCGCAATGCGCATCAAACCTGGTGATGAAGTAAGCCTTGAGATCGATTCCATCAGAAGACACCAGATCGCAAGAGGCCACTCTGCAACACATCTGATGCAGCAGGCTTTAAGAGACGTTCTCGGCGATCACGTCATGCAGGCAGGTTCATATGTTGATGACAACTATCTTAGGTTCGACTTCAACCACTTCCAGCCGATGACCGCTGAGGAGATCCGCAAGGTAGAAGAGATCGTCAATGAGAAGGTTGATGAGTATCTCCCTATCAGGATGGAAGAAATGCCTATCAACGAGGCTAAAAAGCTCGGAGCTATGGCTATTTTCGGAGAGAAGTACGGCGATATCGTAAGAGTTGTCAGCATGGGGGACTACAGCATCGAATTCTGCGGTGGTACTCATATTGACAACACAGGTAAGGTCGGCGGATTCAAGATTATCAGCGAGGGAGGAATAGCAGCAGGCGTCAGACGTATTGAAGCTATTACCGGTTCCAAGGTTATCAGCTATCTCGAAAACAAGGAAGCTACTCTCAGCACAGTCGCTGCAGCACTGAAATCAAGTGAATCCGATCTCACAAGAAAGGCAGCACAGGTTATGGCAGATATCAAGGCTCTTGAATCTACCATTAAATCTATTAAGTCTGACAAGATCAGCAGCTCTGTTGATGATATAATAGCATCAGCAAAAGACGTCAACGGCGTAAAGCTTATCACAATGAAGTTTGATGATGCTGATATCGAACAGCTGAGGAACATATCAGATGCCGTCAAGGCAAAGGCTGACAACGTCATTATGGTACTTGCGGCTGTAAATGGCGGTAAAGTTACATTCATCGTATCGGTCAGCGAAGATCTTATCGGTAAGGGCTGGCATGCCGGCAAACTTATCAAGGAAGTAGCAGCTGCAGCAGGAGGCGGAGGCGGCGGAAAGGCCAACATGGCCCAGGCCGGCGCAAAGGATCCTTCAAAGGTAGACGCTGCATTCGCCAAAGCAGAAGAACTAATCGCAGGCTAGAGTATAAGGAGGCATACAATGAGCAAAAACACTATCATGTTCGAAGGATTCAAGGACAGCCAGCTCAATAAGAAGGAAGCTCTTGTTGAGATCTACTCAGCTCTTACAGATCGCGGATACAATGCCATCGACCAGATCGTAGGTTATCTTACATCCGGAGATCCTTCATATATAACAAGTCATAACAACGCAAGAAATCTCATTCTCAAGATCGACAGAGATGAGCTCCTCGAGGAGATACTCATCAACTATCTCGATTTGGGCAAAAAATAATGAGAATACTTGGACTTGATGTAGGTAGTAAAACAGTGGGGGTCGCGGTAAGCGACCCTCTTGGCGTTATCGCGACAGGTGTCACTACCATAGAAAGAGTAGGTATCAGAAAAGATACCGGTAAAGTCATCGATTTTATCAAAGAGTATGGATGTGATACTGTCGTTATCGGACTTCCTCTTAGCTTAGATGGTGAGGATTCTGTTCAGACTCAGAAAGTAAGGGATTTCAGGACTATGCTTGAAAACAAGCT
The DNA here is from genome assembly GCA_017431685.1 of Mogibacterium sp. Taxonomy (GTDB): domain Bacteria; phylum Bacillota; class Clostridia; order Peptostreptococcales; family Anaerovoracaceae; genus Crickella. The sequence goes on from JAFRKO010000051.1 coordinate 15,564, forward strand.
GAGAAGTTCCGGACCGCTTTCCAAAGTGAAGATAGAGTGGCAGGATGAAAGGTATTCAACAGTCGAAGCGGAAGAAGTCCTTATCGAAGCCAATATGAGCCGGGAAGACAGGAAAAAGATAATCGACCGCCAGGCTGCTATAGTCATACTTCAGAGATATCTTGACAGGATGCCGAAAGAGGAGAAAACTCATGAATGATCTTCAGATTGATTATTTTATGGCTGTAGCCACAAATCTAAGCTTTACAAAGACATCCGAGGAACTCTTCGTATCACAGCCTGCAATATCCAGACAGATATCCCAGCTTGAAAAAGAGCTTGGCTGCAAATTGTTCAAACGCAACAATCAGGGAACCGAGCTGACAGAAGAGGGGCGTCTTTACTTCGACCTTTTCAGCAAATATAAAGCTGAGTTTATCAACACAAAACTTAAGGCTGAACGCATCTCCGGTAAAAACAAGGCTGTCATGAGGGTCGGATTTCTGGAAGGCTGGGATCTCTTTAACATTATCCCTCCTATGATGGAAAGATATAAAGCCGAATTCCCTGACTCCGAAGTAGTGATCAACTGCTGCGGTGTTAAGGAACTCGCTACTGGACTGCTTACAGATACACTGGACTTAGTAGTTACCATGAAGAACAGCGTAAAACTGTACAATGAATTCGAATGTACTGATGCTGCCAATATAGGTAAGATCCTTATTTATGCATCCAGCCACCCCTTAGCTCATAAGGATATCGGAGAACTTACGCTTAAAGATTTCAGCAATGACCTCTTCATCGCTCCATGGGAAATAGTTGATAAGATGATCATAGACGCCATTTCAAACTACACCAGACCCTATGGATTCGTTCCAAAGCTGAGATTCGTTAAAAACCATGAATCAACTATTACCTGCGTAAGAAACAATATGGGTGTAACGATAGGAGATGACTGGGTATGGGCAAAAAATGCCGATGATCTGAAATGGATACCGTTCAAAGCAAAGGATACTATTTCAGTTGCAAGACTGAAGATCAGGGAAAGCGATGATGTGCTGGCAATGGAGGATATTCTGCTCAGTATTCTGAAAAACCACAAAAGCTCATAATGAATGTAAACGCTGAAACATCTGAAAATTCATGTTTATAACCATATGGTTATAAACAAAAACTGTATTCGCAATTATACAAAACAGGTATACGCTTGTAAAATATTTAACAAGATATACTTGTTTTTTAATGACTATCACATTGTATGGAGGGGGAAAATCATGCAGAAAAGCGCTAAATTAACCGCAGTATACGCACTTATCATGGACCTGCCGCTGAGCCTGGTCATCACACTCGTTGCACTCGCATTATCAAATCTTGACGCGCCTGGCAGCCTGAACGGACCTAATTACATCAGAATGGCATGCCTGGCTTATGTTGTTACTTTCTTTGTAAACTTCATCCACGCTGAGAGATGGGGATTCGCATTCGCAGCAAAGCATTCCCAGCCTGGAACTCTTAAGTTCGGAATCCTTCTGAACGTTGTAGTTGCAGCTGTATTCTGTGTCATTCTCGATCTTATTATGACAGCAGTCGGCATGCTCGCAGGCGGAGCTTTCTCATTCGGACCATACATCGCAGCCTGCCTTAAGGGATTCATACCATGCTATATCCCGACGCTGATCATTGCTTTCTTCTGGAACAATTTTGCTGACAAGTGGAGCAGAGCGATCTGCAATGAGCCGGCACCACAGATGCCTGGAGCACCGGATCACAGGTAATAAAATCACAAAACCTTTAAAAAGCAACGGTTTAGGGTTGCTATAATTATAAAGCTACAAAGGTGAAACAAACCTTAGATAATTGATTGTAGAACACATATTGCAGGAGGGAACACAATATGAAGATTCTGGGAATTTCTTTCGGAACAAAAAACGGCAACAACGACACAATGTGCAGAGTAGCACTCGAAGAGTGCCAGAAGCTCGGAGCTGAGATCGAATTCATCCATGCATTCGACTGGGATCTCCAGACATGCACAGGATGCGTAGCATGCTCAAGAGGCCTTGTAATGGGCAAGGGCATGATCTGCACAAGAAAAGATGATTTTGCAGCTCTCTATGAGAAAATGGTAGAGGCAGACGGTGTATTCATTGTAGATCCTATCTATGAATCCGGCGGATCCGGACTTTTCCATATCTGCTGCGACAGAATGGGTCCTGGACATGATACAGGAATGCTCTTCGGACTTAATGAAAAACTGATCGAGCAGGGCAAGGAACCTCTGAGTGAGAGATACTTCATGCAGAAGGCAATCTCTTTCCTCGCAATCGGCGGTTCGGACTGGGCTGTCAGATGTGAGACTGACCACGCAATGATCGCTATGAGCCCTGGCTGGAAGGTTATCGATAATGATTACTTCTCGTGGTGCAAGGACGTTATCATGCAGGATGACAAGATCGAGAGAACAAAAGAGATGGCTCGCAACCTCGTTGAGGCAGCTCAGTACATCATCGACAACCATCTCATGATCCCAGGTTCTGAGAAAGTTGACCTCTGGAAGGGCAAGAAGGGTGCATGCCCGCACTGCCACGGCAACAACTTCTACATCTTCCCTGGCACAACTCAGGCTGAGTGCGAACTCTGCGGACTCCGCGGTGAGCTCGTTGTTGAGGACGGAGCTATGGTATTCAAGTTTGATCCTGCTACAGAGCATCACGCTCATGATATCCTCTCCGGCAAGGCACTGCACGGACAGGACATCTTCCAGAATGAAGGCAGACTCATGAACCTCTTTAAGGATCCTGAGTTCAAGGCCCGCAAGGAGCACTATACAAACGTTATTGCTCCTACACCGTCCCCATCAAAGGCAAAGTAAGCACGCTAAAAACGGAGCCGCTTTAATGCGGCTCCATATTTATAAAGAAAGGAGTTTCTTCTAATGAACAGACCTGAATTTTATCCTGTAAGAAGCATCATCCTTGTAGATCTCGCTCATGAGGATTACAGGATCAAACTCGAGAACTGGCTTTACAGATATCATGTGCCAGACAGCATTTCGCAGTTCGGACCTTATGTAAGCAAATATGCTTTCTATCCTGCACTTCCTACACCTCCGGGCGGAGCCAGGTTTGGAACAGTAAGGATGCAGATGACAGAGCATTACTGGCTCGCAAACCCTAACGACCTCGGTTTTGCTAAAGACCATCATAAAGTTCTTACAGAGTACTTCCCGACAGATGTTCTCGTATGGCAGAACAACATTCCTGATATGGGTCATTCCCACGGCATCGACAAGTCCGAAGAAGTAAACCTTGAAGGAGATGACGCACGTGCCACAAAGGGTGATGAGGCTGCAGGAACAGTTCCGTTCATCTTCGCTTTCGTACCTGTATGGTGGGAAGAAGACTTCAAAGGCGAAGGACGCACTGTTGAGGACGGTCCTAACTACAGATGGATGTTTATGATAAAATATCCGGAGGGAGTAAGTGCTGAGGAAGGTGACAAGTGGCTCAAAGAAGAGTTCATTCCTGCATGGACATCACACGAAGGATGCACGCGCTGCGTTTCCAGCAAAATTAAGAAAGAAGTAAATGGCTGTGACTTTGACCGCATTGTTGAGATGTGGTTCGAATGCCAGAGTGCATGGTGCGATGCAGCAGCTGCAGCAGCTGAAAAGTGCGCTAAACCTGCATGGGCTGAGACAGAGGACTTCCCGTACTTCAAGAAGTCTTACGGCATCAGCGGAATCTTCCTGTCAGACTACGCCAGAAGCGATAATCTGACCCAGTACCGCGGTTACATCACAATGAGGTAACTTACCTATAAAAGGAGAAAACCAATGTCAGAAGGCAAATATTTCTATTCAAAAGGCGAGGGGAACGACGGCTATATTAAGAACCTCGAAGTTCTCTCGTACTGCGACATGGACGGCACATGCGGAATGTTCCAGATGGCCCTTTACAGGACTGAAGCCGGAAGATATCTGCTCTACGGCGCATGCTTCGCAGCAGGCCCTGCCGGAGTAGGCATCATGATAAGCGATGTCACTGATCCGAGGAACCCTGTATTCATCAAGAAGTGGCTGCCGTTCGATATCGACGAATATCCGACGACTTCCATTCCTAAACTCCAGATCGCTGATGACAAACTGATTTTCGCTCTGACTTCAGGCTCCGGCCCGAGCGTGCTCGTAGGAGACCGCGCAAAGATGAAGAGCCTGCAGGGTATCATGATCTATGATCTGAAGAATGATCCGGAAAATCCTGAGTACCTCGGATACTGGGACTGCGGAGTTCCTTATTCGATGGGTGTACACAGATTCATGTACAACGGCGGCAATTATGTTCATCTGTCATCGGAAGCAGATGAATTCGAAGGTCTCATTTATAGAATCGTCAGTATTGCCGATCCGGCAAATCCTGTCGAAGTAGGCCGCTGGTGGGCACCTCATCAGTACATTTACGGCGTTCCGGGAAGAGAAGTGGATCATTCAGCTCCTCATAATCCGGACTTCATGGATAAAGGCTGGCTGCACGGCCCTCCGTTCGTAGTAGGGGACAAGGTTTACTGCGGTTACTGCGGAGACGGACTTTATGTTCTGGATATCTCCGATATTCATCATCCTAAGGCTCTGGGCAATCTGAAGTTCATGCCGGCATTCTCGAGCAGACTTGCAGGAGCAAGAACACATACAGCTCTTCCGCTCGTTGGCAGAGATCTCGTTGTAGTAACAAACGAGGGCGAGAGATTCGGCTTCATAAAGGACGGAGTTGTTAAACAGGCTCAGGCTATGAACAATCTTCATATGGTCGATGTAAGTGATCCGACAAATCCTGTTCTTATTGCGGAATTTCCTTATCCGGAAGTTCCTGAGGATTTCCCTGCGCCGAACTTCAATACATACATGCTTGCGGAAGGTTCAAAGGGCGGACCGTTCGGTCCACACAATGTTCATGAGCCTATGAGCAATAAACCATGGCTCGAGCAGAGAACAGACGTCGTTTATGACTGCTATTTCGCTGCAGGACTCAGAGTATATGATGTATCCGATCCTTTCTATATCAAGGAAAAGGCTTACTTCATACCTCCGAATCCTACAAAGAAGTGCTTCCCGTTCCCTGGACCTATGATGGCAATGACCGAAGACGTAGTTGTAGATGACAGAGGAAACATCATTATTGATGCAAACAGCGATGGATTCTACATTCTTCGCAAAACTTACGAGGATTAATTGCTTATAAGAAAGATACACAGCCTGTTTTCAGAGACGGGCTGTGTATTTTGTTGAATTTTTAACAATTTTGACTTACGTTGTATAATTAATATGCAGCATGCGTATATATAAACGATAACTATTTATGGTAAATTATCTTTATAAATCGTATGTCTGGAAGAAGGTATAAATGAAGAATAAAGAAATCTTAACTTTAGCGCTGCTTATAGCTGTTATGCCGCCTGCATGGGCTGTACTGAGTCCTTATATGGGCATTTCTGTAGGGCCTATAGCTCTTATATGTGCCGGTATTTATGCAACTAACGGAAACAAGTTCAGAAATGCACATAAAATAGCTCTAGGATATCTTGCAGGAGACATATGGGCACTTATAGCTTTCGAAATAATGGCTCATACGCCGTTAAATCCCGATCTTACGCTATTTCTGACACTAGCCGTATTCGGATTCATTCTGGTTATCATTTCCGACAGATTCAAAAATATCATCCATATGCCATCATGGCTGACCGGATGGGCAATAGGTATGCTGACAATGAACCTGGATACAACAACTCCTGTCCTCAGTCTGACAGTTCAGATCGGGGTAGCCATGCTTGCAGGAGTTTATTACGTCGGAGCATTGCTCGATAAAGTACACAGGATGCTGAACAGATGAACTCATTCAGAAAACGATTCAAAGCGAAAACCTATAATACAGCTCTTGTTTTCATCATTGTGATTATGCTGCTTATAAATGCCAACCTGACAGTATTTATTGGCCGGTCTCATTTTGATGCTATTAAGGCTGAAATACTCCGTTTTACTTCTTTGAAATCGCTTACAACAGCATTTGCCGATCATACGACAAAGTTTTTCACTGAAGATGTTGCCGATTTTGCCGAAAATGCCATCACATATTTCAGGGATCACATTTGGGTAGGTCCAAGATTGACTAAGGGCAGGGGAACTATACAGGGACCTTCAGGCAAAGAGACTTATTATAATCTGAATATGAGTGGTGTGGTAAGCATAATGCAGAGAATGGGATACGATTATGAATACTGGGTCAGAGATGACGGTGTAAAAATGTATGGCAATTATGTCATGGTTGCAGCAAATCTTAACTTAAGGCCAAGGGGTTCACTCGTACAGACGTCACTGGGAATGGGTATGGTATGTGATACCGGTACATTTGCTAAAAGGAATCCTACACAGATTGATATAGCAACAGCCTGGTAAAAAACTATTCAATAATAATGGCAGTAATTTGGGTTTTGGGACATTTCATCATATTTAGTCATAGGAGGAAAGCATGAATGATTTAAAACTCAGATGTATATCACTGTTGATTGCGATATTTGTTGCGTTTGGCATGGTGACAGCAGTCACAGGGGAGGTAAACGCAGCGTCGGGAAAGATCACAGTGACTGTCTACAGTCAGGCCGGTGAAAACAAGGTTTATGCAGGTGAAAGAGGAAGCATCGATGTCTCTTACGAAAAAGGTAACGAGATAAACAGCCTTCCAATAAAGTCTGTAAAAATAATAAGCGGTAAAACTAAAGCTAAAGTCAAAAAGGCTACTGTAACAGGAGAATACGGTGAAAAACAAAAGGTTTATTATGTCGTCGGAAAAAAAGCCGGCAAAGTAAAAATAAGTGTTAAATATAAACTTAAGGGCAAAGTAAAAACCAAGCTAAAAACAATCACTGTAAAACCTTGTCCAAATGCAGTAGAGAGCCTTGAAATCAACGGCAGCAAAAAGGTTCTGACCGGAGAAAAGAAGTTTGTATACAATGCAGAATGCAAGAAAACAAAAGTAAACGTGAAAATCACGCCTGCAGAGGGCTGGGAAATTACCGATGCCTATGGTTATAAAGGCTATATGAAAAACAAAGAAGAAAAAACTGTATGGATTGACGAAGCAGACAGTAAGGTCAAGGATGGTACAGCTATTTCATTCAAAAGCAAATACACTCATATACTTCTAAGCGTAGATCTTGAAAAAGACGGGAAGGTCATTAATTACCAGATTGATCTGCACAGATAAAATATCTGCATTACAGCTCATAGAAGGACCTGAAATAAGGGTCGGAGTTAATACCAAACTCCGATCTTTTATATCATGATAATTTTATATGAAAAGAGTATCAGTATTTATTAGGAGGAACACGAATATGAAGAAAAGGTTATTATCGCTTATCACGATCATGGCTTTAACAATGACTTTTGTTATGTCCTTTGCCATGTCATACGGCAGTACTTACGCAGCCAGCGCAAAGAAGTATTACCTGCCTAACGAGGTATTGATCACATATTATGGCGATGACGAAGGGACCAGGTTTTATTCAGAAATAAAATACGACAAACATGACAACATGAAATCAATGTTGTGTGCAGAGATGATCCCTATAAGTGTCACGACCAAGTATAAAAACAACAAAGGTAAAATATCCAGTGTTTCTCTTACTGATACTGAGGAAGTAATAAAAAAGACTTTTAACGATAAAGGCCGTCTTACAAAAGTAAAAATGGGTAAGGACATATATAAAGTCACATCAGATAAAAACGGTATTATCAATAAAGTCACTCTTAACGGAAAAAAGTATTACAAGGTCAAGAGCATCAAATTCCATAAGAACGGATTCGTTTCAAAGGTCGTGTACACTAATGGCAATAAGAATTATTACAATGAAGACGGTCTCATGACTTCTGCAGTATTGAAGAACGGAAAGAAGTATACATATAAGTACACAGTAAAAAACGGCAAAGTCACTAAAGTCATCGTCAGATTTGACGGGAAAAAGGTAAGAAAAATTGAATACAAATATAGTAAAAAAAGCACTAAGGATGTATGGCAGTATTCATGCACAATGTGCTACTTAAGTGGCACAAGCAACGCGTGTGAATTATATGCAAAGAGTCCGCTCGGCGTATATAATGACTTCGGCTGGTAACTGATAGATAACAAACAGGGGGGTGTTGGTAGAAAAGTGATTTATTTCTGCCAACTATTCCTAAAATCATAATTTTGGGAATAGTTGTATACTGGGGACAGCTGGATCTCACAATACGCTGTATATATTGCAATTCCAGCTACAAGAACCCCTCTTAATATTTTTATGACATTTAATTATTCTTATTATTTAAAATTACCGGAATAGTGCTGTGATATGCTCTCCTGTTTATTACATTTATTATTTCTCATTATCAGGCTGTTTATATTTTCAGCAGCAGCGACTTCGTATTTCATCGTTTCATATGCGCCGATTATATGATCCATTCATACTTATGCTCTGTTTTATAGGATCAGCCAGGTACATCTGCAACGCTTAAGGTATCTGTAAAATTGTATTGAAAAAGGCCGAAAAAACGAGCCGTTTATTTTCGATTTAAGCGATTTTTTTATGCCCTTTGGATAAGCAGTACCTTGTGTTTTTTCGTTGATTTCATCACTTTAGATCGTTTTGCAGAATCTGCGCTAATGAAGATCCGAAGCATGACCGCCGGGATACAAATGCCGTCAATACTTCGGATCTGTCAATAAAACACACTTCTAGACATACGTCGGAGTGACATATGGTACTAGCTATTTAATATACCGGAACAAAAATCTTGTCTCCTGGCTGGATATCAGCTGCATCGATATCGTTGATCTCATATACATCGTATATGGCGCTCTGTACATCGATATAGGCATCCTTATTAACTCTTTCAACAATACTCCAAAGATTGTCGCCTTCATCAATCGTAACCTGGACATAAGACCTTGCAGCAGCAGCTTCGGCATTGCCGGCACCGATTACAGTATATCCGGCAAATATGATGATCATAATGCTGATAACAACAAACAGGAAGAACCTGAACGGCTTTACTACTTTATAATGATGTTTTCTGTTCTCTTTCATATCTTTCACCATTTTCATATATAAATAAAATAATTTAAACGCTTGTTCGGTATATTAGAATTATAAACATGTGTTCGTTTTGTGTCAATACTTTTACGAACAAAAGTTCTAAATTATTTTCAGATAAAAAAAGCCTTCCGCAAACTGCGAAAAGCCTTGAAATCAAAGGGTTACGGTATTGTTCAGATTTTATTTTGTAAGATCGCAGAACTCAGCATTGCTTACTTCGGCAAGCACTTCAGGCTCCAGGATTATCTGTACTCCCCTCTTCCCTGCTGAAAAATATATCTTTTCACTCAGGATCGCTGTCTCGTCTATGAAAGTCGGATAAGCCTTTTTCATGCCTATAGGCGAGCATCCTCCGCGGATGTATCCGGTGATATCAAGTATCTCCTTTACATGGATCATCTCAATGCTTTTGTTGCCGGATGCCTTAGCAGCCTTCTTGAGGTCGAGGGATTCGGCAACCGGTATGACGAATACGAAGATGGCATTTCCGTCTCCTCTGGTAACAAGTGTTTTGAATACGATGTCTTCCGACACGCCAAGCTCCTGTGCGGCATGGACTCCGGAAAGATCTGATTCATCGTATTCATAGCTTGCCATTGAATAGTTTATACCGGCTGAGTCGAGCAGCCTCATGGCATTTGTTTTCTGTATTTTTTCTTTAGCCATTTTGTTTTTCCTCTAATTCCGCATCCTTCATTTCGACCATGTCGAGAAATGCTATGAGTTTGTCACGCTTTATAAAACTAACAAGCAGTAAAACCGTAATGATAACTGTAAGTATAATTATAGCTGTATAATTCTGTTTTACAAAGAAATGGCCGACAAGAAGACTTCCCAGCATAGCCGGAGACCTGCCTATAGTTGCTGCCAGAAGGAACGGTCTGAACCGCATCTCTGAGATACCTGCTGCATATGATACGAGATCTTTCGGCACTCCGGGTATCAGATAGATAAGGAACGTGAGCAGAAGTCCCCTGCCTGAATTCAGCCTGCGCTGGTACTCCTTTATCTTCTCTTCGCCGAAGAAAAGATGCATTGCTTCACTTCCCAGAGCTTTTGCAAGGCAGAACGATATAGTTGTGCCTATGACGGCTCCGATAACAGAGAGCAGATATCCCCTGCCCACTCCAAACATATAGCTCGCTGCAAACTGTATAGGCTGACCCGGGAGTACACAGACAACGACCTGAATTATCTGCAGACCTATTATGAGCAGAAATGCTATGCTGCGGTTATGCCGGAGATAATCGATCATGCTGCTTGCTGTATCCTTGCTGAATACACCGCTGCCGTATCTCAGATAAAGAAAAGCCGGTATGCCCGCAATGATAAGAACGAGCAATATCAGCTTGAGTATAGCGATTACCTTTTTACCTGAGGATTCATTGCTCATAAAATGATGAGTCCTTTTTTGTAAAGCGCGTCAAGGCTCTTTATGACGCCGAATCTGGAGTGCCAGTATGACAGTCCTCCCTGGAAGTAAGCTATATAAGGCTCTCTGAGCGGTGCATCCGCGCTCAGCTCTATGGATGAGCCCTGAACGAATGCTCCGGCAGCCATGACTACCTGATCTTCATAGCCGGGCATGTCCCAAGGCATCGGCAGTACATACGAGTCTATAGGAGAAGCAGACTGTATCGCCTGACAAAATGCTACAGTACGCTCAGCAGTAAGGAATTTAATAGCCTGTATAATGTCACTCCTTCTGGCATCTGCCGCAGGAATAACATCAAAACCGAGCCTATCGTATACTGTTCCGGCAAGAACGGCGCCTTTTAAAGCAGCGTTGACAACCTGCGGAGCCATGAAGAGTCCCTGCAGAACATTACGGTTCTGACCGAATGTAAGTCCGCATTCAGCACCTATGCCGGGGCATGTAAGCCTGTATGAAATCTGTTCTATGAGATCTTCTCTGCCGACGATATATCCGCCAGAAAGAGCCAGACCTCCTCCCGGATTCTTGATAAGAGAGCCGGCCATGACATCTACACCAAATTCAGTCGGTTCAACTGCATCAACAAACTCTCCATAGCAGTTGTCTAGCATGACTATTATTGAAGGATCTATGCCATGCACCAGTTCTGTAACAGCCTTGAGGCTTTCAAGAGATATTGCAGGCCTCCAGTCATATCCGGTAGAGCGCTGCATTGCCACGACTCTGGTTTTAGGCGTTACGGCCTTGCTTATAGCTTCAAGATCAACGTCCATATTGTCGGCAAGGGCGACTTCTCTATAAACTATACCATAATCTTTTATTGTACCCTTAAAGTCTGAAGGGCCAAGCAGACTGCCGTCTCCCCTTTTCTTTGTACTTCCGTCTTCTCTTCCTATAACAGTCTGAAGTGTATCGTACGGTTTTCCGGTGACTTCTATAAGTTCATCTCCCGGACGCAGCATTCCAAGCAAAGCAGATGCTATAGCATGTGTTCCGTTCACTATATTAGGCCTTACAAGAGCTGCTTCGGTACAGAAAACTGAAGCATATACTCTTTCAACAGCATCTCTTCCGGCATCATCATAGCCGTACCCTGTGCTCCAGTCAAAATGAGTCGCGTTGATATGATTTTCCTGAAATGCCTTGAGTACCTTCATCTGGCAAATAGCCGTGATGTCATCGATACCTGCAAAGCGTTCTGCAAGAGCATTTTCAGCTTCATCTACCAGCGCGAGCACCTTATCGTCTATATTGAATTGTTCTTTTAAATATTCGTTGTATTTATCCATTATCAATCATCATCAGTTCTTTCAAGTTCCCATTCCATGTCACTCACAAGATCCCTCTTCACATTCATCTTGTGCCTGGCATATAACTGGGTAGTCGTTACCTGCTCGTGATCGAGCAGCGCAGCAACATCATAAATGGAATTGCCTCTTCCAATCAGAGACGTAGCAGCTGTAGCCCTTAGCTTATGAGGACTGTATCCCGCACGTCTGCTTGTATTGAGCGCAATAGATGTATATTTTTTTACAAGCTCTCTGATTGCCCTTTCAGTGATCCTTTTTCCCTGAAGGGACAGAAAGAGAGCGTCTTCTGCGGTTGAATTTTCAGGTATGACAGTATTTCTCTCGCTGTTTATGTAATCATTCAGAACCATCTCTACCGAACGGTTGAGAGGCATAATGGATTCCTTGCCTCTTTTACGGTATATCTTGAATTCGCCTCTCGAGAAGTTGAATGAGGACAGGTTAAGCTGCTGAAGCTCGCTCAGTCTGAGTCCGTAAGTAACGAACATAACCAGTATGGCTTTGTCACGAAGTTTTGTTTTCTCCCAGTAGGTGCGTTCGTGATTCGTGAGACCGGTACCGTTGGTGACAGCATCGAGCATTATCATTACCTCGTCATCCTGAAGTGCTTTGATCTCACGCTCACCTGGTTTTTCGACCCTTATAGGATCGAAGCCGTCAGTTATGTTTTTTTCAGTTATGCCGTCTCTGTACAGCTGCTTGAAAAGCACAGAAACAGATGATTTCTTACGGGCAAGAGATTTATTGCTGTTCTCAAAAACCGTTACCGTGTCTCCATCGTCCACCATGTACTTACGGCAGTAGTCAATATACAGATTGATATCTGCCGCAACTATATTATTGAGTTCTTCAGATCTGATTTCTTTAGGAACTGACGCTTTGGTCAGATCAGTCTCCTTGATCAGATAATTCATGAAGAACCTTACGTCGTGCAGATATGCCAGTCTGGTCATTGGAAGGACATTTCCCTTCAGATAAGCAAAATACGGGCGCAGAAAATTCGGAAGCTCTTTCTGTATGGCTTCACACTCCATGTAGATATCGTTCTCTTTTTTAACGATATTATCAGGCTTACTGCTTTTGTTATGCGATCTGAATTCCTTGCTGTCGTAAGTGGTTTTCGCCATTGTGCTGATTTACATATATTCGTCTTTGTGATCTTCTCCCAGTATACGGTCTACTATCTCACCTACGGTATCACCTTTCTTTATCTCAAGCCATTCGACGAAATCATATCTTTTAAGCCAGGTATACTGTCTCTTTGCGTAATGCCTGGTGTTTTTCATTATGAGTTCTTTAGCATCAAAGAGATCATATTCACCGTTGAGAAAACCGATGATTTCCTTGTATCCGATTGCTTTCATCGACGGAAGATCTTCAGTATATCCTCTGTCGAGAAGGCCGCTGACTTCATCGACAAGACCTTCGGAGATCAGCCTGGATACTCTGCGGTTGATTCTCTCATAAAGCCATTCTCTTTCCATTGTAAGAGCATAGAATCTGAAGTCGTAATCTGGATTTATTTCGCATTCTGACAGATCCTTTATTCCCTTACCGTGCTCATATGCTTCGATCGCACGGATTATTTTGCGTGTATTGTTAGGATGTATCCTGGAAGCAGCTTCCGGATCGAGCCCCTGGAGATATGCATGCATGTACATAGCGCCGCGTTCAGATGCGAGCTCCTCAAGCTCCTGCCTGCGCTCTTCATCATCTGGTGCCGCACCGAAATCCATGTCGTAAAGTATGGCATTAAGATACAGTCCGGTGCCGCCGCAGACTATCGGAGTTTTGCCGCGTGCCAATATATCGTCTATGGCTGCTATCGCAAGCTTCCTGTAATCAGCAACGGTCATGTTGACCGAAGGATCTTCAATCGAATAAAGGTGATGCTTTATCTCGGTCATCGCCTTTTCGGAAGGCTTGGCACTTCCTATGTCCATGTATTTATAAAGCTGGATCGAGTCGCAGTTGACAACTTCACCGTTTATACGCTTGGCGAGGTAGTACGCTATCAGACTTTTGCCTGACGCAGTAGGACCCGAAATTATATATACTGTGTTTTTCATTTTGTTCTGTTTTTCTCCGAAATCCTTAACGGAGGAGCATAGCCTCCGCAGATCTATTTTCGCCTGAACGATCTTTCGATGTCATAACTGCTGATCCTTATGAATGTCGGACGTCCGTGAGGACATGAGTAAGGATTATCGCACTTTGCAAGTTCTGACATCAGGTCGTTTATTTCATGTTCTGAAAGCACGTCATGTGCCTTTACGGCAGACTTGCACGATCTTGTGATAAGCTTATCGATGACTACTTTGTTGGAGCCTCCTGCCTCCCCTGTCGCTTCAGCATAGCCTCTCGCAAATCCTTCGGCTTCGCCTGCGCTCATGTACGGCGGGATCCCTCTTACTATAAACGTACAGTCTCCGAAATCTTCTATATCATAGCCCATGCGAATAAGATCGCCGAGCCATTCTCCGCTCATTGAGTATACATCATTGCTCACCGTGATTGTGAAGCTTGTGAGAACAGGCTGTGGTGAGTGTGCGGAATTATTATATCCCCGCATGAACTTCTCATAAAAGACGCGTTCATGCGCGGCATGCTGGTCAAAAATGTACAGATCATCTTTGCTCTGCATAATGATGTAAGTATTGAATACATAACCCTTGAAAACAAGGTCTGCGAAGTCGAACGGCGCAGGCTTATGTATCACTTCAGGCTCAGCTTCTGCAGGTGAAGAAACCGGAACATACATTGTTTCCGTTACTTCAGCTGCTGCAGATGTCTCAACGGTCTCAGGCATCTCATAAGGATCATGTCTGTCGAGGTTTTTCAGGAATTCCCTTATCGATGTCTGTTCCGTTTCATCCTTTTGCTGAGCAGGAATATTTAACTGTTTTTCAAGTGTTTTTTCAATACTTCTGACAAAACCTTTTGGAATACCAGAGCCCGACATCACAGCTGTACTGACTGCTTCTGATATGTCTTTTTTTACTTCATCCTGTCTGAGAAACCTTATCTCCTGCTTGCCGGGATGTATGTTTACATCAATATCGCACGGCTCTGCTTCAATGAAGAGGACTGCTGCCGGAAAACCACTGAATATCCTGCCATGATAACCTTCCTCAAGACCTTTTTCTATAACAGTACTTGAGACAAGTCTTCCGTTAACAAAGAAAAGCTGACCTTTTCTTGTATTCATGGTGCTTCCCGGATCAGATACATATCCTTTTACATGTTCATTTTCAACATGAAGCAAGCCATGCTTAGCTATGGTTGGATACAGCATTCTGATGACATTATATGGGTCGCCGTCACCGTCTGTCGTAAACAGCGTAATACCATTATTGATCATCATAAAACGGATCCCTGCATAGCATACTGCATACTGCTGTATAAGTTCTATTACAGATGATGCTTCACGCGCATCGGTCTTCATGAACTTGCGTCTTGCAGGAGTATTGTAAAAAAGATCTTCTGCAATCACAGTCGTTCCCTTGTTGCAGCCTGTGCGGTCTTTTGAAACAACTCTGCCCCCGTGCAGAACGATCTTTACTCCGGACATATCTTCGGCTCTCCTGGTCACCATAGTAAGCCTGGAAACAGCAGAAATGCTCGCAAGAGCCTCCCCTCTGAATCCAAGAGAAACTATATTATCGAGATCGGTTATGCCGCTGATCTTGCTTGTTGCATGTCTGAGAAAAGCGGTTTCGGCCTCATCAAAAGAGATACCGCATCCGTCATCAGTGACACGGATATATGACTTGCCTCCGTTGCGGATCTCCACTATGATGGATCCCGCACCTGCATCTATTGAGTTTTCAACGAGTTCTTTTACCGCAGAAACAGGCCTTTCTATAACTTCACCGGCTGCTATCTTATCTGCGACAAAGCTGTCCAGTACTTTGATCATATTATCTGTCGCTGAATTCTTCGATTATCTCCTGCAGCTTGACAAGAGCTGAAACAGGTGTCATCGTGTTTATATCTATTTCACCTATCTTTGATGCAAGATGTCTGTACTTGGCAGCATCTGCACTGATACCTTCTTCTGCAAGTTCATCTGACATGAACGAAATCTGTTCTGTTCTGCCGGCGCTGTCACCGCGTACTTCGGCAGATAAAGCCTCGAGCTCATTCAGCTTATGTCTTGCGTCCCGCCTTATGACTTCAGGAATACCCGCGATCCGTGCTACATGTATACCATAACTCTTGCTTGCAGGACCTTCTATAATATTGTGAAGGAAAACAACGTCATTTCCGTCTTCTGCTGCAGCAACAGACAGATTATGTATGCCCTCCTTCTCTTCTTCGAGATCGGTAAGCTCATGGTAGTGCGTTGCGAACATAGTCCTTACCCTGTGCGAAGGATCTGCCAGATATGAAGCTGTTGCCCATGCGATCGACAGTCCGTCGAAGGTGCTTGTACCACGGCCTATTTCATCAAGGATTATAAGGCTTTTTGAGGTAGCGTTTCTTAGAATTCCAGCCAGCTCGCTCATTTCTATATAAAATGTCGACTGTCCGTAAGACAGATTGTCAGAAGCTCCTATTCTGGTAAAAATGCGGTCAGTAACACCTATTACCGCGCTGTCTGCAGGTACGAAGCATCCGATCTGAGCCATCAGAACTATGATGGCTGTCTGTCTCATGTATGTCGACTTACCTGACATGTTAGGGCCTGTGATGATGAGCATGCTGCGCTCACTCAAATCAATATAAGTATCATTTGAAACAAACATACCTGCGCCGAGGAGCTGTTCCACAGCCGGATGTCTTCCGCGCTTTATATCGATCACATCACCGTCATTTACTTCAGGTTTCACGTAGCCGTTGGAAGAAGCTGTCTTCGCGAACGAGATCAGAACGTCGAGTGCCGCAACAGCAGCTGAAGCGTTCTGCAGTCTTGTGATATATGGTTCTATCGCAGTTCTTATCCTGCGGAATTCTTCGTATTCGATTTTGTTGATCCTGGTCTCAGCAGAGAGGACAAGATCTTCTTTTTCCTTTAATTCAGGAGTAATATACCTCTCGTTGTTAACGAGAGTCTGTTTTCTGATGTAATAGTCAGGTACTTTATCGATCATGCCTTTGCTGACATCGATATAGTAACCGAAGACTTTGTTGAATCCGACTCTTAAAGTCTTGATACCGGTTCTTTCCTTTTCGGTATTCTCAAGATTTGCAATCCATTCCTTCGCACCGGAAATGGATTCCTTGAGTTTGTCGAGGTCCCTGGAATAACCGGATTTGATAATTCCTCCTTCAGTGATGCCCATAGGAGGTTCTTCACATACAGATCTGTCGATCAGTCTGTAAAGTTCATCGAAGTCTTCAATCGACCCGTTAAGATTTTTAAGCAAAGACGCCGATGATTCAGCCAGCTCATACTTTATATCAGGAAGCTGAGCCAGAGTCTTCTTCAGCGCTATAAGATCGCGTGCATCGGCGCGTCCGGTAGCAACTCTGGCAGTCAGTCTCTGAAAATCGTAGATATATTTGAGGCTGTTGGAAATATTATTTGATTTTATAGGATCGTTCCTGAGTTCCTCAACCGCATCGAGCCTCTTCCGTATCTCTGCGACATCAGTCAGAGGTTCCCTCAGCCAGGCTCTGAGAAGCCTTCCGCCCATTGCGGTCCTTGTCTTGCCTATTACTCCGAGCAAAGATCCTTTGACGTCTCCGTCATATATCGTTTCAAGGAGTTCGAGGTTGCGGAGTGTCGATCTGTCGAGGTGCATCACTCCGTTATGCTGTTTAATAATAATATCCTTGAACTGGTCGAGATCACCTTTCTGCGTATCCCTCAGATACATCAGGAGAGCGCCGATCGCAGAAGTCATCTCCTCTCTGCCTTCAAGATCAAGAGGAATAAGTGATGAAACAGAAAACTGATCCATCAGGACGTCTCTGGCTGTCTGATATCTGTAATATGAATCATCTATGCGGTCGAGATAAACGTTGAGCATGTGCTCAGAAAGCGATATTTCGACTTCTGAGGCGATCTCTTCGCTTATCACGAGTTCTTTTACATCGAGTATGGAAATGTCGTTCAGAAGCCGTTCATATGAAAACTTCTTTCCGTCTTTTTCAGTCTCATACTCATAAGCGCTGAGCTCACCTGTGCTTATATCCGCCAGCGCAACAGCAGTAATCTCGTCAGATAAGCAGGCTGAAGCAATGAACACATTGCTTTCGCCTCTCGCAGCATCGCTGATATCGAGCGTACCCGGCGTGTATATGCGGGTGATCTCGCGTCTGACTATCCCTTTAGCCTCTGCAGGATCTTCCACCTGCTCGCAGATCGCAACTTTATGACCGTTGCTTACAAGTCTTACGATATACTGATCAACCGAGTGATAAGGAACCCCGCACATAGGGGCTCTCTCTTCCAGTCCGCAGTTGCGTCCGGTAAGTGTGAGCTCAAGCTCCCTCGATACAAGAATGGCATCGTCAAAGAACATCTCGTAGAAATCTCCGAGACGGTACATAAGGATGGCGTCTTTGTAGTCATCCTTGATTGCCATATATTGCTGCATCATTGGGGATAATTTTGCTTCTGCCATTTGATTTTAATAAAGTTGTAGGGGGAACCGAAATTCCCCCTACCGCCAGTTCAAGTGAATTGTTCGGTGCTATACTACTTTGCGTTGTAAGCGGCAACACCCATCTTGATGAGTTCGCAAGCTCTTCTCATCTTATCAGGTGACAGAACGTATGCGATACGCATCTCATTTCCGCCGAGACCCTTTGTTGCATAGAATCCAGGAGCAGGTGCGAACATTGCTGTTTCACCATTGTCGTCAAATTCCTTGAGCATGAACATAAGGAAGGACTCGATGTCGTCAACAGGCAGTTTGCATGTCATGTAGAATGCGCCTGCAGGCTTCTGGCAAACTACTCCAGGGATCTTCGAGATCTCTTCATAAGCAGCATCTCTTCTTGCTTCGTACTCAGCCTTAGCCTCATCATAGTAGCTCTTGTCCATTCTGTAGAGAGCTGCAGCACCGACCTGCTCGAGTGTAGGTACGCAGAGTCTGCCCTGAGCGAGCTTGAGGAGCGCGCTCATGAACTCTTCGTTCTTGGAGATTGCAGCACCGATTCTTGCTCCGCATGCAGACCATCTCTTTGAAACTGAGTCAACGATTACTACTCTGTCAGCTATGTCATCAAGCTGTCCGAATGAGTGAGCTTCAGCTCCGTCATATACGAACTCTCTGTATACCTCGTCGGAGATGATCCAGAGGTCGTGCTCCTTTGCGATGTCGCCGATGAGTCTCATGTCTTCAAGTGTGAGAACTCTTCCGGTTGGGTTGCCAGGCGAGAGGCAGCAGATGGCCTTTGTCTTAGGTGTGATAGCGGCTTCGATGAGGTCTCTCTTTGCCCAATTGTAGCCGTCCTCTGCGGAAGTTGTCAGCGGTACGAGAACGCCGGAAACCTCGTTGCAGAATGTGTTGTAGTTTGTGTAGAAAGGTTCTGCGATCAGAGCTTCATCTCCAGGATTGAGAAGTGCTGTGAAAGCGAGGATAAGAGCCTCAGAACCACCGTTTGTGATGAGGATGTCCTTTCTTTCATACTCCATGTCGAAGTCTCTCTTCATGTAGTAGATCATTGCGTCGCGCAGTTCATCGATACCCTGGGACTCAGCATATGCGATTACCTTCTTATCGAATGCTCTTATTGCTTCCATGAAGCAAGGAGGTGTCTCGATATCAGGCTGACCGATGTTAAGACGATAGACTTTTTTGCCGTGTTCTCTCTCGGCTTCAAAAGCAAATACGTTGAATCTTCTGATCGGTGAGAACTGCATAGCTGCACATCTTTTTGAAACTTCCATTTGAATCTCCTTACATTGATTTTGGTGATAGCTTTAGGGTTAATTAAAAATTAAATTATTATTTATTTAAGCCGGTATGAGACTCTTTTACAACTTCGCCCACACCTAGTTTATTATCGCACTTTTTACGTGAAAGTAAAAGCAAATATTCTATATTTCCCTTTGTTCCTTTTATAGGAGAATATGACAGTTCCTGAGCATACAGGCCGTTTTCGGATGCGTATCCTATGACGTTGTTTATTACTTCTTCATGCACCGCAGGTTCCCTTACGATACCGCCCTTTCCGACCTGTTCTCTACCGGCCTCAAACTGCGGTTTTACAAGACATAGTATGAGACCATCGTCTGACAGGACCTGCGCTGCTACAGGAAACATATGCTTAACGGAAATGAAACTGACGTCTATCGATATGAGATCAACAGGTTCCTCAATAAGAGATGTGTCAAGATAGCGGATATTGGTCTTCTCCATATTCACTACACGTCCATCCGTCCGCAGTCTGTAATCAAGCTGACCATATCCTACATCTATTGCATACACCTTACGTGCACCATGCTGTAACATACAGTCAGTGAACCCGCCTGTTGACGCGCCCATGTCAATACATACAGCATTTTCGCAGGAGACACCCCATTCGTTTATTGCTTTCTCAAGCTTGAGACCTCCCCTGCTTACATAAGGACATTCCTGACCTTTGACCTGTACATCAGAGTCGATATCAAAACGCGTTCCGGGTTTGTCTTCGAGTCTGCCGTTAACAGTTACAAGACCTGCCATTATGGTACGTTTGGCCTTCTCACGGGTTTCTGCAAGGCCGTTGTTTACAAGAAGTACATCCAGTCGTTCTTTCATTTTTATCAGTATTTTCTTATCTCAAGTGAATCGGCCAGAGCCGTAAAGAATACCGCGTTTTGCCCATAAGGATCAAGAGAGTTCTTCGCTTCAGATGTCAGTCTGTGGAGCTCTTCTTTTGCAGCGTCAAGGCCGTGTACAAATGCGTAATTGCACTTGCCCTGTTCTGCATCCTTGCCGAGTGTTTTTCCAAGAAGAGTCTGATCTCCCTCAATGTCGAGGATATCATCAAGTATCTGGAATGCCACTCCTATGTCTCTTGCATATAGTGTAAATCTATCAAGAGTCTCATCATCAGACCCGGCAAGCATAAGTCCGGCTCTGACAGGTGCAGTTATAAGATCGGCTGTTTTATGGAGTTCTATGAACCTGATAAGCTCTGCTGTCGGTTCAAGCTTTTCTCCTTTAATATCTGCTGTCTGCCCGGCTATCATGCCCCTTGCTCCGGCGCGTGACATTATCTCATGTGCGGCTCTGACATGATTCCTTATTTTTTCAGGATCGTTACAGTAATGAAGAGGACAGCCCGTAACAATCTCAGCAGCGGTTGAAAGCAGTCCGTCGCCCGCAAGTATTGCCATTGCTTCTCCAAAGACCTTGTGATTTGTCGGCTGGCCTCTTCTCAGATCATCATTGTCCATTGCAGGAAGATCGTCATGAATAAGCGAATACGTGTGTATGTATTCGAGAGCAAGGGCGTAAGGAAGCGCCTCCTCAATGCTGCCGCCGGCAAATTCACAGGCTGCAAGCAAAAGGGCCGGTCTGAGTCTTTTTCCTCCGACCTCCAGGCTGTACTTCATCGCATCTGCGAGCTCAGTTGCCTCATCACCCGGATCGGCGATAAAATCCGTCAGATGTGAGTTGATTATCTCTCTGTATTCATCAAAGCTGTGCATCTTTCAGTTCTCCATTCTCATAGAGCTGTATCTTCTGTTCAGCACTTTCAAGTATACTTCTGCAGTAATCGGCTTCTTTCATTCCTTCATCGAACAGTTTCAGGGAATCCTCGAGGGACGTAGCCTGTCTTCCGATTTCAGCAGCTGCATTCTGCAGATTCTTCAATGCTTCGGTAAATGTTTTTTCTGCCATGACTGACCTTTCCGTTAATTGAGTTCAACATTTGTGACTTTTGCGCTGAAGCTTCCGTCACTCATAATAATATCGTATTCTTCTCCTGGCATGATCTCTGCAGCAAGAGGAACTATTTTACCGTTTTTGTCTGTTACTGCTGCATATCCTTTTGAAAACACCCGTCGCGGATCGTTTTCCCTGAGTATTATAACTGCCTTTTCAACAGCTCCTGAGGCTTCCGCCAGCTTAGATCGTATGTTAGCTTTCAGAAGCGCTGATGCGCTTTCGAGTACTCTTTTCTCAGAAGCTATCTTCTGGTCCGTTGATGCAAGAAGCAGCTTTATGCTTCGCTCAATATCTTCTCTGAGCTCGTAAGTATTCATTACAGCCATGTCTGCTGCTGCGGTAGGAGTTTCTGCCCTTGCGTCAGCAACAAAATCACTGATCGAAAAATCAATTTCGTGTCCGACAGCGCTTATGACAGGTATCTCTGATGCAAAAATTGCTCTTGCGACCTCTTCGTCGTTGAAAGCTGCAAGATCTTCAGGAGATCCTCCTCCCCTTCCTACAATAAGTGTATCTATCCTGATACCGTTCCTGCTCAGGCTGTTTGCGGCTCTGATGTTTTCGCATATGCTATTAACAGCCCCTATTCCCTGAACAGTTGCCGGAAAAATGAGAATATCTGTAAAGTCATTCTTTGCAGTAATGATCTTGCGGATATCCTCAATGGCTGCTCCTGTGGCAGAAGTGACGACACCTACTCTGTAAGGAAATACCGGAATAGGTTTCTTATACTTTTTGTCAAATAAGCCTTCTTTTTCGAGTTTTTCCCTGACACGCCTGAATTCAGCGGCAAGATCGCCTTCGCCGATAGCTTCAACATATCTTATGCTGAGTGAGTACGTTCCGTTTCTCGGATAAGGACTGATATCGCATACCGCAACTATCTTTTTTCCGTTTTCAACAAGAGACATATCGATTCTGGATGCATTCTGCCCCCATATGGCACAGCGTATCTGGCTGGATGCATCCTTGAGAGTCAGATAATAATGCTGTCCGCTCCTGCTGAAGCCTGAAACTTCTCCTTCAACAGCAAGACCGCGCAGATTAAGATCATCGCGCAGTTTTTTTGCAATATATTCATTTACCTGAGTTACTGTTACCGGTTTCATATACCCTTTTCGCAAGAAGTGCGGCACCGACTGCGTTGTCTCCTGAAAGATCGGGATCGCCGAATTGTATATTTATAGAGCTGCTCTTTTGAACAATGACACGGAATGTACGGCTTGAAGCCACACCGCCGGCCATATATATGTTTTCTGCAAAATACTTTTCGCTGAGATATTGTGCATCTTTTATGAGCAATTCGGATACTGATGCAAAGAGCTCAGCTGTAACATCTTCAGCTGATGCAGTTCCATGAGTATCAATATATCTCATAAGTCTCGTTTCAGCACCTGAAAGATTAAAGTACCCGTCATCGATCCTGATTGCAGGAATTGCACCGGATCTTTCAATATTCTTTGCTTTGAAATCTGCTCTTTCAAGTACCCGGAATGCTATATCATCAAGATACTTGCCTGACGGAAAAGGCATACCGATTGCAACTCCGAACCTGTCGATCAGCTGACCTGCGGAAATATCGCGGGTACCGCCGACTATCTCCATGCTGTATCCTTTATCGTCCGGAATGCATATCAATGCCTCTGTAGTACCTCCGCTCAGATGAAAAAACAATGTGCGTGATGCAGCTGTCTTTCCATCGCTTTCCATTACTGCCGCTGCATGCCCTTCCTGATGTGAAAAACAGAATACCGGGACTTTAAGAGCTGCAGCAATCTCTCTGGATGCATTGATCCCTGCAAGAAAACAAGGCATGTAAGAGCCTTCTGTCCTTCGTGGTCTTTCCGAGACACCTACAGCCTTGATACATGCCGGATCCAATGATCCGAATAATTCTTCTATGTATCCCGGAAGCCTGTTGCTGTGCATAAAGAACGCGTCGGACTGCCTGAGGCCTCTTTTTCCGGCAGGTACATCGAGCAGCACGGCCTTCTGCGAAAGTATCTTACCGTCTGAGTCGACAACTGCTGCTGACGTCCTGTAATTTGAAGTGTCAATTCCGAGATACATTTCTTTCATACTTTTAAATACTGCGCGATATTTTGCCGAGTACTGAATTTATAAAAGCGTATGATCTTTCATCGCCGTACTTTTTTGCAAGATTAACAGCTTCGTTTATTGAAACACTTACGGGTATGCTGTCAACATAAAGCATCTCTGCAACTGCAGTTCTGAGAATGGCAAGATCGGTCTTTGCTATTCTTTCGATCGACCACTTGTCAAGGTTTTCGCTGATAACAGCGTCAATTTCATCGTGATGATCCTGAACTGCAACAAGAGTTTCAACAGCCTGCTTTTTGCCTGCGGCCTTTACATTCTCGTCAACAACGGAAAGATCGGCAACTTTGAAGTCTTCCGTCATATCCATCTGGTATACGAGCTGCATTGTTATTTCTCTTATATCTTCTCTTTTCAATTTTTCTCCTTTTTGTCCAGACCTTCAACACGTATGTTTACCGCTTTTACCGTAAAGTCTGTCTTCTCTTCGATATCTCTTTTGACTTTTGACTGTATATCATAGCAAAGCTGAGGTATGTTAACCCCGAAAAACACTATTATCTCGCAGTTGATAGTGAGTGCACCGTCATCTTCACTTATTTTTATCCCCGGGTTCTGAATGTCCATTCCGATAGCTTTCTGGATGTTTTCGCTTAAACTGAATCCGGGGAATCTGCTGACACCGTCGAATGCGATGATATCTTTTTCGATAAGATCTATCAGATTAATATCATCATTCATCGGATATATCCTCTCTCTCCACTTTTTCTATACGTATCTTTTCTATTCTTCTGTCTTTGACGGACAGTATCGTGAAGTCGTAATCTTCAAAAGGTATCGGTTTGTATCTGACATTTTCTCTTGGAATCTCACCCATAAGGTCGATAATAAAGCCTCCTACTGTCTCACTTGTTTCGGATTCGAGCTCTACACCGGTCTCATCTTCGAGGTCGTCGAGATAAACATTTCCGTCAACGATAAAAGTGGTATCGTTAACTTTCTCAATTATTCGATCTTCCTCGTCAAATTCATCATCAATATCGCCAACTATCTGCTCAATGATATCTTCTACGGATACGATACCGCTGAATCCTCCGTATTCATCAATCAGAATAGCCAGATGCTGCTTTTCTATCTGCAGTTCCCGGAAAAGATTGTCAATATTTTTTGTCTCAGGAACGAAATATGCAGGTCTCAGCAGCTTCTTTATATCAACATTGTCGAAACCTTTCTTTGTGGCGTTGTAAAGATAATCCTTTATATGCAGTATACCTACTATATTGTCAGGATCGCCCTTATATACAGGTATTCTTGAATGAGTGAGTTCCATGAGCTCCTCAAAGTATTCGCTTCTGTCATCATCAAGATCAAACATGAAGACATCAGTACGCGGAGTCATGATTTCGTATGCAAGGAGGTCGTCAAACTCGAAGATCGAGTCTATCATCTTGCGGCCTTCTTCCTTGATCTCACCTGATTCCTGCCCTCTGTCGAGCATGGACATGACTTTGTCTTCCGAGAAGTATGAGTCGTCCACATCGACATTTTTACCCATGATACGGAGAATCAGATTTGCAACTGTCTTACAGATCCAGACAAGCGGTAATGTGATGATATATATAAATTTCTGGAATCCGATAAGACATACACCTACAGCCTCGCTTGACTGTGCAGCAAGCTTCTTAGGGAGTATATCTGAAAGAGCTGTATAAACTATGTAAAAACCCAGGTTGCATAATAACAGCACCAGCAATCCCAGGCCGTCTTTGTAAAAACCGAAGCCGTCAGATTCAGCATTTGAAAGATCGATTATAAGCATCAGAATATTGAATAAAAAGAAGGATAATACGATGCTTATAAAACTTGCCGCGTGATCGGCATAATGGTATCTGGAAGGTTTTGCAAGAAAAGCCGTAACTGTCTGCAGTTTTTTGTTTTCAGGCTCGTCTTCCAGCATCTCTTTTATGACATTGCGGTCTATGTAGTCGAGCGCTCGTTTGCACGCTACTACAAGCCCGTTGAATATCATAATCAGAATTATCAGTATCAGAAACAAATAAGAGGGTAAACTGCCGTCTTCCATTTTTTTCTCCTTACTTTTTTTTGCGCAGTATGAAACCTTCTTCAGGTACTCGTTCAAATCTTATATGCAGTATTTGCTGTGGATGAGGCGCACTCTGGATCGCGTTGCCCTCATCGTCATACATTTCGCGGATCGTTTCTTCATAATATGGTGTATACGGTCCGAATACTTCAACGGTATCTCCTACAGAGAACTTGTTTCTTTGCTCTACCGTTGTAAGGCCCGTAGCTTCATCCGTTTCTCTGACAAGACCTATAAAAGAATAGTCCCTTGTGTAATCACTGGTTATATAATTCTGGTCTTTGTCAGTAGGTTTATTGTAGTAAAATCCGTGAGTGAATTCCCTGTGGCTTGCCTTGCAGAGCTCGTTGTAATACTTATTGTCGAACACGTAATTCTCAGGATCACTCAGATACGCATCGATGGCAGCCCTGTAAGCAGTTACTACTGTAGCCACATAGTACATCGATTTCATGCGTCCCTCTATCTTGAGCGAGTAAACACCTGCTTCGGCGAGATCCGGAATGCGGTCAATCATGCAGAGATCACGTGAATTCAGAATGTAGCTGCCGTACTGATCCTCCTCGATCGGGTAGTACTGGCCCGGTCTCTGCTCTTCTACGAGCGCGTACTTCCATCTGCATGGATGAGTGCATGCTCCGCGGTTCGCATCCCTGCCTGCCATGAAATTGCTGAGCAGACATCTTCCTGAATATGAAATGCACATGGCTCCGTGAACGAACGATTCTATCTCGATGTCTTCAGGGAGCTCATTTCTCATTATCCTGATCTCTTCGAGGCTCATTTCGCGGGCGCAAACTATCCTCTTGACCCCCTGTGAAGCCCAGAAGCGCGCTGTAAGATAATTTGTTGTGTTAGCCTGTGTGGACAGGTGAATCTCAGCATCAGGGATCTGCTCCCTTATCAGACCCATAACGCCCGGATCTGACACCAGAAACGCATCAACGGGAATATGTTTTATTTTACCGATATAATCCTGCAGAGGCGAAATATCGCCGTTATGCGGGTATATGTTAATAGTCATGTAGCCCTTGGCATTATTGGCATGCAGCCAGTCCATCGCCTCTTCGATCTCGGGCACTGTAAAATTGCCGGCTCCGGCTCTGAGGCTGAACATTTCACCGCCGAAATAGACAGCATCAGCTCCGAACCTGACCGCGGTTTTCAGTTTTTCCATGTCGCCTGCAGGTGCAAGCAACTCAAGTTTTGGTTTGTTATCGTTGGTTTTCATTTATAAATCTTATTATTGCCAGACCGTCTGCTCCGGTAAGTATAGTAACCTCCAGATCATCACGATTATGGAGGTATTCAAGAAACATCTTCATGTATTTGATGCTCGTTCTGTGACGTTTTGCGTCTTTTCCTTCAGCTTCTACTATCCATCCTTTAAGAAGAATATTGTCACATACTACGAGTGCGTCTTTTGTGCATATCTTTTCAGCAGCTTCAAAGAATTCCCTATAGTGACTTTTCGCTGCGTCTATGAATACAAAATCGAACTTTTCGGATTCATCCGCACCTGAGAGTTTACATACAAGTTCTTCAAGTATCTCAGATGCATCTCCGATCCGGAAGTCAATGCGTTCCCTTTCCTTTCTGGAAGCGAATTCAGCATGGGCGGCTTCTGCCATAACCGGATTCCGTTCAATTGTTGTAATGTGAGCATCAGGCAGCTTTCTGGCGAAAAAAAGCGCAGAATAGCCATGTGCAGTTCCTATCTCAAGTATTCTGACTGGATGTGTAAGGCTGATCAGAAGGCTCAGCATCTCCTCTGTTTCAGTAAAAATAAGAGGAACGCTTTTTTCTTCATTAGAACGTCTGAGTTCCGCAAGATCATCATCTACAGCCCTGTGATAGCTGTCGACAAATTCTTTGAAAAGAATGTCTCTAACGTACTTCATCAGCTCTCGCTTTCACTTTCGTCTGCTGCTTCTTCAGAATCTTTATCTTCTTCCGGCTCTGCAGCTTCTTTAACAGCATCTTCATACTCGTCGAGCCATTCTTTGTACTCGTCCTCGTTATCCGTAAACTTATGTGTTCCATCAAGCGTACTGTTAAGAACATAGTACGTGTATTCATGTTCTTCAGGATACAGAGCTGCCATAATGGATTCTCTGCCCGGTGAACACAGAGGCTTTTCAGGAAGCTCATCTATGCTGATAAGCTCCATGTTGATCTGATTATGGATGACACCTGATATTGCTGCTCTCTCTTTGTCGACAGCAGTTTCCTTTTCTATCATAGAAGCCATAATCAATAGCTGTCTGGTGGTAATACCAAGCTCATCCGCTCTCGCGCTGCAATCTTCGTTATAAAAGTTGCTGAATGCGTCAAGCATCATGATTATCATCATAGTCTCATCAGCATCAGCAGAGAGTGTGTATTCTCCAGGGAGCAGAAATCCTTCTATCAGATCCGCACCTTTCAGCTTTTCTTTGTTTTCGCCAAGCACTTCAAGCTGTGCCAGATCCGGTGAAGCCGCAGCTTCAAGGAACCGGTCCTTGTCGGCCAGTCCGTCACGATCCAGCGCTGTTGCAAGCTGTCTGATAGTATAACCTGCAGGAACTGTAAATCCTTTCGAAGTAGTCAGTCCGCTCTGAAGTGTTCGCAGTATGCTCAGCGAATCCATTGATGGAGACAGATAATATGTACCTGGTTTGAAGTCTTTTGCCAGTGTGAGTTTTCCAAGAGTCTCAAAACGCGAGGAGCTCTTTATAAATTTCATTTCATCCAGACGTTCAGCAATTGTATCCAGTCCGTCATCTTCTTCTACGACAAAATCCGCGTAGGTCGTACGCGTTCTGTCGTAAGGCTTGGACATCATGTAAACATACCAGAGGACCAGTGCAGCCAGAATAATAAGAACAGCAATGATCCTCAGCGGTCTGCGAAAACGCTTGATGCTTTTTTCTTCCAAATGAGTCTCCTACTTGGATCTTCCGAGATACTCACCTGATCTTGTATCGATCTGGATCCTCTCGCCTTCATTGATGAAGATAGGAACCTGGATTACTGCACCGGTCTCAACTGTAGCAGCCTTTGTTACGTTAGTTGCTGTGTCGCCCTTTACACCCGGCTCTGTCTCTACGACTTCGAGATCTACGAAGTTCGGAGCTTCAACGGTGAATGCATTGTCCTTATAGAATTTGACTGTAGCGACATCATTCTCACGGATATACTTGATGGCATCTTCAACCAGCTCATATGTCAGAGGAACCTGATCATAAGTCTCCTGATCCATGAAGTAGTAAAGCTCTCCATCGTTGTAGAGATACTGCATCTGCTTTGTCTCGATATGTGCCTTTGGGAACTTGTCGTTAGGGTTGAAAGCTTCCTCGCGGGTAGCACCTGTAAGGATGTTTCTGTACTTTGTTCTTACGAAAGCAGCTCCCTTGCCCGGCTTAACATGCTGGAAATCGAGCACTACATGAGGTTCGCCGTTCATCTCAAAAGTAATACCTTTTCTGAAGTCACTTGCATAAATCATTGGTGTTTCTCCTTAAAATTGAATATGTAAAAATAATAATAAACTAACTGATTAAGATCGGTATTGATCGTCTTAATGTATTTTACTTATCTGCTATTGCTTCTCCTACAATGCTGAACACATCATTCATCATTGTACCAATTGCCATCTGAGCCTGCATATACTGAGCTGCAAGCGGCTTTGTCATTACCATAGTGCTGAGGCTCTGGAAACGCGCAAACAGATCCTTGTCAGGCTGCTGACCGGTAAGCTGTAATGTCTGGAGCTGCATCTGGAGTTCTGTGAGCTCTTTAAGCATTTCAGCACATTCCTTATCGTTATCAACTTCTTTTCTTATCCTGTCAAATTCTTTGAATTCGTTGGATTCTTTTATTGCTCTTGCAAGGCTGTGGGCCTCGTCATATACATTCATTATCTGCTACCTCCTTTATACGTAAAGAATTACAGGTATGATCATCGGACTCTTCTTTGTCGTATTATATATGAAAGTCTTCATGTCGGATTTTATTGCCTTTGAAAGAGATGCCTCATCAAGAGCCCCTTTTGAAGTACTCTTTCCTATCGTATTGTACACGACGTTTATAGCTTCCCTGATAAGTTCCATATGCTCTTCTACGAATATAAATCCCTTTGTTTTGAGGATAGGTTCCGCCATGAGAGCTCCGGTCGCAGAATCGAGCGCGACCGATATGGTGATAAGCCCTGCCTGTGAAAGCTTCTTTCTGTCCTTGAGAACAACGCTGCCTACGTCACCTATTCCGTATCCGTCTACCATCACATCTTCACCGGACGTGAATCCCTTTATAGGCCGCGTTTCCTTGCCATCGACCTCAAGCGCGTCGCCGTTTCCGAGTATGAAGATATTTGTCTTCGGCTGACCAAGAGCCTGAGCGAGTTTCGCATGCTCTGCGAGGTGTCTGTATTCGCCGTGAGCAGGTATGAAATATTTCGGTCTGATGAGCGTATGTATGAGCTTGAGTTCTTCAGATGAAGCATGCCCTGATACATGTACGTCCATTGCAGACGCGAGCACAACGTCCACCTCTTTCTCGTAAAGCCTGTTGACTATCTGTGAGATCACCTTTTCATTGCCCGGGATAGGCGACGATGAAAATACGACCACGTCGTTTTTCTTGAGCCTGACCGATTTGTGGTTGTCGTAAGCCATACGTGTCAGAGCACTCATCGGCTCTCCCTGGCTTCCTGTAGTGATTATGGTGATCTTGTTGTCAGCGATATTTCTGGCTTCACTTACATCTACAAATACGGAATCAGGAATGTCATCAAGATATCCGAGATTTCTGGACAGGGTCAGCAGGTTTTCCATCGATCTTCCCGATACAGCTATCCTTCTGTGATGCTTCATGGAAGCTTCGATAAAATACTTGATCCTGTGAACGTTCGACGCGAATGTAGCGATGATTATTCTTCTGTCAGTATTGTCAAAGATCTCGTCAATAGAGCGCCTGACTACTGCTTCGGAAGGAGTATAACCCTTGCGGAGCACATTCGTGCTGTCACATAGAAGAACGTCTACACCCTGATCACCGAGCTGAGAGAATCTGTTCAGATCGATCACCTTGCCATCGAGCGGTGAATAGTCGATCTTGAAGTCTCCGGTATGTACAACATGGCCTCCCGGGAATTTGATCGAATATGCCAGCGAATCTGCTATGCTGTGATTTGTCTGTATCGCTTCAACAGTAAAGCATCCGATATTGAATCTGTCTCCGGATCTGATGACATGTCCCTCACAGCTCAGATAATTCTCTTCGAGCTTATGCTCTATCATGCCCATAGCAAGAGGCGAAGCATATACAGGAACACCCATTTCCTGAAGCAGATACGGGATACCGCCTATATGATCCTCATGTCCGTGAGTTATTATCAGACCCTTTACCTTTTCTATGTTTTCCTTGAGATATGTGAAATCCGGTATTACGATGTCTATTCCGAACATCTCGTACTCAGGAAAAGCAAAACCGCAGTCAATAATGAGTATCTCATCATTGCACTCGATGAGTGTACAGTTTTTTCCTATTTCTTTCATGCCGCCCAACGGGATTATCCTGAAAGGCGGCCTGACCTTTTCTTTATTCTTTTGTATCGCTTTAGCGGGGGCTTTCGCCCTCCTCTTATTATTATTCCTATATCTTGTCATAAATTGCAAAGCCGCTATTTAACAACGAAGTTGATGATCTTGTTAGGAACATAGATCACTTTGATGACTTCGCGTCCTTCTGTAGCCTCTTTGAATCTTTCCGAAGCTCTTGCGGCTCCTTCGACTACCTCCTTTTCTGAATTGTTCGGCAGCATGAGTTTATCTTTGAGTTTGCCGTTTATCTGCAGGATGATCTGTATCTCATCTTTAACGAGAGCCGATTCATCACATACAGGCCATGCTCTGTTATAAAGTCTGTCCTCATGGCCGAGCTGACTCCAGAGTTCTTCCGTGATATGCGGAGAGAACGGATTGAGAAGCGTCAGCAGCGTCTCAATCGCCTTATTGAACAACGGCAGGTTGATGTCACCGTTCTTGTATTTGTACATCTCATTTACGAGCTCCATGATGGATGCAATAGCAGTATTGAAATTGAATCTTCCGCCTGCATCTTCAGTTACCTTCTTGATAGAGGTGTTCATCATGAAATCCAGGGATTTATCAGCCGCGTTCGCAGACTTGTATTCTGCGGGAACCTCAGCATCTCCCCTTATATCATTTATATATTCATATACCAGTCTGTATACACGGTTGAGGAATCTGTAGCTGCCCTCAACACCTTCATCAGACCAGTCAAGTTCTTTTTCCGGCGGTGCTGCAAAGAGAATAAACAGTCTTGCAGTATCCGAGCCGTATTTCGCCTGGATCTCAGCCGGGCTGACAACGTTGCCGAGAGATTTGCTCATCTTGGCTCCGTCTTTGATGACCATTCCCTGTGTAAGCAGATTTCTGAACGGTTCTTCTTCCTTGCAGAGTCCAATGTCGTGCATGAACATCTGGAAGAATCTTGCATACATGAGGTGAAGGATCGCGTGTTCTACTCCTCCGATATACTGGTCGACGTTCATCCAGTAATCTGCTTTTTCCCTGCTGAAAGGTACCTTGTCGTTGTGTGGATCGCAGTATCTGAGGAAGTACCACGAAGAGTCCACGAACGTATCCATCGTGTCTACTTCTCTTCTGGCAGGTCTGCCGCAGCACGGGCATACAGTGTCTACGAAAGACTTGCTTGTTGTGATAGGAGACTCGCCCTTGCCTGTGAATTCAACGTCTGTTGGCAGCAGTACCGGCAGGTTCTCGTCCTTCTCAGGTACCCATCCGCACTCATCGCACCAGATCATAGGGATAGGAGCCCCCCAGTATCTCTGCCTCGATATGAGCCAGTCTCTTAGTCTGAAGTTTACGGTTTTATCACCTATGCCCTTTTCATTGAGCCATTCAATCATTGCCGGAATGGCTTCCTTATTATTCATTCCGTCAAACTGTCCGGAATTTATCATCTTTCCTTCAGCAACAAAAGCTTCCCTTAGATCATAGAGGTCGATCGAAGGATCTTCAGGGTCAACAACCGGAATGATATCCAGACCGAAAGCCTTTGCGAAATCGAAGTCCCTCTGGTCATGTGCAGGAACGGCCATGATGGCTCCTGTACCGTATCCCATGAGTACATAATCGGAGATATAAATAGGTATCTCCTTGCCATTAACAGGATTGATCGCGTATCTTCCGATAAAGACACCAGTCTTTTCATTGCTTGTGGATGTCCTCTCAATGTCGCTCATGCGGCGTGCTTTCTCCTGATAAGCCTCAACTTCAGCTTCTTCAGGACGGCCTGCAACAAGCTCATTGACAAAAGGATGCTCCGGTGACATTACCATATAGGTTGCACCGAAAAGTGTATCTGCTCTTGTGGTGAATACTTCAAGAGTCTTGTCAGAATCCTTGATCTCGAAATTTATGTTTGCGCCGTAGCTCTTACCGATCCAGTTACGCTGCATGGTCTTGACCTTATCTGGCCAGCCTTCAAGTTTATCTAGGTTATCGAGAAGCCTGTCAGCATAATCGGTGATCTTAAGATACCACTGAGACAGATTCTTTTTTGTGACTTCAGTTTTGCATCTTTCGCACTTTCCATCCACTACCTGCTCATTGGCAAGTACTGTCTGGCAGCTCGGGCACCAGTTGACCGGATTGTCCTTCTTATATGCGAGCCCTTTCTTATAGAACTGGATGAAAAGCCACTGTGTCCATCTGTAATATTCAGGCGTGCATGTGGCTACCTTGCGGTCCCAGTCATAGGAAAGTCCCATGCTTGCCAGCTGCCTGTCCATTTCGTCCATATTGTCGAATGTCCATTTTGCAGGCTCGGCATTATGCTGGATCGCAGCATTTTCTGCAGGAAGGCCGAACGAATCATAACCCATTGGATGGAGCACATTGTACCCTGCCATCTTTTTATATCTGGCTATTACATCTCCGATTGAATAGTTCCTTACATGACCCATATGAAGCTTGCCCGAAGGATATGGGAACATCTCAAGTACGTAATACTTTTCTTTTGAATCATCTTCGACCGTTCTAAAAGCGTCTTCTTCGGCCCAGATTTTTTGCCACTTTGCCTCTATTTCAGTGAAATCATATCTGTCGTTGCGCATTATATAAACTCCTTGATCAGTCTACCAGTATGGATTCGCAGTCGCTCCAGATCTTTTCGAGCGTATACTTGTCTCTGGTTTCGTTTGTGAATATATTTACAATAACATCTCCTCCGTCAACAAGAATCCATCCGGTATCCGGTCTGCCGTCCTTGCTCTTTGGTTCGATGCCGAGTTCAGCGAATTTATCTTCTACTTCATCTGCAAGGGCGCCAAGCTGTCTGTCGGATGTACCCGTTGCAATAACAAAGAAATCTGCAAATGATGATTTCTCAGCTATATCTATCATTACTACGTCTTTAGCTTTTTTTGCGCTCATCAGCTCTGCTATTGTCTGAGCGATTTCCTTACTTTCCATTCTCTATCTCCTTTATTTTGTTTAAGACCCAATCCCTTGCTTCGAGCGTGTCTATATCAATCACCATTCCTCTGGTTGTAAGACTCCCTATTGTATATTCAAGTATCTCGAGACACGCCTTGTCGAGGTCCGTGTATGCAAGATTCTGATAATACTCAAGGTCGCTATATGTTCTGTTGTCTTCTACCACATCTGCCACGAATATGAGTTCTTCGAGAATAGTCATATCCTTGCACGCGGTTGTGTGGTAACGCACCGCATCAAGAATTTCACGGTCAGAGACCCCGAACTCGTGCTCAAGTATCTCCGCTCCTACCTTTGAATGAGCCAGCGCATTGTTGCCTATCAGCTTTTCGGGAAGGCCATATTTTCTGACATATGAATCCATTGTCTCTGTGTCGAAGTTCTTTGCGATATCATGATATCTTCCGGCGAAAGCAGCTTTTTCCTCATCTGCTCCATGAAGACGTGCCAGTCTGACAGCCATCTCTTCTACACCCTGGGAATGCCTGTATCGGCTTTCCTTGAGATTTGTCCTGAGGAAGTCATCAAGTGCCTCTCTATTTGTACAGTTTATGCTCAATTATATATTCCTCTACTCCCGGCGGCACAAGTCCCGCTACGGATTTGCCTTCCTTTATCAGGTTTCTTATCTTTGTCGATGAAGCATCGACCGGCGGCATATTCATAACAGTAATACTTGCTCCATACTTTTTGCGGAAAGAATCCAGAATCTGCAGTCCTTTCTCGTAATCCGTATCCGGGCGTCTGGCTGTGATCAGATGGTAATCTGTAAGGATTTCTTCTCCCTTGTACCATGTGTCTACCTGTACTGCTGAATCGAAGCCCAGTAAGAAGTACAGCTCTCCGTCGAGCAGTTTTTTCCAGTGCCTCAGCGTTTCGACAGTATATGAAGTTCCTTTTCTGTTAAGTTCATATCTCGATAAGCAGAATGCACTGTTGGACTTCAAAGCAGCTTCGATCATTCCGCATCTGTCATGGCCGTCAGTTACCTGTCTGTCCTGTTTAAACGGAGAGATATATGTTGGCATGAAAATCAGCTTATCAAGTCCGCATTCTCTGACTGCACTGTCAGCGAGGGCGACATGTCCTATATGTATGGGATCAAAACTTCCGCCATATATACCGTACTTTTTTCGTTTTTCCATCTATTCCTCAATGAGCTCGATACCGAGTTCTTCAAGCTGACCGGTTCCTGCAGGAGCAGGTGCTTCGCAGACAGGGCACTCGGCGTTCTGGTTCTTAGGGAATGCGATGACTTCTCTTATGCTCTTTTCTCCAAGGAGAAGCATTACCAGTCTGTCGAGTCCATATGCAAGTCCTGCATGAGGTGGCGCTCCGTATTTGAACGCTTCGATCAGGAAGCCAAACTTCTCCTGGCATTCTTCATCTGTAAGGCCAAGAGCCTTGAACATGCGTGCCTGAAGGTCTTTATCATGTATTCTTACGCTTCCGCCTCCGAGCTCAACGCCATTGAGTACGATGTCGTATGCGTTTGCCTTGAGTCCGAGAATGTCTGTATCGAGCTTGTCGAGTTCCTCAAGTTTAGGCTGTGTGAACGGATGATGCATTGCTTTGAGGTTGCCCTCTTCGTCCTGTTCGAACATCGGGAAGTCAACGACCCAGAGGAAGTTGAACTGATTATCATCGAGCATTCCCAGAATTCCTGCTATCCTGCGTCTGAGGAATCCGAGCGAATCATATGTTACTTTCGGTGTACCGCTTACTATGAATACAACATCGCCGCTTCCGGCTCCGCACTTTTCAAGGATCGCTTTCAGCTCATCTTCGCTGAAGTACTTGCCTATCGATGAAGTAATTGCTGATCCGTCATTCTTTATCCATACGAGTCCGTGCGCACCATAATGCTTTACTTCGTTAGTAAGTTTGTCGATCTTTTTACGCGAAAACTCAGCTGCTCCGCCTGGTACGCAGATGCCTCTGATATCTCCGCCTGCTGCGAGATTGTCAGTGAACATCTCGAATCCGCATCCTTCAAAAGCATCATTGAGTTTGATAAGCTCGATACCGAATCTTGTGTCAGGCTTATCTGAACCGTATCTCTCCATTGCTTCATCATAAGTCAGCCTTGGGAACGGAGTTTCAACATCTACACCCTTGACCTCCTTCATTACCCTCTTTATGAAACCTTCCTGGACTTCTATTACATCGTCGACGCCTGCGAAAGACATCTCGAGGTCAATCTGGGTAAATTCAGGCTGTCTGTCAGCTCTGAGGTCCTCATCTCTGAAGCACTTTGCGATCTGTATATATCTGTCAGTACCTCCTACCATCAGAAGCTGCTTAAACATCTGAGGTGACTGAGGCAGAGCATAGAAGTATCCATTATGGACTCTGCTCGGAACTATATAGTCTCTTGCACCTTCCGGTGTAGGCTTGATGAGAACAGGAGTCTCAACTTCGGTGAATCCCTGCTCATCGAAATAGTCTCTTGTGCATTTTACGATCTTATGTCTGAATGTCAGATTTCTCTGCATCTTGTTTTTTCTGAGATCAAGATACCTGTACTTCAGTCTCAGATCATCATTTACATTGTCATCGTCCTTGATATAAATCGGAGGAGTCTCCGATGTTGAATAAACCGTCAGGTCACTTGCGAAGACCTCGATGTCTCCTGTAGGAATATTGGAGTTCTTGGAGCTTCTTTCTTTTACAACTCCTTTTACTCCGATGCAGTATTCACGGCTGAGTCCTTTTGCAGCTTCCAGCACTTCTGTAGGAGCATCCTCATTGAATGTGATCTGAGTGATACCTGTCTTGTCTCTGATATCAACAAAAACCAGTCCGCCTAGGCTCCTTGCCTTAGCAACCCATCCATTAAGCACTACGTTTTTTCCTTCGTCGGCAAGTCTGAGCTCACCGCACATATGAGTTCTCTTATAAAGCATTTGCAAGATCCTCCCGTCTGACTTTCGTTTGTTCTGATGTAGACATGTTTTTAAGAGTTATCTCTCCGCTTGCAACCTCATCGCCTCCAATGACAGCTGTATACTCAGCTCCAAGCTTATTGGCGTATTTCATCTGGCCTTTGAGATTGCGCTCTCTTGTATCCATATCCGCTCTTATGCCCTTTCCTCTTAGTTCGTGCAGGAGCTTAAGAGCATATAATTTAGCATCATCGCCTATCCATGCAAGGAATATCTGCGGTGCAGGAGCAGCTCCGAAGTCGTAACCGCATGCCTCCATGAGCAACAGCAGCCTTTCCTTACCGAGTCCAAATCCAACACCAGGCATGTCAGGTCCGCCTACTTCTTCGATGAGGTGATCATATCTGCCGCCTCCGCAGACAGTACCCTGAGCGCCGATTTTTGTTGTTATGAACTCGAATGCAGTTTTTGTGTAATAATCCAGGCCTCTTACTATCGAAGGATCCTCTATATATTTGATGCCCATAGCATCAAGATATGCTTTGAGATCCTCGAAGTCCTTGCGGCAGTCCTCACAGAGATAATCGAGCATCATAGGAGCATCCTTGACAGCTTCCTTATCCTCAGGAGACTTGCAATCGAGTATCCTCATAGGATTCTTGTCAAATCTCGATTTGCATGTCTCGCACAGACAGTCATATTTCGGCCTGAGGAAATCCTGAAGCACCTTTCTGTAGACCGGCCTGCACTTTCTGCATCCGACGCTGGAGATGTGAAGTTCTATATCCTCGATTCCCATGCGTGTAAGGAAATCATATCCTAAGGCTATTATCTCAGCATCTGCCATCATCGATGGCGTACCGAAGTTTTCGATTCCGAACTGATGGAATTCCCTGAGCCTTCCGGCCTGCGGTTTTTCATATCTGTAGCATGCAGTGTCATAAAAGATTTTAGTCGGCTGTGTTTCAGCGTAGAGATTGCTCTCTATAAAAGCTCTTACAGCAGGAGAAGTTCCTTCCGGTTTGAGCGTAATACTGCGTCCGCCCATGTCCTCGAACGTGTACATCTCTTTCTGAACAATGTCTGTAGTGTCTCCTACTCCTCTGTTGAAGAGGTCTGTAGATTCGAACACCGGAGTTCTTATCTCCCTGAATCCGTATTCAGAGCATATCTTTGCCCACTCTTCTTCTATGTACTGCCACTTATATGCATCCTGCGGCAGCATATCTTTAGTGCCCTTAGGCGCTTTCATTGCCATCTTTACGTCCTTTCGTGGATCATTTATAGTATTCATCTTTGCGGGAGATCATTTCGTCAAATCTCTCGCTGTATATTTTGTAATTACTGACGTTTGCTATGCGCTCGAGCCTGTCTTCTCCCGGATGGTATACCTTCCCGACTGCTCCCGCGCCAAGACCTATTACGGTCTGCTTGTCTTCCATTATCCGAATGTTGTATATAGAGTGCTTCCCAGGCAGGCACCAGCCTACGTTTTCGAGAGCCCCTATCTGATGCTTCTGTCTGTATATGTAGTAAGGCCTGTATCCCGCTGAGCTGAGCATTTCTCTTGACAGATCAAGCATTGTACTTACTGTTTCGGTGTTATGTCTGAAGTAAGCAGGATCGCTCTCCCTGAGTCTGGATCCTCTCTTTACAGAAAGCGTATGTATTGTGATGTTTTCTGCACCCAGATATATTATCTCTCTGAGGCTGCTCTCAAAATCATCAGCATCTTCTTCAGGAAGTCCCGCAATAAGGTCGGCGTTTATTACTTCAAAACCTGTTTCACGGGCTATGTGGAATCCTTTACGTATGTCATCCGCTTTGTGATCACGTCCTATAAGTTTCAGTGTCTTATCTTTCATGGACTGCGGATTGATGCTGATCCGCGTTATGCCAAGCCTTTTGAGAGTTTCCAGTTTTTCTTTTGTTATGGTGTCAGGCCTGCCTGCTTCTACTGTAAACTCGAGACTGTATGGGTCGATTCCGAAAGCACCTGAAACTCTGTTAATTAACATCTCCAGCTGTAAGCTGTCTAAAGTAGTCGGTGTACCTCCGCCTATGTAAATGCTTTCGAGCTGTGTACCGTTCTCACCGGCAAGCCTGCCTGCGTAAGAAACTTCCTTCAGGAGATTTTCCAGATAGATGCCATGCTCTTCAGCCGGAGCAACATTAGAAGCGAAACTGCAGTAAGCGCATCTGGTCGGACAGAACGGAATACCGATATACATTGAAGCTTTTTCCCACGGGATTCCTGTTACATGACTGAGCTGATAGTCAGCGATGTCAGCAAGCAGCGAAGCTTTGCGGCTGCTCATAAGATACCGCTCTGTCATGATACGCTCCATATCGGAAACAGAGCTTTCTTTGCATATCTCCAGAGCCGGTTTTAAAGGTCTCACTCCCGTGAGAGTACCCCATGGAGGTCTCATGCCGGTTATGCCGGAAAGAAGTTCATAAAATTCTCTCTTTACTTCTTCCCTGTCATTACTGCCCTTTTCATTTACAAAATAACTGTCAGTACCAAGAAGATGAGCAACCGGCTTGCCACTGTATGCTATGGTCTCAAAGCCATCATCCGGCAGAAACACCCTGGCGAGCTCCATGAAGTGATAATCATCATCAATGTTATTTATATAGAACCTATACAAACGGATTTGCCCTCTTTTCGTAGCCTATTGTTGTAGGTAGACCGTGGCCCGGAAAAACTGCCAGATCCTCATCAAGCGTATAAAGCTTCTCTGTAATCGAATGAAGAAGTGTGTCCCAGTCTCCGGTAGGAAGGTCAGTCCTTCCTACACTGAGTTTAAACAGTGTATCTCCGGAGAACAGTTCTTTGTCAGTCAGAAAGCATATGCCGCCTCCGGTATGTCCCGGTGTCTCTATCACGCGCAGCTCTGTTTCTCCCAGAGTTATGATATCCCCCTCCTTCAGGAGGACATCCGGCTCCGGACAGTTGTACGGCTCGGACTTTATAAGTTCCGCATCACCCTGTGGTACCGCAAATGTCAGATTTTTATATTCATCGAGATATTGCTGCGCGGCAAGAAAATGATCATGATGCCCGTGCGTGAGAAGCATATATTTCAGATTGTCACCTGCAGGAATGTCTTTTCTGACATCATTACCGAAATATCCAGGATCGATAACAGCCTGTAAACCTGTAGCTTTGTCGGTTATCAGATATGTGATCTCATAATACATACCCTTCATGTAATACTTTATATCGAGACTCATGATATCCTCCGGATCGCTGATATTGATCAGACCTATCTTGGCCTGAAAACTTTGATAACTCCGTCAACCTGTCTGAGAGCTGTCAGCAGCCTTTGTATCTGGTGCATATCAGTGATCTCAACGGTCAGGAGCGTGTTTGTGGTTCCGGGCTCTCCCGGTGTGAGGTTCAGTCCGACTACTTCAAGATCATAGTCATCGCAAACCTTTGATATATCTTTAAACAGACCTTTTCGTTCTTCTGAAACTACCTGTATGTCTGCATAGTATTTTCTGTTTTCATTCGGCGAATCCCAGTTCACCTCTATAAGTCTTCCGCGGTCTTCTTCTCTGATGTTGCGGATATTTGCGCAGTCAGTTCTGTGTACGGTGATACCCTTTCCCTTGGATATGTATCCGATTATTGGATCTCCCGGTACAGGATTGCAGCATGTAGCTCTGCGTATCAGAAGATTGTCTGCACCTTTTACAACAATTCCGTTTTCCGAATGATCGGACGCCCTTGTGACCGTCTTCTTTTTTACTTCGATCTGCTGCTCAGGCTCTTTTTCTTTGATCTGATTGTCTGCTTCGTAATATTCGATAAGCTTCTGGCCGAGTCTGGATACAGTACTTCCGCCTCTGGATATCTGAAGAAAAAGTTCATTTACGTTGCTGCAGTTGAAGTCCTTTACGGCCTTTAGAATATAAGCATTCTTTGTTACAAGCGCAGGATCATATCCCTTCTTTTTTATGTAATTGTTGATATTTGTGCGGCCTTTGCTTACATCAGAATCTTTGTCAGCCTTACGGAGCCAGTTGCGGATCTTGTTTTTAGCACCGGATGTCTTGCACTTTTTGAGCCATTCAATACTCGGACCGGATGAGTTCGCTGATGTAACGATCTCTACGATATCTCCGTTCTGCAGAGGGTGGTCGATAGTGACCATCTTTCCGTTTACTTTTGCTCCGACGCATCTGATACCCACATCCGTATGTATCTTGAACGCAAAATCAAGAGGAGTGCTCTCTGCAGGAAGTTCCATTACATCGCCGCCCGGAGTGAATACAAATACCTGATTGTCGAACAGATCGACTTTGACAGTATTCAAGAACTCCACGGAATCGTCGGCTTCTTTCTGCCACTCAAGAGCCTGTCTCAGCCATGCGAGTTTTTGCTCGCTGTCGTCGACAGATCCGGACACCTTGCCTTCTTTGTACTTCCAGTGAGCTGCGATACCGTACTCGGCAATGCGATGCATCTCGTACGTTCTTATCTGGATCTCAAAAGGCTCTCCGTTGTCGCCAAGCACCGTCGTATGTATCGACTGATACATGTTTGGTTTTGGCATAGCTATATAGTCTTTAAATCTGCCCGGAATAGGCTTCCATCTGTTATGAACAAGGCCGAGTGCCGCGTAGCAGTCCTTAACGCTTGATACAAGAATTCTGACAGCGAGGATATCGAAGATCTCATCTATCTGCTTCTGCTGAACGATCATCTTGCGGTAGATGCTGTAAAGATGTTTTGATCTTCCCTTTACATCGTGCTGTATACCTGCTTCATCAAGTATGTTTGAGATTGTTCCTGTAAGGACTTTAAGATTTCTGGCGTATTCGGACTTTCTGCGGTCTACTGCAGCCACAAGTTTCTTGTATTCGAGCGGATGCAGGTACTTAAGAGCAAGATCCTCGAGTTCAAACTTAATGCTGAAAATACCGAGTCTTCCGGCAAGAGGAGCATATATCTCAAGGGTCTCCATCGCCTTTGTTATGCGTTTCTCTGTTGGCATATACTCGAGAGTACGCATGTTGTGAAGTCTGTCCGCCAACTTTACAATAAGAACTCTTATGTCTTTTGACATAGCAAGGAACATCTTGCGGAAGTTCTCTGCCTGTGCAGCTTCAGTTGAATCATAACTGATATTTGTGAGCTTGGTTACACCTTCTACCAGATCTGCAATCTTATCATCAAAGTCTTCTGCCAGCTGATCTCTGGTATAACCCGTGTCTTCAATTGAATCATGCAGCAATCCAGCGACGACAGTTTCATTATCCATGCCAAACTGAGCCAGTATCTTTGCTACAGCTACCGGATGAATAATATAAGGTTCTCCGCTCTTACGAAATTGCCCGTCATGTAATTTACGGGCAATTTCGTATGCTTTGATAATGACAGAATCATCGTATTTCGGATTGATCTCAGTCATATCCCTTATGAACTTTTCAGTTGACAGATCAATTACTTTCGGTGCAGCCATTCCGTCTCCTGATATGCGATATTGGGATCTAGAGTCTTATTCCCTCATCGTCTTTTCTGTTGGCTGATTTCTTTCTTTGTCTGTCAGCCTTTGCTTTATTATCTTCGTACTTGGATATTCCCTCTTTCTTTGTCAGCTCATAGAATACCGGGCTGCAGAGGAATATTGATGAATAAGTACCTGTGAACACACCGATCATCAGCGGGATAAGGAACGATCTGAGTTCCGATGATGCCATGATGAACAGCGGTATCATAACGAGCAGTGTTGTAAGTGATGTCATGAGCGATCTGGACAGAGTCTGGTTGATACTCGTATCGATGAGCTGTACACCCTGTTTACGCTTGAAGAACTTGGAGTTCTCTCTTATACGGTCGAAAACAACGATGGTGTCGTTGATCGAGTAACCTACAACTGTGAGGATACCTGCGATGAACGGGTTGTTGATGGTTATGCGGAATATAGCGTAAAACGATAATGCAACGAGTACGTCATGTGCAAGACCTGCTACAGCTGCAAGACCATACTGCCAGTTCTTAAATCTGAATCTGATATAGATGAGCATGCACAGTGCTGCAAGCAGTATGGACTTTGTGGCATTCGATCTCAGATCCTTTCCGACTGTAGGTCCGAATTCTTCAGATGCGAGTACGTCAGAATCTTCAAATCCGTACTTATCCTGAAGCGTTTTTACTACAGTCATACGGTCATCAGCCTTGAGGTCTTTAATAGTTCTGATGATGATCTGTGAATTGTTTCCGGAAGCATATACGATAGTCGGATTGAGATCATATTCAGCCAGAGTATCCTTGACCTCATTGATATCAACCTCCTGGCCCAGCTCGATCTGCATCATTGTACCGCCGGTGAAATCAATACCGTAGTTGAAGCCTTTGAACGCAAATGCTGCAACACCAATGAGGATAACAGCAAGGCTAAGTGCATAGAACTTCTTTCTGTTCTCGATGAACTTGATATTGAAGTTCCAGCTGAACTTAGGTGTGCCGTCTTCCTTGATGCCGAACATCGAAGGTGTTCCGAACTTTTCGCTCTCAGCAAGGAGATTTACGAAGAGCTGTGTGATGAATACAGCCGTAATGACAGAAACTACAGTACCGATCATCAGTGTAAGTGCGAATCCCTTGACGGATGTAGTACCGAACATGTAGAGCACGAAGGCAGCTACAAGCGTCGTGGTCTGTGAGTCAACAACTGTCGAAAGTGCTGCGCGGTAACCCATGTCTACAGCAACTCTTACAGACTTGCCTTTCTGTATCTCTTCTCTGATTCTGGTGAAGATGATTACGTTAGAGTCAACAGCCATACCTATGGACAGAATGATACCTGCGATTCCAGGGAGAGTAAGTACAGATCCCATACCTACCATGATCCAAAGTACAAACTGTATATAGAGAAGGAGTGCAAGGTCTGCAATAACGCCGAGCATTCCATATGCTATTACCATCAGTATAAGCACGAGGGCAAGTCCGATAGCTCCTGCCTTTACAGAAAGCTGGAGTGCGTTTGCTCCGATAGTAGCAGTCTGGACAGACGAGTTGATTTCTGTCAGATTAGCCGGAAGAGCACCGCCCCTGATAAGTGCGGAGAGCTGTGATGCTTCCGTTTCGCTGAATCCGCCGGCCCTGGTTATCTCGCATGTTCTTGAATTTATCTTTTCATGTACGAGCGGTGCAGATATGACTTCATCATCAAGTGCAATGACGATAGCCGTTCTGTCAACGAGATTGCCTTCTTCATCTGTCATCTTAGGTTCAACTCCACCCTGATATGCTTTTTCAGTAGCATCGGCAAAGAGATTGCTTCCCTCTGAAGTGAAGTCTATTGTAATCTTATATCCTCCGTTCTCAGTGTCATTTGCCAT
The DNA here is from genome assembly GCA_017431685.1 of Mogibacterium sp. Taxonomy (GTDB): domain Bacteria; phylum Bacillota; class Clostridia; order Peptostreptococcales; family Anaerovoracaceae; genus Crickella. Next base: position 60,172 of record JAFRKO010000051.1, read on the forward strand.
CTGAGAATCGCTTATACCTTCACCGGTAAGTGCGAGAGTTCCGTCTGCGAGGAAGAACTGCAGCTGTGCAGTACGGCCGATCTGTTCGATTGCTTCCTGTGCATTCTCTACACCCGGCATCTCAACTCTGATGCGGTTGGTACCCTCAATTGATACCTGAGCTTCACTGATACCCATGGCGTTGACACGGTTCTCGAGTACGCTCTTTGTCTGGTTCATGATACCTGCAAGTTCGGTTCCTGTCTCCGGGGTATCAGCTTCGAGCAATACATAAACACCTCCGTTGATATCGAGGCCGTATTTAAGCTGTTTGCCGAGATTACCGAAATTGCTTCCAAGACCGAAAAATGATATCAGCCAGGAAGCTACGAGCAGTACGACTATCAATACCGCAAATACTTTTCTTCTACCTGTTTTCTTTGATTTCATAACTCCTTAATACCTTTCAATTATTAGCCGCATTTTCAAAAAAGCGCAAAATACGACATTAAATAATTATTCAATCTATTGTACTCGTTTAAGCTTTATTTTTCAATGAAAAAAGCACATCCGGAAAGCTTTCGGATGTACTTATTTCAATGCTTTTTTGACTTGTTTTATTCAGCGTCGTCGGATTTTCTGCTGAGTTTCTTAGGAGTGACCTTTTTATCTCTTGAAGGTGCCTTTTCCTCATCTTCTTCTTTTGCAGCTTCCTTAGCAGCCTTAGCAGCAGCATTAGGATCTTTCGAGCTGACACTTGCGATTGCGGACTTAAGGAACTCGATTTTGTTCTTGCCGGCAGATGTTGAGATGATGATGGATTTATCGTTGATTTTCTCTACCTTGCCGATAATTCCGCCGATAGTGATGACCTCATCTCCTACTCTGAGAGCGTCTCTCATCTCTTTGTCAGCTTTTTCTTTCTTCTTCTGAGGTCTGATCATCATGAAATATATCATAGCGATCAGAAGTACCATCAACACTAAACTGAATGCAGGACTGCTTGGATTCATAATACCCTCCTAATGATTGATCTGGAAAAATGGTGCCGGCGGTGGGGGTCGAACCCACACGATATCGCTATCACGGGATTTTGAATCCCGCGCGTCTGCCAATTCCGCCACGCCGGCACATGGCAATTTTGGCTAAAAAAATGGTGTGGATGACTGGACTCGAACCAGCACGGTTTAACCCACATGGCCCTCAACCATGCGCGTCTAC
>JAFRKO010000068.1 GCA_017431685.1 Mogibacterium sp.
GAGGAGGTCTTCATGGAAGACCTCCTTTTGGTTTGTGCAGTTTTAAGTGATTATCATTCGAAATCATATGATTTGCATACAGGTGCATGAGCCTCTGCCGATTCCTTATCGTACCAGATGAGGTTCTTTCCTGTCTCCTTATCGAAGAGCTGGATGAGCTCAGGCATCACATCGAAGTGCACCTTGCTTCCCATCGAAACATCTTCTGCCAGTCCGATGGTCGGGATGACCATTACGACCTCATCATCTCCGCTGCGGGCATGGAGGTTGTACTCGGAACCAAGGAGTTCGGATACTTCGATCACAGCTGTAAGTTCGCCTGAACCGACACGGATGTGCTGCGGACGGATACCCGCAATTATGTCGCATGGCGCCTGACCATTATGCTTAAGCGCTTTCTGCTGGAAGTCCGAGAGTTCAAATTTTACTCCGCGTATCTCCGCATAGTACTTTCCGCCCTCAAGCAGCAGCCTGCATCCTTCGAAGAAATTCATCACAGGCATTCCTATGAATCCCGCAACAAACAGGTTGACCGGCTTGTTGAACACATCACGAGGCGTGCCTATCTGGTTCACATATCCATCCTTCATGATAACGATACGGTCGCCGAGAGTCATGGCTTCTGTCTGGTCATGCGTTACATACATAAACGTGGTGTTGATGCGCTGACGGAGCTTTATGATCTCAGCACGCATCTGGTTTCTCAGCTTAGCGTCGAGATTCGAAAGAGGCTCGTCCATGAGGAACACCTTAGGATCACGTACCATGGCGCGGCCGATAGCAACACGCTGGCGCTGACCGCCGGACAGAGCCTTTGGTCTGCGCTCCAGATACTGTGTGATGTCGAGGATCTCCGCGACTTCATTTACTTTCTTATCGATCTCATCCGGTTTAGCCTTTTTCAGCTTCATGGCGAAGGCCATGTTCTCACGGACCGTCATATGCGGATACAGAGCATAGCTCTGGAATACCATTGCGATATCGCGGTCCTTAGGCGAGATATCGTTCATCAGCTTGCCGTCGATATAAAGTTCGCCGCCGCTGATGTCCTCAAGTCCTGCTACCATGCGGAGCGTTGTGGATTTACCACAGCCCGATGGTCCGACCAGTACGATGAACTCCTTGTCCTTGATATCGATGTTGACGTCATGGACTGCAGTTACCTCGTTGTCATATACCTTTTTTAACCCTTTTATGATTACTTCTGCCATATATACAGCCCTGACAAACGGGACTCCTCCCGAGTGCCTCGCGACCGCCCGCAAGGGACGCGCCGCATTACGACAGGTCTCCACACTGCCGCACCGCGAGCCGGCGGATAGTTCCTCCTTTCTTTAGGACGAAAGATCAGATCGTGGAGTGATCAGGCGCCCTTTAGTTGGTAGTTATTCCGGAGCTGTCCGGCCGTAAAGCCGGGTCATTTTTAATATTTCCTCAGCGAGTTCTTCTGTGGCTGCGCCGGGTCTCATCCTCCAGGTCCAGTTACCCATAGGTACTCCCGGTGCGTTTATCCTGGCCTCATCGCCGAGTTCCAGCCAGTCCTGCATCTGTGCGACGAACAGCCTCGCAACGGAACTCATGCCCCCGCGGAGGACTCCCCTGCAGAAGCCTTCCTCTTCGTTCAGACCGAAGTATTGCTTTGCAGTTGACAGTTCCTCCTCGCCAGCTATTGCAAGCCAGCCTGCCAGCGTGTGGTTGTCATGAGTGCCTGTATAGCAAATGCAGTTGCTTACGAAATTATGAGGCCTGAATGCCGTGGTATTCATGGCGTCAAAAGCGGCTACCAGCAGCTTCATGCCCGGGAATCCTGATTCCTTAAGCAGCTGCCTGACCTCAGGTGTTGAATAGCCAAGGTCTTCCGCTATGAAATCAAGCTGCGGGAAACGTTCCTTAAGTGTGTCCACGAGCCGGATCCCGGGTCCCTTGACCCAGTGTCCGTTCCGTGCGGAAGTCTCTCCATATGGAACGGCGAAATAACTCTCGATCCCTCTGAAGTGGTCGATGCGTATCCTGTCGAACAGTTCTCCCGCACCGGCTATCCTGCGGACCCACCAGCTGAAACCGTCTGCCTCCATTGTATCCCAGTCATACAGTGGGTTTCCCCAAAGCTGTCCGTCCGCGCTGAACAAATCAGGCGGAACTCCGGCAACCTCTACGGGAATGTTCTTTTCATCCAACCGGAACCAGTGAGGTTCTGCCCAGACGTCTGCGGAATCAAGCGCAACATATATCGGAAGATCACCGATAATGGAGATGCCGGCATCATTTGCGTATGCCTTCAGCTGTGCCCACTGGCGATAGAACAGGAACTGTATGTATTCATACATTTCCACTTCTTCGCGGAGCTCACTTCTCCATTTTGCGCAGGCCTCAGGTCTGTGCAGCCTTATGTCCTCATCAGGCCACTCGAACCACGGGCGTGAATCGAAGTGCTGTTTCAGCGCCATGAAGAGCGCGTAATCAGGAAGCCACGCTTTCTTTCTGATGAAAGCGGAAAACGCCTCCCTGTCTCTGGTAATGCCTCTCCGGGCTGCCTTTCTGAGCAGTCCGATCCTATTCTCGTAAAGCTTTCCGTAATCGATCTTTTCAGGATCCTGTCCGAAATCCGGGGAACTTACCTCTTCTTTCGTCAGCAGTCCGTCTTCGATCAGGATATCCGGATCCACATAATACGGATTGCCGGCGTAAGACGAAAAGCTCTGATACGGAGAGTCTCCGTAGCTTATCGGTCCTACCGGAAGCATCTGCCAGCAGCTCTGTCCCGCGGCGTGCAGAAAGTCGACAAACTTCCTTGCCTCAAGACCGAGAGTCCCGATCCCGTACGGAGACGGGATGGAAAATAGTGGCATAAGTATTCCTGCTGTGCGCTCTGTATTTTTCATAAGATTAACCCTTTACGGCTCCTGCAGCCACACCCTTGATGATGTGCTTCTGGAGCGCCATGTAGAAGATGATGATCGGCAGCATGGAAAGCATGATTACCGCCATCGTAGCGCCGAGGTCTACCGAGCCGTAGCTTCCCTTGAGATACTGTACATGGATAGGGATCGTCATGTATTTGGTCCTGTCGAGTACAAGGTACGGGAGCAGGTAGTCATTCCACACCCACATGGTCTCAAGGATGCCGACTGAAATAAGTGTCGGCTTCAGCATAGGCAGGACTACTGAGAAGAACGTACGTATCGGTCCGCAACCATCTATCGCGGCCGCCTCCTCTATCTCAAGAGGCAGGCCTTTTACGAAGCCCGCAAACATGAATATCGCAAGTCCCGCTCCGAATCCCAGATATACGACCGGGATAGTCCAAGGTGTATTCAGCTTCAGATTATCTGCCGTGAACGTCAGAGTGAACATCACCATCTGGAAAGGAACGATCATGCTGAACAGGCAGAGATAGTAGAAAATGTTGGCAAATTTTGAGTTTACACGGGCAATGTACCATGCAGACATCGATGTGAACAGCAGTATCAGGAATACCGAAGCAATCGTGATGAAAAAGCTGTATCCGACGGACTTCATGAACGGATAATTACCGAAAGTCATGCCCTTTATGTAGTTCGCGAATCCTACAAAGCTTTCTGCAGTAGGAAGCGAGAATGCATTTGTATTGATTGATGCATTCGACTTGAACGAGTTTATTACTACCTCGAAGATCGGCATTATCCATGCTATGCACAGCACAACGAATATCGCAGAGACGACCTTGCTGAGCGGAGTAAATTTCTTATAGTGCTTTTTATTCATTGCTGCACCTCCTTGCTCCTGGTAGCTCTCTGCTGAGCGAGTGCCAGCACCGCAACAAGAATGAAGAATACCACGGCCTTAGCCTGTGCGGCACCGTGATAATTCTTATTGATGTTGTATGTTGAGAAGATATTCAGCGCGAGCAGCTCTGTCATGTTGACCTTGGTGTTCTCAAGCATGACTGAAGGAGCTCCTCCGGTCAAAGCTAAGTTCTGGTCGAACAGTTTGAATGAATTCGTCAGCGTCAGGAATGTGCAAATGGTGATCGACGGCATCACATTAGGTATGATGACTCTTGTAAGAGTCTGCCAGCCGGTAGCGCCGTCTATCTTTGCAGCTTCCAGCATGTCGCCCGGAACAGCCTGAAGACCTGCGATGTAGATGATCATCATATATCCTATCTGCTGCCATGCCACGAGTATGACCAGTCCCCAGAAACCGTATGTGGCGTTAGCTGTCAGATATGTGTTATAGCCTTTAAGTATGGCATCGAAGATCATCGACCATATGTATCCAAGTACGACGCCTCCGATGAGGTTAGGCATGAAGAACACCGTACGGAACAGGTTTGCTCCTTTAATATGCTGAGTCAGTGCGTAAGCGATGAAAAACGCCAGCACATTAATGAGTATGATCGAAACTACCGCGAATGCCGCCGTATTCCAGAAAGCATGACGGAATCCGGCATCAGTAAATGCTCTGACATAGTTCTGGAATCCTACCCACTTTGCATCCCTTGGAGTATTGAAAGTGCAGAAGCTGAGATAAATACCCTGAAGGAAAGGCCATACGAAGCCAATAACAAAGCATGCAAATGTCGGGAGTATGAACAGCGGAAAGCAGCGCTGTATCGGTCTGCGGATCAGAACACTGTTCACGGTGGAGTGATCGTGTTTCTTTTTCTTTTTGCGCAAAACGCTCATCTCCTTTCTCTTTTGATTACCTATAAGCTTTTATAAAAAAGCAGGGGCAGGCGAGTATCGCCCGCCTCTGTCATTTATTAGCTATCAGCTAAAAGGAGTGAGTATTAGTTGTTCTCTACACCGTACTCGTAAGCCCAGCCGTCAACGAACGCCTTAACAACGCCGTCCCAGTTAGCATCGGACGGATCTGCAGAGTAAGCTGCAAGAGCAGTCACGAGTGTAGCACGGAAGCTGTCTACGTTTGGTGTGAAGTTGAATGCCCATGTGCAGGCGTAGTTGCCGTTAGCGAGCATTTCAGC
>JAFRKO010000069.1 GCA_017431685.1 Mogibacterium sp.
GCACCTGCCTTACAAGCAGGGGGTCATAGGTTCGAGCCCTATTGGTCCCACCATTTCGCGGCCGGGTAGTTCAGCTGGTTAGAATGCCAGCCTGTCACGCTGGAGGTCGACGGTTCGAGCCCGTTCCCGGTCGCCACTTTTCAAAAAGGCATGGTGGGTGTCGTCAAGTGGTTAAGACCCTGGGTTGTGGCTCCAGTATTCGTGGGTTCGAATCCCACCATCCACCCCAAAAACTTTTCTATAAATACGGAGACACGGCGTGTCGCAACTGTGAATACTGATGGGGTATAGCCAAGCGGTAAGGCAACGGATTCTGATTCCGTCATTCGTAGGTTCGAATCCTACTACCCTAGCCAAGAAGAGAAGGGGCTCTACGGAACCCCTTTACTCTATGGCGACATAGCCAAGTGGTAAGGCAGAGGTCTGCAAAACCTTCACCCCCGGTTCAAATCCGGGTGTCGCCTCCAACAAAAGACTGCGGAAGCGGTCTTTTTTGCTACTGTAATTACACAGATAGTGTGAATAGTATATAATAACTAAAAGTTATTTTATTTAGTCAGTGAGGTCCCTGAAGAATGAAAAAAAACAAAAAGAACAGTATTTTCAGAAGAGCAGCCGCTCTTATTACTGTGTTCATGATGCTGATATCCGTTGCGGTTGTGTTCAGCGGATGCAGAAGCGGCGCCAACGGAGAAGTTTATGTTTACTGCTACGGTGACTATTTTGATCCTGAGCTGATCGAAGACTTTGAAGCTGAGACCGGCATAAAAGTCATACCGGATTATTTCGATACAGCAGAGGAGATGTACACAGTACTTGAGAACAATGCGACTTCGTATGACTGCGTGTGCACTTCGGACTATATGATACAGCGCATGATCGGAAACGACATGCTTGCAGAACTTGATACAAACAATATTCCTGATATAAAGAACATCGCTGACGTATATATGAAAAAGTCGGAGGAGTTCGACCCGGGCAATAAGTATTCCATCCCTTATCAGCTGGGAATCGCCGGCATACTTTATAACAAGGAGATGGTAGGCGATGTCAAGATCGATTCGTGGGATGATCTCTGGAATGAAAAGTTCAAAGACAGTCTTGTAATGCCTGACAGCGTTCGTGATGCATTTATGATAGCGCTTAAAAAACTTGGTTATTCAGAGAATTCCACAAGTGAAGATGAAATAAAGGCGGCAGCAGAAGAGCTGATAAAGCAGAAGCCGCTGGTATATAAGTACGCCAATGACTCCGCGCGCGATCTTCTTGCTAACGGATCCGCAGCGGTCGGCGTTGTCTGGAACGGCGAATATATCTATACAAAAGATCTGAATGAGGATGTAGAATTTGTCATTCCTAAAGAAGGCTCAGAGTTCTTTGTGGACTCCTGGGTCATTCCGAAGGATGCTGCAAATAAGGAAAACGCAGAGGCATGGATAAACTATCTCTGCAAAGCTGAAGTAGCAGCAAAGAACTTCGACTACCTGTATTACACGACTCCTAATGAAGCCGCGCTCGAGCTGATCGGTGAGGAATACCTTAACGAAAAGGCGGTCTTCCCTGACGAAGAGACTATTAAGCGCTGCGAATCTCTCGTTTCGCTCGATCCTGAGACTACTGATCTTTACAGCGACTACTGGAAGAAAATCAAGGCAGAATAGTTTAAATGAGAAGCATAGCCAGTATTTCCGATAAAAAACATCTGATAAACAGAGTAGCCCTCGTTATCGGGGGCAACCTGCTTTTTGCGGTCGGCATCAATATGATAATAACCCCTATGAATCTCTACAGCAGCGGGTTTACGGGCATGTCGATGCTGATCCGTATGTTTCTTCTGGAGGTGCTGCATGTTCCTCAGATACCGGGAATCGATTATCTGGGCATCATATACTATCTGCTGAATATGCCGCTGTTTGTACTTGCGTACAGGGCTCTTGGAAAGGAATTCTGTGTAACAACGGTGATATCGATTGGTATAGCATCGCTGTGCATGTCGCTTGTTCCGGTGGTCTCGAAGCCTGTTTTTGATGACTATCTGACGGCTTGCCTTGTAGGTGGTCTTGTTACAGGAACAGGAGCAGGAATGGTGCTTAAAGGAGGCACATCAGGGGGCGGCCAGGATATAATAGGTGTTGCATTATCAAAAACACATCCGAATTTCAGTGTGGGAAAGATATCCATAGCCATCAATACTGTCATATATGGAGTCTGCTTTTTCCTGTTCGATATACGCATCGTCGTATATTCAATGATATTTGCTGTTGTAAATGCTCTTGCGCTGGATTATCAGCATACGCAGAACAGAAATGTACAGGTAATGATATTTACGAAAAAGGAAGGGATAACAGACAAGGTCATAAGCGAGGTGAGAAGAGGGCTGACATACTGGCACGGAGCCGGCGGATATACAGATGAGGATACTTACGTTCTTATGACTATGGTAACAAAGTATGAGCTTCCACGGCTCATCAAAATCGTTAAAGAGGTAGATCAGAACGCCTTTGTCATGGTGAACGAGGGGACAAAAATATACGGAAACTTCGAAAAGCGCTTCACTGAATAGTATAAACAGAATAGTATAAGCAATTAAAAAACTTCGCGGCTCATCCGCGAAGTTTTTACTTTTATATGTAGCTTTAGCGTGAATTAATCCACCGGCTATGCCGGTGTGAATAAAAAGCTTTAGCTTCAAGAAGAAAACCTCCAATGCTACCATGGATGTGGCTACCAACCGCATCTTGTAACAAAGGAGGATTCAAACATGAGTA
>JAFRKO010000070.1 GCA_017431685.1 Mogibacterium sp.
AAGGCTGCACTCTCAGCCACTTGCGGTGACAATAGCGAGGAGGATCCACCTGTTCCCATCCCGAACACAGTAGTTAAGCTCCTTAGCGCCGATGATACTTGGGGGGTGACCCTCTGGGAAATTAGGACGTCGCCGCTTTTTTATTTTTTGTATTTACGCAGCACTTCAGGCAATCAAAAAAGGCTTTTATTTTTGGGAACAACTTTAAGTTGTTTTTTTTGTGCCGCAAAAAAATGTTCCCTAATTAATACATCTATACCATCTGAATTCTTAACATTTGTTATGCTTTTGGATACTGAAAATGGTAAAATAGTTCCAGCAATCTGGGTTGCGACTTTTGTTGCGCCTGCAGATGAAAATAACTGATAAATTCATTTGTTATAGAGAGGGAATGAAAATGAAGAAAGGATTAAGTATTCTTCTCATAGCAGCAGCATTATTCGGGTTCTACGGTGGCGCCGTAAACATCAATGACGTGCTTTCCTGCAAGGACTACTGGGAAGAAGAGGGTGAGAAATCCACAGCTAACATGAATAAGCTCGAAGACGGACTTAATCAGCTGAAGGAAAATGAGCAGGCATACCTGGATGGAAAAGATCAGGTAGCTGAAGGTGAGCAGACACTCGCTGAAGCTGAGAAGACACTTGCTGAAGGTGAGCAGACACTCGCTGACGGAGAAGCTCAGTATGCACAGGGTCTTGCCGATTACGAAGCAGCACCTGCAAAGTTGGCAGACGGAAAGAAGCAACTTGATGACAATAAGGCTTCTTATACCGCAGGTAAGGCATTCAAATCAATTGTTGATAAGTCTTCAAACGGACTTTCAAATAAAGGAGCTTTTAAGATTATAAAGAATCTCCTCGCATCAACAGGTACAAAGGGAGTTCCTGCATCATACAAGGAGATGGCAAGCACACGTTCCTCACTTTACAAGCTTAAGGATGGAACTGATGATATTACCGGAATGGGAAGTGAGAAGGCATTCAAGGTTGCTGTAGGCACACAGGATAAAGCTACACAGAAAAAGCTTAAAAACTCGGGCGTTACTTCCTACAGGTCTATGGTCAAGACAATCCGTGCTGCCAAGGACGGTCTTGAAGGACTGAAGCTTGTCAAGGAGAATGTTGACAAGTTCACCGGAAAAACAGAAAAAGAACTAAGAGAGATTCTCGTAAAGAGTAGTGAAGATCTTGCAGCTGCAGGCATCAAGGACTACAAGACACTTGCAGCGAATGAAGCAGCTTTGAGAGGAGGAAAGACTCTTATTGATAAACTTGCTGCAATGGATGCTGATCAGCTCAAGAATGCGCTCGTTGCGCAGAACGAAGATCTCGCAAAGGCAGGAATTGAGGATTATGAGACTCTCGCTCAGAAATCCGCGGCACTGACAGAAGGAAAGAAGCAGATCGATGCTGTAGCCGACCTGAGTGACGGCGATCTCCAGAATACACTGGTAGGACAGAGCGAAGATCTTAAAAAGGCAGGAATCAATGATTATACAACACTCGCTGCTAAAGAGGCTGCATTGAGAGAAGGCAAAGAAAAGATTGACGGACTGGCTTCGATGAGCGGGAGTGATAGAAAAGATGCATTTGCTCAGGAAAGTGGTTTTGGCAGCTATGCTGAAATGACGGGTTCACTGTCGGCTCTTCAGGAAGGTAAGGCTAAAATCGATGAACTTGCCGGATTGGGCGATGAAGCGCTGGGCAATAAACTCGTAGAGCAAAGTGACGAACTTATGGGTGTAGGAATCACAAGCTATGCGGATCTTGATGGCGCGGTTACACAACTGACCCAACTTGCTTCGCTCAAGAGCTCTATTGAAAGCAATAAAGATCTTGACACAAAAGAAAAGAAAGATGCTGCTGTAGTAGAAGCTTTAAAATCACAATCACTGGAAATCAAAGATGTCACGGATTATGCTACACTTGAAGCGAAAGTAAAACCGCTTGACACACTCAAAGCCGCCAAAGCAAAGATTGACGGAATTGCAGATATGAACGAAGATCAGAGACGTGATGCGTTTGCGAGTGAGAAGGGATTTGACGGTTATTCAGACATTACCGGAAAGATCGAAGCTCTTCAGCAGGGCATTGGCAAGATCAATGCGCTTGCCGGAATGGATGCTGATACACTCAAGGAGACACTCGTACAGTCTAATGATGAGCTGAAGAAAAACAAAATCACAAGCTATGCAGCTCTAAGCAGTACATCAGAGAAACTTACAGACGGCAAGGGACAGATCGACGGATTCGTTTCTGACAGAGACGCTTTCAGAGATTATGTTGTGAGCGAAAATGACGATTTGAAAGCTGCTGGAATCACAAGCTATGCAGCCCTCAAAGCCAACGAAGAAGCTCTTAGAGGTGGAAAAGAAACCATCGATGGAATAGCTGCCATGGATACGGCGGGTCGTAAAGATGCTTTTGTCGCACAGAACGATGATCTGAAGAATGCAGGAATCAAGAACTACAAATCTCTTAATGAGAAGTCGACTGCACTTACACAAGGAAAGGGCACAGTAGACACTGTATCAAAGAACCTTGATAAAGCAAGCAGCAACAAGGCATTTGGATTTGTATGGACTCAGCTCTCGGCAGGTCAGAAGAAAGCACTGAAAGGTCAGGGCGTTGACGGCACCAGCTATAGTGCACTTAAGAAGGCTATCTCAACTGTAGAGGGAACTATCAAGAGCCTTAAGAAACTCAAGGCAGGAACAGACAATATAACAAACATGAAGAGCAACGCAGCTCTTAAGACTGCAATCGGCTCTCAGGACAAAGCTACACAGAAGAAGCTGAAAGACAGCGGTATTACTTCTTACAAAGCGCTTACATCTGCGCTTGGCAAACTTGATCAGCTTGCAGGATTCACAAAGACTCTTACATCGCAGAAGGGCAACAGCAGAGAGAAAACTTACAGCAATATCGTAAAAACGCTTAATAAAGCCGGATACGGCAGCATGGTATCGGCTCTGCCTGGGTCATACAAGCAGTTAGCTTCCAAGCTTGCAGAATACGAAGATGGTGTCAGAACATATAAGAAGGGCCTTGCAGATTATGCTGCAGCACCTGGAAAACTGGCAGATGCACGTAAACAGCTTGAGGAAGGCCGTCAGAAGCTTGAAGACGGACGCAAGCAGATTGCTGATGGTAAAGAACAGCTTGCTGATGGTAAAGAGCAGCTGGCTCAGTATGAGGACGGTGAACAGCAGGTAAGAGACGGACTTGCTACGCTTGTTGGCACAAAGGCTGATCTTGACCTCGAGAGCATCCTTGACAGACTCGGCGGCGATGGAGACTTTGATAATGGAGACGACCACCTCGATCTCGATGAAGGACTCGCAGCAGTAGAAGTCGGCAGAGGCTATCAGGCTGAAGACGGCGTACTGATCACAAAGGAAATCATGGCCAGAGCGGTTGGTACAGGAGCTCTCCTCGGAGCCGGAGTGCTCGCAGTCCTTGCAGCTATCCTGTCCTTCCTCAAGAAGAACAAGGGTGCAGGAGTACTCGCGATCCTCGCAGCAGCAGCTGGCGCATTCGGTGCATTCTATGGCACAAATGCAGGCACATATTTCTCTGATATCGCAGGCTCAACAGCAGGCAATGCTGCATGGATAGCAGCAGGAATTCTCGGAGTGATCGCACTCGCTCATTCGATCGTTCACTTCACTGCAAAGAAGGACGCATAAGCAAAAAACCCTGAACAACACAATATGATATCTCCCTGAAATGAGAGATGGATAAAGGAAGGCGAAAATCGTCTTCCTTTTTTTTATGCCTGTTTTGCTTTCCCAGACTGTTGTTTCTCAAAAATACAAAAAACTTTTCTGCACGATATCCGACAAAAAAAGACCCATAAATGACAAGAACAAACCTAATACACCAAAGTAGCTCAAACCCAGTGATTTCAAGGCGTTGACAGATTTTGACAAGCGGATAGAATGTGTACACCGCATCAAAAAACACACTCGACAGACTATGAAAGGAAGACGCATTATGCTCAAAATCACGTCAATGCAAACCCGATTGCGAAAGCATCGAAAGAAAAGATCGTTAACACTGCTGATGATCCTGGCGGTGAGCCTGTTCTGCTTAACTTATGCAGTGGCCATAACAGAACAGGTCTTTGCTGCAGATACTAACAGCCAGTACAGCCTTGAAGGAGCGAAGTACCAGCTATACACAAATGAAGGATGCACAGATAAAGCTAAAGATGTAAATGATAAGAATGCCTTGCTTACAACAGGTTCAGGCGGCAGTACCGGCAAGCTTGAAATGGATACCGGCACTTACTATGCGAAAGAGGTCTCTGCAAGCAAGGGATATAAGACGGATCCAACAGTTTACAAGGTGAAGGTGACTGATTCAAGTACTGCAGAGATTCCTGTCTCAATCACATCAAAAGAGCCTCCTGCATATGGCATCCCGAATTTCAGGGTCTACAAAACGGCAACAGAAGAATCATATGTGGACTACAGGAAATTCCTGGGAACTGAGTTTACTGTAAAGTACTACGACGTCACGAAAAAATCAGAGATTGCCGCTGCCAAGCCAAAAGATCAATGGACATTCGTAACAGTTAAAAAGGATCCGCCGGATTATGATAATGATCCGTCTCATTACTATGCAGGGTTCGACTGGCAGACAGATACACCGGTATCATCAAGCCGCCGGGATAAAAGTTTCTACCTTGATAAGAACAGTAAAAGGGTGCTCCCTCTAGGCTGGTTCACTATTGAGGAAACAAAAGCGCCGGCAGGGTTCAAACTTACAGATGATGTCTTTTATGGACATGTTTATCAGGAAAATGACGGTGATGATGCGGTCACTGTCATGGAAGGACAAAACATGTACGGTGATCTTGTTAAAGAGCTGGTGTTCAGAGATGAGCCGACTGATGTCTTTGTAAAAAAGATAGATACAGCAACAGGCAAAGACCTTGCCGGGGTGAGGATGCAGGTGCTGCAAGGAAGCACTGTAAGAGATGACTGGGTTTCAGCAGGAGAACACAAGGTTGAGGGGCTTGAGGCGGGCACCTACACGCTTAGGGAGGTCAGTGCTCCCTATGGTTACGATATAGCAGATGATGTGACATTTATCGTGAAAGAAGGAGAGAGCTGCCATATCGAGATAAATAATACGCCTGTGACTGTTGCAACCTCAGCTGTCGACAAAGTGACCGGGAAGCGCATAGGAAGCGTAAAGACCAATGAGATCATTACAGACACTGTGCATGTGACAGGCCTTCATGCAGGCCGGAAATACATGATCACAGGGAAGCTGATCAACAGGGAATCAGGCAAAGCTATAAAAAAGGGCGGAAATGATGTAACAGCATCGAAGGCATTTACGGCAACGGCATCAGTGATGGATGTCAGTATCGACTATACTGTGGACTCATCACAGTTTCCTCCGGGTACAAAAGCAGTAGTCTATGAGACTTTGCAGCGAACCTCCGCTGTACATGGAGAGACTGTACCTGTTGAGCTTCAGAAGCATGAAAACAAAAACGATACAGCGCAGACTATCGTATATCCGGGAATATCCACCAGTGCTATCGACAAGGCAACAGGTACCCGGAATCTCCTTGCCGGAGCAAACACTGTAATAAAGGATACTGTGAAGTATACGGGGCTCCTCGCAGGAGAGACCTATAAGCTTGAGGGAGAGCTCTATGACAAGACTGCAGGGCGTATGACCGGCGTAAAAAACTCAGCTGAGTTCAAAGCCGATGCTGAAAATGGCACATCAACGATAGAATTCAGCTTCGACGCAAGCAGTATGGCAGGGCACACATTCGTTGTAAATGAAACTCTCAAATACGGAAATACCGTTCTTGCAGACCATAAGAATCCAAACGATGCCGATCAGACTGTATACTGCCCAAGGATAAGGACGACAGCAGCATTTAACGGAAATAATCACGAAATCAGGGATGTCATCACCTATGAAAACCTGATTCCGGAAACGAAATATGTGTTCAGGGGCTGGCTGGTCAATACTGTGACCGGTGAGAAGATACCCGGATCTGACGGAAGTACAGCTCTGACAACAGGCTCGAAAACTTCAGGCCAGGCTGAAGTGATCATGAAGACCGATAAGTTCGATGAGATGAACGGCCACAGTATGACAGCCTTTGAAGAACTGTATATCGTGGTCAGAACCGGCAGCGCAGAAAAGGAGATTCCGGTCGCATATCACAAGGACATAAACGATAAAACCCAGACGGTGGATGTATTCCAGGATCTTAAGATAGAGAAAAATGTCACCGGTAATCTTGGCGACCTCACTAAGGTCTTTGAATATACAGCGGAGTTTACAGATCTGGTTCCCGGCCAGGCATATACGATCAAAGGCGATGATGAAAAGGTCTTCAATGCAGATTCATCCGGCAAGGCGACTGTACCGATCAAACTTAAAGATAATCAGAAAGTGACTGTAAAGCAGCTTCCGAAGAACGCCAGGTACAGGATAACAGAAGCTCCGTCAGACCATGTAGCGGAGTACAAGGTTTTCTCTGAGAATATGGCAGACAAAGGCGCGAAAATCATCAGGGTCAAGGGTAGTAACAGTGACGATGCTGCGAAAGCACTTTCAACGGCTCTTGAATCTGTAGACATGTTCGATGGAACGATCGTAGTTCTTTGGGAGAACAACAGGGACCTGGCAACACTCACTGCCGTTCAGTCGTACATTGGCATCTGGCTGTGTGCGATGATACCTGTTCTTGCAGGATTGATTCTGCTGATAAAAAGACAAAGCAAATACAGAGAGGAATAGGAGGAGAAAAATGAAGATAAGAAAAGCAGGGATTCTGATACTGGCGTTTGTAATGATGCTGTCTATGACAGCAAATGCATTTGCTGTATCCGGCGCAGCCGAAAGTGACAGAACAGACTATAACACCAACAGAACCGGAAACCATACATCGGTCAGGCAGGATAAATCTTCAGAAACCGGAACAATAAGGCTGGGAAAGATACTGACGATAAACCAGTCGGGCAAGTTTCCTAATATCGAAGATTTTGTGTACAGGATCACGCCTGTATCGGCATGGGAAAATGCGAATGCTGACTCATCAAAAAGCGGAAAGCTGATCCCGGTGAACCTCATGCCAAGACCTGACGCATCAGGGACAGCTCATCATAAGATAAGCCTTATACAGTCTGAACCGGACAATCCGGCAACGTGGTCAGTGCTTGTCACCCTCGGTAATTTCAAAGACGGATCAGAAGAGAATACGTCCAGCTTATATGGGGACAGAGACCATCACTACGATATTTCAGATGAATTAAGCAACACAGATAAGATAGACGAAGGCAGGAGAAGAACGAGAGTAACAGACGTGTCGTTCAGATTCTCAAAAGCCGGATATTACATGTATAAGGTCGAAGAGGCAGGCTCAAGCCCGAACGGCGGGACAGACGATCCCGGAAATCTCAGAAAGGATGTCGCAGGGGTCGACTATGATGATAATACCTACTATGTCGTTTTCTATGTGTGCAACAAGGCAGCAACAGAAGATAAGGAAGTAAATGAATATGGCCAGGGAATTCAGGAGGGCGATACAGTTGACGGAGTATATGTTCACACCATTACATCGTGGACTAACGAGAGTGTGACAGATTTCAAACCTGATAATACTATGAGAACATTAGACGGACTTGCCGACGCTCAGAACTGGCTGCATGATCTTATGGAAAGCCAGGATGTTGACGGAAAATATAACACAGAATACGGAGACGGAGGGCATTCTGCGGATCCGAATACGGGCAGAGTCAATAATGAGAACAGCAGCGGCCCATCGCCTGTTACGCACGACAATCTCGGAAAGGTGGGAATTTCAACACCTGAAAACCCGGATTATCTTGAAGCATACAGGATGTGGAACGGGCAGGTGACACATGATGTAGTACTTAAGAAAAAAGTTACGGGAAATCTCGGCGATCTTAATAAGGAGTTCGTATTCGAGGTGGCACTCACAGGCCTGGAGGCAAATCAGACCTATACTACTGATATACCTGCGGGTTCTGCAGAAGACCTGGCTGAAGAAGACGCAACAAACGATGTCACTTCCGCAGGCGTAAAGATGTATGACATGACTCCGGCCGCAAGCCTTGCTGCTGACGGTAAAAGCTTTACCACCGATGATACCGGATCGGTATCGTTCAAGGTGAAGCTGAAGGATGATGAGATACTGGTATTGAATTCGCTTCCAAGATCTGCTTCGTATCAGGTAACAGAGCAGCCATCAGACCACGTTGCTCAGTACAACATAGTATCGACCAACAAGAATGATCCGGACGCCCCGATACTAAGAGGCAGAAAAACTGTTGACTATGCCGTGTTCAGTGAGACAGAGCATACACCGGGCGGAACTGATTACAATCATCTGGGCAAGGCAAATACTGACGCAAACAAAGAGCTTTCTACAGAAGTTGAATTTGTAGATAGGTTCGACGGTACGGTAACCATCGTATACCGAAATAACAGGGACCTCGCAACGCTCACAGGTGTAGCAGGAATTGACTACATGGTTTATGCAGCCGCGCTGGCTGTCCTCTCTGTGCTGATACTTGCAGTAATCAGAAGACGCAGAGAATACATGGAAGCGGAAGATACACTGGCATGAGCGAAAGAGATGTATCATCCAAAACTCTTAATACAGAGTTCAGAAGATGGCGAAAGATCAACAGGTGGATCGACAGAGTAATATTGTCAGTATTGCTGATCCTGACAGCTTTTATCGGATCGGGTCTTATTGACGGACTTGTATTCCTTGAGGAGGGAATAAGAGGGATCCGGTACCGCAGCTTCAGTCAGCTGCTGGATATAAATCCGGATACGGTCGCCTGGATCACCATGGACGGCACACATATAGACCATCCTGTAGTCAGAAGCACGGATAACTTCGACTATCTCGATAAGGGCTTTGACGGAAAGTTCTATGCCGGCGGGACGCTGTTTATGGATAAGAATAATACAAGTCCGGAAGATCCGTACTGCATCATTCATGGTCATCATATGGCGGCGGGCGCGATGTTCGGTGATCTCAGCAAATATACGGATGAGGACTTTTTCAGGAGAAACATTACAGGCAAGCTGCTCACGCAGGAGTATGACTATGACATCGAGGTCTTTGCCGCAGGTATATTTGACGCGTATGACAGCCTTATATATAAAACGGACGGGTCCGCACCTTTGGATTATATAGTCGATAATGCAATATGTATCAGAGACGTGTATACAGCAGATCATGTGCTTGCTTTGTCTACTTGCTGTGATGACATGACTGATAACAGAACTGTAGTGTTCTGTGCACTTACCAACAGGAGGATACATAGGTAAACAATATGTTCAGACAGAATAAATCTCATCAATCGATTCAAAGCGCTCCTGATCCGGAACACAGAGACATTATTACTATTCAAAAAAAGGCCAGACTTGTAAAACGGCTCAGACAAGATGCTGTTGTTAAATCTGCGGTTTTCATCGCAGGAATTATCTTATCTTTTACTTTTGTGTTCGGGATAACATCTGCTCCAACAAATGATATGTTCCCGGCTGTGCATGAGGGAGATATGATCATTTACTTCAGACCGGGCAGGATAGTCAACACAGATATCGTGATCTATGAAGCTCCGGACGGGAGCCGGCAGATAGGCCGGGTAGAGGGAACAGAAGGAGAGTCTGTCGGAAAAAGCGATGGAGGGCTTCTGACAGTAAACGGCAACATCCAGCCTGTCCAGAAGAGAAGCGGTCTTTACTATGAGACTTATGCAGGCAGAAACGATATAAGCGGTGAGATTGGTTCCGGGAAGTACCTGATTTTAGGAGATCAGCGGGAAAAAGCGAGGGATTCAAGGGCCTTCGGACTGATCCCGCGTAAAGCAATAAAAGGCAAAGCGTTCACTATAGTAAGGAGAAGACCTTTATGAAAACAACAAAAATAATTGCAATCACAGGGATTATGGCGGCCCTTTTGCTTTCCGTGGCTGTTATGCCGGTGCGCTCATTTGCGCGTGAAAATATGCCGGTGACCATCGAAATCCCGATCACTTACATCGTAAACGGCAATGATGAGATCGCGGGCGGAGACACGTTCACACTCGAACCGGACGATCCGGACGCTCCGATGCCCGGTGACGCCGCAGGCGGTAAAAAAGCAATAAGTATCAGCAAAGAAGGCAGTTACAGCTTTGGGAGCATTTATTGTGACAGACCGGGTGTCTGGCGGTATACGATAAGCCGCGATCTTACCGAGAAAAAAGGTGTCACAAAAGACGATTCCATTTACAGAGCTAAGGTGATCGCGCTTAATGACGGGCACGGTTACGTCCTGGTCTATCTGGGAGGAAGCGATGAAAAGCATGAACTTGTTTACACTGACCGTGTAGCTCCGGATACAGGAGACTATGAGAACAGTCTGCTTATATATTCCGGTCTGGCCGCAGCAGCGGCGGCAGCTTTTATAACCATTGCCGCATTCAGACATAAGAACAGAAAAAAGGAGGCATAGCATGTATTCAAAAAACGATTCCGGGAAAATCCGGAGGCGCAGGCAGACGCTGGCGTTTATGCTCACATTAGCCTTAACGATAATACTGACGATCCCGTCTTTTGCGGAAAATCAGACTGGTGAGGCCGGGAGTGTGAATAGTGAAGAAAATGTACAGACAGAAAATACAGAAGGAGAGACCTTTGTTGAGGAGGACGGACAGGTTACGGAAAATGCAGGAGAAACAGACAAAGAATCAATACGACCGGAGGAGGATGTTACGGAAATCGAACCTGAGGAAGATACAGTCAAAGAAGATCCCGCGATCCCGGCAGGTTCTGCGGATGAAGCCGCTTCCGGCGGGGAGCCAAAAGCATCGAAAGAAGGAGAATCGAAAGCCGGTAAATCAGTTGAAATAAAGAAGCAGGCACAAAAGGCAAAGCTGACAAAAGCAGCTTCAGACAGTGGTAAAGAGGTCCGTTATGAAGGTGACAAGTTCGGCTCTGCTGCAGGAGAGACGACTGTTTTCAAAGTGACAACAGACGGCAAGACATATACAGGAACATGCGCTAAGCAGGGGGTGTCAATGAAAAGTCCCGGCACTGCTGAGATAACAAAAATATCCAACAGCAAAAAGATCGCAAAGGTTATCTACCACTATGCCTTTGAACTTGGTGATGAAAACTGGTGGACCGGAGAGGGAAAGACAGACAAGGTCGGCAAGCTGCTTGGGATGAATAATGACAATGACACTAATGTGACTAAGAGAAGACTGGTAGAAGCGTTCTGCCAGATCTACCATATGGGCTCATCAGACTGGTATAATACCATAACAAATGCCGCGACAGGAGGCTGGGATGAAAGAACTGCAGACAGAGTACGGGATTTTTATACCGGTATCAGTGATAAAAACTGGTATAATTATCTGACAGTTCCTGACGGTTTTGAGATCTGGCTTGCAGACCCCGGAAACTCACAGCCTTTCATGATATGGGCGTATAACCCGACCGGCTGTGTTACTTTAAAAAAGATTTCGGCAGATACTTCTATCACCGGATAAAACTGTCAAAGAAAATGTTTGACAGGCAATGCAGAACGTGCTATTATATGGCGGTGTGGCCGGCTGGACCGGCCACACCGCTGATTTTTTAAACGGGACAGGCTATGAAGGACGATATTGAAAGAGTTGAATATGCGAGCATGCTATATGATTTTTACGGCAGCTTGCTGAATGAGAGCCAGAATGAAGTCATGGCACTCTATCATGAAGACAACCTTTCTCTTTCTGAGATAGCAGAAGAGCTCGGCCAGACACGTCAGGCAGTACATTATACACTGAGGAAGGCCGAGAAAGCTCTGAAGTCCTATGAAGAAAAGCTCAGTCTGGTATCTTCTTACAAGAAAAACAGACAGCTGGCGCAAAAGGTGTTCAGCATTATTGATTCTGCAGGCATAGAAGAGCCGTATGCAGAGAAAATAAAACAGATAATAGAACAGATTACAGATTAGTTTAAACCGGCGGCCGGGTCTCGGCCGGGATAGGGATAAAAAGAATGGCATTTGAAGGATTATCCGAAAAACTACAAAATGCATTCAAGGACCTGAGAGGCCAGGGAGTTGTCTCCGAGAAGGACTTTGAGGACGCGATGCGTATCGTCAAAATGGCACTTCTCGAGGCTGATGTAAACTTCAAGGTTGTCAAGGAATTTGTTGCAACAATAAAAGATAAAGCGCTTGGAGCAGGAGTTCTGAAGAGCCTGACACCTGACCAGATGGTCATCAAGATCGTCAAGGATGAACTGGTCGAGATGATGGGAGGAACTGCCAGCAAGCTGACTTATTCACCGAGCGGATTCACAATTATTATGCTGGTCGGTCTCCAGGGTACCGGTAAAACTACAACTGCCGGCAAGCTCGCGGCATGGCTCAAGCAGACAGGCAAACATCCGATGCTGGCTGCTTGCGACATTTACAGACCTGCGGCTATTGATCAGCTCGAGATAGTGGGCAAGGCGGTCAACACTCCGGTATACGTCAACAGAGAATCACAGGATGCAGAGCAGATAGCTCAGGAAGCTATCAAAGAGGCGCAGAGACGCGGCTGCAATGTGCTTATTATCGATACAGCCGGACGTCTTCAGATCGACCAGCAGCTCATGGACGAGCTCAAGATACTGAAGTGGTCGGTCAGACCTCACGAGATACTTCTCGTAGTCGATGCCCTCACAGGTCAGGATGCTGTCAACATCGCTGACGGTTTCAATCAGGCCCTTGGCGTCGATGGCATCATCATGACCAAGATGGACGGTGACTCAAGAGGCGGCGCCGCGCTTTCAGTAAAAGCAGTTACCGGCAAGCCGATCAAGTTTATGGGTACGGGCGAGAAATATAACGCTCTCGAGCCGTTCTATCCTGACAGGATCGCATCCAGGATCCTTGGAATGGGTGATGTCATGTCGCTCATCGAACAGGCGGAAAACGCTTTCGATGAAGAGGAGTCAAGAAAGCTCGAGGAAAAGATCCGCCGCAACAAATTTGACCTCGAGGATTTCCTCGGACAGATGCGACAGATCAACAAGCTTGGCGGTCTTTCAAAGCTTATCGACATGATACCGGGTATATCAGCTTCGCAGAAGAAAGAAATCAACTTCGAACAGAGCAAGGCGGAACTCAAAAAGTGGGAGGCCATAATCCTCTCAATGACACCGTTTGAAAGAGCTAAGCCAAACGTGCTCAACGCTTCGCGCAGAAAGCGCATAGCAGCAGGTTCGGGACACACAGTTCAGGATGTCAATCAGCTCATCAAGAAATATGAAGAGATGAAGAAGCTGACGAAGGTCATTGCAAATCCTGATTCAAAGAAGGCAAGAAGCATGATGCGCAACCTTGGATTCTAGGTGCATCATATCTTAAATAAATGATATCAAATAAATAAACTTATAAATGGAGGAACAAAAATGGTTAAAATCAGACTTAAGAGAATGGGAGCTCACAAGAAGCCTTTCTACAGAGTAGTTGTTGCTGACTCAAGAACACCGAGAAACGGCAAGTTCATCGAGGAGATCGGAACTTATGATCCGCTGAAGAATCCTAGTGAGATCATCATCGACAACGAAGCTGCAAAGAGATGGCTCGCTAACGGAGCTCAGCCGACTGATACAGTAAGAGCACTTCTCAAGAAGTCCGGCGCTATCGAATAAGGAGGCACGGCATGGGAAGTCTGGTAGAAGTAATCGCGAAAGCGCTGGTCACTAAGCCGGACGAGGTCCTTGTCACCGAAGAGACTGACGGAAGAGACATAATTGTCAAGCTCAAGGTAGCTGATGAAGACATCGGCAAGATAATCGGAAAGTCGGGAAGGATAGCTAAGGCGATCAGGACCGTGGTAAAGGCTGCGGCCATCAAGCAGAATCTCAGAGTGTCGGTAGAGATAGTTGAAGAAGACTGATAATACGAATGAGACGGTCTTAATAGGCAAAGTCGGAAGCCCTGTGGGGATCAAAGGCGAAGTCAGGATCACACTCTATGCGCAGGATTCGACCAATCTGAAGGAGGGCAAAGTCCTCCTTCTTGAGCGTGCGGGAAAAACTGTTAATGCTGCAATAAAAAGACTGAGATATCAGAAGGAGCGGCCGGTCGTTAAGCTCGAGGGCATTGATGACCGCAATGCTGCTGAGGATATAAGAGGCATGGAGGTAAGTATTTTCGCTGATGATCTCGAGGAGCTGCCTGAGGGAGAATACTATGTGCGCGATCTTATAGGCTGCAGGGTCGTTGATCTGACGGAAAGCAGAGAAGTCGGCATACTCAGGGACGTTATACAGAATACTGCGCAGAGTATCCTTGATGTAGAGACATCCGAAGGCAGGAGTATTCTCATTCCGGCTGTAGATGCTTTTCTCAGAGGAATCGATGAAGAAGCCGGAGTCATCGAGGTTGAACTTATTCCGGGGTTTTTGGACTGATATGAAGATAAACATTCTCACGATATTCCCGGAAATGTTTGCGCCACTTCGCATGAGCATGCTGGGAAGAGCGATCGACAACGGAATAATCGAACTGAATATCACCAATATCAGAGACTATACGACTGACAGACATAACCGGGTCGACGATACTCCGTACGGAGGAGGTGCCGGCATGGTTATGCAGGTGCAGCCTATTCTTGCTGCTTTCGAGGCGAGCGGATCCGGGGGAGATGTCATTTACATGTCACCACGCGGAGAAATGCTTTCAGGTGAAATGGCCAGAGAACTCTCAGGCAAAGAGGAAATCACGATTCTATGCGGTCACTATGAGGGTGTGGATCAGCGTGCTCTTGACAGACTGAATGCGCGCGAGGTCTCAATAGGAGACTACGTACTGACTGGCGGAGAACTGCCTGCAATGGTGCTGATAGATACTGTAGCGAGGTTCATAGACGGTGTGCTGGCGGGAGACGATTCAGTCTGTGATGAGTCAATCTATTCCGGCCTGCTTGAGTATCCGCAGTATTCCAAACCGCGTGAGTATGATGGTGATATGGTACCTGAGATACTGCTGTCAGGGAATCACGGAGAGATAGACTTATGGCGCTGGGAACAGGCTCTTTCACTCACTAAAGAAAGAAGGCCGGATCTCTTTGAGGCATATGTCAAAAGCGAACATGAACTCACAAAAAAGCAGAAGGCGATACTGGCAAAATACTTTTAACAACAAATCATAAATATAAGGTTCTCTTAGAAAATACAGCTTTGCCATAAGGAAGAGAACCTTGATCTCCGGAGGCTTTGCTCCTCCGATAAAGTACACACAAAATATAGTAATTGGAAGACTTACGTGTAAATATATGTTGTACCGTAGGTCTTTTTTGTTGTATAATCTTTCTGAACTATGGAAACCAATCGAAGAGGGCTATTTAACAAAAAGTGGATAGTTGCGTTCCTGGTATATATAGGACTTGTTGCATTGTGTTGTATAGCGCTCTATGTCGTACCTTCTGTTATCGGCATGTTCGAACGGACCTATATAGCGGAGCATGGTAAAATAGACGTCACTGATGAGGTCTCTGCTTTTATTGTGAGAGACGAAAGGGTGTATGTTGCAGCACAGAAAAGCAAGATAAACAGGCTTGCTGACAGCAACAGGCTCGTAAAGGCCGGCACCAAAGTTGTTGAACTCACACCTTCAGAGGAAACCTTCGATCTGAGTGATGAGGATGAAGATGCTGATGCTGAGAAGGACGACAAGAAAGACGACAAGAAAGCAGCAGAGTCCAAAGACAAGAAAGCTGATTCGAAAGACAATAAGGCTGAGTCAGAAGATAAGACTGCAGCTGATGACGCTAAAAAGACCGACAAAAAGAAAACCGGATCCGGTAACGATAAAAAAACCGAAAAGACTGAAGATGCTGCAGAACAGGATGCAAAGCTTGGCATCCGGGGCAGCAAGTATGCCGGCATAATGGAGGAGCTTGGCGATAAATACTCAGTCACCGAAAACGGATATACACGCACAGCCGGCTATGTCAGTTACTATGTGGACGGAGCAGAAGCCAGGCTCAGTACAAAAGCAATCGAGAGCCTCAATTATGATGATCTGAAAGAGCTGACAGGACGCAAGGCGGTTAAAGTTCCTTCAGGTAATTGCGGCAAGAATTACCCTATATTCAAGATCGTCCGCAACAGAAAGTGGTATCTCGTTTACTATCTGAAAAAGGATGAAGCTGCCAAATATACGGAGGGTCAGACTGTTTACATCGATGTAAACGAAGAGAGCGTACCGGTTACTGTAAGAGAGGTCAGGGACGAAGGGAAAAACACAAGGATAACATTGACGTGCAAAACGTTTTTTGATGGATTCCTCGAAATCCGCAATCTTGACACAAAAGTTACCGTTGAAAGCGCCGAAGGTCTGGTTCTTGAAGATGGAAGCATTGTCGAAGCGCCTGACGGCAAGAGAGGCGTGTTTGTGGTCAATAAACTGGGACAGCATGTATTCACTCCGGTCAGAACAAAGGCTGATGACGGAACAAAGTGCGTGGTTTACTCAGATATTTATGTCGATGACGGCGGCAACTATGTAGAAACAATAGGGACTTATGACGAAATCATCGCTGTTCCTTCAGATGAAGACATAGCAAGCCTGAAGAAGAGCAGCAGTAACAAAAAATAATATAGAAATGACCATAGGTGAAAGATATTCAGAAGTAAAAAGGCGTGCGGATGAAGCTGCATTGCGGTGCGGCAGAGATCCTGCTGATGTGAGACTTGTAGCAGTCACCAAGACGCATACAGCTTCAGAGATAAATGAAGCTATAGCAGCAGGTGCGGCTGATATCGGTGAGAACCGCGTACAGGAGCTTCTCGAAAAATACGACGATGTCAGCCCTGTAAGATGGCATCTTATAGGGCATCTGCAGACCAACAAGGTAAGGCAGGTGATCGACAGGGTCGTGATGATTCACTCCGTAGACTCGCTGAAACTCGCACGGGAGATAGATAAACGCGCTGCTGCAGCGGGTATCACGATGGATGTGCTGATCGAGATCAACTCTGCGATGGAGGAGACCAAATCCGGCATAGCTGCATCGGATCTGAAGCAGCTGGTAACAGAAATAACAGAAGAATGCTCCAATGTAAGGGTATGCGGCATCATGTGCATACCTCCGATTGCAGCGGATCCGGAGGACTCAAGACCGTACTTCAGAGAGGCGGCAGACCTCTTCAGGGAGATGAAGAGCTGGAATCTTCCGGAAGATAAATTCGCTCCGACAGAGCTTTCGATGGGTATGTCGGGAGATTTCGAAGTAGCGATCGAAGAAGGAGCAACAATAGTCAGAGTCGGCAGTTCGATATTCGGACCGCGTAATTATAGATAGAGGAGGAAAAGGCAAAATGGGTTTCATGGACAAAATGAAAGACCTGGTCGGAATCACTGATGAGTATGATGACGACTACGATAACATCTCTCAGGAAGAGATCGACGCTTATAAGAATGAGCTGAGAGGATCAGCACCGGTAACTGCACCTGCATCTGCAGCCGCAGCCGCTCCGGAACCGCATATCAGCACAGGCATCAGCCCGCTCGCATTCAGCGAAGTGGCACCGCCGCAGAAGTTCACTGAAAACAAAGAAAGAGTGGACAAAGTTTCGCGCAATGACTCTGGTGCGTTTAAAATGGTGGTGATAGAGCCGAAGAACATTGATGAATGCCGCAAGCTGATCGACAATCTCAGAGCTAATAAGCCTGTGATTATCAATCTCGAAAAAGTCGAAACTGACCTTGCACGCAAGATGTTCGACTTCCTCAGCGGAGCAACATATGCTCTCAGAGGCAGCATCCAGAGAATCAACCAGAATATCTACCTTTTTGCTCCTCATAATGTTAACATTAAAGCAATGGTAGACAGGGCTACAGAGGCCGGCAAGCCATCAGTAAAGGAAAGTCCGTGGAAATAATAGGTTCCATTTAATAGATAATCAAGTAAGATAATTCAAGAGGAAAGGTGAGGTACAGACACTATGATAATGCCGATTGATATTGATAAGAAAGAATTCAGCCGCGATAAGAAAGGTTATAATTCCAGAGAGGTAGACGAATTTCTGGACATTATTGTAGCCGACTATGAGAAGGTGCTTAACGATAACAGATCGATGGCACACAAGATCAAAGCGCTCGAAAAGCAGCTTGAAGAGGCTCAGAAGGACGACAACGCTATGGTCGAGACTCTCGAGACAGCAAAGAAGCTGATGGCCGACATCTCCGCAAGCGCTGAGAGAAGAGCTGAGCTCATGATGAGAGATGCTGAGCTCGAAGCTGAGAATATGCTCCTCGATGCAAAGGTCAACGTCAGAAAGCTTAATGACGAGCATGAGATGCTTAGTGCAAAGGTAAGAAGACTTAAGGACAACTTCCGCAGGATGCTCCTGGCAGAGATCGAGCGTCTCGATGGAGATGATTTCGATATCATGAGAGATCTTACAGACGAAGTTGAACTTCCTGAGGTTGAAGAACCTGCAGCAGAGGATCTGAGTAAGGCTCCTACAATCGTTATGGACAAGATTGCGGATGAGGCTCCTGTTAATGCCGACTTCAGCGTTCCTGTTACAGATCTTGAGCATGCTACAGTCTCCGATCTTTCGGATGGCCTGAAGGCAATAGCAGAGGATGCTTCGGCTATAGACAATACTATCATTCTCAAGTAATTGCCAAACGCAAATGAAAAGCGCTTTACCGATTGCGGTAAGGCGCTTTAACTTGCTTTTTGAGGTGTTCGACGAATCGCTGTTATTCGAATTCGTAGCTTCCAACCTTTTCTTCGCTTCCTTCATTTACATAATCACAGATAGCTACGTAAGTCTCGTGTGAGATGTCGTGCTCAATTTTGCAGGCATCCTCTTCTGCCTGTTCCTGACTGACACCGAGCTTAACGAGGAATGCTGTCAGGGCTTTATGTCTCTCATAGATTCTTTTGGCGATTTTGTAGCCTGCAGGCGCCAGTGTAATTGGCCCGTTGGCGTTCATGTTTATATATCCGCTCTCTCTCAGGCGCTTGACTGCATATGAAACACTCGGCTTGGTGACACCGAGGTGTTTAGCTATATCTATAGAGCGTATATAGCCTTTTTCCTCATAAAGAATGAGCATTGCTTCAAGATAATCTTCTGCAGACTTCTGAATCTTCATATACGTTTCTCCTTACTCGCGAATCGCCATATTACGTCATTTACAATATCATATTAAGAATGTTTAAGCAATTAAAAATGGGTTAACAATTGTACATATAAAATTCATATGAAATTGTACAAAATACGATGCAAGAGCGAAACTGTTATGGTAATATTACATCGTTGAATATGAGGACAGAGATGTCCTGATCAAAACAAAACATCATTCCAAAGGAGGATAATATTATGGCTAAATGGGTATGCAGTGTTTGCGGTTATGTTCATGAGGGAGATACACCTCCTGAAAAGTGCCCTGTATGCAAGGTTCCTGCAGAGAAGTTCATCAAGCAGGCAGAAGAGATGACATGGGCTGCTGAGCACGTTCTCGGCGTTGCGCAGGGAGTAGATCCTGAAATCATCGCAGATCTCAGATCAAACTTTGAGGGCGAGTGCAGCGAAGTAGGTATGTACCTTGCTATGTCCAGAGTAGCTTTCAGAGAGGGATATCCTGAAATCGGCGAGTACTGGAAGACAGCAGCATGGGAAGAGGCAGAGCACGCAGCTAAGTTCGCTGAGCTCCTCGGCGAAGTGCTGACAGACAGCACAGAGAAGAACCTCAAGATGAGAGTAGAAGCTGAGAACGGCGCAACACTCGGCAAGTTCATGCTCGCTAAGAAGGCTAAAGAGCAGAACCTCGATGCTATTCACGATACAGTTCACGAGATGGCAAGAGATGAGGCAAGACACGGCAAGGCATTTGCGGGTCTTCTGAAGAGATATTTCGGCTAATCGCGTAAGCCTTGAAATATCAAGCGTTTGAGAGAGGTGAGAGATAATCTCATCTCTCTTTTTTTATTTCCTTCAAGCAAATATTGATTGTACTTTTTTGGTACTTTTGCCCTTTCAGGCGTTACCTTATCTTCGAAAATGGTACTTTTCGAATGGTACCATTTTGCTTGGATCATTTTAATGTAGATGATACATATTTGCAACAACTCTGAAACAACATGCTATCTACTTTGAAACAATCTAATAACATCTCCGCTTCATCTTCCTTAGATCTCAGATACAACTTTCTAACATCTTTCTTTCAACTTTTCTTGAAAACTATTATTCAATTGCTTATTAGTGTCATTAAATTGGACCAATCAAAATCTATAATATAGACATAAGATAACAAAAGAGAGAAATAAAAAGGAGAAAAGACATGGAAGCTTACACATCAATGCATATGACAGTAAAGGGTAGAGTAAATGTAAATGAAGTCGTAGTACTTCTCAAGAACGAACTAATGAAAAAAGCAAACGATAGATTCTCTAAGA
Source organism: Mogibacterium sp. (assembly GCA_017431685.1). GTDB lineage: Bacteria > Bacillota > Clostridia > Peptostreptococcales > Anaerovoracaceae > Crickella. Next base: position 20,471 of record JAFRKO010000070.1, read on the forward strand.
AGTATGTGCCAGTATTCTGCAATGATATGAAAGTGTACGGAAAAGAAGTTGATGTTGATGAAAGTTGCTCCCTTTCATCATCGGAAATGGAATATTTCAAGGATGTGCTTACAACAATAGCTGAAAACTTCAACTGCGAATTCACATTCTCCGCAAATCACTACTCTTGCAATTGTGGCTATGAAGAATACATTGAGGCAAGTTACAAGAATGGAGTTCTCACATATAAGGATATGGCATCCGAAGATATGGGCGGTTGGTGCTCAGATGAAGATTGCGGAGAATACATCATACATGTTCTCGATTATGACCCAAGCAAAACTTACACATGTCCTGAGTGTGGAAGAGTAGTTCCTGAAGAAGAGCTTTTCCCTAATGGAGTACCAACATGGGAGGTAGAAGAAATCAGAATTAAATAGCTAGAGAGAGTGTGAAATAAAGTCTGTAAATAGCTCCGTATGGCAGCTAACTTATTCAGGCTGACTGGATAGATATCGGTCAACCTGTTGAAAACACTGTAATTCATGCTTTCAAAAATGTCAATATAGCCAGGCTTTTTAGGAGC
>JAFRKO010000071.1 GCA_017431685.1 Mogibacterium sp.
CAGTATTTTCAAGGCTTTGAGGCACCTTGCATCTGCCAAAAACAACGCGGATCATGTAAGTCTGAGAGCCTTCGGCTGCTCGATCTCAAGGCCCGTCATCAGCCAGTCCATCTGCTGCCAGGTGATAGACTTTACCTCACTGGCATCTCGCGGCCAGCGGAACCGGCCTTTAACATTGCGGTCCAGTCTCTTGTAAAGGAGCGTATACCCATCACGCTCTCTCAGGAGAATCTTGATCCGGTCACAGCGCTTGCCGCAGAACAGATATATAGAGGTTTGATCGGGTTCCTCGCCGAGCATGTCCATGATGATGGCGTAGAGTCCGTCAATAGACCTGCGCATGTCGGTATAGCCGGTTATTATGTAAATGTTGGTCGCCAGAGATATGTCGCCGATCATATGCTGCCTCCGAGGCTTCGAAGGACTACAGCCAAAAGTTCCGGTGACGCATCATTGGTCAGCCTGACTGTTGCTGATCCTGTTGTGATCTCGATCACAGGCGACATTTCAGAAGTTGGCTGAACTGGATATACTGGAGCATTTTGCTCCAATACTTCCTGTCTGCCGGGGATCACATTGATTTTGACGACCTCCTGGCGCTGAGCTTTATGGGGTGAGCTCTGCTTCAGTGGCTCAGGTATTTCGTTGATGTTAGGATATCCCTTCTTCCTGAACTGGGATATCCAGTAGTAAAAAGTGCTTGGAGCTATACCATGCTCTTCAAGCCATTGATGGTCGGAAAGGCCGCTGTTGCGGCATTCCATGATAAGGTCAAAGCGTTCCTCAGGGCTGAGATTCCTATAGTTCATGCTGACACCTCGTACATTAGAGTGAAATGATGCAATTCAGATCCAACTGTTGGAGTGAAATGCTACAAATCCAACTAATATTATGAGGTCTGCCGGCATGGTCTACAATCCGCCCTCAAATTAGGCGCTTACGTTCCAGCCTAGTGGCTATGAGACAATTTAGACCAAATTAGGTTTAGACTTTTTCGACTTTTTCGAGTCGGCCAGGTGTCTAACCAGAAGTCTGGAGGAGTCTCATTATGGATCAAGTAACACAGGCTAAGACCGAGCTGCGCTTACAGGGCTGGTCAGAGTGTTTTTTGCAAGTGCAAATTCCCAAAAGTTGCAAGCAAAAATGGAGAAAATTGCATCTCCATTTTGGAGAAAGTTGCAGGCTGTGCGGCATAGCCGCAGCAGCACTGCAGGCATGTTATTAAGTTAGTTCAGTGCCTCTGGATCCTCTCCTGGCGATCAGCGATACTCCTGTAGATCATGTTGATGCTGGATTCCTTGAGGCGGTTATTCTCGCCAGGAAACAGGATCAGATGACAGTGGTGAGTGAGCCTTCCTATGAGGGCTGCAGTCATTTTCTGATCATACAGAACGTTGACCCATCTGGAGAATTCCAGATTAGTATTGAGTATTACGACCTTGCCCGGATCGTCGCTGATCTCGGAAAGGAAGTCGAACAAAATATTGATGCCGTCCCTGTCATAAGGGACATATCCGAATTCATCGATCACGTAGATAGACGCTTTACTGAGTTTGTCTCGGAAGGAGTCGAGCTTACCGGCCTTCATCTTCGATGACAAAGTATTGACCAATGATGCGGTCCGGAAAAAGCGTACAGGGATGTCCCGCTTACAGGCCAGAAGGCCGATGCATATGGAGAGCATCGTCTTGCCTGTACCTGTGCCGCCATACATGATGATGTTTTTATGCTCCCGCAGGAACTGCAGTGACTTGAGCGTCTCGAGTGTGCAGTCATCCGGGAATTCGACCTCATCGGTCCTGAACTGATCGAACGAATACTGTACCGGAAACTTTGCGTCTTTGATCAGGTTGTCGATGTGTGCCTGATCGCGCAGTTCTATCTCCCTCTTAAGAAGGTTGTAGAGGAATTCGATGTGAGTCTCACCCTCGGTTGTCTCAGCTCTGTCTGCCATGGCGGATGCGATCTTAAGCCTTTTGCAGAATGCAATCAGTTCATCGTGGTAATTTTCAGGCATTCAGGCCACCTCCCCGTTTGAGGAAACGGTCATAGTCTTCCAGATGGACCGGCATAGGATCGAGCTCAGGAATCAAGTCACCTGTAGTAAGCGGCGGCAGTTGCGGTACATCGGAAAAGATACTGTTATACAGACTCCTCAGGCTGTCGGGATCATGAGCTTCATAGCGGATCGCTTGTTCAACTGTGTGCAGAGCACTGTCGAAGCCTGTCCTCTCAGTAAGTTCCGACAGGATATGCAGTACATCTTTCTTCTGACTGCCAGTGCAGTTGTTCAGATAGCTCTGCATCGTATCCGGCATCATGCCGTATATGCCTGTGTTCTTGAGTGAACGCGGATGTCTGGATATATATTCAAGGTACGGGACCCATTCCAGGGTGGATAAAATCGCCCGACCCTAACAAAAGTAAAATAAAGGTATTATTTTTAGCATGAAGAGGACGCATGAAGCGTCCTTTTCATGTATTGATTATTCCGTGAATTCAGAGCATGCTCTGTAGCGCGATCGGCGCAGCCGATCCGCTTATCAAAGCAGTCATGCCGCTCTTCAGAGCAGGACTTGGTCTGTCCCGAGAGCACCGCGCTGTCAGTGGGCCCTTCAAAGCCCAGATGGCAGCTATAAGGCGAGTTCGATCGGCCAGACAGCCCCCGGCTGCTCAGGTGAGAGCAGCCGGCAACTAACGTTAACTTGTTGCGAATGAACTAACGATCATTTGCAAATATATCACGCATGTTCATCGATCCGGTCTCGATGCGGATCGAGTTATGCTCATAGCGTTCAACTATCGATTCTGCATAAGCTCCGCTTCCGAGACGCTTCAACCAGTCTTCTGTGCGATAGAGCGTGCAGAAGATAGTCGATGAAATGTCGAAGCGGCGTTCAAACAGTTCAAAGAGGAATTCTATTTCATCCTTACTGAGGTCGCTGAGAAGCCACTCATCGAGAACAAGCACCTTGAATCCTGAATACTTCCGAAGGACTTTCTCCTTGCCGCCAGGAAGCAGAGATTTGTCAGCGTATTCTGTGAGCATATCCGGAACACGTATATAACGTGTTCTGTGCAGCTGCCTGCAGGCTTCTTTTGCGAGAGCGCAGCCAAGATACGTCTTGCCTGTACTCGTGTATCCCTGCAGGATTATGCTCTGGTTTTCATCTATGTACTTGCCGGTTGCAAGTTCATCAATGACACCACGGCTCAATGTACGCTTCTCATGGTAAAAGACATTGTGTATATCTGCTTTGGGGAGCCTTAAATGTGCTCTTTTGATCAGATTATGTACTTTGTCGTTATACTTCTGCTGGTATACGCTGTCGACCATCATCTGAAAGCGATCGTCGAATGAAAGAGCAAGTGCGTTAACATCCTGCTCCTGTTCTTCCGAGGCTTCAATGAACTCTCCTATGTTCATGAGTCTGAGCTTTCTTTTGGTTTCCTCGTTGATCATCTCTTGTCTCCCTTCTTGTAGTAATCACTGCCACGAAGGTAGCCCATGGATGTATCTTCAGGTTCAGCAAGAGCTTCCTGCTGCTCTTTGTAGACAATATCTTGATTGGCAGACAGAATAGCTTTAAGATGACGGTAGCGGGGCGATCTGATCCCTCTGCTAAGTGCAAGCTCACAGGCCGTTTCCAGACGGGCATCGGAATACGTTCTGCTGAGTCTCAGCACAGCGAGGCTTGGGTTATAGCCCTGTTCTTTTATGTCCACACAGCTGAAGATCCTGTCTATGACAGCACCGGTAGACTTACCGATGGACTTTGCCCAATTGCGAATGCGCTCATCATCCCAGTCAACTATGTCGCGAAATGCCTTAGGCATATCTTCAGGATGTGTCGAGTATCTGTTGGTCACATGATCCGGGAACTTATTGTGAGTCGCTATCCGCTCGCCCTTGTAATATATCTCGATCACCGATGATGTCACTTTCAGATCGACTTTATGATCTTTCTTCTTTGCATACTGGTATGGGCAGGAATAACGATTCTTCTTGTATACCACATGGAAGTCAAGATTTATGGACCTCCCGTATACCCATTCGGCAACCTCATACGGCAGGGACGGCAGATCTCTAAGATACTGTCTCTCTTCCAGCCAGACTTCATAGCGGCTGCCTTCCCGCTTCTGGAACACCTCATGATTAAAGGCTCTAAGCTTTTCTGCCACCTTGAGTTTCAGATCAGCGAAACTGTAGAATACTTCGTTCCTGCATCTTGCTATGATCGCTGTAGCTATCTTACCAACCGTGCCCTCTACAGAAGGCTTCTGTTTTGGCTTGCCCACCTGAGCAGGCATGATCGCCGTGACATAGTGAGAGCCAAGAGCTTCATAGTCATCAGTAAGGATGATCTCTCCCTCCTTAGGGTGAGCCACGACTCCAGTCTTAAGATTGTCGCAGACTGTACGGGTCGGAACTCCTCCGAAGTATTCATACATATTGACATGACAGCCAATGAACGTATTCATCTTCATGTTGAGACAAGGCTCAACATATGAATACTGGCTGTACGGCAGTGTGGCGACAAACAGGTATACCGTTATTATCTCGCCGGTGTCGCGATCCACATAATGCATAGTCGGGCCTGACCAGTCGACTTCACATCTTTCACCAGGCTTATGATCCTTGTGATTTGTGAGATTGTTCTCGGCAGTATACTCGAGATATCCTTCGTTGAATTTCGTTTTTGCCATTGGGATCTTGTTTTCTCTCTGGCATTGCTCGACATATTCTTCATGAAGGAGCTTACGCGTCACGCCTACCTTCTTGAGTTCCTTGTGAACGTATTCATAGTCCGGCTCACCGTACATGATCTCGTTCACGTATTTGTCCGGATAGAAGAAGCGGTACGCTTCTTCATCTGACATGTCTTGCACATTCGCATATGTAATGTGCCTTTCATCAGCGATCCTGAATACATCGCTGACTGAGTTGCGGGACATCTTCCGGGTCGAAGCGATCGAGCTTCTGGACATTCCGGCATCCCGCAGCCTGAGAATAAGTTTGACGTTAATTTTTCTGGCCATAACGATTGGCCTCCTTTCGTAGAATTTGAGCAGATGCTCATTTCATATTCTAACGAAAGGACCCCTGAAAGGGTGCTCTGATGTGCGGTCAGCATGCTCTGATCCACGGAATGGTGTAACTGCTCTCATGTGCGGTCAGCACGCTCTGAATTGCGACCTGGGTGCTCTCAGAGAGCGGAATAATCA
>JAFRKO010000008.1 GCA_017431685.1 Mogibacterium sp.
CCTCCTTTCAAGTGTGTGTCTTACCTCTGATCAAAGGGCCGCTTTTATTGGGTTTGATATATGACCAATAAAAGCGGCCGCACAAACCGACCATTGTGTCAAGTATATTTAGAAAGAAAAAAATACCCCCTCATCATTTCTGATGAGAGAGTATCTCCTCGTCACATTAACTTAATGACATTGCGCAAGAGCCTTCTTTAACACGAAAAGTAAATAACTGAATAAAGGCGATAACATTTTTCTCAAAAAAAGAGGCGTCTCGCCAGATGGTTTGACACCTCCATAAATATTAGACTTCTGTATTTATCCTTCGATCTGAATCAGTTTCTTTTCCGGTACCTCCGGTGCTTTTTCTTTCGGAAGTTCCAGATGCAGGACGCCATGTTCGAACTTCGCATGTACATCTTCCTCTTTTATTCCCTCTCCAATATAAAAGCTTCTGCTCATCGAACCGGAATACCGCTCCTTGCGGATTGCTTTACCGTTATTTGTCTGATCGTGCTCTTTGGAAGCACCAACCGTCAGATAGCCATTATTCAGTTCCAATTTGATTTCTTCTTTTTTGAATCCAGGCAAATCAATATCTACTTCATAATGATCGTCATGCTCATGGACATCTGTCTTCATCAGCCTGTCCGCATGCCTGCCGTAAAGCTTTCTTTCTGCCCTATCCAGATCCCTGAATTCAGGCCACTGTGGAAAATCAGCATCGAACCAGTCGTCAAACAGGTTTTCTCCAAAAATACTCGGTACTAACATAATGATACCTCCTTTACTCAATAACATTTTATGTTTCTGAGCAAGGGAAGGAGGGTTTGGATCAGCTCTGATCTTCTCTGTTCCTTTGTTCTGATTATGTTATATCACTATTATTAGCACTCGTCAATAGAGAGTGCTAATAATATCTGTGAACATTTTGTGTTTTCTGCTTTATCACATTTCGCAATACATCTTTACGCAAAACAGGAACTCTTTACTTCCGGATCCCGGGATCGGCATCAATACAATCTCTTCCGGTTTATAGTACCCATCCTTACTAATCTTATTAACTATGTATGCAGTCTATAAGGATATAGTCATAGTCCGGCTTCACATCTTTCAGGAGATTGTCCAGCACCTTCTCGCGGCTCATAGCATTAACAAGCCTTGTTTCCATTGATGACAGATCCAAATTAGATGGAATAATGTCTACACCTTCCTTATGATGGATCACCGTATCACTGACTATAGGCTTGTAATTCTCTGTTGCCAGATACATTAGCCTGCCAAGTGACTTTTCAAGATCGTCAGACGCTATTCCTAATGAATTGGTAAGGTCGCTTTGCGGATCTGCATCGACTAAAAGCACTTTCCTTCCCTCCCTCACGAGTCCTACTCCGAGGTTCAGTGTGGTCGTTGTTTTGCCGACACCGCCCTTCTGGTTGCATATAGCTATTGTCTTGCATTTCTTCATTCGCGCCTCCATCAGTTCAGCAGTTTGTCCGTGTCATCAACACTTGCCCTGAGGATAGTGAGCTCCAGACTATAGTCATCGATATCATCATGATCAAAGAACGCCTCAAAGAACTTCTTTACCATTCCGTCCTTATGCAGCTGCTGATACAAGTCGTTCATAGTTGGTGCTGCTGGCGATTCTGCATAGTGAAGCACAGCATTGAGGATGTTGAATGCCGTAGAGTTCTCGTTGGATTCATGCATACCTCGCATCAACTCCAGATACCACATAGCCTGGGCATCCTCAAGATCACCTTCATAAACGCAGTCCATAAAAGCTTCTGCTACGGAATTGGCAATAAATGCTATGTTGAATGGGTTTACTGCCTTCTCTTTCTTCTGTGGTCTCTCTGGTTCTGGTCTTCTGTCTAACATAATGGAACCTGCCATGACTTTCTTCAGTTCCTCGATAACATGTTCATTACCAGGCGGCAGGATTATCGTTGCCACGATCCCGTCTCCCTGATCACTGTTCATTCTTGCTGCTCTTGCTTTAGCGTTCTTTTTCAGTGTTGTTGCTCTTACCATTTTGTTTCCTTTCTACCGGGCATCCGGATTTTTACATAATAAGACCCTGCCCGGTATTGAGCAGGGTATGTAAGAGCATAAAGAACTTGACCAATCAGTCAACGAATCTAATCAGTAGTTCATCTACTGCATCGGTATATCTTCCTTCGGAAATGAGCTGATTCTTTAATTCGACAAGAGCCATCACGATGATCCTGATTTCATCATAGGTAAATTTATACTTAGGCTTGAACATGGCGCACCTCCTTGTTCTCTTTTGATTTCAGTGTATATGAAAGTCTGGGTTCCAACAATTATGCGTTTTTGATGAGCTCAAGTTGGTCTGAATCTGAGTATATCCGGTACCTATCTGTCAAGTATGCTGGCATTTTTTGCTGTTTTCTCCAAAAAAGTGCGGACTCATTTGCGGACCCAAATGTAGGTTTGAGCATGGTTTTGGCAGGTTTGAGTAGGTAGATTTGCAGATATCGTGATTATCAAATAATTCCAGGAAACAATCGCTCCTCTCTTCGGCAATACCAGAATCGAATTTCTTATATTCTTAGTAAATCCAACGGTCATACATTCAGTGAAGACTCATTTTTAGGTCTGAAAACAGTCTATGTAGGTAGGTTTTTTGCAAAGTAAAAAGCTTGAAACCATTGAAATTTCAAGCTTCAGAATTGGTGGAGATGACAGGAATCGAACCTGGGTCCAAGTATTGGATTTTCAACGTTTCTGAAAACCCTGCGGACTCATTTGCGGACTCAGCCGTATGTCTGAGCATTACCTGGCTAGGTCGATTTCCTCAAAATCTCGATTCTTTTGGTGAAGGTGTCCAGAATTGAACAGACGTCCAAGCACTAAGTTTTCAGCGTTTCTGAAAGCACTGCAGACTCATTGGCGGACTCAACCATAGGTCTGAGTGTTATCTGAGTATGTCAATTTTCCCTTTTTTGAGTAATATGATGATTCTCAGTACCAGATATACTGCGGCTGTCAGGAGCAGTATCCCGGTAAAGTAGTAACTTGCGTTATATACCTCATCGAATCTTCCGAGCAGGCAGAGCGGGATGCTGATCGTAAAGGCTATCGGGAGCAAAACTGCATTCAGTATCTTTTCTGCGTTGTATTTTTTGCGGCAGATCAGATACAGCATGATCCCGGCAGCAGACAGTATGCCGCCTATTATCAGCCAGTAGTTATAGACCAATCTTGGCAGAGTCACAATGCCTCCGTTTCCCGTTGCTCCTTTCTCACCATAAATCAATACATCACCGCCATCAGCAGGGTAATAATACACCTCGTCTATCTCATTCTTATTCCCTATTCTCACCAAGGTTTCACTACGCTTACCAGATAACTGATCCCATCTTGTGCGATAACACCCTATAAAAGCCAATGATCTGCCGCTGTCCTGATCCTTGAAACGATCAATATCATAACCGCTGACATTTTCATCCAGCACGGCCACGATACTTCCATCCGACAGTTCTTCTAAAGTCAGCGCGTTGCCCGGATCCTTTATGTATATAGGGCTCATCATGTGTATCACCGCAATAATGATTATTATCAGTCCCAATACGAACCCCAGCAGTGTACTCGTGAACTTTCTTTTTGCAATAAGGCTTCTTGTAAGCGACAGCCCGTCTGAAGCTATATTGTTCAACTCATCTCCGGATACCGGTTCATTGATCCTTTCTCCTTTGATGAGTTCAGCAATGGTGACACCCAAACATTCGGAAAGAGCTTCCAGATTGTCAATATCTGGAAAGCCTCTTCCCGTCTCCCAACGTGAGACAGCCTTATCAGAAACATGTATAGCGTCTGCCAGTTGGACCTGTGTGAACTGCTTCTCCCTGCGAAGTTCTGCGATGAATCGTCCGGTTTTTTCAATATTCATAAACATTCACCTCCTGCAGAAACATTATCGCCATACTAACACAAAATCATCCTATGTATCATAGAGTTATCATGCTTTATCTATTAATACTTTTCTCTATACTGTTCCATCACATCCACGAAAAGTTCTTTAGTAGTCGGCGGTGTGTATGTTATAGCGTTTGCTCCGGCCTTTATCGTCTCTCTTATGCTCTCCGGCGTACTCCCTCCGGATGCTATAATCGGTACGTCCGGGTACTTCGCGTCTATCATCCGGACTATGTCAGGAGTCCTCTCTCCTGCAGCGACGTTTATGATAGACGCACCGTGGCGCAGTCTGTCACGTATGTCTGACTTCTCGCTGGTAACTGTGATCACGACCGGTATATCGATTGAAGTCGCTACCAGTTTAAGGTCGCGGTTGCTCGTCGGTGCATTTAGCACCACTCCAAACGCGCCCTGGCTTTCAGCGTCTTTTGCCAGCCTTACCGAGCGCAAGCCCTTGGTTATACCTCCTCCTATACCGGTAAATACCGGTACTGCAGCGGCTCGTATTATCGCATCGCCTATTGACTGCTGCGGAGTGAACGGATAAACAGCGAATACTGCATCTGCATCACAGTTCTTGATGATGGCCAGATCCGTTGTAAACACCAGGCTTTTTATCCTGCGTCCGAAGATCAATATGCCACTGGCCTCACGTATCTCTTTGGGCATGATCAGAATGTTGTGTCTGAGTCTGCTCTGTATGGATGGTATTATCTCCTCGTCTTTCAGCGCTCTGTTCAGTTCTCCTGCAAGTCGTGATATTTCAGGATTCATATCCGCAGGACGCTTTATCACCTTCCTTATCTTTTCTCTGCTTGCCATATGTCTGTACCTCCTTTAAAGATATCAGGCTCTGACCTGAGTATATTTAGAGATACTAACATATGAGCAGAAAAAGATTATGACCGGAAGATGAATAATAATTCACGGTGCCTTTAGAAATAAACAGAAAAAAACTATGGATACATCTGGATTGACATAACCATAGCCAAAAAAGTGGTGAAGTTGGCGGGAGTCGTATCATTGATAAGTTATTGATATTACAGCATCATAATCATACCTGAATTCACGTTTGAATAATTATTTATACTGATATTCAGAATTTTTGAGGAAAGTTTGAGGAATAGACAACATGATCACGCTGAACAGCCTCTCTTTACTGGGTTTCAGGCTAGGTGTACATGAAAAAACACCCTGGACACCCAGTAAAAACACAAGCACCTTCCAGTTGCTCTCTAGAAAGGTGCATGTACAGGGTTTTTTGAGGAAAGTTTGAGGAATGGATGGGATGATGTCGCTGTACCTCCTCTCTTTACTGGGTTTGAGAAATCAAACCAGTGTTCGAGCCCCTGATCATCCACCAGAAGCCTCCGAGAAATCGGAGGTTTTTCTTTTGTCGGAACGTTGAAATTTCAACTGTTTGAGGCCGGTTTGATTCACTTTTAAGACGAAAAACTGCATAGATAGGACGCGATTTTTCTGGGTACAAAACGGCGATTTTGGGTATTTCCTCCTATGATTACTCAGCTTTCTGTGATAAGTCTTTTTTCATAGCTTCTTTTGCTGAACTAATTGATATTATTTCGTCAAGAAGCATATCACTGTCATGGCGATTTATATACCACTCTTGCATAAGATGTTCTATCAATTTCAGAAGGGTTTCAGCTTCAGATGGATCAATGTCAATAATCTTATCTACATCCTGCTCCATATGCGCACCAATGTTACCTATCTTCCTAGTTGCATCTAAAGCACGGCGCGCAGATGGAGACACTTTGTCAGCAATTGCATCTATTTCACTGCAAAGATTGCCTTTATCATGCACTTCCCAGAAGTCCCTAATCATACCTTGAAGGCAACGGCGCGACAAAGTAGCGGATGCCTTTGGGCTGAGATTCAAAATTGCATAGGCTTCTTCATAATCCTGCTTAATCTGCTCCGGAACATATGAGGGGTATTGCTTAGATGATGAGACAGGATGGATCCAACTTGTTATTCCTTCTACCTCTGATCCTACACCTTTTACAATAATGCTTTGTTTTTCACAGTTCGGGCATTTATGGAATTCAACATGTATCAAATATGGAGTTACTGTAATACCTCTTGACGCAGGACTATGAATTTGATGGCTACTCATATACTGTGAGAAATCAAAACTGTATGTAGTAAGTGTTTCAGAAGAATTTGCGATTGCATGCTGACAAAATGGACATGTGTACCCTGCCATTATTGTAACCTCCCTCTTGTAAGAATAAGAGCTATTGATATCTACCGATTCATTTTAAAGTTGGAATACCTATTAGTTCTTTTAAGTTCTTGTATGCATTCTGGTTTTTCAACACCTCAACCATTTCTGGGGTAAGTGATGATTGTAAGGATGAATCCTCATTCTTTGGCCCAATTGAGAGCAAATAATTCTTCAACATAACGGTTAACGGCTCACCAATCGCAGCCTTATAGTTAAATCCTATCAATTGCATAGTCTTCAACGTATCAACGCTGATAAGCTCTTTAATTTGTTCAAACGTATTTATCTGTTCATTTACAGCACTGATAGCGTTCTTATCCGTCTGATCAACGGATGATATTTGTGCCTCCTTTAATATCTCCAGCAGTCTTGAAACTGTATTATGAAGATGCTCAATATCATCATCGCTAATAACAACTCGTTCAAGTTCAGATTTATATGATTGTGCAATTAGAATCGCTTCATCTCGTTCAGCTAATAGCTCATTGACAATCTCATCATATGTGCTTCTTACTTTTTCTGTGTTTTTTTCGCCCTTAATCGCTTTGATCTTATTAGCAACAGCTGTAGCGGTACCTTTAAGTGCTAGTTTTGTTAACGCCGCTCCAAGACTTATCAATTCGGGTGTATATAACTCATTCATTTATAAACCCTCCGTTATCTTTCAAATCTATAAATATTTAAAAAATATGTTATATCAGCTTTTTTACAAGCTTATGCACATCTGTATATGGATTGCAATTCACATCCGGGTGTAGGTGCTCTTCTTTTTTATGATAATCTTCCAGCTTTTCAGCATTTGTAATTGCATTACCCATTTTGTCTTTCAGCAACGGAAACATTTCTGAAGTCTTCTCATATCCCGGGTAGTGCTTTTTCAGCTCTCTGATAACAGCATCTGTATTTATATAGCTGCGTGTTGAGTATTCATAATGCAACAAATACCATACTTCGAAGCTAGGGTTGGAGACTATGAACTTCTCCACTCTATTCTTTGTCTCCAGCTGCTGTATTTCTTTGGCCTTGCTCTCTTTATTATCCAAATCAACTATCACAAATGCCATGTCACCAGTTCTTACATCTGCATCTTCAGCATCCCACCTTTGACGGATAGACTCTGCTAGTTTGGTCGGATCTGTTAAGTGCCCTGCTTTATGGAACTTAATGATATATGGACAGTCTGCCGTTCTGAAGTTATTAAAATACCGTGCCTCTGTTTCATTTCTGCCCTCCGCAGTAATGATGATCATAGGCTTTTCTTTCCGGCTCTGCTTATTCCGTTTTTTTGACGAAAAGGATCTACCTGACTTGCTCATAACAGATCCTCCGCATGAACATATGGTATTGCACCGTATCTGCCCTGAAGATACTTCTTCCGGATGTTCTCATCTTTCCTTACCGGCTTCTCGAAATCATCCAACGAATACAGATCGCTGGCACCGGTCTTCGGATCTTTCTCAGTGAAATAAATCTGATCTCTGCGGAATCTCTCCAGAGAAAGCTGCGAAGTATCATGTGTTGTAACAATAAGCTGCGCACCATTATTTCTGTCGCTTGAAAACAGGCTGATCAAAAATGAAACTACGAACGGATGCATGCTTCTGTCAATTTCATCAATGAACAGAACCTTGCCCTTGTCCAGTGTTTCTTTAAGGAACGGACCATATAAGAACAGCATGGTTGTACCAAGCGATTCCTCTTGTAAGGACAGCTTGTATTTCTTTATATTGCCATCTTCATCTGTAACTATGTGTTCAGTGTTAACCTCTTGCCTTATTTCTACCGCCGGTATAATCGGCTCATTGTTGATCATGATACGCGGCACATCAGGAGGCAGTTCATCGATTTTCCGGTAACTATAATCAATATCTGAAATGCTTATATCCGCTGCTTTGAATAGCTCCTTAGTGAACTCTATATTCTCTCTGCTGTTATTGTCATAATCTTTCATGTAGTATTCATATGCTCTATTTTGCAGATCACCTACATTCATGAAAGTATCTATGCCTTTGGCGAGCCATTCATATGCGGTTCTAGTAGACTCAGCGTTCATAAGCGTTGCACTCGAAATGAACAGCCGGTTTTTAGTAGTAAATCTGACTATTGCCTCAAGTTCTTTTTTCATAGTACGCGAGAATGAATACGAATCAGTCTCAGTCCTGTCAAACACCTTAGAGGGCCTATATGAGTTATAACAATATAGATACTCTTCTACGATCCTGTCCGGAAGGGCACTGAAGCCGTATATATATTTCTTCCCATCGCTGGCAATAAACTGGAATTCAAATACTGAAGGCTCCTTTTTACTTTTTTCATCCAGTTTAAAAGGAACTACTGGAAGCAACTGATCCACCTGAGTGTTTGCAGAATTTCTAATCATATTCAATGCAACAGTTGCCGCCCTAAACAAGTTGCTCTTACCAGATGCATTTGCACCATAAATCGCAATGGTGTTCAAACCTTTGAAAACGCCATTGTCATTAATGTTATTTAAATGCTCTTTATCTGACGACGGAACAAGACTCAATACGGCCTGTTCTTTAAAAGACAGATAATTCTCTACAGAAAACTGTAACAGCATCTCCTTTACTCCTCTCAATCCATTGGGGTCGATACGTACCATTATTATATTGCTTTCATTGTAACGATTCAACATTTTATTTTGATATTTGACGGTTTTTCGTTAAATATCATTTTAAATTGTAATTATATACATCTATTATTACATTATCTATAAAAACATCCGCAAAATTAACAGTTTTGCGGATAATTTTGTTTCTGTTTGTTTCGTCAGAAAAATTGCATAATATTTCTGACGAATTTAAGATCCTTGTTATGAGAATGTACAGGATATAGTCAGCCATTGCTCTGGGTACACTTTTGGGTACATTTCAGAAAAATCGCGTCCTTAGACGATGCCAACTCCTTTCTTTTCAACGCTTACAGCGTTTCGTCGAAAAAAGTATACGCAATTCGAGCCCCTGATCATCCACCAACAAAGCCCTTGAAATTCGACGATTTCAAGGGCTTTTTCGTTGAGGAAACCTGAGGAAAATTCCATATTTGAATGATACTTTTCTTTGAAATTTCAACTTTTTTTCAGCATGTAAATTTGCCCATTTACTTACAGCATTTTATCTTTAACCGTATTAGCATTGGTGTACAGGGTGTCAGACCCTGGGCACTCTGCATCAGCCTCAGTATTTTCAATGCTTTGATGATTATTGACTTGAGGAAAAATGAGTATTTGTTAAAAGGCATTATAAAAGCGGGTTCACCGGATAGAAAGTTGGATGATGTCGCTATACCTCCTTTCATATTTGTAAGTGATTTCCGGATCACCCGCTTCTGTTTCAGTAAATATCAATTAAGTATCTCTTCAAGCGCGTTCCTATCCTTTACCGTGATTTTTCTGCCTTCAACCGTTATCAAACCGTCATTTTGCATTCTCATAAGTTCTCTTGAAAGAGATGGTCTAGCTGCATTGAGAAAATCTGCCATCTCTTGTCTGCTCATGGAAACTGACATGGATGATTTGTCACCAATGCTGAACAGTATCATCTTAGCTATTTTCTGCCTCAAAGTTCCACATGACATTACCTCGAGCCTCTCATTAAGATTAAGCGATTTCTGCGCCATCATCAGCAGCATGTTCGAAATCAAGGTAGAATGAAAACCGCAGTTCCGCTCACAGGTCCCTACAAGAAAATCTTTCGGTATCATAAGTATATGTGACTTTGCCTGCGCCTGCGCATACATCCCGTATTTGCTCTCTCCGATGAGAATAAGCTCATGACCGAAAACATCACCCTTGTTCTCAAAGATAGCGATGATATTTCTTTTCCCGTCGGAATAATCCATTCCAAGGGTAACGGAACCGCTGATCAGCAAAGGCAGGCATACAGGGTGATCTTCTTCTGAGAAGATCATTTCGCCTTTCTCATAATAAATGCTTTCGGCCTTACTGCACACGAGACAGCTCTGTATTTCCTCCTCGCTCAAATTCCTGAACAAAGCAGTATTCTGCAACGCTGACTTAAGGCTTTCATCATTCTTAGCAGGTATCTTTACTGACATTTTCTTTTACCTCTCTCCGGTTATCCAGCCGGCCGCTTCCACTGCATGGTAAGTTATGATCATATTTGCGCCGGCTCTCTTCATAGCGGTGAGATTTTCCATCACTATTTTCTTCTCGTCTATCCAGCCGTTTTCTGCAGCAGCTTTGACCATCGAATATTCTCCGCTGACATTGTAAACAGCTATAGGCTGTCTGACTTCTGCTGCGGCTGCCTTTACGACATCCAGGTATGCAAGTGCCGGTTTTACAATGATTATGTCAGCACCTTCTGAAGCATCTGCAAGGCACTCTCTTACCGCCTCCCTGCAGTTTGCCGGATCCATCTGATAAGTCTTTCTGTCTCCGAATGCCGGCGCAGAGTGAGCAGCATCTCTGAAAGGCGAATAGTATGCCGATGCGTATTTGGCGCTGTAAGCCATCAGTGGTAAATCCGTGTAGCCATTTTCATCTAGGTAACTGCGTATAAAGCCTACACGGCCGTCCATCATATCTGAGGGAGCAACCATATCCGCTCCGGCTTCAGCAAGGGTGAGCGCTGCCTGTGCAAGCAGCGGGAGTGTTTCGTCATTGAGTATCTTCCCCTCATGTACCAGTCCGCAATGTCCGTGAGATGTGTATTCACAAAGGCAGACATCTGCTATCACTATCAGATCAGGCGCCACTTCCTTGATGCGCTTCACTGCTCTCTGAGCTATACCGTCACACTTATATGCCTCACTGCCCACCTCATCTTTGTGCTCCGGGATGCCGAAAACCATTACCGCAGGGATTCCATATTTAATAACAGGCTCCAGGAATCCTTCGAGCTTGTCTATAGACCATTGATACACTCCCGGCATCGATTCCACAGGGTTTTTAATATCTGTCCCTTCTGTAACGAAAACCGGCAGGATAAAGTCATCCACGCTGAGCCTGGTCTCGCGTACCAGATTTCTGATGCCTTCACTTCTTCTTAATCTCCTTAGTCTTTCCATCATTCATTATTTCCTCTCTATGGATGACAGCCGACTGCTTCCAAAAGTTTCTCAGCCAGCCCGCGGGCAGTATGTGTTTCGGCTATGATATCAGCCTCATAACCGTATTTTCTCAACTCCTCAGCCGTACTGCTGCCAATACAGGCAAAGCGAGGAGCTGAATCTTCATCTATATCGCGTGTTTCAAGAAATGCTCTCACGCCTGAGGCACTAGCAAGAACTATATGATCATCCCTACGCGTAGCCTCTCTGATCTTCTCTTTATTTATGACTGCACGATAAAGGATCACCTTCTCGTAATCCCAATGCGATCCGTCCAGTACATCGAACATCTCGTCACTCCCGGATTCTGCGCGTATGATCAGCGCAGGTCCGGCTTGCTTTTCCTTACCGAGTCTCTCCGCAAGAGCTTTCCCGGTATAGACACCTGGCACTATGTCTGCATAGTATCCATATTCGTTCAGCGCAGCTTGAGTCGCTTCTCCTATGACCGCAAACCTTATTCTGCCAAGCCGCCGTCTGTCAAATCTGATCTCGTCAGCAATCTCAAAAAACAATCTGACAGCATTTCCGCTCGCAAATATCAGCCACTCGAATTCTTCTATACTGTTCAGCGCACGCTCCAGATTTATGCGGCCCTCAGGAATTATCTCGGTCTGTATTCTCAGCCAGTGCGAAGTGCGTAATCCCAGTCTGGCCATTTCCGAACTGAAATGCTCATAGAACCTGTCTGTTCCAACTGTAAGAAATCTCCGCTTTCTGAAAAATTCAAACGTCCGGCTCTTTAATCTGTATCCCGCCGTTTCTCCTATTACTATGACAGAAGGCGTTTTTATCTCTGCGATGTCAGAAGCTCTTGTAATATCCGAAAGTGTGCCCTGTACTGTATATTCATCTTCAGAGTATCCGCAGGATATAACTGCAGCCGGAGTCTCGGGATCCATCCCTGCCTTAAGGAGATCTCCTGTGATCCTGTACAGATTGGAAAGGCCCATCAGAAACACCAATGTGCCATCAAGGCCGGCATATCTGCCGAAGTCTGTTTCATCATCCATGGTATGCCCGGTTATTACATGGAAGCTGCGTGCAATGCCTCTGTGTGTGACCGGTATCCCTGCATGTTCAGGTACAGCTATCGCAGACGACACTCCCGGGATCAGCTCAAAATCTATTCCCTCACCAATCAGAGCCATTGCCTCTTCGCCTCCGCGCCCGAAGACAAAAGGATCTCCGCCCTTGAGTCTTACGACCGTCCTGTAACTTTTTGCTGTTCTGATCAGAAGCCCATTTATCTCTTCCTGCTTCATGCTGTGACTGCCCATTCTCTTGCCGACATTTATCAGCAGGCAATCATCCCTTGCATTATCCAGCAAACTGTTGTCAATAAGACTGTCGTAAAGGATGGCATCTGCCATTCCTATGAGTTCGCGGCCCCGCACTGTGATCAGATCCTTGTGTCCGGGGCCTGCTCCGACGATGTACACTTTACTCACCTGGCACCTCCGGCATCTTTGAAACAGCCTCAGCCACTATGCTCTCGATATTATCGGCCTTGCCCTCTGCACATACACGCGCAGTATTTCCGCCGTCATGTTTCATGACCCGCAGAAGCATTCTTCCGTCCTTCTGAACAGTCGCCCAGGCTCCTACCGAAGCATGACAATCGGCACCGATCGCCTTCATAAAGCCCCGTTCTGCCCTCAGAGCTGCACTTGCTTCTCTGTCATCCAGGCTGCGCACGGCATCGCTGATGTCACTTACAGCAAGTCCTTCTATCGCTATGATCCCCTGACCTGCTGCAGGAATAAACCTCTCAGGATCAAGGTCGACATATCTGAGATCCGGTTCATCATCAAGTCCAAGCCTCTTAAGGCCTGCTTTCGCAAGCACCAGTGCATCGAACTCTCCCCGTCTCAGCTTGGTCAGCCTCGTTGGTACATTCCCCCTTAGCGGTCTCGTAATATAATTTGAAGACAGCTCTTCAATAAGAGCCTGCCTTCTGCGGCTGCTGGTTCCGACTATCCTGATATCTTCAGGCCTTCTCCCTGATAACGAAACCAGCACATCACCCGGTTCTTCTCTCTCGAGGCACGCAAGTATATCGATCCCTTGAGGAAGCTCACCGGGCATGTCTTTTGCGCTATGGATAGCAATATCGATGCGTCCTGACAATATCGCTTCTTCAAATTCAGAAACGAAGACTGCTTTGCCGCCAAATTCCCATAGTGGTCTGTCTGTCTGTTTGTCCCCTTCAGTACGAATGATCACTGCCTCACAGTTGATTCCCTGCTCCTTAAGTGTCCTGATCACGATCTCCGTCTGAGCCATCGCAAGAGCACTGCTTCTTGTACCGATACGGATCTTTCTTATCCCAATCCGTTTATCTGCTTCTTCTCGGAACAATCTGGCTCTTTCATCCTGAGAGTCTGTCGTTTTGAGGACATCTTCTCTCATCCGGCCAAGCTCACCGACCGCCTCGTCGAATTCTTCAGGAATCAGTTCCGCAATCCTGCTGCGGATCCTGCCGGCAAGCAAAGGACTTCTGCCATCGGTACAGACCGAAACAGAATAATTCTCTTTCTTCAGTACTGCGGGGAAAATAAAATCGCTGTGCTCTTTGTCATCGACCGCATTTGCCGGAATGCCTCTTTCTCTGGCAAGATCAACTATGCGTCTGTTGAGTTCCCTGTCATCGGTCGAGGCTATTACAATATCCCTTCCCTCAAGATCGGTGATCTCGAATGGTTTCCTTACCATAGCAAACTCTCCGGACACTTTGATGATGTCCGGAGAGATGTTCTCAGCAATAACGGTAAGATGCGCGCCGAATCCGCAAAATGCGCGGACTTTATGGAATGCGCTCCTGCCGCCGCCAACGACCAGAATATCCTTGCCACTGACTTCTGTCATGAACGGAAAGTATGCCACATCCGTCCTCCTGTATTTTTATTTTTCTTTTGATGCGAAATGATACGGCAGCGCAACAAACAGTATCGCTCCGATCATGTTGCCTAAAGTTACTACAATCAGGTTGTACCAGTAACCTCCCATGCTGATTGCCTCGTTGCCTCCGTTGTTGATAAGAGCCAGCGTCAGCAATGTCATGTTGGCGATACTATGCTCAAATCCTGTTGCAAAGAATGCCAGCAGACACCAGAAGATCATAAGCAGCTTGCCTGCGTCCGATTTAGCTCTGAAGCCGCACCATACAGCCAGGCATACCAGTGTATTACACAGCATGCCTCTTGTCAGAAGCGGTATGAAGCCTGCCGTCATCTTTGCCGCCGCAGCGCCTGTCATAGCGCTCAGAGTCGCGTCACTGTAGAGTCCCGTCAGGCTGAATACCAATGCCAGCAGCGCCGAGCCTGCAAGATTTCCGACCCAGCATACTCCCCACAGCTTCAGTGCGCCGCCAAGTGTTACGGTCTTGCGAAGGAGACCGGCGGTCATTACCAGATTATTACCGGTAAATAATTCCGCGCCAGCTATCACCACAAGACTCAGTGCAATGCCGAAGCAGCAACCCATCACAAGTTTGGTGTATGGTGCTCCGGCAAGTGCTCCGCTTAATGTAAATACCAGAAGGATACCAAAGCCGATGTATGCTCCTGCCAGCATGGACAGCAGAAAGTAGCCACCCGGATTCTTCTTCAGAAGAGCGGATTTTGCAGCTGCTCCTTTGGAAGCAGCTGTGAATTCTTCATTGAACATATTATTCTCCTTGCTTCAGAACTACCGCATCTTCTCTCTCGGAAAAACGCCACATTGAGTTTCTAAGCTCGTTGTTCTGATCGTAGCGCTTGCCGCCCCAGTAGATTCTTCCCTGGATCTCGCACTTCGGATTCGGAGTGACATCCTTCATGATGTATTTCAGGAATTCCTCAAAACCGGTACGGTCAACGATATAGCCGATATGTTCCTTGCTCTCAACTGCCTCTCTGTCCAGATATTCATCCAGATATGCATATACGTTACAGATGACTTTCTTCACGGTATCATGGTCTGCCCACCTCATGAAGTCTTCTGCCATGCGAGGATTCTTCTTGCCAGTACGTCCAAGCAGCACGACGCGGTAATACTCTTCTTTGCTTCTTGTCCATGCTCTCGTTGGGCAGTAATTGACACAGAGTGCGCATCCTACGCATTTGTTGACATCACGCTCTATTTTGCCATTTACAACCTTTAGAGCTCCGACTGATCTCTTTTTGCAGTACTTGACGCACTGCTCGCAGCTGATGCAGCGATCCTTGTTGTATTGAGGCTCACTCATGCCGATGATACCAAAGTCATTAAGACGTGTGTGTGCGCAGTCATTCGAGCAGCCTGTGAAGGCGATCTTAACGTGATGATCGTTCGGGAATATAGCCTTATCTATCTCCTGCGCGAATTTCTTTGTATCATAATTGGCGAACGGGCAGAGCTGTTTGCCCGGACAAGCCACGACATTACGTGTTCCGGAAGCAGGATATCCGCCGTTATACTCTTCCTGATTGATGTTTCTGTTCTCGATTATCAGCTGAAGAGCCTTGTTGACTTCTTCAACATCCTTCAGATCGATCCCCGGGATCTCAAATCCCTGGCGGTTCGTGATGTTTACCATGCCCTTGCCGTATTTTCTGGCTATATCGACGACACGCTGCAGCGAATCAACATCGATCTCTCCGCCCGGGCAGCGAACACGGGAAGCGGTTTCTCCTCTGACCTTGGATACACGGTAGGCGTTCTTCTTCAGTTTCTTTAAATTAGTATCTGTAGTCGTTTTATTCATGGTTCCACCTCCCGCTAATCGATCAGTGTCTTGTGCTCAGAGAACTTGAATACAGGACCATCGATGCAGACATACTTGTCGTTGATGCGGCAGTGACCGCACTTTCCGATCCCGCAGCTCATCCTTCTCGAATCCGAGATCCAGACGTTATCCTCACTTAGACCTCTCTTGACGAGTTCGATCATAGAGAACTTGATCATCGGAGGCGGGCCTACTACGATGGCCTTGCACTTACTGATATCTCTGATCGGGATGTCCGGAATGTATTTGGTGACCAGGCCGACCTTGCCCTCATATCCTTCAGGCGCGCCGTCGACAGTAAGCGTCAGGTCGATCTTCTCAGCCCAATCCTTAAGGTCTGCCTTGAACATGATCTCTCCCGGGTCCTTGAATCCGGCGATCATATGTACGTCTTTCGCGCTTTCAGTCTCGCACAGATACTGTACTACACCTCTGACAGGTGAAACTGCAATACCGCCGACAACGATGATCAGCTCTCCGCCTTCAAACTCATGCACATCAAAGCCATTTCCGTAAGGTCCGCGGAGGAAGAGGCTGTCGCCTGCTTTGAAGTTATCAAATAGATAGTCCGTAACTTTTCCTACAGCTCTCAGGGTCAGGTCAACGTAATCAGGCCCGATGCCGCTGACCGAGATAGGGCATTCTCCGACCTTAGGGATCGAGATCTGGAAAAACTGTCCCGGTTTTACATCTCCAACGTAAGTAAATCTGAAAGTCCATTCCTGAGCCGTATGTTTTATAATGTCCTGAAGCTTTGAAGGAACAGGTGTATATTCATTCTTTCCGCAGTTACACATTCTCTGTCACCTCCTTCACTCTCGCGTTAAGTTTGTTTATACAGTTCGCAAACGAGATATACTCAGGGCATACAGTATCGCAGCGTCCGCAGCCTACGCACATATCGTAGCCGAAGCGTTTTCTGAAGTCATACACCTTGTGTAGGACCTTGAATCTCATTCTCTCGCCGTTGGTTTTTCTCATTACCAGACCGCCTGCTACATCGGTATATCCGTCTACCATGCATGAAGCGTTGACGCGGCGGCGTTCGCCTACTCTGCCGTTATCCGTATAGAAAACGTCCTGGATCGTAAAGCATGTGCAGGTCGGGCATACGAAGTTACAGCGGCCGCAGTTGACACAACGCTTGGTGTACTCATCCCACATCGGATCCTTGAACAACTCGATAGGTACTTCCTCCGGCCTTGTTACCTTGAACTCCGCCTCTGTCACAAAACGAGGCTCAACATTATCTTTTGAACCGCCTGCGCCTTCGAATGCAGCAAACAGTTCATCATCTTTGACATCGCAGTACACTTTGCCATCGACAACATCGATCGAGAAAGCATACTCATCTGTCTTGTTGCTTCCCATGTCTACGCAAAAGCTGTTCGGACACGCCTTTCCGCATCCGATCAGAGCGAATTTCACTCTGTCTCTGAGCCTCTCATAGAACCAGTCGTTGTTTGGCCCGTTACCTGTATACATCTGATCGAGTCTCTTCACCGCGTGGATATCGCAGCTTCTCATCAGCACGATTACAGGACGGGCATCATAATCCGCTTCCTTTATCTCGTTCTCTGTAAAGTAGAACATAGTCTCCGAAAGAGGTATCAGGATCTCCTTAAAGGAGAAATCCGAACGTTCCTCCAGCTCGGCATCTTCGATGCGGCTGATGTAGTCGTAGCGGATCACATCGGTGTCTCTGAAGCGGCCCTCTCCGACTTTTAACACCGGCGCGAATATCCTGTAATTACCTTCAAGAACTTCGAGGACTTTGTTGAACTCTTCAGTCTTATAAACAAAACCCATCGTTTCCCTCCGTTTCTTCAGTAATCTACACATTATTACATCCACATATATAAAATTTGGGCACGTCATTTTACGAGTAATGTCCGTACCCAATTCGATTATATATGCATTATTTTTTGTTTTCCGTAACCATGGTTACACGCAGGGCTTGTATATAAAAAAACCATAATATCCATCTATTTCAGCATCGTAAACAGAATCACACCATAGTAATTTCCTATAACATATCCGAGTGTTCCAACAAGTATGGCTGGAACAACAAGCGACTTCCACCCCTTTGATACCGCAAACGCTGCTGATGTAGTCGGCCCGCCTATATTCGCGTTGGAAGCCACGGTTATCTCCTCTATTGAGTATCCGAATAGTCTTCCCAGAACAAGAGAAAACAGCATATTCATTCCAATTATTATTGCTGCAAATACCAGCAGAAGAGGCGCTTCGCGAACTATCAGTACTATCGATGCAGGCGCGCCGATAACCGCGAAGAATATGTTTATCATATAGGTGCCTGCTTCCTGTGCTCCTCCGATATTGCCAAATATGTCCGGGAAATATGTCGCAAGCAGAGTTGTAATAGTAGTGATCAGCAGGTATTTATTCCCAAGCAGCCCATTCAGCAGGTCACCTGCGATATTGCCTGTCGGGATCACATCACTAAAGAACCCGGCAAGCTGCACCGACACCGCAACTATGACACACGCTATCGAGAATCCTTTCGCTATGTCAACAAGCGATATTTCCTTCTTCGCCCAGTATTTCGATGTGTGGTTTTCGTTGCTCTGTTCTTCACGCTGTCTGTCGATTATTGGATGAGAAAAGTGTTCGCTTATCCATCTGATTCCCGGCAGAGCTATAAGAATGAAAAAGTATAGTGCCATCAGCAGATTGTCTGCAACGATCGAAGCTGAAACCAGGTCAGCTCCCGCGCTGGTAGCCTCAGACATGGCCACCAGGTTTACCGATCCCCCTACATACGTACCTGTGAACATCGAAGCAGCTGATCTGGCAGCTGCGATGCCAAGTTGATGACGCAGTAAATAAAAGGCGATTATGCCGCCTGACAATGTACCCAGGCCTCCTATAAGGAAGATCCCCAGCATACGGCCGCTTTCTCTCCATATTTTCCTGATATTTGCCTTGTAAAGAAGGAGCGGTATTGACAGAGGGACTACGTAACTCCACACAAAGTCATATGCCCCGGCTTCCGTAGGAATGACTCTGCAATTAGACAGCAGCATGGCCATCATGAGGCATATGACACATGAAGACAGTTTAGCTGCCCATTTATACGTTTGTTCAAGCCATATTGCAGCAGCTGCGATCGCAGCCATTATGGCGAACAGCATCCATATGTTGTCGGCACTTATAAGTGTATTCATCAGGCTAATCGAGTATCCTTCCGTCTCTTGAAATGGTGACTACCTGCCACGGTATGAATTTGCCGCTGTTTCTGAGTGCGTTTTCTGCCGCTCTCTGAAGTCCGCCACAGCAAGGCACCTCCATGCGTACAATAGTCACACTCTTTATGTCGTTATTCCTGATAATGTCTGTAAGTTTCTCGCTGTAATCTATCGCATCAAGTTTAGGGCAGCCTATGACAGTGATCTTTCCCTTCATGAAGTCCTCATGCATGTTTGCGTAAGCATAGGCTGTGCAGTCGGCCGCAATCAGGAGTTTGGCTCCGTTATAAAACGGTGCCTCTGTAGGTAGGAGCTTGATCTGGCAAGGCCACTGACCGAGTCTGGAAACAGGCTTAATATAGGTCTGGCTCTGCTCAAGTGTGCTTTCTTCCTGCGTCGCTTTGAACTGCATCATCTTTGATCCCGGGCATCCACCCTCATGTACATGCTCCATCATCTTCTTCTCCTCTTTCTTCGCCTGTGCTGCCTTGACTGCCGCCTCGTCATATGCCGGTGCTTCTCTCTCCTCGAAAGTGATTGCTCCTGTCGGGCAGTTCGGAAGGCAGTCGCCGAAGCCATCGCAGAAGTGTTCTCTCATAAGCTTCGCCTTGCCGTCAACTATATCTATGGCGCCTTCGTGGCAGGCCTCTGCGCACAGTCCGCAGCCGTTGCATTTCTCTTCATCTATATGGATTATCTTCCTGATCATCGCAGTATCCTCCGTATTACTTGTCTCTTGTTTATCCAATATCAGTATAGTAAAGTGTGTATTGTAAGTATGTGGTTATAACCACATTTTGAAAGATTCACGGAGTTTTTATGGATAAGGATTTACTTAAAAAAACTGTTATATTCCGCGGTATGAATGATAATGAGCTGAATACGGCTTTATCTGCACTTAAGTCAACTGAGAAGGAATTCTTAAAAGACGAAGTCATTTTGTATGCCGGGAGCACAACAGATATGATGGGCCTGGTGCTTGAAGGCAGTGTTCGCATAGAAAGTAATGACATGTGGGGGAACAGGACCCTTCTGAGTCATGTAGGAAAAGGGCAGGTATTTGCAGAGACATATGCTATGGCCAAAGATGAGCCCATGCTGGTTGATGCAGTTGCGAACGAAAAATGCAGAGTATTGATGCTCCGAATAGAATCTTTAGGTATGTACAGTCAGGATCCATCCCTTTGGAGACTCAAGCTGGCCACCAACATACTGGATGTGTTCATGCGCAAAAACCTTATGCTGGCGGGCAGAAGCTTTCACACTTCGCCGAAGAGTATCCGTGGCAGAGTAATGGCATATCTGAACAGCGTATCGCTGCAGGAGGGTTCAGATGAATTCGATATTCCATTCGACCGGCAGCAGCTGGCAGATTATTTGAATGTAGAGCGCACTGCCTTATCCAAGGAACTGGGAAAGATGCAGAAAGACGGATTGATTACAGCAAAAAAGAGACATTTCATACTCTTATCGCCTTTTTCTATGCCTGGTTATGAGTCGTAATAAAAAGAATAAAAGCAAGGTGTTTTGAGGAAAGCTTGAGGAATGGATGGGATGATGTCGCTGAACCTCCTCTCTTTACTGGGTTTCAGGCTCTGCACCAGACTTCGAGCCCCTGATCATCCACCAGAAGCCTCCGAGAAATCGGAGGTTTTTCATTTGTCTGAAGACATAATAAAAGCGGGCAACTATACATTGAACTAGTAAGATGAAAGTAGACATGTTAAAAAAGCATGTCTACTTTTCTTATGCTAGGATTTGCTTAGGGAGGTGGTTTTATGGCAAGGCCAAAAGGTGGAAAGAATAGAAAGTGGACAAATGAAGAACGCTTGAAAT
>JAFRKO010000072.1 GCA_017431685.1 Mogibacterium sp.
GATGATGATGACGAAGATGACGATGATGACTGATCAGCGAAGGGCTCTGAGCGCCAGTGCAGACGCAACGCCGACGAGTATGCCGGCAGCGATTCCGCTGAACAGAAGAACAGGAAAATAGAAGAATATGCGCAGGTCCTCAATAAGGGCAGCGGCGACCAGCAGCTGTCCCATGTTATGCAAGACTCCCGCAGCCATACTGACACCGGTCACTGAAAAGAGACCGGTTTTTTTGAGCAGTATCATACCGGTAAGACTCACCACTGCGCCGGCAAGCGCGTATAGCATGCCGAAGAGGCCATTGAAAAGCAGTCCCGCGAGAATCACTCGTATGACGCTGACTGCAGCCGCGTCCTTAGGGCCGAATTTATAGAGCGCCACTACGGTCACGACATTTGCTATGCCAAGTTTGATTCCGGGAACGCCTGGATTATATGGTATAATGGCTTCAACGTACGAAAAGATGAGCGCCAGTGCGGCCATCAGGCCGACCCTTGCGATGAATGAAGCGCTGAGAGCCTTGCGCCCTGAGGTCTTACGAGGTGACTGAGTCATAGCCGCCTCCTTCCTCCGTACCGTTCTCAATGCGGACCACAAGCCGGTTCGGCAGGCATACGATACTTTCACCTGCTCCGGATATGGCTTTGTGTTTGACACACACCTGGTTCTTGCATGAAGCTTCGGTCACCGATACCGTGCCGCCTTCAATAACGACCACATTGTAATAGTCGTATTGCCCGGAGGCAGAATCATCACTGTCCGGCGCTTGCGAATCGGTTCTGACCTGCTTTGGAGCGGGCACCACAACAGTGCGGTCCTCCGCGAGCGGATACCTGGCGTAAAGATCACCGCCCGACTCGATGATCACTTTGGCACCGCTGCCTGCCTCACTGTGTGAAAAAGTAAGTGCGGCAGAAGCCGCAAGCCCGGTGACGACCAGCACGATGAATAGTATTATGTCTGCTTTCCGTATGAACTGTTTCATTGAACATAGTATACCATGTAAGCTGTTGAAAGGATAAGCGCCCGTATGAAGCGAGCTCTGAAAAAACTTAATATTCTGGTACTGGCAGCGGTACTCATCATTCTCGCAGGATGCAGCGGAGCAGGCGGTTCTGCTCATGAGCCGGTTATGGAAGACGGGTATTACCTTGATACCATCTGCAGTGTTTCCATCTATCGGATGACTGATCCGGAGGGAGAGGTGAAACCGGCAGATGAAATGAGCGAAGAGGCGGAAGCCGCATTAAGCGAGGCGTTCGATCTGTGTAAGGATCTCGAGTCAAAGCTGAGCCGTACGCACAAAGACTCCGATATAAGCAGGCTTAACAGCGCCGGAGGAGAGTGGGTGGAAGTAAGTGAAGATACGCGCGAGCTCATTCAGAAGGGCATGGAGTACTCATACACATCTGACGGCGGTTTCGACATAACCGTTGGAGGTGTGACGGAGCTGTGGGATTTCCACGCTGCTGAAGGCGAAGCCCAGATCCCTGATGCTGAAGATCTGGCCGAAGCCGTGAAGCATATAAACTACAGAAACATCGCCATAGAGGGCAAGCGTGTGAGGCTGACCGATCCTGAAACAAAGCTCGACCTTGGCGGCATCGCAAAAGGGTATATAGGAGACAGGATGACCGAGCTCCTCGAAAGCAAAGGAGTCGTCTCGGCTGTCATAAACCTCGGAGGCAATGTTATCTGCATAGGAGGCAAGACCGATGAAGAGGGTTTTGCCATCGGAGTAGAGGCACCGTTCAGCGACCGAAAAGAGATAATCGGAAAGATCGTAGTAAAAGACAGGACTCTCGTTACATCCGGGGTGTACGAGCGGCAGATAGAGGTGAACGGAAAAAAATATCACCACATCCTCGACACAGCTACAGGATGGCCTGTGAGCACCGATCTTGACGCGGTGACTCTCATCGCAGACAAAGGGCGCTCGGGTGATATAGATGCTCTCAGCACCACTTGCCTCATTAAAGGCGCTGATGAGGGCATGAAATTCATTGAGATGCAGGATGGTATTGAGGGCGTGTTCGTGCTGTCAAACGGCGACATCCGCACAACAGACGGAGCAGGCTTAGAGGCGGTGAAATGAAAAAGAGCGAAAATGAAATCGTGATGCCGAAAGTGCTTGTCACAAATGATGACGGAATAGATGCCCACGGACTTACGGTCCTTGTAGAAGCATTGTCAAAACATGCGGATGTTTATGTTGTAGCTCCGGCCGATCAGCAGAGCGGAAAAAGCCACAGCATTACATTTCTGCGTGAAGTCACTCCTCAGGAGAGAGACGTGAAAGGAGCCGTGGCAGCCTGGGTGCTCGACGGTACGCCGGCTGACTGCGTTATGTGGGCGATCGACTATCTGGAGTATGAAGAGGGCATTACGCCGGATTTCGTAATAAGCGGGATCAATCTGGGATTCAATACGGGTCTTGCTGCATATTACTCGGGGACCGTGGCAGGTGCAAGGGAAGGCGCAATAAACGGCATAAGATCGATAGCTCTTTCCGTTGGCGGACAGGGCGGGATGAATGTCGAGCATTTTGATTATCTTGTCGGACTTCTGCCGCGGCTGATGGAGATGTCCATGCAGATCGATCCGGGAATTATCCTCAGCGTGAACGCTCCTGACATTCCTTCATGGGAGATAAAGGGAGTGCGCGTCGCTGAGACAGCTCCGCGCGGTTATGGGATCAGGTTCTTTTTTGAAAAGAAAAAGAACGGCAATTATCAGATGACGGGCGGCGCGGACTATCTGGACGACAATATGCGTTACGATATCGACTGGTGCGCGGCAAGCTATGTTGCTGTTTCGCCGATACCGACAACGCTTTCAGACCCTGTTGCGCTGATGCGTCTCAGGGGACTTACACGCGAGACAGAATGTCTCACACTTATTATCGATCCTCAGGAGAAGATGCCTGCGCGTGTAAAGAATACAGAAAAACTCGTCAGCAATCTTGAAAAGCTTTCGCGTGCTTTAGACAGAATGGGCATGCCGGTCATTATCGCGGAGTCTTATGACATGGGAGAAGTGCTTCCGCAGGTAAAAAAATATGCCCGCGAAGCGGAAACAGTCAGGCATATCCATCCTGATGTGTGGACTTCACCTGATCTTGAGAAGTACACAGGCGCGCTTGATTTCAGAAAGGTGCTCATAGCAGGAGCAGCCACAAACGTGGAACTTCTGCAGACTGTTCCGGGCTTCCTGAGAAGAGGATACGATGTGGTCGTTCTGCAGGACTGCTGTGATTCGGCGGACGGGCCGGGGCACGATCTTTCACTGAAAATGATGGAAGATATGGGCTGCTGCATCAGCACATTAGAGACAGAAATTATGAAACTTGCGGGCTCCTGTACAAAACAAATACTGGACGCAGTTAAAAACATTTTGCTGGCTTGACATCGGGGGGCCGATGTTGTACTATCGTTTTTGCTATGCGTCTGGCACAAGGAGGGGTCCACGCAGTGGGAAAATCCCTTATGCCCATATGTGTGCTGATGTAGCTCAGTAGGTAGAGCACTTCCTTGGTAAGGAAGAGGTTTCGGCAGTTCGAGTCTGCTCATCAGCTCCATGCAAACCCGCTTAGGGACAGGGACGCTTGTCCCTAGTATTTTTCTAAAATAAGGTTATCTCGGGTGAACGGCGCTGCCGTAATGAAGATGACCTTGACCTTCGGAGGCAAGCTCCTCCGGCAGAACGTTCTTATTAAAAGGAGGAAGTTAAATGGCAAAGCAGAAGTATGAGAGAACCAAACCGCATATCAACATTGGTACGATCGGCCACGTTGACCACGGTAAGACAACTCTTACAGCAGCAATCACATCAGTACTCAACAGAAAGTACGGACTGGGCGGCGATGTAGCATTCGACCAGATCGACAAGGCACCGGAAGAGAGAGAAAGAGGAATCACAATCTCGACAGCACACGTTGAGTATGAAACACCAAACAGACACTACGCACACGTAGACTGCCCGGGACACGCTGACTATGTAAAGAACATGATCACAGGAGCAGCACAGATGGACGGAGCTATCCTGGTAGTAGCAGCAACAGACGGCCCAATGCCACAGACAAGAGAGCACATCCTTCTGTCGAGACAGGTAGGCGTACCTTATATCATCGTATTCATGAACAAGTGTGACATGGTAGACGACGAAGAACTCCTCGACCTCGTAGAGATGGAGATCAGAGAGCTCCTCGACGAGTATGAGTTCCCTGGCGACGACACACCGGTAATCAGAGGATCGGCCCTCAAGGCACTGGAAGATCCAACAGGAGAGTGGGCAGAGGCAGTAGTAGAGCTGATGCAGGCAGTAGACGATTACATTCCAGAGCCACAGAGAGCAAACGACCAGCCGTTCCTGATGCCGGTAGAGGACGTATTCTCGATCACAGGCCGTGGAACAGTAGCAACAGGCAGAGTAGAGAGAGGAATGCTCAAGACAGGTGACAACGTAGAGATCGTAGGACTGACAGAAGAGAAGAGAACAGTCGTAGTCACAGGCGTTGAGATGTTCAGAAAGACCCTCGACCAGGCAGAGACAGGCGACAACATCGGAGCACTGCTGAGAGGCGTACAGAGAACAGAGATCGAAAGAGGACAGGTACTGGCAAAGCCGGGAACGATTCACCCACATACAAAGTTCAAGGGCCAGGTATACGTACTGAAGAAAGAGGAAGGCGGACGCCACACACCGTTCTTCAACGGATACAGACCACAGTTCTATTTCAGAACAACAGACGTAACAGGCGATCTTCATCTTCCTGAAGGCACAGAGATGTGCATGCCTGGCGACAAC
>JAFRKO010000009.1 GCA_017431685.1 Mogibacterium sp.
ATTGCTTCTTCTCGCCTGCACCTCACGGTACAAACCTTGCAAGTCGCTATGGGGTTCGTCGGCAACTACGCCCCTTGTGGACTTTCACCACAGACTGACGGCATGCCCGTCATACAGCAAAAGGCCGGGACAATCCCGGCCTTGGTTTTTGCTTTCCAGCTGCACCTTGTGCCTCAGATAAGTCTTAAGCTAGCTTCAGACTATGCTGCTGGCTGTGCATACTGCAGGAAGTAGTAGCCCATCGGTGTGTATCCGATGTTCTTCATTGTCTTGTTGCAGTACATGTTGGTGTAGTAGTAAACAGGGAGTACAGGGAATCCGCCCTCGCCGAACAGAGCTTCTTCAGCTGCATAAAGAGCCTTGTCGCGCTCCGGACCTGCGGCAGTTGCCTTTGCAGTCTTGATAGCAGCGTCGAAGTCAGGGTCGCTGTAGAGACCATAGTTGTAGGAGTTTCCTGTTACCATCAGCTCGAGGTAAGTGATAGGGTCATTGTAGTCTGCGATCCAGCCGAGACGCGCAACGCCGAACTTATGCTCGCCGAGTCCGTTGGTGTAAGTGTTCCACTCCTGGTTCTCCAGTGTGATGTTGATTCCGAGAACGTTGTTCCAGTCCTGTCCGCATGCCTCTGCGATAGCCTTGTGAGCATCATCAGTGTTGAAGTTGTAAACGATTGTGGTGTTAGGATCCCACGAACCGTCAGCAACAGCTTCATCATAGAGCTTCTTGGCCAGCTCGCACTTACCTTCGTAAGTTGTGAGATCAGCATCCGGATACTCCTTCGAGAGCCATGAATAGATAGCACCGAGTTCAGATGAACCGAATGCGAAGTCAGCTCCTGTGGAGTCGAGGATTCCGGAAGCAACAAAGCCTGTAGCAGGAGTCTGTCCGCCCTGAGCTACGTTTTCTACGATGTTGTCTCTGTCTACGCTGAGTACCATAGCAGCTCTGACTCTCCAGTCTTTGATCTTATCGCAGTTGAGGTAGAGGAAGTATGTGCCGACGTATGGATCGATGAAGCAGTCACCGGAATCCTGCAGGGATGAGATCATGTCTGTCGGGAACGACTCGATGAATGCCCACTCGCCTGACTGATAAGCGGAAAGGATAGCTGTCTCGTCTGCGGACAGGTACCAGTCGATCTCGCTTGGTCCGAGGTTAGCTGCATCATAGTACTGATCGTTCGGAACCATCTTGATCACGGAGTCATGAGTCCACTCGGAGAGCTTGTAAGGTCCGTTGCAAACGATCTTTTCAGGTGTTGCCCAGTCATCATTGCCTTCAACTACATCCTGTCTCAGCGGCATGAGCGAAGCGAATGCGCAGAGTTCGAGGAAGTACGGAGTATCCTGGCAGAGTGTGATCTCGAGTGTTGAATCATCAACAGCCTTGATTGCGAGCTCACTTGGCTCCTTCTCGCCTGCCTGGATCTCAGCAGCATTTACAACGATGCCGTCGAGGAAGTATCCATAGTCAGATGCTGTGTTAGGATCAACCAGTCTCTGCCATGAATATACCCAGTCCTGAGCCTTTACAGGCTCACCGTCAGACCACTTTGCATCTTCTCTGATCTTGAACGTATAAACGAGTCCGTCATCAGATACTTCATAGCTTGCGGCCTGACCTAAGTCTACCTTGGTCATCATCACGTTTCCGCTCTCGTCAGCCTTCTCGTCTGTCGGAGTGTATTTCATGAGGTTCTCAAACATATGGTTTACATATGTGGAACCATCAACGGAACTGATGAGACTCGGGTCGATGGTCTCAGGTTCAGAAGCGATGCATGCTGTTGCAACAAAAGCTTCGCCACTGTCGCTGCTTCCACCACCGCCTCCGCATGCTGTAAATGAGAGAACTACAGCGAGGCAGAGGATCAGAGTTAGAAATTTCTTCATAGAATTTTTCCTCCTTCAATAACTTATACAGTACTGTATTTTTATTAAAGTAACCCGTCGTTACATTTAATAACTGATTAATATGCATACCTACTTATCGAGCAGATGGCATGCTGCGAAATGACCGCCGCCGTAATCCTTGAAGACAGGTACTTCCTGACTGCAGCGCTCCGTTGCGTATGGGCATCTCGTGTGGAACTTGCACCCAGAAGGCGGATTGATAGGGCTCGGGATATCTCCCTCGAGTATCATCCTCTCCCTCGAACGTGTCACCACAGGGTCAGGAATAGGTACGGCACTCATTAATGTTTTAGTATACGGATGAATAGGGTTCTTGTAAAGCTCATATGACTCTGCAAGTTCTACCAGATTTCCGAGGTACATAACGCCGATCCGGTTTGATATATGACGTACTACCGAAATATCGTGAGCAATAAACAGGTATGTCAGCCCCAGTTCATCCTGAAGGTCCTCAAGCATATTGACGACCTGTGACTGGATCGACACGTCCAGCGCTGAAATCGGCTCGTCGCATACGATGAATTCAGGCTCAACTGCCAGGGCTCTTGCGATACCGATCCTCTGCTGCTGTCCTCCGGAGAACTCATGAGGGAAACGGTTGGAATGCTCTGTATTGAGTCCTACCTCTTCAAGTAGCTGATTGATCCTTGCTGTTCTTTCTCCCTTTCCGGTATAAAGCTTATGGATATCGAGCGCCTCACCTACGATCTCACCGACAGTCATGCGAGGGTCCAGGGAAGCCGATGGGTCCTGGAAGATGATCTGCATCTTGCGTCTGTACGGAAGCATCTTTTCCGCGATCTTCTTTTCAGAATCATATATAGGCTTTCCGTCATAGATTATGGACCCGGATGTAGGCTCATAAAGTCTGATTATGGTACGTCCAAGCGTGGTCTTTCCGCAGCCTGACTCACCTACCAGTCCCAGGGTCTCGCCCTTGAAGATATCCATGCTGACACCGTCAACGGCTTGTACCATCTGTTTCTTGTTGAAGCCTGCCTTCTTTACTGTGAAGTACTTCTTTAAATCCTTTATTTCCAGGAGTTTGGTCTGTTCAGCCATTATTTACTTACCTCCTGTATATTTTTCCCCATGAAATGCAGCCAGCATGCAGATATATGTCCGTCACCAAGGTCAGCATAAGGCGGTTCCTTGGTGAGACAGATCTTCATGCAATGCTTGCATCTAGGTCCAAAGTGGCAGCCCTGAGGCGGATTAAGCAGGTCGACCGGTGTTCCCTCAATAGGGATCAGTCTCTCGTGCTCATCGGCATCGAGTCTAGGCATCGACTCCAGCAGACCCATAGTATACGGATGGCCTGGTCTGTAGAAGATATCCTCATCGGTACCCTGTTCTACGATCTTGCCGGCATACATAACGGATACCCTATCACACATCTCGGCTACTACACCGAGGTTATGTGTGATGAAGATGATAGCCGTACCGACCTTCTTCTGAATACTCTTCATAAGATCGAGTATCTGAGCCTGTATGGTCACATCAAGAGCTGTGGTAGGCTCGTCAGCAATCAGCAGCTTAGGCTCACATATAAGAGCCATTGCTATCATGGCGCGCTGGCGCATTCCGCCTGAGAACTCGTGCGGATACTGATCCATACGCCGCTCCGGATTGTTAACTCCTACCAGCTCGAGCATCTCAACAGCACGCGCTCTCGCCTTTTCTTTCGGATAATCCTTATCGTGGCAGGTAATAGCCTCCATCAGCTGATTCCCGATGGTATATACCGGATTAAGGCAGGTCATAGGATTCTGGAAGATCATGCTCGCCTTGTTTCCTCTGAAGTCTCTCATCTGCTCTTCATCATAGGCCAGGAGATCTTCTCCATCAAAGGTGATCGATCCGCCTACGACTTTACCAGGGCTCTGGAGGAGTCCCATGATCGAATACGCTTCGACGGATTTTCCTGAGCCGGATTCACCTACAACACCCATTACTTCATGCTCCTTGAGGGTGTAACTTATGCCGTCAACGGCTTTGACCTCGCCTGCAGGAGTGAAGAATGATACCTTAAGGTCTTTTACTTCAAGTAATGTTTTTCTTTCTTCTGACATCGTTCCACCTCCCTACTTCTTAAGACGCGGGTCGAGAGCGTCTCTCAGTCCGTCGCCGACCAGGTTCAGGGTAAGAACTATTATTGTAAGTACTGCACCCGGGAACAGCAGTCTGTACGGGAAGATGGTGATAGTACCAAGTGCATCAGAACAGAGCGAACCGAGTGAAGCCATCGGTGCTGAAACTCCAAGTCCGAGGAAGGACAGGAACGATTCAAGGAAGATGGCTGACGGGATCTGCAGGCAGGTCGTGATAACGAGCTGTCCTACGCAGTTTGGCAGCAGGTGTCTCCTTATGATTCTTCCGTTCGAGGCTCCGAGAGCTGTCGCCGCGGTTACGTATTCCTGCTTCTTCAGCATGAGCACCTGTCCGCGTACAATACGCGACATTGTGACCCAGTATAGAAGAGCGAATGTAATGAATATGCTGACAATACCTGCACCAAGAGTGGAAAGCGCATTGGCGAGCCACGAATTGGAAGCGTCGAACCATTTCTGAAGAGGATCTTTCAGAACTACCTGGAGCAGCAGAACGAGCAGTATCTCCGGTACTGAGTAAATGAGTTCTACTATTCTCATCATGACAAAGTCAACTACACCGCCGCAGAGTCCCGAAATAGCTCCGTATATGGAACCGATAACCAGCACTATGAGCGCTGCAACGATACCGATGATGATTGAAACTCTTGCTCCATACATCGTCCTCGCCAGCAGGTCACGTCCCTGTGAGTCAGTACCTACCATGTGAGGGAACACCTTGGTTGCAGTCTTGAGTTCCTTTGCGCCCTCAGGAACCTCGCTCGTAAATGCGAGAGGCGTGGAGCGCTTTATCTCACCATTCATGATGTGTGCTTCTCTGACAACGGAAAGTTCTCCGTCTTTCAAAATAATGACGGATTCCGCCAGCTTTTTGTCGAGATTGAATGCGTATGTATTACCTTTATATTTAAAGTAATAATTATTCGGGTCGAGGCCTGTGGATGAACCCGGCTGGAGTGCAGTTGCGTACATGCAGTCCACCTGATCCTCTATGCTCTTTATCTTGGCTTCCTTATTGGAAAACTCAAACGGCCCCAGCTTTTGTGAGCTTCTGTATTGATTTGCGTAGTCGTAAGGGATAAGTGACGGTCCCATGAACGCAAAGAGCAGCACGAGGATGAAGATGCCAAGCGCTACCATGGAAACGGTATTGTTCTTGAATCTTCTTACCGCATCTCTCCAGTATGAGACGCTCTTTCTTATCTCTACCATGCTCTCCTTCTCTGAATCCGTTGCCGGTTCAAAGTCGGAAGCGTTTATGTTGTAGTCAGCCCAGACTTTTTCAGGATCGACCTGGAACGGGCTGAATTCTTTGAATGCCTGTTTCATGATTCCTCCTTATTCGTCTGTTGAGCTTAGTGTGATTCTTGGATCGATTACCTTATATACGATATCCACGACCAGGTTCATTCCGATGACAAGTATCGATACTACGAAAGTAGTCGCCATGATAACGGTATAGTCACGGTTGATGACGCTCTCCACGAAGTATTTGCCGAGTCCCGGTATGGAGAATGTAGTCTCTACCACGAACGAGCCTGTAATGATAAACGCGATCAGCGGTCCGAGGAAGGTAACGACAGGTATCAGCGAATTTCTGAGTGCATGCTTTAGTACGATCCACTTGTTTTTGACACCCTTGGCCCTTGCTGTACGGATATAGTCCTGGTTGATCGCATCGAGCATGGAAGTTCTTGTCAGCTTGGCAATATAGCAGACATCGTAGAACGAAAGCGATATTACCGGCATAATATAAGCTTTCCAGTTTGTAAGGCTTCCGGAAAGAACAGGAAGCAGCTGTGCTTTGACTCCCAGATAAATAAGCAATGTCGCGGCAAGAACGAAAGTCGGGATAGCTACGCCGACAGTAGTAAGTACCCTAAGTAAACCGTCTACCCATGTACCTCGCTTGTATGCCGCAAGACAGCCAAGCGGTATGCCCAGAACCACTGCGACAAGAACCGCAAGCAATCCCAGTCTCATGGATAATCCGAATTTTCCTTGCTTGAACAGTATCTCCTTAACGGGTGTTCCTTCCTGCATCTTAAGCGAAACACCAAGGTCTCCCTTACAATAGTTCACAAGATAGTTTTTTAACTGAACTATGAGAGGTTTATCGAGACCGTATTTCTGGTTCGCAAGCTCGATCTGCTGAGGAGTGGACTTCTCAGTCAGGAAAGGGCTTCCAGGAATGGTGTTCATCAGGAAGAAAGTGATCGTCATGATAAGGAGCAACGTTGCTACTGCTGCAGCAAGTCTCTTTGCTATGTAAATAAGCAAATAATCACATCCTTTCTCTTGGGTTATAGTGCCACATAAAATATGACACTAGCGTATTTTATCACATATTCATCACAATTAGAAAAAAAAGAGTGCTTTTAGCACTCCTTTCTTTATATTTTTACATTTTACTAACTTAAAGCCATTCAGGGAATTGCCCTGATCACATCCAGAAACAGTTCTGCGATCTGCCTGTGTCCTTCTTCAGTCAGGTGTTCACAGTCAGATGCCACCTCTATGCCGTTTGCTGCATCAGCAAACTTCACAAAGTGGCGCTCCGCTATTTCCCTGTAAAGAGGTCTGATATCTACAGACTTTCTAACTGATTCAGGCGTAAGTTTATCAGCAAACGGAGACCTTTCAATATCTCCCTGTATCGCAGCCGGGACTGCTACTATTATCTCCGGCACATATCCCTGAAGAGCAGGAGTCTCTTCTTCGACCATCTTAACGAGTGTCTCCATCCCGTCAGCTATGTCCTCAGACGAAAGTCCAAGCTCTTTATCACAGTCGTTTGTACCCAGCATAATGATTACGCAGTCCACCGGTTTATGAGTACCGAGGCATGAGATGAAGCTTGCCGCACCGTTCTTCCATGCCTCTCCGGGTCTGTCAAATGCAGTTGTTCTGCCATTCAGACCTTCAGGGATCACCTCATATCGGCAGCCAAGCTTCTCTCCGAGCAGCGTAGTCCAGCGTTTATCATACGGATATCTTCCTCGGGTATGTGGATCATAGCCGTATGTGTTGGAATCACCATAGCAGAGCACTGTGATCCTGTCATGGGAGGCATCTTTTGTGAGTGCCTTATCAAGATCGGTTATCAGCTGATCCTGATCTTTGAAAACTATCCCTTTCATGCCTGTTTTCTTACCGACAGCAATATTTTCATTGCGGTCGTCTATAAAAAGGCACTCTTCCGGAACAAGGCTGTATTTATCCAGTAATATTCTGTATATTTCAGCGCCCGGTTTTATTGTATGCACATCGCACGACCATATGCCGCCGTCCATGTGAGAGACAAATCCAAACGCGTCCGGATTTGAGTTTATCACGTGCTCCGACATATTTGAGAGGAAGTATACTCCGTAACCTTTTTCTTTCAGAGAGTCTATCAGCGGTATCGGCCAGTCAAGCTTAGTAACGCATTCGCCGATGCGGTCGAAAGCTTCCTTTATCTCTTCCCGGAGATCAGGCGCCCCACTGTAGAAAAGCTCAAGTATCTCTTCTTCGCTGAGTCTCGCAATATCAAGCTCCTCCCAGTATCCGCTTCCAAATACGGCACCTGCTATACGAATGGCCTTCTCCTCACCAAAAAGCGATGTAAGATAGTCCATAGCGTCGAACCCTATGAGTACATTTCCTATATCAAAAACTATGTTTCGGATCATATCGAAGCTCCGTTCCCGCTGTTTTTTCGTCCGGTCTTCTCTGCAAGCGCACTGAACCATTTCAGGCGTTCTTCAGATTCAGAGAAGGCTTCTTTCACTGACTCACCCGGCATCTTCCAGGTCCAGTTGCCTTCAGGCACTCCCGGTACGTTCATGCGCGCTTCCTCTCCCAGCATAAGTACATCCTGTATCTGAAGCATAGCGAGCATGGCAGGGCTTTCGTAGATCTGCTGTATAACAGAGAGTGCTTCTACAACACTGCCCATTTCTGACGGATCGCTCTCCCTGTACTCCCATTCTTCGTGCTTCTCTCTGGAAACTCTCTCTTTCAGGAATCCAACCAGGGTGTTATTGTCGTGTGTACCGGTGTAGAACGCTCTGTTTCTTGCCTTTTCAGGCTCCTTTTCACACATCTTCTTCATGTATTCAGCAGTGAACTGCCAGATGTCCATTCCCGGCAGGCCGCTGAGCTTCAGCAGATTCATCACACCTGCGTCGAGATGTCCAAGATCTTCAACGAGGAGTTTCATTCCAAAGCCTTCCGATCTGAGCATTCCCCTTATGTCGGCAAGGAATTTCAGACCGGCACTGTGCTGCCAGCATCCCTCTTTAGGATCTCCGCCTTCCGGGATCGCGTAGTATTCCGACAGGCCTCTGAAATGGTCGATCCTGAGTATATCAAAACGCTCCGCGCATTGACGTATACGTCTGAGCCACCAGCTGTAACCGTCATCCTTCATCACGTCCCAGTCGTACAATGGGTTTCCCCAGTCCTGCCCTATTTTGCTGAAAACATCCGGCGGTACTCCTGCATGCACACTTTGTGTTCCGGTATCATCATCCATCCTGAAAATATGCTTATTTGCCCATACATCGGCAGAATCTGCTGCCATGTACATCGGCAGATCTCCCATCAGGCGCACGCCTTTTGAATTCGCGTATGCCTTAAGATCACTCCACTGTGAAAAGAAACAGTACTGTTCACCTACCAGTTTGCTCGCTTTAGCGCTCTGTTCATCTGTAAGCGTGCTGATGTATTGTAACGCATCAGCATTTTTGTATTCTTCAGGCCATTCATACCATGGTTTCTCATCATTCAGCTCCTTGAGCAGATTGTACGCGATATAGTCATGCAGCCAGTACGCATTATCCTTTATGAAATCATAATAGCCTTCCGTATCAGGCAGTTCTTCATAATCAATAAACGCAGGCTCTCCGGCAAACGCGGCATAACTGCTGTACGGGGAATTGCCCATTCCGGCCGGATTGACAGGGAGCACCTGCCAGATAGTGAATCCTGCAGAAGCGATCTTATCGACAAAATCTCTTGCACCTTTGCCAAGCTTTCCCTCAGGCAGCGAACTTATATGGCAAATCACACCCGCGCTTCTGCCCAGATCTTCCGTTTCAGGTTTTTCTGCCCTCAGACATATCACCTTAACGGACAGACTGTCCATCTTTATGACACCCAGACTTCCGTTTTCATCAAGCGGAAGCTCTTCCGAACTCATGAATTCCAGAGCGTATCCGCCTCTGAGCTGTTCAAAGCCGCTCAGATCTGCTTCAGCCGGACCGTATCTTCTGTTCGCAAGAACGAGTATCGTCTCTTCCGTGCCGGCAGCATCCCTGCCTGTACGTGTGAAAGCAAGTATATCCTCATCGATCCTGTGCCTTCCCGAAAGGAACTCGAATCCTCCGTCTTTAAGAGCCGGATGCTCATCGTACATAAGGCCGAGCATTCTGTAGTGGTATCCGAGATCAAGATTCTCAAATCCCCACGGAAAACCGCTCCTGTTTGCCGGATCCGTTCCGCCCAGAAGTCCCGCTTCATCGCCATAATAGATGCATGGAACTCCAGGCAGGCAATACTGGAGAGTCGACAGAAGCTTTACCTTTTTAGTCGCTGAACTATAGTCCTCTTCAGCTGCCATCATTGTCATGATGCGTGCTCTGTCGTGACTTCCCAGAAGGTTGAGAGTTGCATAGAAATTCTGCGGAGGATAGTTTTCCGCTATATTCATGAATCTGTCAGCCGCTCCTGATGCATCTATTGTAAAGTTGATGTAGTCGAGAAGTATATCTCTCAGCGGATAATGCATAGTGGAGTCGAGTTCATCGCCCATAAAGTATTTGCGACGCTCACCGTAACTGATTTTGTTGCTGGCATCCTCCCAGACCTCACCAAGCAGGAGTCCGTCAGGGTCGGTAGCTTTGATTCTTGCGCGGGTCTCCGCTATAAAAGAGTCAGGGAGTTCATCCGCAACATCAAGTCTCCAGCCTGACGCGCCTTTCTTCATCCAGTGAGCGACGACTCCTTCCTCACCGAGTATGAATTCTCTGTAATCGCTGTCGTTCTCATCTACTTCAGGCAGATCCTCAACGCCCCACCAGCTGCTGTATCCATGGGGTTCGTTTTTATCGAACTTGAACCAGCTCCTGTAAGGCGAGTCCTCATTGCCCCATGCGCCGGCCGCATGCTCTTCATCAGGACGCATCTTTGCATAGTTGCCCACCTTGTCAAAATAGATACTGTCTGCACCGGTATGGCTAAATACGCCGTCGAGTATGATGCGCATACCTCTGTCCTTTGCAGCAGCTGCCAGCTCTTCGAAATCGCTGTCTGTTCCCAGAGCTCCGTCTATATGCATGTAATCACCGGTGTCGTAGCGGTGATTCGATGATCCTTCAAACACAGGGTTCAGATATATGCATGTGACTCCGAGCGACCTCAGATAGTCCAGCTTTCCTTCTATACCTTTCAGGCTTCCGCCCATCATTGGCCACTCTACAACCTTGCCGGTCTCATCGCGGACATAAAAAGCCGGCCTGGTCCAGTCTTCCTGAATGATCCGCTTCATATCAGCGCGTCTTTCATTGACCTTTCTGTTTGCGGCCTCAGTCCTTTCGCGCCACTCATCATCCCTGGCGAACCTGTCCGGAAATATCTGATAGACGATACCATTTTTATACCATTCAGGCACCTCAGCCTCTTTGTATACCGTTATCTGATAACGGTGCGGATCGTCTATGTAGATTCGTCCCTCTCCGCCGAGGTCTTCAATATTGTTTCCATAATAAAAGACAGCTCTGTCGTCTTCGTGTTCCGTCTCTATCTCGAAAGCGTACCAGACCAGACAGCCTTCGTCAGGCAGCGAAAACGACGCTGTGTACCTTCCGTCTCCTGCTTCTGTCATTTCTTTATAATGAATAGCCGGATCATCTCCGTGCCAAAGCATGAGCCTGACGCTTTCAGGAGACGGATCGCTTATTTCAATAGTAAGAGAGACCTTCGTCCCGGTTTGCGCCGCTCCGAAGGGCTCTCTGTATTCTGCTTTTCTTGAATCGTGTATTATTTTCATATTTCTATATCAGCAGGCTTTTATACAGCTCACGGTATTTCTCGGCTGACTCATCCCATCCGAAATGCATTCCGATGGCGTTCTGCTGAAGTTCCTTCCATGTATCTTTCTTGTTGACCCAAAGATCTATTGCCAGATCTACTGCGTTACGCAGACCGTTTGCGTCGAAATCCTTGAACGAGAATCCGTTAGCTGTGTTGCCGTAATCCCAATATCCTCTTACTGTGTCCTTAAGACCGCCCGTTTCTCTTACAAGCGGCAACGTGCCGTAACGCATGGAAATCATCTGAGCAAGTCCGCAAGGCTCGAAATCAGAAGGCATAAGGAACACATCAGCTCCCGCATAGTATCTTCTCGAGAGCTTCTCATCGAAAGCTACGCGCGCTGCAAACTTCATCTGATTGTGGTATGCGAAATCAGCAATCGCATGTTCATACAGATAGTCTCCCGTTCCGAGAACTGCCAGCTGCATGTTTCTTTCCCTGAACTCAGGCAGGAGCTCGGCAATAAGGTTTGCTCCCTTCTGGGTTGTCAGGCGGCTTACCATTGCGAACAGAGGAACATCAGGGTCTTCTTCAAGTCCGAGCTCTCTCTGAAGCGCAAGCTTGTTGCTGACCTTCTTTTCCAGGCTGTCTGCGTTGTAATTTACTCCTATGGCTTTATCAGTCTCAGGATTGTAATTACTGCGGTCTATTCCGTTGATAATACCGCTTAGCTTGCTGTGGTTCTCCTGGAACAGCCCCTCAAGACCTTCTCCATATCTGGAAGTGCATATTTCTTCGGCATATGTAGGGCTTACTGTGGTAACGGCATCGGAATAAATGACTGCACCTTTGAGGAAATTGACTGCATCAAAATGAGCCATTTTTTCTTCTGCCGGAGTGCCTCCCAGACCACATACATCGCC
This sequence comes from Mogibacterium sp., assembly GCA_017431685.1. Taxonomy (GTDB): domain Bacteria; phylum Bacillota; class Clostridia; order Peptostreptococcales; family Anaerovoracaceae; genus Crickella. Next base: position 11,962 of record JAFRKO010000009.1, read on the forward strand.
GGTTACATATTTGCTGTACATCCCCTGGAATTTCAGGTTATGTATGGTAAACACAGTCCTGACAGAATCAAACAGCGGATCATCGCAGTATAGTTCCTGTAAATAGACAGGTACCAGAGCGGTATGCCAGTCGTTGCAGTGAATGATATCCGGCTTGAAGTTCTTTGCTATGTACTTAACAGTCTCGAGTACGGCTTTCGAGAAGAAAGCGACTCTCTCGGCATCATCAAATTCGCCATAGACCTGACTGCGATTGAAATAATACTCGTTATCCAGAAAATAGTATTTAACTCCACCCTTCATCAGCGTGAAGAGCCCGCAGTACTGATTCCTCCACCCAAGCGGCACCTCATAGCTTGTCACGAATTTCATTTTGCTCTTGTACTCTTCAGGAATTGAGCTGATGAGCGGCAGAATGACCCTCGCGTCAAACTCATCGTTCTTAAGATGGGCAGGCAAGGCCCCGGATACATCTCCGAGGCCGCCGGTCTTTATGAATGGTGAAGCTTCAAATGCTGCGAAAAGTATATTTTTCTTAGCCATGCCATACCCCATTTATGATTTAAATTTTTGAGTTTTTGCCGATGATAACAGGCTCCCTCTCCCCTCCATAGATTTTTACGCCAGGATTGATCGTGACATACTTGTCAACGATCACATTGTCGAGCACTGCACCTTCACCTATCGTGCCATGCATCATGATGACAGAATTGCGCACCACAGCACCCTTAGCGATATGGCAGCTTCTGAAGATAACACTGTTTTCTACCCTGCCCTCTACAATACAACCTGTCGAAATTACGGAATTCCTTACATCAGCCTCAGGATAGTGGAATACAGGCGCCTCGTCCTGTGCCTTTGTAAAGATTGGCCTTACAGGGTTGCAGAACACCTCATTGCGGATGTCGTAATCTGTCATTCCCTGATTCACCTTGAGGAACTCCCATGGATTCTTGATCTTGCCGAGATAGCCCCTGAACTCGAAAGTGCCGATATCCATGCTGTGCATATTATCACGGATCAGTTCAATCATGTCCATGTACTCGAGCGCTTTATACCATTTCAGGAAGTCGATCATATACGTTCTGTTGATGATGAAGCAGTCTGCGAAATAGTTGGACCATCCATTGCTCTCGTTGTGGATAGCGGCAACATCACCGTTTTCGTTTATGTCGAGGAAGTATCCATGGAACTCTTCGCCTCTTGGAACTTTCTTATACATCATGGTGATAGGCTTTCCGGATTCTGCATGAGCCTTGATAAACGGCTCAAAATCCATGTTGCATACATCCGTGCTTCCCGACATTATTACGTAGTCAGCGTCATCTTTGTAGAAGAATCTGTCGCACTTGAGCAGATCTCTCATGAGGAATCTGCTGCCTGACTTCTGCATGCCATATATTGAGCCCGGCATTACAAACAGTCCGCCTCTTTTACGGGCAAGTGACCATGGATTACCAACGCCTATATGGTCAATAAGCGAGCCTGAATCAGCAGGTGCTATAACGCCGACAGTAGTGATACCTGCGTTTGCCATGTTTGAAAGTGCAAAATCAATGAGCCTGTATCTGCCACCATAAGGGAGCGATGCCAGGGTCCTGTTTTCAAGCAGTTCGCCGAATTCGCTGCTGCCATAGTTTGCGGAAATAAGTCCGATCGTTTTCATGTTCCTGTATCCTCCTTTCCTATATCGACAGATTGGTCTTGCCATAAACCTGTACGTCACCGTTAGGGTCACCAATTACTGCATTATCTTCAACAACAGCACCTTCATTGATGATCGCCTTTGTAATGCGGCAGTTGCGGCCTACCCATGCGTTAGGAAGAACGATAGAGTCTTCGATTACCGCACCGGCACTTACGACAGCGCCTGAGCCCAGAATCGAGTGGTTGACGCTTCCGTAAACCGTGCATCCATTGCAGATGAGCGAATTGCGGATATTTGCCTCGCGTCCGATATACTGTGGCGGATACATGTTGGCATTGGAGAATACCCTGTCGTCTCCGGTGAAAACATTGATGCTGTCTACATTGTCCATCAGATCCATCTGGCTGTCATAGTAGCTCTGTACAGTACCGACGTCTCTCCAGTATCCGGAGAACCTGTATACCGTGAGTTTCTTTCCCTCACCCAGCAGCTTCGGGATAAGGTCGTTTCCGAAGTCATGTGACGAACCTTCTGTTTCATGGTCTTCAAGCAGTGCTTTGCGCAGTACATCCCACCTGAAAATGTAGATTCCCATTGAAGCGAGGTTGCTGTCAGGTTCTTTTGGTTTTTCTGAGAACTTCACGATATTGCCCTGATCATCAGCAGTCATGATTCCGAATCTGCTTGCTTCTTCCCAAGGCACCTCAATGACAGATACGGTAAGATCGGATCCATTCTTCACATGCTCTTCGAGCATGAGGTTGTAGTCCATCTTGTAGATATGGTCACCGGAAAGAATCAGTACATTCTCAGGGTTATACATATCAATAAAGTCTATGTTGTGGTAAATGGCGTCTGCCGTGCCCTCATACCACTCACCGCCGGCTGCACCGGCATATGGAGGCAGGATGTGTACACCGCCGTCTTCTACTGCCATGTCCCAAGACTCACCTGTTCCAACGTATCTGTTGAGGACAAGCGGCTTGTACTGTACCAGAATGCCTACTGTGTCAATTCCGGAATTGACACAGTTTGAAAGTCCGAAGTCAATTATTCGATACTTGCCTCCGAATGATACAGCCGGCTTGGCAATGCTGGTAGTCAGGTCATAGAGCCTGCTGCCCTGCCCTCCGGCCAGGAGCATAGCTAACATTTTTTTCTTTTTCATACTCATCAGCCTCCTGTGTTATTAATTATATATTCCAGATATCTTTTGCGTATTCTGAGATGGTGCGGTCACTGGAGAAGAATGCGGAGTTGGCGATGTTGGCCAGCGACATGCGTGCCCATCTCTCCTTGTCCATATAGATCTTATCCATGTTTTCCCACGCCTTTACATACGAATCGAAGTCTCCAAGAACGAAGTATTCGTCATTGCTCCTGAGCATTGCATCATGGATGCTCCAGAAGTTGTAGTCGCTGCGGCTGAATGTACCGTCAATAAGCTGGTTTGTCATACGCTGCAGTCTTGGATCTTCGCTGATGACATACTGTGAGAAATATCCTCCGTGCTTGTAATAGCTCTCTGTCTCTTCTGACGAGTATCCGAAGATGCAGATGTTGTCCAGGCCTGCAAGCTGGCTGATCTCAACATTAGCTCCGTCCATCGTGCCGAGTGTGACTGCTCCGTTCATCATAAACTTCATGTTTCCTGTGCCGCTGGCTTCCTTACCGGCTGTCGAGATCTGCTCGCTTATGTCAGCTGCAGGGTAGATAAGCTGCGCGTTTGATACGCAGAAGTTCTCGATGAATACCACTTTGATCCTCTTGCTGACTACAGGGTCGGAATTGACCATATCTGCCAGACTGTTGATGAACTTGATCACTTCTTTTGCAAAGGCATAGCCCTGAGCGGCCTTTCCGGCGAAAATAAATGTATAGTTGTTGATCGGCAGGTCAGGGTTCTCCTTGAGTCTGTTGTAGAGGTCGAGGATCTTGAATCCGTTGAGCAGCTGCCTCTTGTAAGCGTGAATTCTCTTTACCTGTACGTCGAATACCGAATCAGGATCGACTTCTATCTCCATGCGGTCAGCAATATACTTTGCAAGTCTCTCTTTGTTCTGTCTCTTTACAGCCATGAGATCATCAAGGAAGGCGCTGTCCTGAGCATACTCCTCGAGTCTTTTGATTTGTTCGAAATCCGTCCACCAGTCAGTGCCGATAGTCGTGTCGATAAGTTTTGCCAGCCCCGGATTAGCCTGCATCATAAATCTGCGGTGGCTTATTCCGTTGGTCTTGTTGTTGAATTTGTTAGGCTGCAGCTCATAGAACTTGCTGAATATAGTCTTCGTGAGGATATCGCTGTGCAGAGCCGATACTCCGTTGACAGAATGGCTTCCGACAACGGAAAGATTGGCCATCTTTACCTCATTATCCCAGAGAGGCGATGTCTCGCGGCTCAGGGTATGCCAATCATCAGCTTCAAGAGGAAGGCCTTCCTGCCAGCGCTTGTTTATCTCGTCGATTATCATATAGATTCTAGGCAGAAGCTGCTGGAAGTGAGGTATAGGCCACTTCTCAAGAGCCTCAGGCAGAACCGTGTGGTTCGTGAACGAAGTCGTTGCCCTAACTATCCTCCATGCGTCTTTCCACTCGAGTCCTTCCTCATCGATAAACACTCTCATGAGCTCAGGGATGCACATTGTAGGATGTGTATCGTTTATGTGGATCTGTATCCTGTCAGCAAACTTATCCCACTGATTCGTTCCATAACGGGATTTGTACTCCCTGATTATCATACCGATTCCCGCGGCAACGAGGAAGTATTCCTGTCTGAGACGCAGCTGCTTGCCGATACCATTGGTGTCATCAGGATAAAGAATACTGGTAAGCGCCTCGATCTCACTGCGCTCTTTCATCGCCTCGCTGTAGTTGCCGGCATTGAATGCGTTCATGTCTATGGTGTCGTGCACAGGCTGAGCATCCCACAGATGGAGTGTATTGACTGTGCGTCCGCCGAATCCAAGGATAGGCACATCATAAGGTACGGCCCTGACAGTAGTATAGTCGACATGCTTATATTCCATCTGACCGTCCTTTAATGATCTCTCGACCTTTCCTCCGAACTTTACGATCACGGAATCATACGGCTTTGCTCTTTCCCAGATATAGCCTTCATCGAGCCATGCATCAGGCACTTCGATCTGATGTCCACTGACAATTTTCTGCTTAAAGAGGCCAAATTTATATCTGAGGCCCATTCCGTCACCCCTGATGCCGAGAGCTGCCATCGAATCGAGGAAGCATGCGGCAAGTCTTCCGAGGCCGCCGTTTCCGAGACCCGGGTCAGGCTCTACCGCAAGAATTGTGTCGAGGTATGTACCCATTTCTGCAAGGCCTTCAGCTGCGTAGTCGCGGATGCCGAGGTTGAGCAGATAGTTCTCCATCAGCTTTCCGATGAGGAACTCCATTGAGAAGTAATAAACCTTTTTGTCTTCTTCCTTTTTACGCCCGGACAGTATTTCTACTGCGCCTGTTCTTTCGGCAGCTTCTCTCTCCACCAGTCTTGCAAGAACAGCGAATTTGTCCTTATCATCCAGATGTTCGGGATCTCTTCTGAACATCTGGTTAGCGATACGTTTGTACTCTGTTTTGAAATCGTCTTTGTTTCTAATCATCTGAATCCTTTAATGACCCTTTCTTTTATAATTTTTTTGGAATATTGCAGCTCCGACAACAGGCATTTTTATCCTGATCGAATACGGCATGCCATGTCTTGGTTTTTTCCTTGCACGTACCTGACGTGTATTGACTCTGCCGCTTCCGGCGTACTTTACATTGTCGGAGTTTATTATCTCTTTATAGTAACCCGGTTCCGGGACACCTATCTCAAATTCGTCGAACGCCTCGACTCCCATATTGAGAGCGCATATGAGGAGCTCACCCGGATCGTCTTTGGAGGTCGATCTGGCGCGTCTGTAATATGTAAGCACCTTCTGTCTCCTGTCATCAGGATCTATCCACTTGAATCCCTCCCAGCTGTTGTCATCTGACCACAGAGCCGGATGTCCTGTGTAAATGTGGTTGAGATCCTTTATGAATTTCTGGTGCTTTTCATGGTTCTCGTAGCCAAGCAGGAACCACTCCAGGCCTTCATACTCACGCCATTCAATGAACTGCGCTATCTCGTGCCCCATGAAATTGAGCTTTTTGCCCGGGAATGTCATCTGGTACATTGCCAGAAGTCTTGTGCCCGCAAACTGTCTCCAGATGTCTCCCGGCATGCGTCCGATAAGACTCTTTTTGCCGTGTACGACCTCATCATGTGAAAGCGGGAGCACGTAGTTTTCGCTGTAGGCATATGTCATAGAGAATGTCAACTTGTTGTGAGCACCCTCTCTCCAAGGGAAATCCGTGGACATGTACTCAAGTGTATCATTCATCCATCCCATGTTCCACTTAAAATGGAATCCCAGGCCGCCGTTTGAAGGCGGCTGTGTTACCATCGGCCAGGCTGTACTTTCCTCCGCGACAGTAATAGCCCCTTTGATTTCGTTACCGATCATATAGTTGAATTCCTTAAGGAACTCGACTGCTTCCAGGTCGGTCTCGCCGCCATATTTGTTGAATCTCATTTTTGATTTGTCGCTGATGCCGAAGTTCAGATACAGCATGCTTGTTACGCCGTCTACCCTCAGTCCGTCAGCATGATATTCATCGAGCCAGTACATGGCGTTCGACAGCAGGAAGCTCCTGACCTGAGGTCTACTGAAGTCGAATTTATATGTGCCCCAGTCCGGATGTACGATGCTTTCATAGAGCTTATCTCCGTTAAAATCCCTGAGGCCGTGATCGTCAGGACAGAAATGCCCCGGCACCCAGTCCAGTATGACCCCTATGCCTTCTTTGTGGAATGTCTCGATAAGATATTTAAGGCCATGTGCTGATCCGTATCTTGAAGTCGGAGCATAAAAACCGGTTACCTGATATCCCCAGGAAGCGTCAAGCGGATGCTCCATGACAGGCAGGAACTCTACATGCGTATAGCCCATCTCTTTTACATAAGGCACCAGCATGTCAGCGAGCTCCCTATATGAGTAAAATGCCTCTTTTTCACCAGGGCGCTTCCATGAACCCAGATGGCACTCATAAATATTCATAGGAGAAGTAAAGTTGTTCTTCGACTCTCTGGCCTTCATCCACTCGTCGTCGTGCCACTCATACCAGAGCTCGGTAACTATTGAGTCCGTTCCCGGTCTCTTGACAGACATGAACGCAAACGGATCCGCCTTGGATAAGCGCTCTCCTTTTGCGGTCTCGATCTCATATTTATAGTGATCGCCGGCTTTTGCGCCCGGAACGAAGCATGTCCAGACCCCTGTGTCTCCGATATGTTCCATCACAGCAGAAGCATCCCAGCCATTAAAATCGCCGGTCACTCTGACCGATTTTACATCAGGAGCCCATAGTGTGAACTGCACTCCTCCGTCTCCGATATGCGCTCCAAAAGTCCTGTAAGCGTGATGCAGTTTACCGGTGTTGTACAGATACAGGAGTTCATTGGTGAGTTTTTCTCTTATATTGCTCATAGGTTCCACCTTTTTTCAGTATCAAATATCAACGTTGTAATCAATGACGCGTGCCTTCGGATAAAAACCCGCTCTGTAATCGGCTGCTGACATCCTTTTGATCGTTGTGATCGCTGCAATGTACAGTATGACAACGAAGATGAGCAGCGGAACCGTCCCCTGATTTCCAAGGAAAGCGAATGTATCATAAGTACCGTGGATCAGCATCGGCACCAGAAGGGACAGTAATGTGTATCCTGCAGACGCTCCCTTATTACCGAGTATGCTTGATTTCTTGGAGTATGAATAAAACACACCCATGAATACTCCGCAGAAAGCGTGGAGAGGTATCGCTGTAAATGCTCTCACAATAGCAGTCTCAAGACCGTATCTGGCAACATACATGATGTTCTCGTAAACAGCAAAGCCTACCGCAGAGGACACACCATATACGATGCCGTCAAATCTGTAGTTGAACCCCGGATACTTCCATGATCCTATCCTCATGGCAAGGAACTTTACGATTTCCTCTACAAACGCCGCCATGCAGAACGCTGTAGTCAGAGCGTACTCAACAGACCCCTGAGGATACTGCGGCAGAAACTGGCTCTCGAACATTTCGAGATATCCTGCAGCCATGCAGGAGAGTACGCCCAGCAGAATGATCCTCATGATCAGACCCGGCGGTTCCTTTTCGACCTTGTCCTTTCTGTATACATAGATGATTATCAGCAGGCCCGGTATTATAGCCAGAGCCATCAGATTCCTGTCCATTTTATCAGTCCCCTTTTTTCTGCGTTCATGCATCGTTTTATTCCGATGCACTTCACAGTTTATCTCTGTTGTTTCTATATAGCAGGAGGATATACCAGATGCAGCAGGCAAGCAGCACTCCTCCTAGTAATTTTAAAATAATTGCCATGTCTGCCCCCTTTCGTATTAATAAATTTCTCTGATACCACCGCCTACGAACTGATCATACAGCTCCTCAAGAGTAGAGATCTGATCGCGGATCTCCGCGCCATTATCAGTATCTCTGATCCTCAATCTGACAGGCTCGGTGTGAACCAGATGCATAACCGGTCTGTGGAATGTTTGTGTTCCGTCTTCCTGCAGCGGTTCGTAAGGCTGATGCTCGGCAAGATACATGTGTTTCGATGTCATTATAGCTGTGTAGCCGGCGATGCCCGTTGTCTTGTGATAAGCCTTCGATATGCCTCCGTCGATAACGAAAAGTTTTCCATTCGCCTTGATAGGCGTCTCTCCTTTGGTAAGCTTAACAGGAACATGTCCGTTCAGTATGACTCCGTGATCAGGATCGAGGCCGAACTCCTTGAGTATCTTTACCGCGATTTCTTCTTTATCGATCAGTTTATAGTATGGTATCTTATTCTCTTTATATGTAGACTTGTCAGCGATGAAGTATCTCTCAAAAGTCGTCATCTTGTCCTTGCCGAAGAGCGGTGAATCCTCAGACAGCCACAGATACCACATAATGGATGCTGCTTCTGCGGAAGTTCTTCCGTCAGCTTGCTTACCACGTGCGTCTCTGATCATCTGATCGAGCTTTCGCATATAAGCAGCACCTTTGTATTTCTTTCCGTCGATTTCTACTGCTTTGAATTTGCCCCTTTCGGTCAGGATCATGCAGCCATGATACAGAAGATTGCCGTTCTTGATTTTGAAGAGAGATCCGTGTGTGAACATGTAGTTGATGTGTCTCTGCAGCTTCTCTGAATTCAGTATCGAAGACTCAAGAGCAACCATTACTTCTTCTTCCTGTTCTGTCAGTTTATAAGGATCCTTTGGATCTACAGTCGGAAGATTCATGTCTCTCATCGGCCATTCAACGCCCTCAACCGTTACCGTTCCCTTTTCGAAATCGATAGCCTCGAGGAGATTTCTGTGTTCGAGATGGTATTCAGGGTGAGCAATGATCTCCTGCCCCTCCAGCTTAAACTGGATAATCGAGATCATTTTATGCATCTTTGCGGCAAGTGACGGCGGGATAGGATCATACTTATTGGTTTCAAGTACGTTAGGCTTGAAGAATTCGCAAGGATCGTCCTTATAGATATGCTGAGCCAGCGATGCCAGCGGACGCAGATTGAATCCGTAGCCCACCTCAAGCATGTCGAAATTGTTATAACGGACATTGATACGAATCATTGTAGCGATACACGCCCGGTTTCCGCAGGCCGCGCCCATCCACAGAATATCGTGGTTGCCCCACTGGATGTCCACTCCGCGGTTTGCCATTAAATAGTCCAGTACGACATGGGACTTAGGGCCTCTGTCGAAAATGTCTCCGATAATATGGAGTCTGTCGACCACCATGTTGGCGATGGTTTCCGTGATGTCTATAATGAACTCCTTAGCCGCATCATACTCTATGATAGTATCGATGATCTCATCATAGTATTTATGCCTGTCCAGAACATTATCGGCGAAAAGGAGCTCGTCCATTATATATGATGAGAATACAGGCAGGCGTTTCTTTACTTTTGACCTGGTGTATTTGTTGGATACAACACGGCAGATCGCGATAAGTCTTCTGATCGACACCTTGCACCATGCGTCAAAATTTGCTTCACTCTTCTCTCTTCTGGCCATTTCCGCCTCAGGATTATAGATGAGAGAAGCCAGCGCATCGCACTCACTTTCGGTCAGGATATTACCGAACACTTCGTCTATCCTCATGCGGATCATTCCCGAACCACTCCTGACGAAGTGATGGAATGCATCGTACTCTCCGTGGATGTCGCTGAGGAAAAATTCGGTAGCTTTCGGAAGTGCAAGGATCGCTCTGAGGTTTATGATCTCGGTTCTTACACTTCTGCGGTTGGGATACTTCTCAGCAAGAAGCTTGAGATAATTGATGTCATGCATGACGTCCTCCGTTCATTCTGTTCAGTCGCTAGAAATCTTCATGATGTCGGCTCCCAAAGCCTTAAATTTGCCTACGAAATTCTCGTAGCCTCTTTCAATGTGATATATCTCGCTTATCTCCGTAGTCCCTGTTGCTGAAAGTCCCGCAAGCACCATGGCGGCTCCCGCCCTTAGGTCAGTAGCTCTTACCTTAGCACCCTTGAGATGCTTTCCCCCCGGTACTATTGCTTCTCTGTTTTCAGTTATTATGTCGGCACCCATACGGTTAAGTTCAACTACGTGCATGAATCTGTTCTCAAAAACAGTCTCTCTAACAACACTGCTGCCGTTGACCGTAGTAAGGAATGCCATGAAAGGCGACTGGATATCTGTCGGGAATCCCGGGTAAGGAAGCGTCTTTATATCAGTCGCATTCAGAACTCTGTCTCTCGCATCCACATAAATGCCTTCAGGCGTTACTTCAACATCTACGCCACACTCCTTGAGCTTTGCCATTATAGGCCTGACATGGCCCGGGAGAGCATTCCTGATAAGAATGTCACCGCGTGTTATTGCTGCAGCCAGCATGAAAGTTCCGGTTTCAATCCTGTCCGGGATGGCCTCATGGATACAGCCTGAGAGTTTCTGTACGCCTTCGATACGGATCATGTCAGTACCGGCGTATTTGATTCTTGCGCCCATCTTGTTAAGCTGGTTTGCAAGGTCGATAATCTCCGGCTCTTTTGCGGCATTCTCAATTATTGTTGTTCCTCTGGCAGTAGTTGCAGCCATAAGGATGTTTTCTGTTGCTCCTACACTTGGGAAGTCAAGATAGATGACGTCGCCCTTAAGGCCGTCCGGTCCGGCAGTCACAGTAACCTGCTCATTCTCGTCGTCTTCTATTACCTCGGCACCAAGGGCTCTGAATCCCTTAAGATGAAGATCTATAGGTCTTCTGCCTATGGTGCAGCCACCTGGTGTCGGCATAATAATCTTACCGTGTCTGGCTAGCATAGGTCCCATAGTAAAAAGGGACGCCCTCATCTCCTGCACAAGATTTCTATCTCCTTCACAGGATATGATTTCGGGCGTGCTGATTCTGATGATGCCTTCTTCAGCATCATCTATTTTAGCTCCATACTTAGAGAGCATCTTCTTCATAACATTGACATCTGCGAGATCGGGAACATCCTCGATCACGCAGGTATCTTCTGTCAGTATTGTTGCGGCAAGAAGCGGAAGTACTGAATTCTTTGCTCCGCTTATCCATACTTCACCGTGAAGCGGTCCGCTGTTATTAACTAGGATCTTTGCCATTAATGGCCTCCTGTAACGATAGATTTTTATGCTGCTGTTGCAGCTTCTTTTGCCGCCTTCTTTGCGGCTCTTTTATCGGCATGCTTTGCATGTACTTTCTTTACCAGTCTTCCGGCACCCTTTGCAGCCTTTGAAATAACTTTCGCCTCAGTTTTTACAGCGACAGCAGCTACCTTTGCGCCTGTCTTTGCCAGCTTCAGCTTCTGCTGTTCTTTTTTGATTGGCTTTGCAGCTTTGCGGAGTTTCTTCTCTGCCTTCTGGCCGGCTTTTTTGACTGTTTTCTTAGCCTTTCTGGCATTTGCCTTTAAAGCCTTTTTATCGAGTTTCTCTGCAAGCAGAGCTGCGCTCTTCTCGGCCTTTGCTGAGGTTTTGACAGCCTTAATTTCAGCCTTTGCCGCTGCGGCAGCAATCGACTTTTCTGTTCTGGCCGCCCTGGCTGCAACAGCTTTCTCGACTCTGGCTGCTTTAGCTGCAGCCTTTTTCTCTGTCTTTGCTATTTTTTCACTAAGCGCGGCCGCAGCTTCGGCTGCCTTCAGGGCTTTCTTTTTTTCTGCCTTTTCTTTCTTCAGCATTAAAGCAGCAGTTGCAGCAGCTGCCTTTGCTGCTGCGGCAGCTTCCTTTTTGTCGAATTTTGCCTTTTTCTTTGACGCCGTTGCTTCGGCCTTTGCAGTTGCCTTTGCGGCTGTCTTCGCTTTCTTTGCCGCTTTTGCAGCAATCCTGGCATCCTGCTTCTCGTATTTTTTTGCCTTCTCTGCTGCTTTCTTGCGGGCTTTTTTTTCGAGCTCAGACTGTTTGTTGAGTTCCTTTATTGTCTGCTTTGAAAGCCTGATTTCTTTTTTAGCTTTTCTACGTTCTCTTGCAGTAGAACCAGTGCCCGTTACTATTCTGAGCAATGTCCTTATAACTCCCAGAGCTGTAAGGCCGACACCTGCAAAAGTAATGGCCTTGACAGCGCCGGATGTGTCTGCAGCTACAGCGTTGACCGCTCCGAGAGCGTTATCGCTGAGCCTGTCAAATCTGCCCTTGACATCATCAACAGCCTCATTGCCTTTATCAGCAAGAGTCTTTGTCTTTTTGAGCAGTTCTATAGCATGTTTAGCCATGATTGCCAGGACAACAAGAAAACCTATGAGAACGGCTACAAGGCAGAATGCAATTATCTGATTGATAGTCATTTCGATTCTCCTTATCCCCTACTTGACAACCTTATCGAGCACCTTCCCGGCAAGCTTCGTTCCGGTGGATACCACTCCGGATACAGCGCCCGTGACTTTTGAAACGCTGCCTTTGACAGCATCAGATGCATTGTCGATCTTTTCCTTTGCGCCTGCTGCAGCACTTGTGCTTCCGTCGATTATTGCATTAGCCTTCTTGATTGTGTCAGTGAGATTCGAAACCATTACGATCAGGAATACGACAAGCACAATCAGGGCGATCAGAAGCACTCCGATCAGTACACCTTTCACACTTACTGAAATCATATGCATTCTCCTTCTTTACATACTTATCAAGCTATCCGAAAAAGCCCGCACTTATTGATATTATTATATATAGAAGCGCCGCTCTATTCAAGCGAAGCACCCCTTGCAAAGCAAAAATAGATACAATAAAGCCCGATTCAGTTTCCGTCTGAAACGGAACTATACGTCGGGCTTTCATACTCTCTCGTAGTATTTTAGTATCTCGTAAGTATAGCCACCGTCAGTTGTGTGTACAGTTATCTGAGGCAGCATGCGGAGTTCTGATCCTGCTCCTTTTACCCCGTGTATGAGTACGATATTCGCAGCTTTGTCCGTCATGGGAATCACAAACTGCATGTCTTTGGGTTCTATTCCTGCGGCCCTCATTGCGCTGAATATATCAGCAAGTCTGTCAGGCCTGTGCACCATGTACAGATGACCGCCGTCCCTGAGCATGCCGGATGATACAGCGGCAAAATCCGAAATATCCGCGGTAGTCTCGTGTCTGGCAACATATCTTTCGTCAGGATCGGCTGCTCCCGGCTCATTCACAGTTCTTCTGAAGTACGGAGGATTTGTGATCACCGCATCGAAGTCTGCTGATGCTCTGATATCGTTTATATCCGTACATATGAAGTCCATGTCTTCTGACAGTCCATTCATTATACAAGCTCTCTGCGCTCTGTCTATGGCATTTGCGCTGATGTCGTATCCGGTCATCAATGCGCCGCTGAGCTTGTGGTGAAGAATAAACGCAGCCACTCCGCATCCCGTGCCGAGGTCTGCTATCCGCAGCGGCGCTGCGGAACCTTTAGGAAGTCCTTTTGCTCCTGTCTCACCTGCCGCAAATGCTGCTAGCAGAACGGCATCCACTCCATATCCCGAGCCCTTTTTCTGAATGACCCTGATGCCTCCGAATCCGGTATCGTCTATCCTTTCCATCAGAACTCTCTCATCAGCTCTTCGAGTTCGCGGATCTCCTCGTCATCGACCTCAGAATCAAACATGACTTCGAGCGGGATGTCGTCCATGCGGTCCTTTCCGGCATTCTTTCCGATCCTTTTGATTTCCTCTTTTCTGAAGGAATGGATCTCCTGCGAAAAGACTTCCTCTCCCGTTTCAGGATCCTTTTCAATAGCGCGGGTGTTGATTTTACCATTGAAGTAGTCGACATTGACTACTTTTGCAAGGCCGTCAGGCGTCTCAACTCTCTCGTTGTCTTTAGGCATACCCTTACGGAGCTCTTTGTAGGTTTTATCTTCAAAATTGAGGCAGCACATCAGCCTTCCGCATGTTCCCGATATCTTTGATGGATTGAGCGAGAGATTCTGCTGTTTTGCCATTTTGATCGACACCGGATGAAAATCCGAAAGCCATTTGCTGCAACAGAGAGGTCTTCCGCAGATTCCGATGCCTCCAAGCATCCTCGCTTCATCCCTGACTCCGATCTGCCTGAGTTCTATTCTGTTTTTGAAGTATCCGGCAAGATCCTTTGCCAGTTCTCTGAAGTCCACCCTGCCGTCTGCCGAGAAGTAGAAAACTATTTTGGAGCCATCGATCATGAATTCAACGTCGATCAGCTTCATATCGAGCTCGTGTTTTTCAATCTTTTCAGCACATACTTTAAGCGCGTCTTCACGTTTAGCGAGATTCTCGTGGTATTTCCTGAGGTCCGCTTCCGTCGCCTTGCGCTCTACAGGTTTCAGTTCCGCTACCAGTTCGGATTCATCTATTTCTTTATTTGCAATCAGAATGTGCCCCAGTTCCATGCCCCTTGCTGTTTCAACAATGACCATGTCTCCGAGTTCAAACGTCTTCCCGACCGGATCAAAATAATATGTTTTGCCGGTCTTCATGAATCCGACTCCGACTATTTCAACCATTACTGTATTTCCTCCTGTATCAGTGCCCTGTAAGCTCCAGACGGAGCCTTTTCAGAGCCTTACTCCTGTCCATGTCCCTTTCGATATCAGCACGCGCCTTTTCACACAGCTCCAGCCTGTCGGCCATAGCAGCTGCAGAGTCCCCCGACATCATGCGTTCACGGAATCCGTCTTCCGCCTGATCTATAAGCGTGATCGCGTCAGCGCGCGTTTTTACATTCTTTTCAATTGCTTCTCTGAATTCACAGAAAGCGCCTTTTCCACCCAGCATTTCTGCAGCAGCCCTTAAAGCGTCTGCCCTTTCTTTTTCTTCTTCATCCGGAGCAGCCTGCTCAGGCTGCAGTCTGATAGTGCTGCATCTCGACCTTACAGTGCTCAAAAGATGATCGGGATTGGATGTTCCGAGAAGTAGTATAACATCAGGACGTGGCTCCTCAAGTGTCTTGAGCAGCTTGTTCTGCACAGTCTCGCTCAGGCTGTCCGCGTCATCGATTATGCCTATGAGATACCTGCCGTAAGCATCCATATCAAGTCTGCTGCTGAAAGCATTTGCGTCTTCCGTCTTATAGGCAGTCTTTCCGCTCATCTGCATACGGACTATATCCATAGACGAGCCTGCTGCGATCTGTCTGCATGCATTACAGCTGCCGCATGGTCTTGACGCAACATCCGTACATCTGCATTCGAGACCCATCGACAGTTTTTTAATGAATTCATCTCTGCCACTGCCCGCTTTACCTTCTATTATGTACGCATGGGCAGAGCTGGCTCCGCCCGTGATGCTTTTGATTATGGTGTTCAGATGCATCTTTCTCAGCAGAGCTCCTCCAGGCAGCTGTAGATTTTATCTTTTATCTCTTCTATTGAACCGGAAGCGTCTATTCTTCTGAATCTTTTCGGCTCAGCCTCTGAAATTGCCTTATATCCCTCGCGGACTCTTGCATGGAAATCCGAGGATTCGAGATCGAGCCTGTCCGGTCCCTTGTCGCCGGAAGCTCTGGCCTTTCCTGTTTCAGGATCTATATCAAGCCAGATGGTAAGATCAGGGCTGAGTCCGCCTGTGGCATACATGTTGACTTCAGCCACCATGCTGCCGAGACGTCTTCCGTATGCCTGATATGCAATTGAAGAGTCCACAAACCTGTCACAGATCACTATCTCTCCGCGCTCCAGGGCAGGGATAATCGTTTCTCTCACGTGCTGCGCCCTCGAAGCCGCATAGATGAACATCTCCGTCACGGCATCCATCTCTGTGTTTTCAGTATCCAGGAGTATCTCTCTGAGTTTTTCGCTTATGCGCGAACCTCCCGGTTCCCTGGTATGCAGCACAACAAAGCCCTTCTCCGTGAAGAACCTTTCAATATTTCTTATCTGTGTCGATTTGCCGGATCCGTCGCCGCCTTCAAGGGTAATAAACAAGCCCTTCATTCCTGCTTCTCCTTCTTTCTATTCTTCCTGCTGCTCTTTTTGCTGCTTTTCACGGATATCGATTCAGCAGCACTCTGTCTGATTGCCTCGTCCTCAATACCATTTTTGACCTTAATATAGCTGAGCATCTGTGAATAGAAGTATGACGCAAGCGCTATGACCGGCAACGCTATCAGTATTATCAGTAAAATTTTAAAGATAAACATGGATTTATTCTATCACTCCGTAAATCTCTTTTGAAAGAGTCCCACGACTCTGATGTTATCACTTATTATCATAAAGGCGTTCTCATCATGCTTTGCTATGATCTCCTTCAGATGCGGCTCCTCATATTTGCTGATGACTGTTACCAGCACCTGAGTATCATCACCGGTGTAAGCTCCCTGGCCTTCCCATATAGTAGCGCCTCTGTTAAGATCGTGCAGTATGGCATCCGGGAGGCCCGGTTTCTTAGTGAATATCATGCATTCCTGCTTGATGTTCTGCGTATGGACATGGTCGATCCCGAGGCCCGTTACGACCGCAAATATGACCGAGTACAGAACAGTCGGTATATCATAGATAAAGAGGCATATCGTATATATGCATATGCTTATGATTATGCCTATTGTTCCGACTTTGAAGTTCGGATGTGTTTTTGCGAGGCATACCCCGATGACGTCCTGTCCTCCCTGTGAGCTTCCGGCCCTCAGCACGAGTCCGGCTCCGACGCCGCTTCCGAGTCCACCCACTACTGATGCCAGTATGCGGTCCTCAACTATAGGAACTGCAGGTACCGGTATTATCGCCAGGAAGGCAGAAGCCATGGCGATCGAGATGAGCGTAGTGATGCAGAACTTCCGCCCCATCACCTTGTAAGCCATGAAAAAAAGGGGAATGTTGATGGCAAAATATATTATGCCCATGTAGTCGACGCCCGGGATCTCGGGAATATGCAAAAATCCGATAAGGAACAGCCTTATCAGCTGGGCGATACCTGTAAACCCTCCGCTGTAAAGATGTATCGGGTTGATCATCAGGTTTACGCCGGCAGCGTAAAGTACATTTCCGGCTACCGTAATCAGGATGCGTTCGATCCTCTTTCTATTAAGTTCCATTTCTGAGCCTTCCGGATAATATAGTTTCTAACTGATTAATTTTATTAGAAACGCTCTCAATCTTCAACAAATAATGTATAATTGCTGCACTATGGAACAGAAACAGATGTCAACAAAATACTTACTGAAGAGGTTCTACCCATACTTCAAGCCATATTGGTACATACTTGTGTTCGACCTGTTCTGCGCTTCGCTTACAAGTGTATGTGATCTTGTGCTGCCTGTGATCGTGCGGTTCATAACGAACACTGTGACCACTTCACCTGCTGATCTCACGGTAGATCTGGTCATTCGCATCACCGCACTTTACATAGTGCTCAGGGTGATAGACGTCGCTGCCAACTATTACATGCAGAACCGCGGCCATATTATGGGTGCGCAGATCGAAAAGGACATGCGCAGAGACCTCTTCGCTAAATTTCAGGAGCTCTCCTATGGGTACTATACCAGCAACAAGACCGGCCAGCTGATATCCCGTATCACTACCGATCTTTTCGACATTACCGAGTTTGCCCATCACTGCCCTGAAGAGTATTTTATCGCGGCAGTCAAGATCATCGTGGCTTTCACCGTGCTTATACAGGTGAACGTGCCGCTTACTCTTTTGCTCTTTGCTCTTATACCGCTCATGCTCGTATGTGCCATGAAGTTCAGGGTACGGATGCGCAACGCTTTCAAATGGCAGCGTTCTGAGCTCGGCGAGATCAATTCGCACGTAGAGGACAGCCTTCTTGGTATACGCGTATCCAAGTCATTTGCCAATGAAGACGTTGAAGAAAAGCGTTTCGAAGAAGGCAACGAAAGATTCCTTACGACAAAAAAAGTCGGTTACAGGAACATGGCCGGATTCAGAGGTGTCACCCGTCTTTTCGACGGGCTCATGTACATTTCTATCGTTTTCTTCGGTTCGTCAGCACTGATCCGCGGACTCATAACTGCCGGAGACTTTATAGCATATCTTATGTATGTGGCGGTTCTGCTTGAATCCGTACGCCGAGTAGTCGAATTCACCGAACAGTTCCAGCGCGGCATAACCGGTATCGAAAGATTCGTCGAAGTTATGGATACCGAAATCGAGATCGAGGATGCTCCGGGTGCAGTAGACATGCCCGATGAAGTACACGGAGAAATCGAATTCCGGGATGTCTCATTCGCGTATGAAGCAGGCAAAGACGATGATGTACACAGCATTCCGGCCGGTACACAGGTGCTGAGCCATATAAACATCAGCATCGCAAGCGGCGAGAACGTAGCCGTTGTGGGTCCGAGCGGTGCAGGCAAAACGACTTTCTGCAATCTGATACCGCGTTTTTATGACGTGAGCGACGGTGCCATACTTGTTGACGGCAGAGATATACGCGACTACAAGGTGCGTTCGCTGCGAACAAAGATCGGAATGATGCAGCAGGAAGTATACCTTTTCTCGGACACTGTAGCAGGCAATATTGAATACGGCAGACCGGGTGCAAGCCGCGAGGAAATTATTGCGGCGGCGAAACTGGCCGGCGCGGATGAGTTCATCAGCGAGCTGCCCGACGGCTATGACACCTATGTGGGTGAACGCGGAGCCAGACTGTCCGGCGGCCAGAAGCAACGCATCAGCATAGCCAGGGTATTCCTCAAGAATCCTCCGATCCTGATACTCGATGAAGCTACCTCATCGCTCGACAACGAGAGCGAGCGCTATGTTCAGGAATCTCTTGCCGAGCTCGCGAAGGGCCGCACCACCATCACTATCGCCCACAGGTTGTCGACGGTAAAGAACGCGGACCGCATCGTAGTGCTGACAGAAGACGGTATAGCCGAGGAAGGCTCACACAACGAGCTTCTGAAAAAAGGCGGCATATACGCGGATATGTATAACCTCACCATTTAACCACAAGAGCCCGGAGAACCGGGCTCTTATAATGCCTATATCTGTTTAACAAAGCAGCGTCTGCGTTTGTGAGGCTCAATATTGAACATCTTCCACTGATGATGCACGTTTGTATTCCACTCAAGCTGCGGCCCTGTTTCGGCTTTTCTAATGCCGTTCTTGTTGCAGCCGGTGAACAGATGCTCCATTATGACTCCGTTGAGTCCTGTCTTCTGGTACTCCGGCCTCACAGCTATCAGCAGCAGGTCGAGAGTATCCTTTTTCTGCATCAGCGCCTTCAGGAGCCCGATCCATCCGAGCGGCATAAGATGTCCGCCGCATTTGCGCATGGCCTCTGCCGTTGACGGCGCGCCGACTCCAAATCCCATCAGCTTATCGTTATCGTCTACTATCAGGCATACGAAGTCCGGGTCAACCAGCGGCAGGAACTTGTTTGTATACTTTCTGATCTGTTTTTCGTTAAGCTCCACCACTCCGTAAAGGTGTGAGTAGGCTATGTTTACAAGCTCAAAGACCTGCTTGATATAAGGCTTGTACTGAGCCTTGTGCTTTACCTCCACCTTATGGAATCCCGTCCTCTTAAGCATGGCATCGGAGATTCTCTTCAGCCTTATGTAATTAGGATCGTCCCAGCCGTTCAGCGGTATAAGGTGCTCTATCCAGTCTGTGTCCTTTACGTATCCAAGAGCTTCCAGATGATCGATATAATAGGGATCATTATAATAAGTGTAGAACATGCTGCGCTTATCAAATCCCTCTACCAGCATGCCTTCCCTGTCAAGGTCGCAGAAGCCGAGCGGTCCGTGAACTTCATTCATGCCCTTCTCTTTAGCCCATTTTTCCACTTCATCGAAGAGTGCCTTTGACACATCCCTGTCATCTATAAAATCCACCTGGGAAAAGCGCATGCGCCTGGTACCCCACTTCTCGTTGGAAGCGTGGCTCAGGATGGCGCCTATGCGGCCGACGACCTCTCCATCTCTGTAAGCAAGCCAGGACTTTGCCTCGCAGTACTCGAATGCCGGGTTTTTCTTCTCATCCCAGTCGTCTATGTCGTCGCCGTAAAATGCCGGTACAAAATTTTCATGGTCACGATAAAGGCGGTTTGGAAAGTCCACGAAGACTCTCCTCTCCGCCTTAGTCTTTACCTCTTTGATCATTAAATTGTCTTTCAAGAGATGCTCCGTTCTATTATTAATGGTTTCTTTTCTTTGTCATCGTCAGATGAACAGGCAGTCCGCCTGCTGTGTAAGGAGGAACGCGTCCGATAATGAACGGTCTTGCATATTTGAGATAATCATCACTTACATATGTGCCATCGTTGATTATCCATTCCAGAGGAACCTTGCGCTCTATGTTTGCTACCTCATGGATATCGAACATGTCATATGTCTCTACATACGGCTCCCTGCTGTCGACCTGAATGGTTACCATCTTACCGCTATTGCCTTCAAAAGCAGCTTTTGCAGCAAAGTATCCGACGTTATATGCCTCATCTGAATCGCTTCTGGAAGCAAGGTGAGCAGCACATCTCTGAAGTGATGAGAACTCGATGTAACGTGACTTGAGTCCTGTCTGCTGGGTTACAAGGCTTGCAAGATACGCCGCTGTACCGGCGAGCTGCTTGTGACCAAACGCATCTACGTGATCATTTACAGTTCCGAGCTCGCATACAAACTTGCCGTCTGCTGTCTTGAGACCTTCAGAAACAGCAATTACGACTGACTTCTTGGTCTTAGCGAGTTTCTTTATCCTCTCAATGAAGTCATTGATATCAAATGTGACTTCCGGCAGATAGATCAGGTCAGGGCCTGAGCAGTCGATGTCTTTTGACAGAGCAGCTGCAGCTGTGAGCCATCCGGCATGGCGGCCCATGATCTCAACGATGCATATAGTAGGCTTGGATACGCCGTAGCTCTCGTTGTCTCTGATGATCTCTTTCATCGATGTTGCAATATACTTTGCAGCCGAGCCATAGCCAGGGCAGTGGTCAGTCATAGGCAGGTCGTTATCGATAGTCTTAGGAATGCCCATGAACTTCTGCTTCTTCTGATGTGTGACAGCATAGTCAGCAAGCTGTTTTATGGTATCCATCGAATCATTTCCTCCGTTGTAGAGAAAGAACTCGATGTTTCTCTTGTCGAGTATGTCGAAGATTTTCTCATAAAGCTTTTCGTTGCCTTCAATAGGAGGCAGTTTATAACGGCATGTGCCGAGGAATGAAGAAGGAGTTCTCTTGAGCAGCGAGAGATCCTGTCCACTTGTAATATAGTCTTCGATGTCTACGATGTCCTCGTTAAGGAATCCTTCTATGCCGTAGTGCATTCCGTAGATTCTTCTGATTCCTGCTTTCCAGCTGGCTTTAATAACACCTGCAAGGCTGGAGTTGATTACTGCGGTAGGTCCGCCGGACTGTCCGATAATTAAGTTTCCTTTCATAAGTTGTCCCTTCTTTCGGGTCTCTGTTCCGCCGTGCTTAAAGCGGTCTCCGACCCTCTCTTGCTTGATATTTCAATATGTTTGTTAAACAAAAATCATTGCAATTATATTCTCATAAACTTTGTCAGTCAATGCTGCGCACTCTGTTTTTTGCGTTTTTTAGCGTTTTCTTTTGTACACTAATACAAATTACGCATGCCCCTTTTGTTCTATTACCAGCATGTCTTCGTTAATCCACGCAGGGCTTCTCTTTTTAATGATAATTGCAGGTTTAGATGAATTGAACGCTCTTTGTGTGTTAGAATACATGAGGCAGATTATACTGATAAGAAGGAAACAAAATCATTATGAACTATACAGAATTAAGTGAACTCATTTATCCGTCACTCGCGCATACTCCCGTGGATTACGAGGCGATGTATCCGTCAAGAGATCTTCCTGAGGGAGCGATGGTCACGAGGCTCGGTCCGAGTCCTACGGGATTCATCCATCTCGGCAACCTGTACGGCGCTTTCGTAGATGAGAGGCTGGCGCATCAGAGCGGCGGTGTTTTCTATCTGAGAATAGAAGATACCGATGACAAGCGTTATGTCGAGAATGCTGTGGAGACCATTATTGGCTCTCTTGACTTCTTCGGCATCCGCTTTGATGAGGGTGTAACAGAAAAGGGTGACATCGGAAACTACGGAGACTACACTCAAAGCCACCGCGGTGAGATATACCGCACATTTGCCAAAAAACTACTGGCAGAAGGCCTTGCCTATCCTTGCTTCCTTACCGAGGAAGAGATAAGCGCCATCAGGGAGAAGCAGGAGAGCGAAAAGATCGCCCCGGGTATTTATGCAGGCTGGTCTAAATACAGAGACTGGGACAAAGACGAAGCTGTTGAGGCCGAGATTGTATCGAAAATCAAAGCAGGCGAGCCATTCGTCATAAGACTTAAATCGAACGGTGTGCCTAATGCTTCAGCTGAGGAAACTGCAAGACACACGGTGAACGATGCCATTCGCGGCGAGCTCTCAGTGCCTGACAACTTCCTCGATGTGGTCATCATTAAGCAGACAGGAATCCCGACCTATCACTTTGCGCATGTAGTCGATGACCATCTGATGCGTACTACTCATGTCGTCAGAGGCGAGGAATGGCTTCCTTCTCTTCCTATTCATGTAGAGCTCTTTGAGGATCTCGGATGGGATCTTCCGGTATACTGCCACACGGCACAGCTCATGAAGATCGGAGAGGACGGCAACAAGCGCAAGCTCTCGAAACGTAAAGATCCTGAGCTTTCACTCGACTTCTACCGCAACGAAGGCTATCATCCGGCGGCTGTCAGAGAATACCTGCTCACGATACTTAACTCGAATTACGAGGAGTGGCGTATAGAGAATCCTGACGCTTCTGCAGAGGATTTCAGGTTTTCGACAGAGAAGATGTCAAGCAGCGGAGCTCTCTTCGACCTCGATAAACTCAACGACGTAAGCAAAAACACCCTGCTTCATATAGACGCGCGCGAACTGGCTGCCTGGCTGAAGTCGTGGTCAGACGAGTTCGCTCCTGAATTCGGGTATATGTTTACAGACATGGATCATCTGGCAGAGATCCTTGACCTCGGCAGACATGACGCCCGTCCGAGAGCTGACCTTGTATACGCAAAGCAGATAATGGAGTTCATTGGCTATTTCTTCGATGAATCTTTTGAGATCAGGGATGAATATCCTGCAGAGGCAGCAGCAGACGCGAAAGCGATACTAAGTGCTTATCTGGATTCCTACGATCACTCAGACGACAACGGGCAGTGGTTCGAAAAGATAAGAGAGATCGCCGTATCCATGGGATACGCTGCGAAGCCAAAGGATTTCAAAAAGCATCCTGAGGATTATAAGGGTCATGTGGGACATGTCAGTACAGTCATAAGGATCGCTCTTATGGGGCGCGCGCAGTCGCCTGACGTATGGGCAATCCAACAGATAATGGGCGAAGAGAAGGTGCGCGCACGTCTGCGGGCAGCACTTCAGTAAATCAAGGAGAAAACAATATGGAACCGATTTTAGTCATCATGGCTGCCGGCATGGGCAGCAGATACGGCGGCAACAAGCAGCTGGACAAGATTACCGATCAGGGCGACATCATAATGGATTTCAGCCTTTACGATGCTTATCAGGCAGGATTCCGCAGAGTATGCTTCATCATCAAGCACGATTTTGAAGATGTTTTCAAAGAGCATATCGAAAACGGCGCAGGCAGAAAATATGAAGTGCATTATGCTTTCCAGGAAGGCACCGACTTGCCTGAAGGCTTTACCCTTCCTGAAGGCCGCACCAAGCCTTGGGGAACCGGCCAGGCTGTACTTTCTGCACGTAACATCATAGATGCTCCGTTTGCAGTCATCAACGCAGACGACTACTATGGCAAGGAAGGCTTTGTCAAGACATATGAATTCCTGACAACAAAGGCTGACGCTTCTCACAACTGCATGGTCGGATTCGAAGTAGAAAAGACCCTTTCAGAAAACGGTACTGTTTCGCGCGGCATCTGCAAGGCCAAAGACGGCATGCTCACAGACATCGTTGAACACCTCAAAGTCGGCAGAGAGGCTGACGGCACCGTTACCGACACACTTCCTGACGGCAGCAAAGAAATCATTCCTGCAGACTCACCGGTATCGATGAACCTGTGGGGATTCGGTCTTGAATACATGTCGATCCTGAAGGAAGGCTTTGTTAAGGCTCTCGAAAGGATACTTGCTGAAAACCCTATGAAAGGCGAGTACTATATTCAGACACCTATCAATCAGCAGATAGCTGACGGATCGGCTTCTTATGAAGTGCTCACGTCTTCTGACAAGTGGTTCGGCGTAACATATAAAGAGGACAAGCCTGAAGTGGTAGCTAAGTTCGCTGCACTCAAAGCGGACGGCACCTACCCTCTCAATCTCTGGGACTGATACTGCCTGCAAAATTACTGCACCGACTTATCAGTGACTCAAAAAACAAAATGATCCCGCGGCATAATATGCGCCGCGGGATCTGTTATTTGCAGCCTTTTATTACTTTCCTGTTGTGTAGTTGTCGAAGTAGCCCTGGATGTAAACGACCGGTGTTCCCTTGTCGCCGGAGCCTGATGTAAGGTCGCAGAGCGATCCGATCAGGTCGGTCAGCCTTCTCGGTGTGGTACCTTCTGATACCATGTTGCCTACCAGACTCTCCTGCGGTTTGTCCGCAATCGCTTTGCTGATCGCCTCTCTGAGTTCCTCACCTGTAAGGTTAGCAAAGTCGTTGTCCGCAAGATATTTCAGCTTAAGCTCGTTTGGTGTGCCCTCGAGTCCCGGTGTATAGAATGGCGATACCACAGGATCAGCAAGCTCCCAGATTTTTCCTACAGGATCCTTGAAAGCTCCGTCTCCGTAGATCATTACCTCTACGCACTTTCCGGTCTTCTCAAGTATCTTATCCTGGATATCATCAACGATGTGCTGAGCTTCCCTTGGGAAGAGCTTGACCGTATTCTCAGTAGCCTTGTTGGAACCAAGCAGTCCGAAATCTGCGTTATATCCGCTGCCATTGACAGGTGCGTTCAGGATCTCATCCATGCCGTACACATTGGCCCCCTTTTCCTTAAGGATTCTCTTTGTGCGTGCGCGTGTGTGGATGTCGCAGTTGATTACATTGTTTGTGTAGTTGAGGATCTCCTCGGCGTGATTCGCGAAAATGATCTCAGCCTCTGCGCCTGCAGCTCTGATGAGATCGCCGTAGTATGCCACGTAATCAACACCTGTGAACTGGTGCTTGTTTTCTCCGAAAAGCTCTCTGTACTTTTCAACTGTGAGAACATCTCTGTACGGGTTGATGCCGGACTCATCTATCTGATCCATTGTGAGGAGAGCATTTCCTACCTCGTCCGAAGGGTAACTGAGCATAAGTACCACTTTCTCTGCACCCATTGAGATTCCTCTCAGGCAGATAGCAAATCTGTTTCTTGAAAGTATAGGCCAGATAACTCCGACAGTCTTTCCGCCCAATTTTGCCTTTACGTCCGCAGCGATGTCTTCAACACTTGCGTAATTACCCTGGCATCTTGCCACGACAGACTCAGTGATACATACTACGTCTCTGTCTCTGACTTCAAATCCGTCATCGGAAGCTGCCGCTTCAAGAACGCTGTCAACTACCATCTGCGCCAGGTCGTCTCCTTCACGGAATATCGGACATCTTATGCCGCGTGATACAGTCCCTACTCTTCTTTCTGTGCTCATGTTTCCTTCCCTTCTCATTATTACGGTATTTATTTAAACAAATGACCTAACAATTTTATCACCAGAGATATTTCACTTCAATAATACAGCCGTCCTTTTTGGACGGCTGTATCATACTTAAATCATATCTCTATTATTTTCATTGTATTGGTTTGCGATCTCTGGTAGCTGTGTCTGCCTCTTACAACACCGGCAATGAACACCATAATGTCTCCTCTGGCAGACAGGCCTTTCTCTCTCATGATCTCCAGGCAGTCCTCCATTAACTCGTCTGTGGAATGTGCCCTGTCAGACAGCATAGGCTTTACTCCCCACAGCAGATTCATCTGTCTTACTACCATAGGCTCAGGAGAAAATGCGTAGATATCGGAATCAGGTCTGCACTTTGATACCTGTACTACAGTCGAACCTGATGATGTAGGTGCCAGAATAGCTCTTGCCCTGAGCTCCTTAGCAGCTGTTACAGCAGCCATACATGTAGTGCTCGATATAGAGACGTTCTCTGATTCCTGAAGCACATGGTGATTTACTGCGAACTGCTCCGTATACTCAGCTATTGAAGCCATCATCTTGAGCGCCTCAACAGGGTACTCTCCGCTTGCTGTTTCACCTGAAAGCATAACAGCGTCGGAACCGTCATAAACGGCATTGGCAACGTCTGTGACCTCCGCTCTTGTAGGACGCGGATTGCGCATCATTGAATCTAGCATCTGTGTAGCTGTTATTACTATTTTTCCTTTTTCATTGCATCTGGCGATCATCTCACGCTGCAGCTGAGGGATCATCCTGGCCTCTACCTCTACTCCGAGGTCTCCCCTTGCAACCATTACACCATCTGCTGCGTCTATGATCTCTTCCAGATTGTCGATTCCCTCTCCGGACTCTATCTTGGCTATGATCTTTATGCGTGAGCCATATTCTTCTGCAAGTTTACGGATCTTGTTTATTGTACCTGCATTTCTGACAAAAGAGGCTGCGATAAAGTCATATTCATTCTCAAGCCCGAACTTGATATCTTCGTAATCTTTTTCCGTAAGATCAGGAAGTCCTACCTTGATGCCCGGCAAATTGACACCTTTTCTCTCAGAAAGAACACCGCCGTTTATGATGCGGCAGATAAGCGCACCGCCTTCGATCGATTCTACTTTCAGCTCAATGGCTCCGTCATCTACCAGCACGGTATCACCTGCAGAAAGATCAGCAGCAATGTCTTTGTAAGTGACGTAGACTTGTTCTGCATTGCCCTCTGCGGCCGGATCCTCAGCGTATGAAAGGATCACCTTTCCGCCCTTTTCCAGTTTTACGCTTTTGTGACCTTCGAGCAGACCCGTACGGATCTCCGGTCCCTTCGTATCAAGAAGCATGGCTATAGGTCTGCCGGCTTCTTTCGCAGCTTTTCTGACTCGCGTCAGCATTTCAAGATGGCTCTCATGAGTACCATGCGAAAAATTAAATCTGGCAACATCCATCTCTTTCGCAAGTTCAGCGAGGATCTTATCATCGGACTCCCTAGGGCCCATGGTGCATACAATCTTAGTCTTTCTCATAACAGATTCCCCTCTTTTGTCACATTCCGGCTTATACACAGTTATTATACCATATAGAAAGACCGATGCATCAATGGATGACTCACCATTTCAGCACCGGTCTTTGATTTTTTTATGTTTTATTATCTTTTTTCGACTACATCCCCGCCATTTTTACAGATACTGTTTTCAGGAATGACTCCTCTTACACATGTCGTCGGGTAGATGTTTGAGTTGCGGCCGACTACAGTCCCCGGATTGAGCACTGCATTGCAGCCTACTTCAACATGGTCGCCCAGCATTGCTCCGAATTTCTTGACGCCCGTTTCGATCTGCTCAGTTCCATTGTGTACGACAACAAGCTTCTTATCCGCTTTTACGTTAGATGTGATGGAACCTGCACCCATGTGACTGTAATGACCGAGAATCGAGTCTCCTACATAGTTGTAATGCGGAGTCTGAACATTGTCGAAAAGGATTACGTTCTTCAGCTCAACAGAGTTACCTACCACGCACTTACGGCCTACAAGAGCCGAACCTCTTACGAAAGCACAGTGTCTGACTTCAGTCTCCGGTCCAATAATGCATGGAGCACCGAGATAAGCGCTCGGGAACACCTTTGCCGTCTTGTGAACCCAAACGTTTTCGCTGACCTCTTCATACTCCTCCGGATCGAGCGTCGGTCCGAGCTCAAGGATGAAGTCCTTGATGCCCTTTAACGCTTCCCATGGGTAAGTGAACTGCGAAAGGTAGTCTTTAGCCAGCGTATGGTCAAGATCGTAAAGATCATTAATTGTATACATTTATGCCTCCTAATCTACGAGATGTCCTTTTGCGCGGATCACGTCGATGATCTGATCGACATACTTCTCGCACTCTTCCTCGGATGGTGCCTCTGCCATAACGCGCACTACAGGCTCAGTGCCCGACTCACGCAGCAGAGTGCGGCCTTTGTCGCCGAGCGCTTTCTTTGCAGCCTGATCAGCAGCCAGTACATCAGGATCATTCATACACGCTTCTTTGCTCTTTACTCTTACGTTCTTCAGGACCTGTGGATAGAACACTACCGGAGCTGCAAGCTCGCTCATCTTCTTCTTTCTTGCCAGCATAGCCTCCATCAGCTTGAGAGATGTGAGGATACCATCACCGGTTGTAGCGTACTTGGTGAAGATAATATGTCCGCTCTGCTCTCCGCCGATACGGTGACCATTCTGCACCATGTTCTCATATACATATTTGTCTCCGACCTTTGTCTGCTCATATTCGATGCCCTCTTTATCGAGTGCCTTGTATAGACCGAAGTTCGACATTACAGTAGTGACTACCTTGTTGTTGAGCAGTTTGCCTCTGTCCTTCATGTATTTTCCGTAAATGTACAAGATATGATCGCCAGTAACTACATTACCCTTCTCATCCACACAGAGACATCTGTCCGCATCGCCATCATAAGCGAATCCAACATCGAGGCCCTTGTCCACAACAAATTTCTGCAGATGCTCTATATGTGTGGAGCCGCAGTTGGTATTAATATTGTAGCCATCCGGTTCATCATTCATTACATAAGTCTTTGCACCAAGTGCGTCAAATACACCCTTAGCAATCGACCATGCTGCACCATTGGCAACATCAAGGCCAACTTTTACATCCTTGAAGCTGAACTTTGACATCGAAATCAGATATCCGATGTAACGGTTACGTCCGGAAACATAGTCGACTGTGCGTCCAATCTCATCGCGTTCAGCCATAGGCACTTCCATCTCGCCATCGATGTAAGCTTCGATTTTAAGAAGGGTCTCCTCGTCCATCTTTTCGCCGTTGTTATTGACGATCTTGATGCCGTTATCATAATACGGATTGTGCGATGCCGATATCATGATGCCACAATCAAAATCATCAACTCTCGCAATATAAGATACCGAAGGTGTTGTTGTTACATGCATTATGTAAGCGTCGGCACCGGATGCCATAAGTCCTGTGCACAGCGCGTACTCAAACATGTAGCTTGATCTTCTCGTATCCTTTCCGATTACGACCTTAGCCTTTCGGTCGAGCCTTTTGCCATAATACCATCCGAGATATCGTCCAATCTTGATAGCATGATCAAATGTCAGCGTTTTATTTGCTTCGCCACGGAAGCCGTCTGTTCCGAAATACTTACCCATTACAGTCTCTCCTTTTTCTCGATGTCGAGGAAGTATTTGTATGTATCTACTGTCAGTTCGCCGCATGCCTCTTCGTCACAAGCGATGATTGCACCGTTGTGCATCTGTAATGCTGAGCATGTCCACTTCTGGCTGACTCCACCTTCTACTACAGCTGCCATAGCTCTTGCTTTATTGTGGCCGCTGATGAGAACGAGGACTTCCTTAGCGTCTGTAACAGTACCGATGCCAACAGACAGCGCCTGAGCAGGTACAGCCTCCGGATCATTTCCGAAAAATCTCGAGTTGACTATTCTTGTGTCTGTTGTAAGGTCTCTGAGGCCTGTGCGCGATGTGAGCGATGTGAAAGGCTCGTTGAAAGCCAAATGTCCGTCCACTCCGATACCACCCATGAACAGATCAATTCCGCCATAAGAAGCGATCTTATCCTCGTATCTTGCACACTCACCTTCAGGATCTTCCGTCATTCCGTCAAGTATGTTGATGTTTGCCGGATCCATGTCTACGAGATGATCGAAGAAATTGTCATGCATGAAGTACCAGTAGCTCTGATCGTGTTCATGAGGAAGGCCCAGATACTCGTCCATGTTGAATGTCACAACGTTTTTGAACGATAGCTCGCCGGCCTTGTTCTTTGCGATAAGGTTCTTGTATACGCCGATCGGGGATGATCCCGTTGGCAAACCGAGTACGAACGGTCTGTCCTCCTTATGATTATTTATCTTGTCTGCAATGTAATCCGCAGCCCACTTGCACATTTTTTCATAATCGTCCTGAATGACTACTCTCATTATTATTCTCCTTTCAATATACTTACGGCAACGCCGTTATAATCCCAGAAAGCATTATAACATCCACTTTCTGTTCAGTAAATGCTAACAGCTCAAATACTTTGAAATTATACGCCCAAAGGAGTACACTATTAACAAAGCATAAGAATGGCTCCCGAGAGGAAATAAATGGGCAAGAAAATCTACCATGGAGGAGAAAAAATAGTGAGATCTCCCGCATTCGGGACCGGCCGTCAGTATAATGATTTCGGCCTGGGTTTCTATTGCACAGAATACCATCAGTATGCCGCCGAGTGGGCTGTCGGGACAGGGAGGAATGGTTTTGTCTCTTCCTACTCTCTGGAAAGTGATGGTCTTCGCATCATAAACCTCTGCAGTTCCCAGTACAATCCTCTCCACTGGCTTGGACTTCTTTTCAATTACCGCGAATTCAATTTTTCATCGGATACTGCATACAGAGCCAGAGAATATATAAACAAGTATTTTTCCGTAGATCACCAGTCCTGCGACTGCATTATCGGTTATCGCGCAGATAACAGATGTTTCATGTTCGCCCAGGACTTTCTTGACGCAAAGCTCTCATACAAGAGTTTCAGAAGCGCACTTGCAGGCGATAATTCCAACAGGCAGTTTGTGCTGAAAAGCAACCGCGCATTCGACAACATCATCTTTACCGGATACGAACCTGCTCTCGGAGAAGTTTATTTCCCTGTCAGGCGAAGCCGTGAGTTGCGATCCATGAAAAGCATTAAGAGTTCTTCCGGCAGAAGCGATTTTTTTATTACTGATCTGATCGAGGAGGAGGTCCGTCCTTATGATGCACGCCTACGATAAGGTCTGCCTTTACAGGGCATCCGACACGCTTGGCTGCATGCTTGATTATTCCGTATACAGCCTTCACTATGATATATCCACGATGATCGACCTGTTCATAGCATCCGGTACCGCTGCCCTTTTCGAATGCGGAGATATCAGAACAATAGCCGGTATGTCCGGAGTCGAGCTCTCATACGAGGTTCTCGAAAAGAGCGGCATCATATTTGAAAGAACACAGCCGCGCTACACCAAGGCTTTGAGCCCGGAATACTGGTGTGGCTTCACGCTGGCTAATATACAGTGGGAAACCTGTCTGTCGTTTGATAAAATAATCAGCATTTTCCCGCCATCTTCTTTTATTTCCGATTTTGTCGGAAGCAGACTTTCATTCCTTGACAGTCTCCCTTTTGACATCAGTGATGAAGAACGTTCAGCAAAAGCCAGAGCTTTTGGAAAGCAGTTTGCAGCAGATGCTGTATCGGCCTTTATTTCAAAAGATTCTGTCAGCAACAAGTCCAAAGCATCAGAAGAAACCCCTCTCAAAAAAATGCGTAATAAAAACGGCCTCAGCCAGAGTGATCTGGCTAAGGCCAGTGGTGTTCCTGTCAGAACGATACAACAGTATGAACAGCGCCGTAAGGATCTATCCAAAGCCCGCGCAGAGTATCTTGTCGCACTCGCCCGCGTCCTCGGCTGTGATCCTTCAAGTCTTATTTAGTTGCTTTCTTCTTCGTTGTTCTCTTCCCTTTTCTTTTCCTTTTCCTTTTTGACTGCTTTTAATTTCAGCATCAGGTTCTCCTGTCCTTCAGCAAGAGACACACCTTCAGGGAGATCGATCTCGATCGGTATCTCACTGTCTTCATAATAATATCCTATATCGATTTCTCTTGCTGTTATACCCGCAAAAGCATCGATAGTACTCTTTTTGCCCTTTATCACTATGGTTTCAGGGAATGTGCACGTCCTCTCATATGAATCATCCGAATCATCCTTTACAGGCACTACCAGTCTAACCTCTTTTGTATACCCGGCAGCAGCTCTGAAAGATAACGTTTCAGGATAAACGACGACATTTATGACTTTGTTGCCGTCGCTGTCGAGTGCTGCGATTTCAAGCGTCATTGCCTTGAATTGTTCATCAAGGTCGTCAGGATCTATGACCGCAGCCACCCGGTCTATATCGGAAAGTTTGTCTTCAGTAGCGATGACAGTAGCTGTTTCTACCGACATATTCTCAATCAGAGGCACAGCATTTTCTTCATATTCCTCCGAATACTCGACCATTATCGGCATCTCCACACTTGCTGCGCTCGCAATATCGACGGTAACACTCTTTACGGACGTGTCTCTTACCTGCGTGCCTTCAGGCCCGGAAACATGCAGGGCAACGGTATTTTCTCCGGTAGAAAGACCGCTCACATCTGCAGTTACCGAGATATCTTCTGACGAGATATTTGCTGTATCGATCCTTCTCTGCTGGAGTGTCACCTCCACATTCTTGTAATTGGCCTCTGCAACTGCATAGCCTCTGTTTGCAAGAGTATCAAGTCCTGTATATGTTATAGGCACTCCTGAGTACCTTGCATTAGTCATCGGATCATAATTGTACACAACGAAGAACCATGCTCCTGTTGCCACAAGTAAAGCAAGTATTATGTTTATTATTTTACGCCCGTTATCTGTCATCGCGCCTGCCTCCTCTCAGTATTCTGAATCTTGAAAGCAGATCGCGGTCATCAGCAGAAGGCAGATATATATCAAGCAGCATTTTCTCAAGAGTTTTTAAATCAAGGAAACGCTTGAATTCGCCATACTGCGCGACTGAAATAGCTCCCGTCTCTTCTGAAACCACGATAACAAAAGCATCTGACACCTCACTTAGTCCAAGTGCCGCCCTGTGCCTGGTACCCAGGTTCTTGCCTATGTCTTTTCTCTCTGTAAGAGGCAGAACACAGCTTGCAGCATGCACTCTGTCGCCTCTGATGATAACTGCGCCGTCATGGAGAGGTGATCCTTCGTAGAATAAATTGCCGAGGAGCCTGACCGAGATTTCCGCATCGATTATTACTCCGGTCTCGCTTATATCGCTGAGCATAGTTTCACGCTCGATTGCCATCAATGCTCCTGTCTGTGTAGACGAAAAGTCGTCTACAGCATCGACGATCTTATGGACCGTAGCGTACATCTCCTCTTTGCCAATATCTCTGAATTGTCCGCTGAGAACACCTCTGCGCCCGATCTGTTCAAGACCCCTTCTGATCTCAGGCTGGAACAGTATGACTACCGCAATAAGGCCGACAGTGATAAGCCTTGTGAAAAGCCAGTTAAGCAGGCTAAGGTTGAACATTTCCGAAACAAGGAAAAAAGCAACAATCAAAAGGATTCCTCTGAACAGCTGCTGCGCGCGGGTTTCTTTAATGAACCCGAGCAGAGTGTACAGCAGGTACGCAACGATAACGATGTCGATGACATCGGTTACCTTTATGCTCATGAGGATTCCCATCAGATTGTCAAGCATTTCTTACCCTTCTGTCTTCTTTTGTTGTTTTAATTATTCTCCGGATGCCACGGTCACGACGCCGTCTTCGTCCGTCTGGAGATCATTTCCTTTAAGCAGCGTGTTTATAAGACTCTTTGCATTCTCTATGCTTTCAACATCCTGAGTCATAACGTACGCATATTCTCCGCCAGTCGAGTATGTAGGCAGCATACCGTCTCCGCCCACTACTGTATTCTTGAAGATTTTCCAATCCGGATTCTTCGCAAGCTGGTACTTGACCAGATTTCTGACCTCGCGCGAGCTAAAGCTCATTTCGACGTAATTAGTCAGATTCGAAAGCACCTTGTTGTAGCTCAGTATCATTGTGCGGCTGCTAGTAGCTTTCTTTATAAGAGCTTCAAATACCAGCTGCTGATTTTTGATTCTTTGCCGATCACCATCCACAAACGCTTTGCGCTCCCTTGCAAACGCAAGAGCCTGCTTTCCGCTCATGTGATTAAGGCCTTTCTTAACAGTCCAGCTCTTGAGCTTTACAGGTGTAAATTCATATTCGGATACAACATCTATGCCGCCTATCGCATCGATAAATCTCTCAACGGTAGTAAAGTTTACCTTTACATAATAGTTTATCTTTGTATCAAACAGCTGCTCCAGAGCCCCGATCGTGGTCTGCACTCCGTAAAAGCCTGTATGTGTCAGCTTGTCCATCGCGTTATCGTGATCAGGCATGTAGATTTCATAATCGCGCGGCACGGATGTCATCAGGATCTGACCGCTCTTCGGATCTACTGTCACTACCATGTTGACATCGCTTCTGCCTTCAGAATCGATGGTACCGTCTACATCTATGCCCGAAATAATGAAGTTGAACGGCTGCTTTGTCACATCGGATACTGCGCTGGCATTCTTTACAGAACTCCCGCTGAGGAATGAAAGTGTTCCCAGAGAATAGACGGTTCCTACACCATAAAATACTATGAGTACCATCGCTGCCAGTGTCGCCAGCACCTTGCCCCAGTTCTTGCTTTTTCTGCTGCGGGTCTGTACAAAGATCACAAGGCTGAGAAGTATCAGCACTCCGAACATTGCCGCGCTTATCCCAAGCGGAAGCACATTCATGAGCAGCATTGATGCTGCAAACACGCCAAATGTTATTAAGTATATAATGGTAAGAATCTGATGGAATTTATTGACTCTTCTGCGCGAGGCACTTTTCTGCTTTTTGTTGCGGTTCTTCGTGTAATTGCTTCTGTACCTGTCATATGCCTCCTGAGATGCCTGTTTTATTGCCGCTATCTCCTGAAGGTTGTGATGAGGATGATCATCGACTTCCTCTACAGGGGCATTATCAGGCATTCGCGAAAAGACATGCTCCTTGTCATACTGCGCAAAAATATCACTGTCGTCATCGATCCACTTGTGATTGCTCAGTGGTTCAGGCGCATCAAAAGCAGGAGCATTACTGCTCTTGCTTTCTCTCCTGAGCTCGTTATAGAGCTTTCTGTCATTGTCTATGTCGTCGATCTTTTTGCTTTTCTCCGGGACCTCGCGGTCAAATTGGAAATCCAGAAGATCGTCGAGGTCCCAGTCGTTGTTTGCCATACTTTATTTATCCTATCTCTTTGTTTCGATCAGTCCGTAAGCGTTACCCTTGCGTTTGTATACAACGCTGACATCATCAGTATCCATGTCAAGGAATACAAAGAAGTCATGTCCGAGCATCTCCATCTGGAGAATCGCTTCCTCTGCTACCATTGGAGTAAGCTCAACCTGCTTTCTCCTTACAATGGTCATCTCTTCTTCGAAATCCTCATCCTCTGGTTCAGGTATGAATTCCAGCTTAAGAGCCTTGTTCTCTTTATATCTGGACTCGAGCTTGCCCTTGAGCTTGCTCATCTGGTATTCGAGTTTATCTGTAACCAGGTCTACCGCATCGTAAATGCTGTCATTAGCCATCTCTGCTCTGAGAACGGCCTGCTTTGCATTGATAGTAGCCTCAAACTTTGGTGTTTCTCTGAGTTTAGATACAACTATATTTGCAGTTGTGTCTTCGTCAAAGTATTTGCCGATCTTATCCAGCTTCTTTTCGATGTAGTTACTGAGCTTCTCGCTCATTGGATAATTTTTTGATGAAATGTTGATCTTCATAACACTTATCCTCCTGATGTCATAGTTTGCTAACTTATTTTACCACAAGATAAGCAAAAAATGTGTGCTCCTTCTGTGAAGAAGCACACAATATATTGATTAATTTTTATATAGGTTTTTACCAGAGCTTATCTACGGCATCAGCGATCTTCTTACCTTCTACAGGGCCAAGCTTGCATCTGAGTTGTCTCTTGACTTCTCCCATAGGGTTAATATAATCTTTTGCCTTTCCCTCCTCTATACGGGCGAGGAGAGCCTTCTCTGCCTCTTTGCTGATCTTTCCGTCATCAGTAATTCCAGCCAGAATAAGTTCCAGTTCTTCCATCGGGATATTCATCGTAGGATCTATCATTATACTCATTATGTTCTCCCCCTTGATTGTTGCTAAATGATTAGCACCGCGGCCACTCGACCTGGTCTTTGACCCCACACTCGCCTTTACCCGCTTTGCGGAGGACTTACTTCTAAGATACGCCATGATCACAGCCGCCTCTTGCCTGCTGCTTACGTGGGTCCCTTTGCCCGTATCTGGCATGGACTTGCAACCACGAACATGACCGCGGACTATTCACTTTTTTTATGCGGAGCATACCGGCTCCGCGGAGCAATTATTTCCTTTTGCTCGCTTTGACTTCCTGCTCAAGCATCTTTTCGAGTCTTTCTTTTGCCTTCGGATCATATGCAAGCGCATCGTCATCTCCGGCAAGAAAAGCTTCAAGATTAGGAAGACGGACGCCGGCCTTATAATTCATTTTAAACAGCTCGACGTTGAGCGCTTTTACGACATCGCGCATTTCCTTATTGGTCATTATAGCCTCCTTAATAAACAGGTATTGATCACTGTGGTTTGTATTCACCCGGTGTGTCGAAACCTCCGGTGCTTTCCGCACCCTCTTCGTCATTGTCATACACCTCAATCGACTTGATCCTCATCTCATTGCCGCGCAGCAGCCAGGTGCGGCCGCTACCGCAATGAGGGCAAGTCTTGCCGTATGCTACTGTAGAGTACTGGATCTTGCAGTTGTCACACCATGTCACCGCAGGGATCTCTTCACAATACAGCGTAGATCCTTCAAACATAGGGAACTTCTTCGAGTACCATTTCCAGTAGTCATACAGATACGAAGTAACGATTCCAGAGACCTCACCGAACTCAAGTGTCACGGATTTGATCTTCTTGACGTTGTGCGCCTCAGCGACCTTGCTTACCTCTTTAACTGCATAGTTTACAAGTCCTAGTTCGTGCATTAAACCCTTGCCGTCCTTTTATCTGCCAACGATTTTCTTCTTTACGATGCCTGCTACTCTGGACGGCATGTATTTGCCGATACCCAGGAACTTCTGCTCTGCAGGGATCATGTTGGAGAACTTGTCTCCATCAGGCAGACGGTAGAGATGGATAGCGTCGAACTTGCACTGTACTGTGCACATTCCGCAGCCGATGCACTTGTTTGTATCAACTACGCTGCGTCCGCACTTGAGGCATCTCTCAGCTTCCTTCTTGATCTGCTCTTCGCTGAACTGCTTGATCTCATACTCCATGGTGAGCTTCTTGGCCTCGTCGATCGCTCTGATCTGACGCGGAGGCTTACGGAAGTCAGCTGCAGGAATAACGACATCGTCTTTGTTAAGAGGAGTAAACTGACGTGTATTTCTGTGGATCATCAGGTGCTGTCCCTTATTCACGAATCTGTGGAGCGATACAGCGCCTTCACGTCCCATTGCGAGCGCATCTACTACGAACTTCTGTCCGCTTACAGAGTCGCCGCCTGCGAAAATGTCAGGCTCTGCTGTCTGCAGTGTGACAGGATCTGCAACGATCATGCCTCTTGGGCTGAGCTCGACCTTTGTTCCCTCGAACAGCTTGCCGTAATCAGGCTTCTGACCAATGCTGAACAGAACTGTGGAGCAAGCCTGCTCTGTTGTCTCGCTATCATCGAATGTAGGAGCGAATCTGCCCTCTGCATTCTTGACCGACAGGCACTTTCTGAACTTGATTCCTGCTACCTTGCCGTCCTTTGTAACGACTTCTGTCTGGCCCCAGCCGTCATGGATAACTATGCCTTCGTTCTTGAGGAATTCCTGATCTTCCTCGCCCATAGGCATCTCGTCATAGGACTCGAGGCAGTACAGATGAACGCTCTTAGCGCCCTGACGGATAGCTGTACGTGCTACGTCAGCTCCGATGTTTCCGCCGCCGATAACTACTACGTCACCGCTGAGCTTCTTAGCCTTGCCGAGTGTTACGCTCTTTACATAGTCAACGCCGCCGATAACGCCTTCTGCGTCATCACCAGGGATACCCAGCTTGCCGCATGCCTGGAGACCGGTTCCTACAAAGAAGCCCTTGAAGCCCTCTTCACGGAGTGACTGGAATGTAACGTCCTTACCTACTTCAACGCTGCATCTGATCTCGACGCCCATAGCCTTGAGGATCTCGATCTCAGCGTTTACGACCTTCTTGTCGAGTCTGAAGTTAGGAATACCGAGTGTCATCATTCCGCCAGGCATCTCCTGCTTCTCGAACACTACAGGCTTGTAGCCTTCAATTGCGAGGAAATATGCGCAGCTGAGTCCTGCCGGGCCGGATCCCACGATACCGATCTTTTGTTCGAACGGTTCTCTCGTTGTGGATACCATTGGAGGTATATATTTATGCTCGTCCTCGAGGTCCTTTGCAGCGATGAATGCCTTGATATCGTCGATAGCAAGCGCCTCATCAACACTGCCTCTTGTACACTCGAGCTCGCAGTACTTATGGCAGATAGCACCGCAGACTGCAGGGAACGGGTTGTCCCTCTTGATCAGCTTGAGAGCTTCCTGGTACTCGCCTCTGCTGGCCATATCGATATAGCCCTGAATAGCGATATGCAGCGGGCATGCAGCCTTGCAAGGTGCAGTACCTGTAGGCCATGTCTGGATGACGCCGTTCTCATTCTTGTAGTTCCAGTTCCACTTTTCCTCAGGCCATACGTTGTTGGTCGGGAGCTCCTGCTTAGGGTATTCGATCTCGCCGTGCTTTGTGCAGAGCTTCTGGCCGAGTCTGACAGCGCCTGCAGGGCAGACCTCTACGCACTTGCCGCATGCTACGCACTTCTCAGCATCTACTTCTGAGCGGTATGGGGAAGCTGAAAGGTTTGGTGTGTTGAAGAGCTGCGATGTTCTCAGGGCGTTGCAGACGCCTACAGCGCAGTTGCAGATAGCGAAGATCTTATTTGCACCGTCGATGTTTGTTACCTGGTGAACATATCCCTTCTCCTCTGCCTTCTCGAGTACTTCGAGAGCTTCTTCATAAGTGATGTCATAGCCCATGCCGGTCTCTTTGCAGTAGTCAGCGAAGTCACCGAGGCCCATGCACCAGTACTGCATGATGTCTCCGGAACCTTCACCACGCTCTGTCTGCTGCTTACGGCAGGAGCAGATGCCGAGGCCGATCTGGCCTTCATACTTTTTGAGCCAGTACGAAATGTGCTCGATGTCGAGTGACTCGCACTCTGCAGGGATAGCCTTCTCTACAGGGATTACATGCATTCCGATTCCGGATCCGCCAGGAGCTACCATCTGAGTGATGCCTGCGAGCGGCAGATATGTCATTCTCTCGAAAAAGTCTGCAACCTCAGGAGTCTCGCACATGATCTGGTCTCTCATTACCATGATCTCTGCGGAGCCCGGTACATACTGGTCGAGTACATATCTTCTCTCATGCTGCGGATTCTTTCCGTCCTCGTTTTCGTTGTTCCATTCAACGAGACCGTACTGACCAAGAGCTTCGAGTACAGTCTTCAGATGATCATCATCATAGCCTGTAAGCTCTTTCATCTTAGCCCAGGTTTTCGGCTTGCGCTTGCCCATTACAAGAGCAGTGTCAAGACAATCCTCTGCGATGTCCTTGCCGTATCTCCTGACGACATACTGATAGCCGCAGTCCATTCCCCAGTATTCAGGAGAATCTACTGAAGGTTTCTCAAGTCCGAGGAGGACCTCTTTACGGTCAGTAATAATCTTTATCAGTTTAAAGATCTTCTCGTCGTGGCTCAGCTGTTTAGCCTTTTTTGCCATACTTTTCCCTCTCTTTCTCTTACAATATCTCTCTATAAAATGCCTTTTCAGCAAGGCCTCTTACCTGAGTATAGTAAAGCATGAATGTATCTACTTCACAATGATCCCGTTCACAAGTATATCCGCTACCTGAGACAGCGCCTCTCTGTACGGGATATGATTCTTTACAAGCACATCTTTCTGGAAGAACTGCTCTACAGTCGCCTGGAACATAGTCTTGAGAATCGGCAATGATACAGGCCTGATGCTGCCTTCTCTAATGCCTCTCTCAAGCAATAAAGCAACACCTTCCCAGTAATTCTCCCTGCAGATTTTCCAGTGTCTGTACACCGATGGATACTTCTCTTTGAGAACATACAGCTGCGTCAGATCATTCTGGGTATAACGTTCCGGCACGCGGCCTATAATCGCCGTCAGCTGCTCGGGAATGGTCAGACTTTCATCATTGAGGATCAATCCTTCTTCGATAAGGGCATCATCAAAGAAACGATCTATAGTCTGCGTCATTATTGATCGCTTATCCTCAAAAACAGTATAAATGGTCTTTTTACTCATACCTAACGCATGAGCAAGATCATCCATGGTGAATTTAACGCCCTTTTTGTCAAACTGTCTCGCCGCTTCGTCCAAAATCCGGACGCGTAACTCCTGTGATGTATCTGTTTTCATACTTTAGCCCCTCATCCAATGAGATCGGAAACTTTCAAAATAATTTCCGTTTCCCATTCAAAGTGATTTTATCATTGAAATATAAGAGCCGCAATAAAAAAGGCTCCTTTTTATATGCTTTTCTATGTATTTTTGGCATCCCCCTGGTAGGGTTATCAAATATATACTTTCCGCTTATTCTTTTTTCACATCCAGTCCGAATTCGGCAGGCAGGAACCTAGGGCAAACATTTTCGTCAGTGACTATTACAGAATTGGCAAGCCTTGTTCCGATAGCACATGACTCTCCCATGTTTTTACCATACGTAAGGCCAATAGCCACACCTGCGAAGAATGCATCACCGGCTCCAGTAGTATCCCTGACCTCGGTTTTAGGCGCCGGGCAGTGCCCGCACTCGCCGTCCATCGAAGCATAAACCGCACCTTTGCTGCCCATAGTGACGACCATGGACGGGATCTGCGCCTGAGTGATCTTTTTCAGAAGTATAGCGCTCATATCATCGGGTTCCGTGCCTTCATACTCTTCCGAGAACAGAAGCCCTGCCTCCTCGAGGTTGCATACGAGACAGCTTATTTGTTTCAGAAGGTCCCTGCGCTCCATCGCGATAGACATGTTGGAGACCGGGGCATACACGTGTTTCCCGTGCTTCTCTGCCAGGGCGATCACTTTCTTAAGAGTAGGTACTTCCACGTCAAACTCTACAGCGATGCTGTCAGCGTATTTAAAAATCTCATCGCCTTTGTCATCGAGTATATCCGCTATGCGGGAAAGATCCGGGCGCTTGGAGATAGAGGCCACTACATCACCGCTGTTGTCAAAAACAGCGAGCCATGTTCCCAGTCCTCCTTCAGCGCGTTTTATATATTCTGTATTGACCTTATGCTTTGCAAGCTTGTCTGATACATCATTGCTTATGCCCTTGGGTTCGAGCACCGTAACGAACGTAGGTCTGAGCTCAACGTTCGCAATGTCTTCAACTACGTTACGCGCTACTCCGCCGTGAACCTCAACAACATGTCCTGAATTCCTTCCGCCCGGGATGTACTGGGCATAAGGATATCCTTTTATATCCACGAAGGCCGCGCCAATCACGACTATTCCATTATCTTTCTTTTTAGCCATTTCGTTCCCTCCGCTCTATGCATTGATTTTACTACAAAGCAGGCCATCGTAAAAGAGCGGCCGGGCCGCTCCTTTTGCAATTATTACATTGATATTTGTATGTTATTGCCTTGAAAGCTGTGTTTTCAGGTTCTCGAACATATTCTTTACAGCCGGGATATTTATAATGATAATGGTGATCACACCTTCAACAGCAAGATATGTGATATTATACCACAGCGACCATGTGAGAGCGTTGAAGTTCTCCGGTGCATACTCCCCGAAAAATATGACTCCGCTGAGCACCGCGCAGATATATCTGCAGAAAACGCCGAGCAGATATCCCTTTGTAAGGCCATTTTTGCGGTTTCTGACAAGGCCCGAAAGTCCCATTACGCCAAAAGCGATAATATAGTCAAGTATCATCTGGACAGGATGGATTACATAGCCTCCGAATATAAGGTTAAGCAGTCCGGTGACAGCTCCTCCCAGAACGCCCCATCTTGTGCCGAGCAGATATCCCAGAGCAATGATAGGCAGGGTTCCTAAAAGTGTTACGGACCCTCCCTGAGGCATAGTGAACAGTTTGATCTGGTCGAGAATAATCGCCAGTGCAACCATCAGTGCCGTTGTAGTGATTTTTGCGGTATAATTTCTTCCTTTGTTTTTTTCCATAAAAAACCTCCTTAATGAATTATTAAGGAGAGCGCTGATAACAGAACACAATAAAAAGTTCTTCTTTTTGATTACCTTCCTACGCCGGCATTACCCGGATCAGGTGTAAGGGTCATCCCTTGCGGGACCTCTCAGCATTCGCTCCCCTGGTGTTTGACCACATTAATTATAGGCCGGAAGTCTTTAAATTTCAAGCCGTATCAACGCATGTTGCGAATATGATACAATTATTATGCAAAACAATGATCAGGTGAAAAGAGGTCTGCATGAGACTCGATAAGTACCTTTCGGACATGGGTGCCGGAACCAGAAGTGAACTGAAAAAAGAAATACGCAAAAGCGGTGTAAGCATTGACGGCAAGATCATCAAAGATCCCGGTTTCAGCGTAGACACGTCTTCGCATGTGGTCTTCAGAGGATCCGTTATAGCCTACGAAGAATTCGTATACTACATGCTTAACAAACCTGAGGGCATTATCAGCGCGAGCGAGGATGACAGAGAGCCTACCGTAGTCGACCTTATAGACGAGCCGAAACGCAAAGATCTGTTTCCTGTCGGACGCCTTGACCGCGACACCGAAGGCCTTCTTCTGATAACGAACGACGGCGCGCTTTCACACCGCCTGCTGTCGCCTAAACATCACGTTGATAAGGTATATTATGCCAGGGTATCCGGTCTTCTGACAGATAGTGACATAGAGCTGTTCCGGGACGGACTTGTACTTACCGACGGTCTCGAGTGCCTTCCTGCAGATCTGAAAATACTATCTGTATCTGGAGATGAGTATACTTCTGAAGCTGAGATCACTGTCCGCGAAGGAAAGTTCCACCAGGTTAAGCGCATGTTCAGCTCCATAGGGGCTGAGGTCATCTATCTTAAGCGCCTCTCGATGGGCCCGCTGACTCTCGATCCCGGTCTGGCTCCGGGAGAATATCGCCGCCTGACACCAGAGGAGATGTTATCGCTTGATATCTAGTTAACGTATTAAAAAGGCAGACCGCCCACGACAGTCTGCCCGCAATACATTGATTGCTTATCTTTTATTTGGAATACTTTATTTTAACAACTTTGGTTTTTGCTCTTGGTTTATCCTCATTGCCATACCACGCGGTTACCCGGTAATAGTAAGTCTTTCCGCTGGTTACTTCAGTATCGATCCACTCCAGCTCGTTGTCTCCGGTGCATGCAATCACGTCGCCTTCACCACTGCTCGATGTACTCTTATCTACAAGGTAAAACCCGGCACCTTTATATTTACCCCAGGTTATCTTCACGCCTTTGGATGTGTTTTTAAGAGTTACCGCAAATGGTGGCGCAGGCTTATATTTTGCTGCTTTTACCTTAGCAGAATACTTGCTGTAAACGGTTTTGCCCTTTTCCTTTTTTGTGAACCGGATTTTATAGTAATAAACTTTGTTCGCAGCTATTTTCGTATCTGTATACTTTGACTTTGATACGGTTTTGATACGTTTATACTTACCGTTCTTTGAAGTCGCACGATATATCTGAGTCTTAGCGCCTGCAGGCTTATCCCAGGTCAGAACAGCCTTCTTTTTTGCAGCTCTTTCAACATTCAGAACCGGCTTGATCGTTTTTATAGTTGAAGCCTTTACTTTGAATTTTCTCGTCGACGATATTTCACGTATAACTCCGCCATCAGGGTTGCTGTCAACCGCGCTGTTTGTTGTTCCGGCAGTTATCGTATATGTTCCGGAAGTAGTTGGTCTGAATGTTCCAAGGTCATATTCCGTAGTCGTCTCCAAATAGTTATAGCAATTCCAGTATACCTGCTTTCCGTCTTTTTCGATGGAAACCTGTATCCAGTTGGCTGCGCCAATTACGATAAAACCGGCATAGATCCTTAAAGGGATCTCCTCGTCTACCTTGAAAGTCTCCCCATCTTTAGGGCTGTATATACGCGCATCAGAAGTATAAGTAAGCTCGGACACCGCAAACACCTGTACAGGGAAAGCAGTGAATATCAGGCAGAAGGCCATCACAAATGCTAAAACTGCAGCAACGGTTTTTCGTTTTGTCATTACATACCTCCTTCACATACAACGCACTTACAAAAAATATTTTTATCATTTTATCACACATGTATGGAATTGAGTACAAGAAGTTAACTCTTTTTTTAAGCATGATAGCAATATTGTGTCAGCGGATCATATCGCCCGCGGCAGCGAAGGCCAGAAATTCGACCGCGTATGCCCCTGCATCTTTCAGGAGTGATGCAATTTCATCAATGGTGCTCCCCATTGTGAAGATATCATCAGTGAGGAGAGCGTATTTGATACAAAAGCATTAAACAATTAATTGCCATTTAAAAGTGCACCAGTGAAACTGTTTATTTATAAGCACAAATCACCCCATCAAGTGATGACGACTCAGTATGTGAAAACAACATGCATTTTTTCAGATTCACCACACAAAAAGGCCACCCTGCTTCA
The DNA here is from genome assembly GCA_017431685.1 of Mogibacterium sp. Lineage (GTDB taxonomy): Bacteria > Bacillota > Clostridia > Peptostreptococcales > Anaerovoracaceae > Crickella. The sequence continues at coordinate 56,635 of JAFRKO010000009.1, forward strand.
TACTAAGTGGCCACATATCAGTTGTATCATTGTGAATAAAAAGAATAGATATGAATATTATGACTATTATTACAGATTCATCTTACACATTATTCTGTCATTCCTATAAATTATTATTAACTTAAAAGCTTCTTCCTAAAGTCATAAATGCTTGGCGAAAATGACAAAATTTGATTTCTTTGAATAGTATTGAGTGCATTTGTCTTAGCTGTATTGCCAATCCTGGTGCACTTATTGTCGTAATCAATCTTTTTTGCATTATTACTTTCTCGTATTGTAATAAGTATGATAGTAAGCATTCTTAGAATACTTGAAAGCGCTGTCTTCTACATTCCTTGCTATGAAAGCATCATATGTTTTGCCTTCAAATATAATCCGGTGATATATATATGCGTCATTCGTTGGTCCTTCAATTTTATATTGATATAATTTACTCTTAAACACCTCATATGTTATTGTTCTGGTCTTTCCCGGTTTTACAACAATAACTTCTTTTCCAACAAGAGTCCTGGCTTGCGAGTCATTATCATAATACAAAGTAGTGTCATAATCATTTATTAACTTGATTGGTTTCTTTCCGAGATTACTGACTTTAAACTTTACTGTAAGTTTTTTCTTGTTGATACTTGTAATATTGATTTTGTAATTTGGCATCCATTTTACTGTCACCTTTGCTGATATAGTTTTGTGTCCGAATTTTGCGCAAATCCTGCATGTGCCTTCTCCTTTTGGAGTGACTTTACCATTTTTGTTTACTGTAGCAATGCTTTTATTAGTTGAATAATATGTAGGAGTCAGACCTTCAGGTGCATTCTTAATGGTAAATACATATGGCTTCTCATCAGGCGATAATACGTGTGTTTTGGATTCAAAAGACGGTTTTTTTGCAACAGCAACCTTGCATTTTAAGGATTTTATTAATTCATACTTACCGTCATGCTTGCTGTAAATATTTACTTTTACAACTGCATTCCCCTTTCCATGCACATAAATGGTGCCAAAATCATCGCCTTTCGACCAATTAACAGTAACTACTTCTTCATTATCACTAGATGCATCTATCTTTTTTATTTTTTTTAGATCATAATCACCCTTCAGTGTTATTTTCGCTTTTTCTTCCTTCGGATACAGCAGGAGTTGTTTATCACTCAAACTTATCTTTGTTCCTGATCCATTATCTGTTGCAAAGGAAAAGACAGTAAACACCATGCAAAATACGATACAACTCAACAAAACAGTTATGCTCTTTTTCATTTTGTGCTCCCATTAAAACAACAAGTATTTCTTAGACTCGTAATAATAATTCAAATCGAAATAATGATACCATTTTATATTAATAGTCTTTTCAACAAAGTTATTTTTGAACACAAAAAAACAAGGCAGATCTTAAACCTGCCCAAGACACATTACACCTTAATCTTACACCATTACCTCGGTTCCTTCCCGGAACCTGACCGCCATCTCCTTTCCACGTCCAACTGTCACATATTCGACCAAGCTGCCCCATATTAGTTTATCAAACGTTGCAATCACTCCATCGCGTTTCTTCAGTTCACTGGTGAATTCTGTAAGTCTCACCTCCTTCGCCTCACGCTAAGCAATATGTCCAGTTACATCGTTAAGCTGCTTCTCTACTGAATCATATCATTTTACAAATGTCTCGTACCTCTGCTGATAAACAGCCTTGTCCTGGACCACTTTTGCATTTTCGGAAACCATGCTTTATTTTGATCGGATCGATTTTACCATCAAAATCATCAGCAATCATGCTTTTGAATCTGATACATAGGTCCTGTTTTTGTGCTAATACCGTGCCCAAGCAGAACGATTAACGGTGTTTTGAGAGAGTTTCAGCGAATCATATCGCCTGCGGCAGCGAAGGCCAGAAATTCGACCGCGTATGCCCCTGCATCTTTCAGGAGTGCTGCAATTTCATCAATAGTGCTCCCCGTTGTGAAGATATCATCTGTAAGGAGTACGAGATTGATACAAATGCATTAAACAATAAAATGCCGTTTGAAAGTGCACCCCCTCTAAATCATGCGCAATATACAAGAGCACCCTGCTTTAGCAGGGTGCCTTCTGTTATCTATCTTATCGTGATCGCTCTACTCAACCTTTATCGTCACAGTCACAGGCTTTATGGCCTCCTTGTAATTGTCATTGCCTGCTGCCGTAACTTTGATCTTGACCTTGTATGTGCCTTTCTTCAGGCCTTTCTTTACCGTGACATTGCCGGTCGTCTTATTGACAGTGAATTTTTTCTTGAAGCTCTTTTTACCCTTCTTTGCGGAGACGAGCTTGTATGACCTGGTCCCCTTTCCTTTGTTCTTGAAAGTGATTACCTTGGAGACCTTAAGTGTCTGATTCTTTTTCTTCAGTTTACTGTATTTTACCTTGGCTGTCCTGCCTTTGACAGTCAGCGGGTTTGCGGCTTTCTTTTTCACGACTTCGATCGTTACCGTGTTCGTAGTCTGCTGGCTTTTGTAAGTAAATGAAGAAGGAGGAAGCGTATTGTAATTATATTCTGTGATCCAGACTCCGCATTCCGCTGTTACTGTATATTTCCCAAGTTTTGCTGGTACGAAAGATGACTTCACCGATGCATACAATCCGTCATATGCGAATGATTCGTTCTGTATCAGATTTCCATCCGGATCATTGACTCTGATATCACAATACGTCTCCCTGTTCAAAGAATCATATCCCGTGATATACTCGATATTCACTACATCCCCCAATTCGATCTTGGCATCCTCCGTAGGAGACACAAACCCGGAAGTTTCGGCATAGGCAGTGCTTGCCATTATCGGGATCACCGCAAATACCATCTGCACTGCGATCAATATCGCAATGGCCTTTGATGCTCTCTTCATTTTCATGACACACCCTCCATATCCTGATAAACCAAAAACAACGAAAAGCGTGAGTCGGATCGTTGTAACATCAATTCTCCCGCCAAGTCTCATCTACCTTTCTATAATATTATAACATGTCGATCCTGAATTGAACAGAAAGCGGCACGACTTGCTGTTTCTTTTGTCAAAAGAAACAGCACCCTGCCGATGCAGGGTGCCCTCTGTTATCTATCTTTTCCTGATCGCTCTATTTGGATTTTTCGTCCCTGTTACAGGCTTTGTGACTTTCCTGTAATTGCCATTGCCGGCTGCCGTTACTCGAATCCATAACCACAAACCCGTAACATGGTTCGGTAACATCCTGTCTTTGCTCTTCCTAAGCCGGCACTATAATATCCGCGCCGCCGGCAAATGCCAGGAAGTCGACGCGCGCGGCGCCGTTATGCATCCGGTCTTCGTCATCGTTCCACGGATCCTTGAGTATACCTGCGATCTCGTCTATGGTGGCTCCTGTAGTGAAGATATCATCTATCAGCAGTATGCGTGCTCCCTCTACCATAGAAAGTTTACGCTGTCTTATGCTGAACGCCCCGCAAATGTTTTCTCTCCGTTCTTCCGGTCCCAGCCCCTTCATCGGAAGCGTTTTGCGTCTCCTGATAAGAACGTTCGGATCGTAATGCAGCCCCGCTCTTTCCGCAAATCCTTTTCCGATAAGATCTGCCTGATTGAAACCTCTTATGCCTTTCTTTTCCGAATGCACAGGAACAGGCATCACTATATCGTACATTCCGTCCAGCTCATCAGCCTCATATTCGGCAAGCATGCGGTCATAAAGAATCTCTCCAAGCGTATCTCCTATATCCGCCCGGCTGCCATATTTGAGCGCAAAAATAACTGCCTGTTCGCATGATCCGTATCCCGCACAGGCATAGCCTTTATCAAAACTGAACATCCGTCCCGCAGCCTCTCTTTGGGAACAGCCAAAGCACAGATTTCCCGGGTCAGTATCCGCGAGAGGGCGCCCGCATTTACCGCAATGCCTGTCTGTGATCCAGTTCATTGATTTCATGCAGTCGTTGCAGAGTCTGTAGGTGCGGCTGTCATCTATTATTTTTCCGCAGCTTATACAATAAAGACCCGGCGGATATACCAGGTCAAGCATTTCATTTTCTATTTTTCTTAGCCAGTCTCTCTTTGACAATTTCAAAACCTCCGTCCGAACGGATCAGCGTCCAGCGCGAGCAACCGCCATTTCAGGCCGGTATATCTGCCGTCTGCACGGTTATTGTCTATCATGGAGCGTACACGTGCGGGATCACCAACGATTACAACTAACTTTTTACCCCTCGTAACCGCAGTATACAGGAGGTTGCGGGTCATCAGCATAGGAGGGAAGTTCAGCACCGGAACAACTACAACCGGAAATTCTGAACCCTGACTCTTGTGCACGGTAATAGCATAGGCAAGGTCTATCTCTTCGAGCATATCACCTGCGTAATCGATTATGCGGTCGTCCATTCTGACTGTCATAATCTTGTTTTCGGTGTCGATTTCATCCACAATGCCCATGTCACCGTTGAACACGCCCTCACCTTCGGAACCGAAAAGTCCGGTGCGCCACTCGGCACCGTAATTATTGCGCAGCTGCATCACCTTGTCGCCTTCGCGGAATGTGACATTACCTATCTTAAGCTCCGCTTTGTCCTCTGACGGCGGATTGACCACCTCCTGCAGCATCGCGTTAAGGCTCGGAGCTCCGAGCATACCGCGCTTTGTAGGAGTCAGTATCTGTATATCATCTGCAGAACGTACAAAATCAAAACCGGCTTTTATGCGCCTGCCGACCAGTTCTCTTATCGTGTCACTGATTGAAGTCTCGTTGTTTTTGCTGATTATGTAAAAATCGTTACCGCTTTGCTGTTCAGGGTATTCACCATTGTTAATGAGGTGTGAGTTGGTGACTATGCCGCTTCCCTCCGCCTGTCTGAATATCTCCCTGAGCCTGATCACAGGTATGCACTCGCTTGCTATCATGTCGCGAAGCACATTACCGGCCCCTACAGGCGGAAGCTGATCTGCGTCACCTGTGAATATAAGGCGCGTACCTTCTTTCACGGCATTAAGGAGTCCATCCATCAGCATGAGATCTATCATCGACGCTTCATCGACTATTATTACGTCTTCTTCGAGAGGATTTTCCTCGTTTCTTCCGAAATTAAGAACATCCTCCTCTTCGGACCATGCATATTCGAGCATACGGTGTATTGTCATAGCGGATTTGCCTGATGCTTCTTCCATACGCTTTGCCGCCCTGCCCGTCGGTGCTGCAAGTGCCGTCGAAAAGCCGGCAAAATCAAATATCTTAACAAGAGTATTTATGATAGTCGTCTTGCCCGTACCCGGCCCGCCGGTAATTATGGTTATGTTGTTAGCCAGACACTCCTGTATTGCACGCTTCTGTTCAACGGATAGCTCAACACCTTCACCAAACGGATCGTCGGAGTCCATCCTTACAGCATCCAGATAATTCCCGGTCTGGAGAGGGATTGGTTTAAGCGGCGCATTTCTTATTTTTATAAGTTCGTGTGCCACCCTCTGTTCCGCATGGTAATAACCGTACAGATATATCACTGCCGTATCGTCTATACTGTCCTCTTCAAGTTCACCGGCAAACACCATATCTTTGAGCGAATCTCTCACGTTATCCATCATAACATCAAGGAATTCGGCTGTCTTTTCAATCAGGTAATTCTCGGGCATAAGAGTGCTGCCGCTGGAAGCCCATGATTTAAGCATGAAGCGGATACCGCTTTCAATTCTGACACTGCTCTCAGGCTCCACTCCGAGTCTTGCCGCAATAGCGTCAGCCCTGTTGAAATTTATGCCGCGGATATCTTCTGCAAGTATATATGGGTTTTCGTTCACTACTCTTACGGAATCCTTGCCGTACATCTTATAAACTCTTACGGCTTCGTTCATTTCGATGCCAAGCTCGCGTAGTTCTATCGAAGTATTGGCGAACTCACGGGATTCTCCGAAGGATTCAGTGATCCTGGACAGAGTCTTAGCTCCTATTCCATTCACCGCAAGAAGCTTCTCAGGTGTCTCTTCTATAACAGTCAGCGCCTCGTCGCCGAACGCTTCAACTATGAGCCTTGCAGTCTTGGGACCTATGCCGCGTATATTGCCTGCAGAAAGGAATTCAAGTATCGCATCCGCCCCTTCAGGCATCATCTCCTCATAAGAGGATACACTGAACTGCTCACCGTACCTCGGGTGAATCGTGAATCTTCCCTCGAGCCTGTACTTTGCACCGCTTTTTGGCTCAGCAAAAGAACCGGCTATACGGATCGCGCCGGCTTCGGTGTCGAAGACTGCTACGGTATAGCCGTTCTCAGGATTGTTGAATATTATCTTTCCGAGTGTACCCTGCTGCTGCATCCTTTAAAAAGTGCGTTTGTAAAGCTTTCTGTTGTCGAGTGTGAATACTCTCTCGCTGAATCCGCCGGGTTCAACATTGCCGAGCGCGTCTTCCATGTCGAACATCTTGGCATCAGTCATATCGAGGTAATGGAGCATCTCTGCTTCAGGGAAGAGTGGCTTCTTAGGGCTGCCGAACTCAGGCTCATAGTGATGTGTCAGCGACATGTGCTGCATCATCAGGCACTTTTCATGATCTATCCCGAGTTCCTTGCAGCGCTCGCCAATTGCCTCCACGCCCATGACGAGGTGACCGAGCATCTTGCCCTCGAGCGTATACTCAGGCACTACGCCATTCTCATCCGATGCAAGCTCGTTCAGCTTTTCTATGTCGTGAAGAGCCACGCCTGCCAGCAGGAGATCCTTGTTGAGGTATGTATAGACCTCGCACGCGCGCTCGCCCATCATCATCATTCTCTTCACGTGGTACAGTAAGCCGGCATACTCGGCGTGATGATTGCTCATAGCTGCCGGGAAGTACATGATGCGGTCTTTGTCTCCTTCGTAGAAACTGAGGCAGAGGCGCTTGAGCTCTTCATCTTTAAACGCTTTGATTCTGCCGACTATGTAATCATACATATCCTCCGGCTTCTCAGGGGCAGCTTTGAAAAGATCTGCTCTCTCGTATGTGCCTTCCCTGGCTTCACCCTTTATGGAGTCAAGTATGAGCTGGTTCTGTCCCTTATAATCACGGCATCTGCCGACAACGCTTATGACCATTCCGGAGTGTATTTTTGTGTATGATCTTACCTCATCAGGCGTGAGGTTCCACTTTACGGACTGTATGTCTCCTGTAGCATCAGCAAGAGACATGTAAAGATGCCTTTTGCCGTTGTTTCCGTCACGTATATCTACGGTTTTCACGAGATATCTGTCCTCTATGCGGTGACCTTCATCAGGTCTGAGGTCTTTTATGTAATATGGTTTCATGCGGTCATTAGTCTCCGTTCGATTTTTTGTTATAGTATAACACAAGGCCTGGCTATGATATAATATTTCAGACGCTAATAACTGCTTTAAACGGCTATGCCGTAAAGTTGAAAGCAAAGGAGAATGAAATGGGATTTGATGCTGCAAAAGCTGTCGAGGCTACAGCCAAATGGATCAGGGACTGGTTTGAAGTGAATGGACCGGGATGTAATGCAATCGTCGGGATAAGCGGAGGCAAGGACAGCTCCATAGCTGCTGCTCTCTGCTGCGAAGCACTGGGAAAAGACCGTGTCATCGGTGTACTTATGCCTAATGGTGAACAGTCCGATATTGACATGGCTAAGCTTCTTGTCGATCACCTGGGGATAGAACATTATGTTATCAACATAAAAGGCGCGTTTGATTCGCTTACAGAGCAGGTCGGAATTGCCGGAATAGAGATAAGCCGCGACTCAATAATAAACCTGCCGCCGCGTCTTCGCATGTCGACTCTTTATGCTGTCGGACAGAGTAAAAACGGCAGAGTCGTAAACACATGCAATTTATCGGAAGACTGGGTCGGATATTCCACAAGGTACGGAGATTCCGTCGGCGATTTCAGCCCTATGTCGTGCTTCACGACCGCCGAGATAAGAGCAATGGGAAGAGTTCTCGGCCTTCCTTCAGTTCTTATTGAAAAGGTTCCTAGTGACGGACTTTCAGGCATGAGCGATGAGGATAAACTCGGATTCACCTATGCTGTGCTCGATCGTTATATCCGTACCGGAGAGATCGATGATCCAGCGACAAAAGAGCGCATAGATACACTGCACAAAAAGAACCTCTTTAAGCTGAGGTTCATGGACTGTTTCAAATATGACGGTGTTGAAGTTAAGGCAGAATTCTGAAGCTTTGCAAACTGATGCCCCCTTTGCGGGGGCATTTTTTAGTTCTCTTTCAGGCGGTCGATGACAGTCTTGTATCCGCCCTCTCCGTATGTAAGGCACTTGTTGACACGGCTTATTGTTGCTGAGCTCGCTCCGGTCTCCCGGCTGATCTCACTGAATACCGCACCGCTGTCAAGCATACGCGCAACCTCCAGCCTCGCAGAAAGGTCGATCACTTCTTTGATGGTTGCCACATCATCGAAAAATTTGCGGCATTCCTCTTCATCTTTGAGCGCAAGGACCGCCCTGTAAAACTGATGCATGTTCTTCTGCTCTTTTTCCGTGATCATGATTGCCACCTTCCATGTACGGCCTTACGCCGCATCTGTTCTTTCTGCGTTACCATTGCATGTAGTATACACCTTTCGTGCTTTAAAGTGTTAAAGTGCGCTGTTTTAGTTTGTACTTTTTGAGCGACAGCGTGGTAATATATACATTATGAAGAACATTTACAGATCTGCACATACACATAATATAGCAGCGTTCATCTGCGGGCTTTGTCTCCTGCTCATTTTGCTTATCACGTCATTACAGGCTGTATGTTACTGGATTCCCGACTGGTGGCGTAATGAGTATGCCAAATACGACACGCCTTCTAACGTAAGAGGAGAGATGTCTCTCGACGATGCAGTTCATGTCACCGAAGACATGCTTGAATACTGCATAGGCAGGCTGGATACCCTTGACGATACTGAAGCAACTATAGACGACGTGACCGCTCCGTTCTTTACAGACCGTGAAAAGGCTCATCTCGCCGACTGCAGAGAGCTGTTTCTCAAGGGAATACAGGTTCGTGCGGTCGCCTGTCTTCTGCTGGCCGCTTTTGTCACGTTTTTATATGTACACAACGGAAAGCAAAAGACCTCAGTCCTTCTTGCAAAGGGTTATCTGAGGTCTCTGTGCTTCATTGCTGTTTTAGCCGCAGTCATTGCTGTGCTGTGTGTCATCGACTTTACACAGGTCTTCACTGTGTTCCATCATATATTCTTTGACAACGATCTCTGGATACTCAATCCCCGCAACGACAACCTTATTAATATCATGCAGGAAGATGTCTTCTCTGATGCCGCGATGTGGATCGCAGGTATCTGGCTGGCTGCTGATGTGCTGATTGCCTCCGTCAGTCTGATCGTTATCAGAAAAGACCGCTACTCAGTGAACAGTGCTGTCGAGTAGTATCTGTCTCCGCTGTCAGGAAGCAGAGCTACGATGGTCTTGCCTTTGTTCTCAGGCTTCTTCGCATATTCGATCGCCGCATGGAGAGCAGCTCCGGAAGAAATACCTACGGAGATGCCTTCTTTTTTTGCAAGCAGTTTGGCCGCATTGAACGCATCCTGTCCGTCCGCCTTGTAAACCTCGTCATATACAGCTGTATTGAGAACATCAGGCACGAATCCCGCGCCGATTCCCTGAATCTTGTGCGCTCCCGCCCTTCCTTCTGAAAGCACCGGAGAATCGGCTGGCTCGAGTGCTACGATCTTTACTTCAGGCTTCTGCTCCTTGAGGTACTCTCCTGTACCTGTCAGGGTACCGCCTGTACCCACACCGGCGATGAAAATATCTACAGCACCTTCTGTATCTTTCCAGATCTCAGGACCCGTAGTAGCCTTGTGTACTGCAGGGTTTGCAGGATTCACGAACTGTCCCGGTATGAATCCGCCATCTATTTCTTTTGCAAGCTCTTCAGCCTTTTCAATAGCGCCCTTCATGCCCTTTGCACCTTCTGTGAGTACGATCTCAGCGCCATAAGCCTTGAGTATATTTCTTCTCTCGACACTCATCGTCTCAGGCATCGTCAGAATAGCTCTGTATCCCTTGGCTGCAGCTATTGACGCAAGGCCGATACCGGTGTTGCCCGATGTAGGTTCAATAATTACCGATCCCTCTCTGAGCAAGCCCTTCTCTTCTGCGTCCTCGATCATAGCCTTCGCGATCCTGTCCTTTACGCTTCCTGCCGGATTGAAGTACTCCAGCTTTACGAGAACTGTAGCCTCAAGCCCGAGTTCTTTTTCTATATTGATCACTTCTACGAGCGGTGTGTTTCCGATAAGTCCCAATGTACCCTTGTAAATATTAGCCATTTTTATATCCTCACTTTCCCTGGTGTTTGTTGCGAATCAAATTGTTACGTTTTTAAATCAGTACTATTGTTTTTAGCTATTACCTTCCCCGACCCATTTCAGAATAAACAAAATACCCGGAAGTTTATATGCTCCCGGGCAAATCACTCATTTCAGGGATCAGAGTCTGATGTCAGACGGGGTGCGAGTCATCCTAAGACAAGACCCCGGTCTTACATCGAGCCCGGGAGCTTTGCATCAGACAACAGCACATCCAGTTGTTTTTATTCAGTTGAGAGGGAGTTGTTTTTTTCATCGTCTGACCCTTTCCAAATGAATCTGTTTTGATTGTCGCAATTGTAACTCTTAACACCTACTAAGTCAATAGGTTTTTGCGAGCTGTTTATGTATCTTATTCTATACTAAATGAAACATGATCCCCTCTGGCAACTACAGTCTCATAACCAACAGATGAAATACGCATTGCCATGCAGCGAATACATTCGGCCGCTTCATCGCCCGTGCATATCTTGTTGTCGTAAAGCAGATACTTTCCCCTTACGTCAGAAGGTGAGAGATTCGGCATAACAACGTTCGCGCCGGCAAGTATGCCCTTTTCGCGTCCGCGCGGGTCAATCGTTCCGAGCGCGGTTGTAGCCGGAAGCAGCACATCAGGCAGAAGCAGCCGTATTATGGACAGAAGCCTTATTGTCATCTCGACCGTCCCGGCTTCACGGTCGGCAAAACAAGTGTCATGATGAGGGATAAACGGTCCTATGCCCACCATCTCAGGTTTGAATTCCTTGAGGAACCTCAGATCTTTCACCAGATGTTCAGTCATCTGATACGGCGAGCCCACCATCATTCCACAGCCTACCTGATATCCGATCTCCTTCAGGTCTCTAAGGCACTGCATCCTGTGATCGAAAGACATCTCTGCCGGATGAAGCATCTCATAATGTTCCTTATCAGCAGTCTCATGCCTCAGCAAATAACGGTCAGCGCCGGCATCAAAGAACTTCTTATAGCTCTCCTTTTCAAACTCGCCCAGAGACAGCGTGACTGCGCAGTCAGGATGTCTTTTTTTTATGGCTCTTACGATTGAGACTATCAGTTCATCAGTGTAGTATGGATCCTCGCCTCCCTGCAGCACAAAAGTACGGAATCCCAGATCATATCCTGCATCGCAGCAATCGAGGATCTGTTCCTCTCTCAGACGATAGCGTTCCGCATTTGCGTTGTCTCTGCGTATGCCGCAATAATAGCAGTTATTTTTGCATATATTGGAAATCTCGACAAGTCCTCGCAGATAAACGCTTTTGCCGTAATATTTTTCACGTACGTCCCTTGCCTTACCGGCCAGATATTCACTGAATCCCGGATAATCACAAAGCAGCACAGATGCAAACTCATCATCTGTCAGGTCTCTTTCAGCCTCAAGTTTATCCGCAAGCTCAAAAGGCAGTACTCTTTCAAAAGGTTCTTGCATTGTCAGGACCTCCTCCGTATTGCAATCCACTATCTCAGTCCGTTACTGTTGCAAAGAATAACATAAAAAACGCGTACAATCCATGTATCCGGGTATTGTCAGAAACAAAAAAGCTGCCTCTTGGCAGCAATTTTGTTTGTAGATATAGATATTGTAATGGTCTCTTTGAATGTCTCGGCTTTGCCGTAAGGCAGAGACCATTGACCTCCGGAGACTTTGCTCCTTCGGTAAGAGAGGGATGAAAGTATTATGGTGTAGTTAGTCTTGTTTAACTTTTCCTTTCATGCATATAATAGCATCCGATTTTCCTATTGTCAAGGTAGGAATTAAAAATTTTTTAAAAATTTTTCTCTCTAAATGAACAGCCCGCAGAGAGTAGTTCTGCAGGCTGTTTTATGATCTGTATTTGTTTTGTGCTTATACCCTTCTCTACAGATGCTGGTTTCTTGGGATCCTGTCGTACCACTTCAGCAGGAGCGGCTCGATCATCGAGGTCAGCTTCATGTCGAGGTTGAAGAAGTAGACCGTGAATGTCACAACGAAGAATGCGAGTCCTCCGGTCAGCAGATAAAGTAATGCTTTTGCTAGTTTCTTTTTCATCGTATGTGCCTCCTAGTATTCTACCATGCATTCTCGTCATCAAGGAACTCGAGTGTCGGATCAAGCGGTTCTTCCTGCATGACTGTTCTCATATACTGGTTGACCTGATCTCTTACACCCTGTCTTGAAATAACACGAGGGTCGAAGAGCTGGTGGTCTACCCAGATCAGAGGAATGCCGCGCTCTCTGGCTTTATCTTCAAAGAGTCCGTGCATACCATCCAGAGCCTTACATGTAATGTGCTCCCAGAGAATGATCATGTCTGCGTTGAATTCCTCAACGAATTCGAAGAGGTCATCGAGCAGCACTTTATATCCGCCGTGTGTACGGTTACGCATGATCATCTCTTCTGTCAGCATGGCCATGTCGTAATATGCCTGTTCTCTGTTCTCAGGTGTATCAGTATCTGCGATCATTTCAGTGTTGATGCATGATAACATGTCTGTCAGAGGTACGATGCCCCAGCAGTTGAGCAGCCAGACGAGGAAGTCCATGTAGTAGTGTGACTGAACGCCCCATACGATTGCTCTGTGGCGGTACTCAGGAGCAGCCATTTTTCTCTTTTTGTATGCCTTCTCAGCCAGCTTCATGAGACGCTTGTCAGCAGTCTCGAATTCAGGCACCTTGCCGCAGATGGCCATGTATGTGGTCTCTGTATAAAGAGCAAGGTTTCCGCCGAAGATCTGCGGATAGTCTGTCTTGTTCATATCGAGCCACTCGTTGCGGCACTTGGTAGCAAAGTTGACTCTCTTTGCGCATTCGAAGTAGTAATCCCAGTCCCACTTGTGACCTGTGTGCTCTTCGATGAATTTAATAGCTCTTCTTACTTCCTCAGCTGCGTATTCCTGTACGTCATCTTCCTTATGGCGGAGCGGAGCAGGCAGCTGGAACACAGGAATGCCGTCCTCTTTCTCGAGCCTCTCGGAAATAACTCCGTTACCGAGCAGCGAACCGTCACATGTTGTATTGCACTGTACTGCGCAGGCACCGAGGATAGGTGCGTCGTCGTCTATGGAAACTCCTGCCTCAGCCTCAGGCATCGGACAAACGTCGCCAGGAAGTCCGTACTCCTGTGCTACGTCGATGTAATGCTCCATTGCATGCTGGTTGAGCAGCACGGAAACATATGTTGACGGAGTCTCACGGGATGTGCACTTCAGGTTAGGGAATCCCATCATTACAGCGGTCATCTCGTTCTCGTCAACGAGCACGTTGATTTTTGAGAAGGCCTCATCATTGCCGGTCCTGCGGTCTCCGCGTGCCAGAGTGTTGAGCAGTTTTGCAACGTCGATGATGATCAGATCCTGCTCTTCGTGAGCCATTCTGAGGTATTCTCCTCTGAGCCCCTGGGTAAATCTGTCCACCATCATCGGCACTGCCAGATAGTTGGCCATCCAGCGGTATCTGAAGAAGAATTTTATATTGCGTGGTTTTGCCATGAATTTTCCGAGTGTGAGCATAATGCCCAGCCATCTCGAATAATCATAGAGAGTGTCTCCCACTCCGCGCCACTCACGGCGTTTTCTGACCTTGCCGTGCGGTATGTAAAGGTCACCGTATTTTGTATCGCCCTTTATCTTTTCAGGGTTGACCATAGTCTTGAATTTTCTGACTGCCATCACTACCCCTCCTTCTGTATCTTCTTGATATCAATGCTCTCAAGGAAAGCCTGCACACGTGTGCGCATCTGTCCCGACGAACCGATTGTATACGGTCTGTCTACTGCGAGCACAGGCCAGTTATACCTGTTTCTGAGGATGTGTGATCCCATCATTCTTTCATAAGCCCATGGATCGCAGAATTTCATCTGCTGATAGATGATACCGTCTGCCTTGTACTCTTTTGCCAGTTCGTCGACATATGAACGGCGCCCGTCCATTGTCACAGTGTCCATGTAGCGCGGGCACTCGCCTCTGTACATATAGGCACTGCAGAGCTGTGTGAGAGCATCCTCTTCATCATTGAGATAGATAGGATCCCTTCCAGGAAGTGAACCGTAGCAGAATCTGTCGCAGCATACAAAAGCACCGCTTTCCTCAACCAGTTTGATAAAGTCGGTATCATCGACCTCGGAGCCGACCACCTCAACTCTTGCCTTGAACCATGGTTTAGGATCAGGTTCTCTTGTCTTGAGTTCTTCAAGTGTCTCCTCGAGTTTGTCAATAATGAGATGCTTAGGAGCTACATAAGATGCCAGGCAGAATACGTTGAATTCGTATCCGGTGATAGTAGGATTGTCGAGCTTGCGGTAATCTCCGATGGCTCTGATGAGCTCACAGACCTTATTATGCTGGTCAACAGCCTTGCGTATGGCGGCATCGGATACGTCGATACCGTAGTTCTCGGCAAGCGGCTTCAGAATGTGGTTTTTGCACTGGAGCACATAGAGATTGAGGCCGTTATAGTCGGCTTTCATAGGGATCTCCATGTAATCGAAGAAGAAGCCTTTCTTGTCTTTGCCCATCGCCTGAAGAACGTCCATGTTCTCTACGCAGCGGTTGAGCATTGTGCAGCCGTCAGGTGTTATGACGGCGTCAAGGAAGTTGTAGCCTCCCTCAAGCGCTCTCTCGAGGATCGCTCTCGAATATTCGCAAAGGAAGCTTGTCAGATAATAGGTGCCAACGTCAATCGAGCCTGTGCGAGGTGCACGCAGTCTGGCTGAAAAACAGCCCGGCAGATTGAGCAGAGGCTCGGGCACATTCTCGCACATATATCCTATGCACTTCATGCCCTCTTTCTGAGCCTGCGCAACGAGTTCATTGTTTGCCTCCTGCAGCAGGTCCTCGAAATAAATCAGATGCTTTAAGTCTTTCATCTCTCCCTCTCTCTTTATTCATTTACACGGCCTTGAAGCCGACGGATATCTAAGACCAAAGATACCCATACTATTAGTAATATTCTATCACGCAGATGTACAGGCACACAATATTAAACGAAACGATACACAAAAAAACAGTTTCCGCCTACTTTCCGATTATCTGCTGAGAACATATATGAAAAGCAAAACGGGTACTTGACGTATACCCCCTTAGGGTATATATTACTTACAGCGACATACCCCTCCAGGGTATTGTAATCAACTGTAAAAAACGAGGTTACTAATGGCAGATAAAAAAACCGACTGTAAAAGCAACGCAGAGAAGGACTGCTGCGTATGCAGCGATAAACACAAGGAACGCAGTCCTGAAGAATACAGGGATCTCATCAACAGACTCAGCCGCATCGAGGGACAGGTGCGCGGGATCAAGGCGATGGTAGAGCGCGGAGCATACTGCCCTGATATTCTCATCCAGACATCGGCAGTAAATTCTGCTCTGAACAGCTTCAGCAAGGTCCTCCTGTCGAATCACATACGTACCTGCGTCAGGAATGACATAAGAGACGGCAATGATGAGGTTGTTGAAGAGCTTGTTACTACTCTTCAGAAAATGATGAAATAGTTCAGGAAGGTTTTTTCAAAAATATGGAACAATATATAGTCACGGGTATGAGCTGCGCTGCGTGCCAGGCACGTGTCGAAAAGGCTGTATCCAAAGTCGAAGGTGTTGACTCATGTTCGGTCAGCCTTCTTACAAATTCAATGGGAGTGGAAGGCAACGTTTCCCCTGAGGATGTCATACGCGCTGTAACCGACGCAGGCTACGGAGCCCGCCTAAAGACAGATGATACTTCTCAGAACGCTGCAAGCAGCAGTTTTGCTGCTGACGAGGCCGCTCTTGAAGACAGAGAGACTCCGATCCTTAAGAAACGCCTGCTGGCATCTATCGGATTTCTGATAGTCCTCATGTACTTCTCAATGGGGCACATGATGTGGGGCTGGCCTCTCCCCGCCTTTTTCGAAGGCAATCACGTCGCAATGGGTCTCATACAGATGATCCTTGCAGCAATCGTAATGGTAATAAATCAGAAGTTTTTTATCAGCGGATTCAGGGGACTCATTCACGGCGCTCCAAACATGGATACGCTGGTCGCCATGGGCAGCGCTGCCTCATTCTGCTGGAGCACTTATGTGCTCTTCGCAATGACAGGTGCGCAGCTTTCAGGTGACAGTGAAGCAGTCATGGCTTATATGCATGATTTCTACTTTGAATCAGCGGCCATGATACTGACTCTTATTACTGTAGGCAAAATGCTCGAGGCAAGATCCAAAGGTAAGACTACAGATGCTCTTAAAAGCCTTATGAAGCTCGCTCCGCAGACGGCAATCGTTGAGAGAGGCGAAATTGAAGCAGAGATCCCGGTCTCTCAGGTGCGTATCGGTGACGTGTTTCTGGTAATTCCGGGAGAAAACATCCCGGTCGACGGTGTTATTCTGGAAGGTAACTCTGCAGTCAACGAAGCAGCCCTGACCGGCGAATCCATACCGGTCGACAAGCAACCCGGAGACAGTGTTTCAGCAGCTACGACCAATCAGTCCGGATTCATACGCTGCAAAGCGACAAGAGTCGGCGAAGACACCACTCTCGCGCAGATCATACGTATGGTCAGCGACGCCGCAGCAACAAAAGCTCCTATCGCAAAGATCGCAGACCGCGTATCGGGAGTGTTTGTTCCTGTGGTAATAGGAATTGCACTTTTAACTCTTATAATCTGGCTGGCAGTCGGCAAGAACACCGGATTTGCCCTTGCCAGAGCCATATCAGTTCTTGTAATAAGCTGTCCATGCGCGCTTGGTCTCGCAACGCCTGTTGCGATAATGGTCGGAAGCGGTGTAGGAGCGAGAAACGGGATACTCTTCAAGACTGCCGCGGCACTTGAAGAGACCGGACGCATAGAGATTGTCGCGCTTGATAAAACAGGAACCATAACAGGCGGAGATCCTAAAGTAACAGATGTATTCACCTGCCGCGGAGTGTCAAAGGATGAGCTGCTTGCTGTAGCTGCCGCTGTTGAATCAAGGTCCTCCCACCCTCTTGCAAAAGCTGTCTCTGAGTACATCGGAGGCACAACTCTGAGAATAAGCGATTATAACGAAGTTCCCGGCGGAGGAGTCAAGGCATTCACATGGGATGGCTCCAGGGCAGTCAGCATAGCCGGAGGCAACGCAGGGTTTATGGCTGCAAACGGTGTAGCTCAGGAGGATGTTGAACGTCTTATGAAAGAAACTGCTGAATATGCTTATGCCGGTAAGACATCCGTTCTCTTTGAAAAAGGAGGCCGTCTGCTCGGGCTGATCGCTTTGGCAGATTCTGTAAGAGCAGACAGCGTCGATGCTATCAGGCAGTTCAGGGATATGGGTATCAGGACTGTCATGCTGACAGGTGACAGAAAAAAGACAGCTGATGCCATTGCAGCGGAGGTTGGAGTTGATGAAGTCGTAGCCGAAGTTTTACCTGACGGCAAGGAAGCTGTCATCCGTGAGCTTATGTCTCAGGGCCGCACCGCAATGGTAGGAGACGGTATCAACGACGCGCCGGCGCTTACAAGAGCAAATGTGGGCATAGCAATTGGAGCCGGTACGGACGTCGCTCTCGATGCAGCAGATGTAGTGCTGGTCAACAGCAATCTATCCGATGCTGTCAAAGCTGTGAAACTCGGACGTAAGACTCTTAAAAACATCCACGAGAACCTGTTCTGGGCATTTATATATAATGTGATATGCATACCGGTTGCTGCCGGAGCCTATATCAAGCTGTTTGGCTGGGCTCTTAACCCTATGCTTGGAGCAGCCGCCATGAGCCTGTCAAGCTTTTGTGTGGTCACCAACGCGCTCAGACTAAATCTGTTTGATGCCCGTGAAAGAAATAAACCTGACAGTGACAAATCTTTAAGTTCATCACAGGCCGGAGCTGCAGCAGCTGCCGGTTCTGACAATAATACAATCAATGAAAGTGAGGAAAAACTGATGCAGAAAACAATGAGAATCGAGGGAATGATGTGCCCGCACTGTGAAGCCGCTGTTAAAAAGGCTCTCGAAGCACTTGAAGGTGTAGAAGCCGCAGAAGTCAGCCACGAGGCAGGTACTGCAGTAGTATCGATGTCGTCAGAGCTTGCAGACGCTGTTCTGAAAGAAGCGGTAGAAGCTAAAGATTATAAGGTGACCGGAATAGAATAGTGACACCTCATTAATTGCATAAAAAACGCAGCCGTAAAACCAGCGGCTGCATTTTTCGTGATTTATGAAACCCTTCCTGCCATATATCGTAACAATCAGGCCTCAACAAGAGCCTTTATATCCTCTTCTGTTGTTGACCAGCTTGTTGCCAGGCGCACTATCGTGTGCTTATCGTAGTAGATGCCCCAGCGGTCGAATATGACCGTCTTTCCCAGTTCAGCCATCTCCTCCTCTGTCATCAGTATGAGCTGCTGGTTAGTCGGCGAATCCATATAGACCTTCCAGCCCTTCTCTCTGATGATCTCCTTTACACGTTCCGCCATATCTATAGCATGCCTGCTGATTTTAAAGTACAGATCGTCAGTAAAGAGAGTGTCAAACTGAACACCCAGCAATCTGCCCTTTGCGAGAAGAGCGCCTCTCTTTTTGATAGATGTCATAAAGTGTGCAGGCTTGTTGTTTCTCGTAAATACTACAGCCTCTCCGCACAGAGCGCCCACCTTTGTACCTCCTATGTAGAACACATCAACGAGTCTCGCTATATCCTCGAGTGTGAGATCCGACGCCTTGCTCATTAGACCATAGCCCAGCCTCGCGCCGTCGAGATAAAGCGGTATTTTATAATCGTGACACAGATCAGATAATTCCTCCAGCTCAGCCTTGCTGTACAGCGTGCCGGGCTCCGTCGGATGTGATATGTATACCATTCCCGGGAACACCATATGGTCGTGAGTCATATCGTTGTAAAAGTTTTTAAGGAATTGTCTCACTGCCTGAGCTTCGAGCTTCCCGTTCTTACCGGGCAGTGTCAGTACTTTGTGACCGCTGTATTCTATTGCTCCGGATTCATGCACGCTTATGTGTCCGCTGTCGGCTGAAATAACGCCCTCCCAGTCCCTGAGCATGGTGGAAATTATTACAGAGTTCGTCTGTGTGCCTCCCACCAGAAATTCAACTTCCGCGTCAGGACAGCCACAGGCTGCTTTGATCTTTTCCTTTGCTGACTCAGTATAATGATCCATGCCGTAACCCGGGAGAGATTCCATATTGGTCTCTGCCAGCCTCTTAAGGATTTCCGGGTGAGCTCCGGCTATATAGTCACATTCGAATGAAACCATTTTTTCCTCCTGGTAAATACCCTTTATTCTTTTTTATCCGATATTGCATCTGCGCATGTGCAGGCAGTCGACCAGCACATCTGCAGGTTGTATCCACCGGTTATTCCGTCCGCATCAAGTGCCTCACCTATAACATACAGACCTTCGAAACGCTTCGTGCTCATTGTCTGCATATCTATCTCATCGAGCGACACTCCGCCTGCGGTCACCATACCACGCTCGTCCACGCCGCTGACTGTGAAGTCATCATGATCCAGATACGACGCCAGCACATTGGTTCTGACATCACCCAGAATCCCCCTTGAGCGTTCACGCAATATGCGCTGCATGCGTCTTGGCAGTTCATGGAGGTCTCTGTTATAGCACAGCCTCAGAAGCTCTCCCGGTTCAACATATTTAGATATATTTAGTATCACCGGTCCGGACAGGCCCTCATGAGTGAACAGCAGATCGCCTTTCATCCTGGCGGCTTTTCCCTTGCATGTATATGCAGCATCGCTGCTGAATGCTATAACAGTGACATCCGGGACTGAGATGCCTGAAAGTTCAGCATAAGGATAGTTCTCAACATAGACAGGCGCCAGTGCCGGCCTCGGTTCATTGATATCTATGCCGAGATCTTCCAGCATTTCGAGCATCGAACCGTCGGAACCCGTCTCCGGATATGTTATTCCTCCGGAAGCGATCACGACGTTCTTCGCCCACAGTTCGTATCCGTTTATCAGCGTTATTTCCCAAAAGCCGTCTTTTCTGAGTCCCCCCACCTTTGCGTCAGTTTCTATCTGCCAGCCATTTGACGACGCTTCTCCGAGAAGCGCGTCAAGCACATCGCGCGATCTCATCGACGCCGGAAAAATGCGTCCTGCGCTGTCGATACCATTGGATCCATATGACGCATCAACAGGATCACCGTTTTCATCAGCAAGCTCCACACCATGTCCGGAGAGCCACCTCACAAGTTCAAGATTGTTGTGTCTGTAAAGGCAGCGTCTCAAAGCAGGACCCTCGTTGCCGTATGCGTATACGAAATCTTTTATGGATCCGCCATGAGTAATATTACAGTGTCCCCCGCCGCTCATCAGAATCTTGCTGCCGATGCAAGACGAGCCCTCGAGAATGATTCCCCGAGAGCTCTCAAGATCAAGATTTGCGGCCAGCATCATTCCTGATGCGCCTGCTCCGATTATTGCTATATCATAATGATTCTCATTCATATGTCTAAATAGTGAGATCTCCGTCTTTTACCCATCCGAGCCTGCGGCATCCCATGTTGATCAGCGGTGCCAGCACAGCCGGAAGCACAAAGCAGATGAGGATGAGTCCCAGCCAGTCCATACCGGTAATGGCAGCTTTAGCTCCTGTTGCGACGTCATTCACCCATCCCGAGTAAACGCCTATCTGCCCTACAAAGCCGCATGTTCCCATGCCGCTCGATACAGGGGCTCCGTTCATCTGCAGCTTGAATATGCAGGTTGCGATAGGTCCTGTAATGGCCGAAGTGAGTGTAGGCGCTATCCATATGCGCGGGTTCTTCACAATGTTGCCCATCTGAAGCATAGATGTACCAATACCCTGGCTTATAAGTCCGCCCCATTTGTTTTCAGGGAATGACATAACAGCGAATCCTATCATCTGTGCGCAGCATCCTGCTACAGCAGCGCCTCCTGCAAGACCGACCAGTCCTAAAGCAGCGCAGATCGCCGCAGAAGAAATAGGTAGAGTCAGCGCCATTCCTACAATTACAGAAACCAGGATTCCCATCATGAAAGGTCTGAGTTCGGTCGCCCACATAATGAGGTTTCCTACCTTCATTGCAGCTGCTCCAAGCCCGGGTGCCCACCATGCTGAGAGCGCCACACCGACGCCAATTGTTACCAGCGGTACTATGAGTATGTCGACTCTCGTCTCGCCTGCAACGGCTTTTCCGAATTCAGCTGCTATAATGGAGACTATCAGTACCGCAAGCGGACCGCCCGCTCCGCCAAGACCGTTAGCTGCAAAACCGACAGTTGCCAGTGAAAACAACACCAGGTTCGGACTCTTAAGAGCATATCCGATGGCTATAGCCATGGCCGGACCTGTCATCGCAACAGCGAGACCTCCTACAGTATAATCAGCTCCGCTGATGGTGCAGACCGGGTTTGTAAGAAATCCGATATTAAACTGTGTTCCGATAGTATTGATTATGGTTCCGATGAGCAGCGAGCAGAAAAGTCCCTGCGCCATTGCCGAAAGCGCATCGATACCATAACGCTTTGCACTTATCTCTATGTTTTTGCGCTCAAGGAACGCCTTAAGTGTACCCTTTGTCATTTCCTCTCCTATCTTATATAATAGATATCAGTATATCGGCATTGCTGAATAGCCGCGGTTATTATAACACAATTAAAATAATTTATAAATGAAAGGGGCCGGCTGATGAGTCGAGTAGAACGAGCAGAAGAAAGAGAAGCAAGGCAGGCTGCGATGGAGATGCAGCAGGCTCAGTCTGTAAAACCAAAGAAGAAAAAAAAGAAGAAAGGCTGCGGATGTCTTGTGCTGCTGATACTTGTACTGGCAGTGCTCGTCGGAGCAGGCGGCTATTATACACTCGGTCTGAGACCTGTGGATCCGGCCAGCGAAGAAAAAGTGGTCGTGGAAATACCTAACGGGAGCGGAGCATCGGCAATAGTCGGGATACTGGATGAAGCCGGGCTTGTAAAGAATAAAACATGCGCCAAGATCAACAGCCGCATCGGAGGATACAACAGCCTTCAGGCAAACACATATATATTCAGCCCTTCAATGTCTTTCAAAGAGATTATGACTATAATCAATGAAGGAACCTTTGAATACATCTCGAAGGAGTCTGTCGAAGTCAAGGACGGCGCCAGACTTCAGCAGGTAGCCGAAGCGGCAGCTGAGCAGCTTCCATATACAGCTGAAGAGATCCTTGCAAAGTGGTCTGACAGTCAGTATCTGAATGAACTTATCGATAAATACTGGTTCCTTACAGACGAAATTCTGAACAAGGATATCATGTACCCTCTTGAGGGATATCTCTATGCGGATACGTATTTCGTCACTACAGATAATTCGGATATCGAAGGATTCACAGAAATGTGTCTCGACAGAATGGACGAAGTGCTTACTGAGCGCAAAAGCGCGATCGAAGCGTCAGGTTTCACCGTGCACCAGCTCCTGACTCTGACTTCTATTGTCACAAAGGAAGCTACGGCTGAAGATCAGGCAGGAGTTGCAGGTGTATTCATGAACAGGCTTGATCAGGGAATGTCACTCGGATCAGATGTCACGGTCTGCTACATATTCCAGGAGGACAGAGTCGATCTCAAGGTGAGCCAGCTCGAGAGCACTAATCCATACAATACGCGCAAGTTCGCAGGCCTTCCTCCGGGGCCGATATGCCAGGTCGTAGGAGATGCGATCGATGCCACCCTCAACTATGAGAAACATGACTATCTGTTCTTCATTGCAGATGAACAGGGCATCGTCCGTTACAGTACCGATCAGGCCGGACACGAGAGCAATATTGATGAGCATGGACTTGTAAAGGATGAGGACGCAGAAGACTAAAGGTATTAACAACTGAAACAACAAGAAACCTCCGCGGCATTTTATGATTGCCGCAGAGGTTTCTTTTTATTGTCTGATCACGGTACAGCTCTCTCCTTTATACTGCAGCCGCATGTTTATCTCTTTTGTACCCTTTAGCACCTCTGTCAGAAAAGCTCTGTCACCCTCCCATGTCGGAAGGTCAAGCATTTTTTCATGAGGCACCCAGACGAGTTCCCCTTCTCTGCATTCCGGCGGCTGAAACCCGCCCGTTTCTTCAAAGACGCGGGCAGCCTCTTCATCAGCCGGCACAAAGTCAGCGGAAGAATATAGATACATGTCTTCATCTTCGTATTCGTCCGATCTGAACTCGATTACTCCGTGGAATACCCACGACTGAAGCCTCAGTCCGGTTTCCTCGAGTACTTCTCGCAAAACACAATCATCAGGTGTTTCACCTTCCTCCACCTTGCCTCCGGGACTGATCCACTTGCCCTCATTCATATCACCGGGCTTCCGGTTGCGGTAGAGCATAAGCCAGCTGCCATTATTCTCAATATAGCAAATTGTAGTTTTCTTCATAAGCTGTATATAATGCGAGCCGCTTAGAACAGCGGCTCTTTCATATATTTTCTTAAATTCTCTTTGGTATAGATAAGCACTTTGTCACCTTCCAGAAGCACAAGATCTCCTTCAGGCTTTATAGTTCTGCCATCTCTTTCTATAAGCACAATGAATGTCTGGCGTGATATATCCAGATCTTTGATTTTCTGCCCGTTCCAGGGATGATTTCTCCCCAGAATGACTTCCTTTACATCCTCAAGCATTCCTTCTGTCGCGGACTCAGCACAGATTATCAGCTTGTCTCCGAGCAATATCTCTATGTCGCCTCTCGGAACCATTGTTTCGCCTTCTCTGATCACCAGCGCGATTATAGATCCGCTTGGCATCGCGATCTCACTGATAGTCTTTCCTATCCACGCATCACCCGGATCGATAGATGCTTTGATGAAGCGCACGTCTTTTTCACGCTCTATATCCGCAAGGCGTGTAGCCAGCTGATACTCCTCAACGAATCCTGCGGAAATGATACCCGTAGGGATGGCAACAAGTCCGACTCCCAGGAAGGTTATGATTATTCCGAGGAACTGTCCCATCGGAGTGATCGGATAAATGTCTCCGTATCCTACGGTCAGCAACGTCGAAGTAGCCCACCATATGGCTGTAAACGCATTCTTGAAAACATCAGGCTGCGCGTCATGCTCTACGCTGTACATGCACAGGCTCGAAGCCATGATGAGCAGAACGATCACAAATACCGAAGCAAGGAGCTGTGTCTTCTTTTTTGACAATACATTTCCGATCAGCGAGAGCGAATCGGAGTATGCGTTGATCCTGAACAGTCTGAATATCCTGACGACTCTGAGCATACGGAATACCGCTGCTCCTGCCGGAAAGAATGTTGGAAGGTAATGCGGCAGGAATGACAGCAGATCGATGATGCCGTATCCCGAAGTCACGTATTTGCCTATTGCTTTGCCGGTCGTATAGCCTTTGTATTGCTGATTTGCAGTGATGATCCTCAGCACATAATCTATCGCGAAGAATACCACCGTGATCTCATCGACATAGTCAAACAAAGTCCCGTACTTCGCGTCAAGATTTTCAAAAGTCGCAGCAAACGCGCACACAAGATTTGCTACCAGCGCAAGCGTGCTGAATATATCATAAAACTGGTTCAGCGTGCTGTCCGTAACACCGGTCGAGACCATTGCATACAGCTTTTTTTGTGTATTTTCCCACTTGCTGTTTTTTTCCATCTATCCTTCTACACGAATGCTCTTTATCTTCTGCGGGAGAAGAGGCTTGTCTCTGAAGTCACGTCTTGAGTTCACGATCTTATCTGCCACTGCCATACCCTCTGTCACTTTGCCGAATGCAGCATACTGACCATCGAGATGAGGCGAAGTCGTTGTCATTATAAAGAACTGTGAGCCTGCGGAGTCCGGATCCATTGCTCTGGCCATCGAAAGAACGCCTCTTTCATGCTTAAGATCATTTCGGAATCCA
Source organism: Mogibacterium sp. (assembly GCA_017431685.1). Lineage (GTDB taxonomy): Bacteria > Bacillota > Clostridia > Peptostreptococcales > Anaerovoracaceae > Crickella. The sequence continues at coordinate 81,773 of JAFRKO010000009.1, forward strand.
TTGGCTGTAAACTCACCCTTGATGGTATATCCCGGGCCGCCCATACCGTTTCCGTTCGGGCATCCTCCCTGGATCATGAATCCCGGAATGACTCTGTGGAAAATGAGTCCGTCATAGAATCCTTCATTCGCAAGTTTCTCATAATTAGCAACAGTTTCAGGTGCGATGTCTTCGTAGAGTTCGCCCTTCATAATGCCGCCGTCTTCCATTTCGATTGTAAATGTCTTCATTATTCTGTTTCCTCCAATTAATTATTACAGTCTTCATTATACAATGTTAACTGCGATTCGTCTATTTTATCAGAACAGAGCCGGGCATCAGGAGCAATGCAGACACGAACCGAAAGAGCTCCTGATATGCTGTTTATTATTCTACGGATTTCAGAGACTCCGTCATGGATACATCGCGCAGCCTCTTCTGCATCGCGAGATTCACGAAGAACGCAAACACGAATGTAAGCGCAACGGAAATCAGTATGTCGTACGGACCGTGCCGCGCCTCAAAATAGATCATGCTCAATACGATATTGTCTATCACGAACTTGAGGAGCCAGTCTCCCATCGGGATACCGACGATAGCAGCAACAGCTGTCAGGAAGAGGTTTTCGCGGAATACATACTGCGACACTTCTAACTGATTGAATCCCAGCACCTTGATGGTGGCTATCTCCCGCAGACGCTCGGTTATATTGATATTCGTGAGGTTATAGAGCACGATGAACGCAAGCAGAGCTGCTGACAGGATGACTACATACACAATCGAGTTGAGGCTCTTCATCATTCTGCTGACGTTTTCTCTTACATCAAGATTAGTCTGTACTGCAGCGGCGTATTCATAGCCTGCAGCGTCGGCAGATGCGTTCCTTATCACATCTTCTTCAGTACCCTCTTCAAAATTGATGAATGCTGCCTTTATATCAGGCTCCTTGCCGAATCCCTCGCGGTAAGTCTCAGGCGTCATATATATGCTGTCATATACGTAGTTATCGGCGACACCGACTATCTTCACTTTCATCTCACGGTAGTTATCGCGGAGCTTTACCTCATCTCCGACTCCTACCCCGTAATCATGGTTCGTCTTCCTGACTATCACGATCTCGCCCGGTCCTGGGTATCTTATATGTTCATCCCCTGAGTGCAGGTCTATGAACTCATCAAAGCCTTCAGCCTCAGTAGCGACACAGGTGATATCGGTAGTCTTGTCTCCTATCACCATAGTCACCTCTCCCCTGTGGAGGAACCTGACGTCTTCTTCGGAGATATCCGTCCCCTCCTGTATCTCCTCCATAAAGGCCTTTCGCCTGTTACTGTTCATATTCTTGCTGAAAACAACAGTTATGTCGTACATTGATATCTCATCGAACTGATAATCCGCGACCTTGGAAATAGTCGCTCTTATGCCTGTTCCCGCTATAAGCAGCGCTGTGCATCCGCTGACGCCGATCACCATCATCAGGAACCTCTTCTTGTCCCTGAAAATGTTGCGGATCGATACCTTGTAAAGGAAGCTTATACGGTTCCACAGAGGCTTTATCCTCTCTAGCAGTATGCGCTTTCCTGCAGGAGGAGTCTTCGGCCTTATAAGTTCTGCCGGCGGCACTTTGAAGTCCGCTGCGATCGATACCCATGTAGCTCCCATGGAACAGAGCAGTGCTACCGCAAGCACGCTGAGACCGAGCTTATAGTCAATGATATAGTCAACGGTGTGACTGAAATCATACATCATGGTATACGCATTCCAGATTACGACCGGGAACACTTTGCAGCCAACGAAGAAACCCAGCACAGCTCCGAGAAATGCTGCGCTGCCGGAATAGAACATATACTTGCCGACGATCTGACTGTTGCTGTAACCGAGAGCCTTGAGCACTCCTATCTGCGTGCGCTGTTCTTCCACCATGCGTGTCATGGTGGTCATGCACACAAGAGCTGCGATAAGGAAGAAAAACAGCGGGAATATCTTGGCGATATTGCTGACTATGCTCGAGTTGCTGTCAAACGAAGCATAGCCTGCATTTTCCTTGCGCGACAGCGCGAAGGAATTGCCGATCTCCATGTCGTCGATTTTTTCCTGGGCTTCGTCGAGCTTATCCTTAGCGTCATCAAGCTCCTTTTTTGCCTTTTCAAATTCTCTCCGGGCCCTCTCTTCTTCGCTCTTCAGTTCTTTTTTGCTGCTGTTCAGCTTCTTCTGCTCTTTATCCAGCTTGGCGAGGCCTGTCTCTGCCTGGTTTATGCCTTTTTCTGCCTTGGAGATACCGTCTTCTATTTTGGCTTTCCCCTTTTCAGCCTCCTTCAGTTTAGTATCGATTGTCTTTATTCCGGTATTGATCTCCTTTATCTGAGCATCGATCCCGGTGATCCGCTGATTGACCCCGGCAAGCTGTGTATTAAGCTCTTCTATCTGTGCATTATACTGATCCGCATTATCCGGATCTGCCTGAGCTGCCTGCTGCAGCCCTGCTATGCCGGCTTCAAGTTCGGCTTTACCTTTTTCAGCCTGTTCCTTGCCACTTTTAGCCTGAGACAGTCCGTCTTCAGCCTTCTTTTTCTCACTGTTCAGTGTAGCTATGCCGTTATCTACCTCTTTAAGCTTCTTTTTAAGATCTTTCAGTGTTGATGAAGCTTCGCTCTTGCCCTCTTTCGCCTTTTTGCGGTTCGCGCTGATCAGTTTCTCACCTTTTCTGATTTTATTCCCGGCGTTATCAAGCTCCTGCTCTACATCAGCCTTTTCTTCTTCATATTTGGCAAGATTATCCTCATACTCCTGCTTTTTTTCATCCAGTTTTTCCTGCGCCTCTCTTTGAGCTTCCTCACGGCGTCCGGCCCTCACAGCTTCAGCAAGCGATTCCATGCTGTCTTCCTGAGCCTTGAGCTTGTCTTCGTGCTCATCTGTGAAAGCTTCCTCATCGCCTTTGAGTTTCACATACAGGTTTGTGTAATAGTCGACATCAAATGCGTCTTTTTTTATATAGAAGAAGGTGTCAAGGCTGCCGTTTCCGATGTCGGTCGAACCTCTCTGATAATCGAGGTATATAGGCGTATTTACCAGACCGACGATCTCAAAGTCTTTCACGTCAAAGTCTTTTCGCTTGTCTTTGTCATTTTCATCGGTTATCTCGATATGATCACCGACACGGAAGCCTTCGTCTGTAATGCTGTAGGCGTCTATCACACATTCGTTTGATTTCTCAGGCAGTCTGCCCTCAGTAACATTAAGTGTGTTTATCTTCTCCGGTAATGAGATCGCCTTGAGAGCTCTTGAATCACCGCTTCCGGAGCGCGCTATCACATCTATCTGTATGGAACCCTCAGCTTCTTTAACTCCTTCCCAGGCTTCTGCAAGTTCAACGCTGTCGTCATCAGCACCGTAGGATGAAAGTATCTGATAATCATAGAAATTCGTGTCGGCAAGGTAGCGGCGTGCAGTGCTCACCATGGATTCCTTACAGTCCTTCAGACCACTGAAAAAACCTACTCCAAGAGCAACGATCGCAAAGATCGCCAGATATCTTGCAAGTGAGGTCTTTATTTCTCTGAAGGTCGATTTTTTTAACATGCTACCACTCGATTTCGGACACAGGTACAGGGTTCTCGTTGATCTTTACGTCCTGTACTCTTCCGCTCCTGACACTTATTACACGGTCGCCCATAGGAGTGATGGCCTTGTTGTGAGTAATGATGATGACCGTGGCTCCGGACTTGTGCGCCTGGTCCTGCAGCAGCTGAAGGATCTGCTTGCCCGTGTTGTAGTCAAGAGCGCCGGTAGGTTCATCGCAAAGAAGAAGTTTAGGGTTCTTTGCCAGAGCTCTTGCAATTGCCACCCTCTGCTGTTCGCCGCCTGAAAGCTGTCCCGGGAAATTGTACATCCTCTCGCCCAGGCCGACTGCCTTCAGCGTCTCAGCCGGATCGAGCGGATCTTTGCAGATCTGCGTAGCAAGAGACACGTTTTCAAGCGCGGTAAGATTCTGCACCAGATTGTAGAACTGGAACACAAACCCTATATCATATCTGCGGTATTTTGTAAGCTCTCTCATGCTGAGACTGCTGATCTCTCTGCCGTCGAGCAGCACCTTTCCGCTCGTAAGTGTATCCATTCCTCCCAGTATATTCAGGAGTGTTGTTTTTCCGGCTCCGGATTCGCCTACCACAATTGCAAGCTCGCCCTTCGCTACGCTGAAAGTTGCATCGGCAAGAGCTTCTATATCAACTTCACCAACATGATAGACCTTGCGGACATGATCGAATACTACAAAATCATTCCTGTCGTTCATTCCTGATCTCCGTTATATAAATATATTTATGCTTCCTATCACAAGTCCGATAAGTGCACCGAGGTCTACTATCAGCTTAAGCTCGGTCTTCATAACAGTCAGCACTCCCTTTTCAAGTTCTTCTACCGCCATGGAATTGATCTTGTCTTCAACTACTTTTGCGACATCGATCCTGCGCAAAGCGGAGTTGACCGCGTTCACCACGGACTCCCTGTAAGCTTCGGTTATCTTCTTTCTTACGAACTCAGGGTCATAACCCGCCAGTTCGAGTACGTACAGCGGAGTCCTCTCACCCAGGTCATGTATCCTCGATGTGGTGATCTCGCTGACCATCTCAGGTCCTCTCGCATCTATGAACTCCTCCATCTTGTCGCTGACAGCTTTCATTACCTTATCGATAAGCTTGTCAGTGACCACCAGCGACAGAAATCTCGAGCTCAGGACATGCTCAAGGAGCATCGCCTTGCCCTCCCGCTGTATGGTCTCGGGGATATCCATTCTCTTAATGGCGTCTGTTATCTTGAATGACAGCAGTTCAGTGAAATTTTCCTCAAGTTTGTCATATTTCTCAGGGCTGCCAGCCATGACAGCACCAGTCTCCTTTATATTGCAGTCGAGAATACTCATCACCTTGTCGATAAGCGGTTTCTCTACCTCTTCCGTCAGGAGTCTGCCTGAGATATCCTCGCGCGTAAAGAGCTCTTCCTGTACTATCTTGCCCGCTGACTTTGCAAGCCTGGCTTTGCCTTTCGGTATGGCTCCGGGTGTCAGCGGAAGCTGACGGCCAAACACGTACACCGGATTGCGCGGATAGAACAGCATCTTTACCGCTATAAGATTCGTAAAATATCCTATCACTGCTCCGACCAGCGGCGGGAGCAGATAGGTCATTATCGTGTCCCAGTTCATCTTATATCACTCTCCTTAAGAAACCCCTCTTCTGTCTCAGGATCTGAATGAGAACCGGTATTTCCAACCGAGTGTGCAGCTATACTGCTCAGGTTTGTTCCGGTACCAATGATCCAGAGTATGTCCCCTTTTTCTATAAGCATATTCGAATCAGGCATGTGCGTTGCGTAGCCGTCACGTTCAAGACCGAGTATCATGCAGTGATTGCGTGCAGTTATACGGCTCCTTTTTATCGGCTTTCCGACATAAGGTTCGGTACCTCTCACCTGTATGGCCGCGCACGAGAGCGCATTACCTCCGGTATAGTCTTCATCAAGAAATTCTTTCAGTGTACGCATATGTACGTACTGATCTATCCCCAGTGTCTTGTAAAAAGTCTCAAGCGACATTCTGTCTCCAATTACATGCACATGATCTCCTGCATGCAGTACTGTCCTTGCCGGTGGCATTGGCATCTTCTTATCTCCGTGCCTTACCTTGACCACGTATACAGCGTCTTTTCTGCCCCAGTCCAGTTCCTGTATCGTCTTGCCTTCATATGAAGCGCCAGCAGGCACGTCCCAGCTGAAAATGCTGTAGTCTTCATTGAGCCAGTGCTGCCTCTGCCTTGCTCCGCCGCGCTCTTCCATTGTCTTCTGATTCAGATTGGCGAAGAATCTCGTTTCGAGCTGCAGATAGTATGTTGCTATGAATTCCGATCTTGCTATCAGAAAAACACTGAGCGGTATAAGCAGCACTATTAACAGATTATTTATATCGAGGAGCGTTTCCACCGGGATCAGCGCTATGAGCTCCAGAATGACTATTTTAAACAATATCATCACAGCGAGCGGAGGCCTGTTGGCGAGCCTGTCCATCCACAGCTGAGTGAAAGCGACGCTGCGGTTTCCCATGAATGGCACGGCAAATACTGCAAGAACCAGATAATTCACAATTATTACTATGATTTTAGCAGCACTGCTGCCCATAAGCGATGCGAGAGCCGGATAAAGAGCCCGGCAGCAAACCAGAGTCAGCACAAGCATTATGCTCCCGTATACAGCGACCTTAGCAAAGTAGTCTTTTAGTACGATTTTCCACTCTGATACATGCTCCTCGTTACTCCGGTTATCCGAAGTGTAGTCCCTTACCATCTTTCTGATCTTCTCCGGGACAGGTCTGGCAAGCACCAGGATGATCGCATCCTGATTTCTAATGAGCACAGGCGTGATAATGATCGTAAGTATTGATGCGGCCACGATCACCGGGTAAAGGTAGCTGTCCATTACTCCCAGCGATATACCAAGGCTAGCGATAATAAATGAAAATTCACCGATAGGCGCAAGCGATATGCCTCCTCTCAATGCTGTACCCGGTTCCTGACCGGAAAGAATCATTCCTATCGTGGCGAATATAAGCTTTGCGACCACGGCAAGTATCGCTATCGGGACTATTGAAGTCCATCGTTCGGCTATGATGCCCGGGTCCACCATCATTCCTACTGAAAGGAAGAATATTGCCCCGAACATGTCTTTTATACCCGCGGTGACCCTTTCGACGTTATGAACGTGACGGGTACCAGCGAATAGCGATCCCGCGATGAAAGCACCGAGCTCCATCGAAAACCCAAGCCAGTGGGCAAGCATTCCCATGAGGAAGCAGAAACCCAGGCTGAGAAGCGTGAGCGTTTCATCGCTCATAAGCCCCATCGTTCTGTCAAGGATAGTCGGCAGGAAGAATATGCCGAGGATCAGCCAGAGCACAAGATAGGTTATCATCAGGAACATGCGGAGCGCCATGCTGCTTCCGTCCGAAGTCTGGCTCGCTGATATCGTTGTGAGCACCACCATCATGAAAACGGCGATAACGTCTTCCATAACAAGTGAGCCCATAACAAGGCCTGTATACTTTTCTCCTTCAAGACCCATCTCGCTGAAGCATTTCTGTATAACGACCGTCGAACTGATCGAAAGCATTGCTCCGAGGAATACTGCATTCATGGTATTCATTCCGGCCAGTATGCCGAAGCCGTACCCTACCAGCATCACGCCGCCCATCTTGACCGCAGCAGAAACTATGGCCGTGCTTCCTATCTCTGAAAGCTTGTGAAAATCAAACTCGAGACCTATGTGAAACAGTATTATAACTACACCTATTTCACTCCATGTCTCGACAGATGATGCACTTTCTATGTTCATGAACAGCGGAAAGTTTGGACCGATAAGAAACCCCGCGACAATATACCCCAGTATCGTTGGGATTCTGAGCTTTTTAAAAACAATAGTGACCACTGCAGCAGTAGTCAGCATTATCGCCAGATCTACTATGAGTTGAGGTACTTCCATTTATTCCGCGCTTTTTTGTAAACAGCAATCATTGCTTTGCAGTTAACCGTAATTAAGTGCCTTTCTGATTCTTTTCCAGTCCGGCATAAACCTGTCCATCATGGCATAAAAGTCAGGCCCATGGTCAGGTACAACAGTGTGCACAAGTTCGTGCAGTATGACATAGTCGAGCTCTGCATCGCTTCTCGTTGCAAGCATGAGGCTGAGGTTGATGTGATGTGTATTTGTGTTGCAGCTTCCCCATCGGGTGTGCATGTCACGTACAGTCCATCCATTGCAGTACAGGCCGGTCACTTCTTCAATCACCGGAAGTCTGGCTTCGATACGCCTTTTCAGATAAGTCCTCATGGCCTCTTTCTCAGCCTTATCCACCGGCTTTGGATGAGCGATCGATCTGGCACGGACACGTGATACATTCATATCGATCCAGTCCCTGCGGCTCCGTACAAAGGAGATTATTTCTTTAACGGACACAAAATGCGGAGCGCTGATGACTATACTGCCATCGGGCTCTTTTATCCGCATATTAATCCTTCTGATACGCTTTCTGGTCAGCTCGACCTCAAGCCCATCTATATAAACAATCCTGGCCATACATAGTTATTTTATCATAAACACCTGCCGATTTATTAGTGATATGCAACTTCTGTCCGCCGGTTCTGTTTCTGCTCATCAAAATCTGCTCAAACGCAAAAGCAGCGTGACCAGACAGAATTGCATATAACTTTGACAGCAGGCAGATTTAGGCTATTATTATGGTACGGATCGATTGATATAGGTAAAAGGAGGCTTGTGATGCTGGCAGTATGTTATCCGAGGTGCGGCACCTGCAAAAAAGCTGTAAAGTGGCTTGAAGATAATGATATAGAATATACATACAGAGATATAAAGCTTGATAATCCAAGTGAGGAGGAGCTCAGGAAGTGGCATGCGATGAGCGGCCTTCCGCTGAAAAAGTTCTTCAACACGAGCGGAGTGCTTTATAAGGAAATGAAGCTTAAGGACAAGATTCCTGATATGAGCGAAGACGAAATTTTTGCTTTGCTCGCAAGCGATGGTCTTCTTGTAAAGAGACCGATCGCAGTTACAGATAACAAGGTGCTCGTTGGTTTCAAAGAAGCGGAATGGGAAGCTGCACTTAAATAGGTCGCCAGTCAATTATCAAAAATCAAAAGAGACTCGTTGTACAAACGAGTCTCTTTTTGTCTTATAGATATTGAGGATTACTTCCAGCAATCTACCTTGTCATCAGAAAGTCCGATGTTGGCAGCCTTGAAGTGAGGAGCCTTGCCCTCCTTCTTCTGCTTTGTGTAATCATCGAGAGCCTTAACAGCAACTCCGCCGAGGATAGCAATGGTAGGAATGTTGCATACTACCATGAGTCCCTGGAACATGTCAGCTGTATCCCATACGAGACCTGCGCTCGAGATAGCTCCGAGGAACACGAGTACGATAGCAATAGCTCTGAAGATCATAACCTCTGTCTTCGACATGTCTCTCTTGAGAATGAATGCGAAGCAGCCTTCGCAGTATGAATAGTTACCGATCAGTGTAGTGAATGCGAACAGTGTCATCGAAACGGCGATGAAGATCGGTCCGAAGCCGCCGAGAGCTGTGTGGAGGCATGTCTGTACATAACCTGCAGCATTTGCTCCACCATCCTCTAATACGAAGTCAGCAGGGTTAACTGCCATTGTTGACAGGCACATGAATGCTGTTGCGGAGCAGATCAGCAGTGTGTCGATGAATACGGACAGTGTCTGTACAAGACCCTGCTTTACAGGATGTACTACGTCAGCCTTAGCAGCGGCGTTCGGAGCAGAACCCATACCAGCCTCATTGGAGTAAAGACCTCTCTTGAGTCCCCACATGATTACGGATCCGGTGAATCCTCCGAATATTGCCTGGAAGTCGAATGCTGTGCTGAAGATCAGTCCGAACATAGCTCCGAAGTTCTTCGCATTGAGAACAAGAACTACGAGGGAAATTGCAACGTAGAGGACACCCATAACCGGTACGAGGAATCCTGTTACGTCTGTCAGCTTCTTTGCGCCGCCGAGAATCGTAGCAGCAAAGAAAACAGCGAGGATAACGCCGATTACCATCGGAGTCGACTTCTCATTATAGAAGCTGAAAGTTGCAAATGTCGACTGCAGATTGTATGCAGCGAGCATGTTGTATCCTACGGCATATGTGAAGATGATCAGTATTGAGAAGATCACTCCGAGCCATCTCTGGCCGAGAGCATTCTGCATATAGTACGAAGGACCTCCGTAATATGTGCCGTCATCAGCTTTCTTCTTATAAATCTGTGCCAGTGTCGACTCGATGAATGCGTTAGCGCCGCCGAAGATAGCGGTGATCCACATCCAGAAGATAGCTCCAGGACCTCCGAGTATGATAGCTGTACATACACCGATGATGTTTCCTGTACCTACACGGGAAGCTGTAGAAACCATCAGAGCTCCGAATGATGAAATACCCTTCTCATCTGTCGGCTTTTCGCTTACAACCTTAAACATTTCTTTGAACATACGGATCTGTACGCCCTTGGTTCTGATCGTAAAGTAGATACCTACTGCGATCAGGAACAGAGGAACGATATAAGGCTTATACAGAATGTTGTTCATAAAACCTACAAAAGCACTCATATAACTCTCCTTTTTTAATTTTATCTTTAACTTTTGACAATAATTGAAAAAACGGACTGCCGGTAACTGTGGCAGTCCGGCATTCATTTGGTGTATTTTATCAAAAATGGTCGGGCCTTGTCTATAATGTGAACAAATTGTGATAAAAAATGTATAATTGTATACGATCACGCCGGAGGCTGCCAGATACAGCAGACCGCAGCAGGTTTTATGCCGTCAAGCTCAAACTTCTCTATCCAGGGATATTTTTCATACCTTATAGCAGCGCCTTCTTCTATCAGCACTCCGTGAAGAGGCACATAAACAGCTCCTATCTGCGATTCTTCACGAAGATAGTCTGCAGCAAACTCAGAACCGTCTCCGTCGGTAAAGCTTACCGACACCTCCGCTTTGGAGGGATCGCATCAGGTACGCGCGTCATCAGTCAGAAGCACGATGTCCTTGTATCCGAGCATTGCCATATATGCGATAGCATTGTCGTTGAGTTTTATCATAGCTTTACGAAATGCAGCTCGTTGCCATGCTTCCTGATGAGTTTTACCACATCGCGTGTGTTGATAAATACAGTCGCCGTATTGTCGCATGGATGTATGCCCATCAGCTTGTTTTCGAAATCCTTGTCCATATAAACGACTACATCCTTTTCATCATTTGCAAGCACTCCGAAAGGAGTGACCGCGCCGCGGATAAGTCCCATCTTGTCCATGAGATCTTCCTCTGAAGCAAATGTAAGAGGACGGGTGTCCTGCGCCTTGCGGAACTCCTTGAGATTGATCTTCTTATCCTCAAGGCAGGTAATGAGATAATACTTGCGCTTCTTGTCATCTCGGACAAAAAGGTTTTTTGCTATCTGCTCAGGGTGCGGAAGATTGCACTCGAGCATCTCGTCAATAGTGTATACAGGTTTGTGCTCTACTATCTCATATTTGATCTTGCTGTCATCAAGCAACTTTACGATGTCTTCTTTTGTAAGCGCCATCACTGTATTCCTTTCTCTACTTTTTGCCCGTAAGCGTTCCCAGGAGGTTACGGCCTATAGCTGAACCGATATTGCCTCCGATGGTGCGTCCCTTTTTGCCGAGAACCGCCTCTCCTATTGTTTTTCCGATTTCTCTTCCTATAGTGCTTCCCGTGGATCTGATGACCTGGCGCGTACCGGCTTTTCCCAGATAGTTATCAGCGATCTCGCCAATCCTGGTACCGCTCTCTTCTTCAGCTTTTGCTGCCGGTTTTACCTTAGGCTGCTGTACATGCTGCTGAGCCTGCTCGTATTCTATTGTTATAACATCGTCGGCCGGAGCCTGCGCCGCCGGCGCAGCGGCAGGTATACCCGAGGTGTTGCCGTATACCTGCCCGTCAGGCGCGGTAAACGACCCGGCGCCTGCCGCGGCCGCACCCGGTACACGTCCCGTGATCACCTCATATGCTGAAACATTATCCACCATCACCAGATATTTATTGTTCAGCGGTGAATAATCCACCGCATTCCGTCTTTCCTCCTCAGTAAGCGCTCCCATCCGGCTCTCAGGAGGCAGTATAAATGCGTACTCGGCAACTGAAGGCGCTCCCTTTTCGTCGAGCATCGAGACTACCGCCTCTCCCGTACCGAGATTCTGCATGAGTTCCTTTGTATCAAATTCAGGATTCGCCCTAAAAGCATCTGCCGCTGCATTCAGCGCCTTCTGTTCAGCCGGCGTATAAGCATGCAGACCATGTTCTATCTTGTTGCCGAGCTGTGACATCACCGCTCCCGGAATATCTCCAGGGCTCTGTGTCACGAAGAATACTGATACACCCTTCGACCTTATGAGTTTTACAACCTGTTCTAATTTCTCAAGCAGGCTTTTTGAAGCATTCTTGAAGAGAAGATGGGCCTCGTCGAAGAAGAATACCATCTTCGGCTTCTCAGGATCACCGACTTCAGGAAGAACTTCGAACAGTTCTGAAAGCAGATAGAGCATGAATGCCGAATACAGTCTCGGCTTGTTGATCAGAGTCTCAGCGTCAAGAATATTTATGATGCCCCTTCCATCCGGTGCTGTCAGGAACAGATCTCTGATATCTATGGCAGGTTCGCCGAAAAATGTATCTGCGCCTTCAGATTCGAGAGCAACTATAGCCCTTATGATCGCGGAAGCCGACTGCTGCGGGATCAGCCCGTAATCCATCTTGAACTCGCTTGAATGGTCGGCGCAGTACTGAAGTGTAGCCTTCATGTCCTTTGTATCTGTGAGTATCAGGCCGAGATCGTCAGCAATCTTGAAAATGACCTGCATCAGTTCGGTCTGCGTGTCGTTGAGATCGAGTACCTGACTGAAGAGCAGCGGTCCCATCTCCGAAACAGTCGTGCGGAGAGGTGTGCCCTTACTGGCATAAATGTCGAATATTGATACCGGGAATCCTCGGTATATGAAAGAATCTCTTATTTCAAATCGATCCAGCCGCCTCTGCATGCCTTCACTATCTGTTCCCGGAACAGCTATGCCGGCCATATCTCCTTTTACATCAGACATGAACACCGGCACTCCGATCTGCGAGAAACTTTCAGCAAGCACCTTTAGAGTGACCGATTTTCCGGTGCCTGTAGCACCGCATATGAACCCATGCCTGTTGGCTTTGTCGGGTCTCATGCATATCTTGTCACTGAGAGTTTCGCCGTCGCCCTTCCTGGCGAAATAAATCAAACCGTTGTCAACCATTTTTGCCTCCTTTTAACAAGGATCTTTTCTCTAGCCTAATCAGTCGATGAAACAATTTTATCGGAGGAGCTCAGCCTCCGGAGATCAATGGTTTCATCCTTGCGGCAACGCCGTTACTATTAATGAATCCATTCTATCGGAGGAGCTCAGCCTCCGGAGATCAATGGTTTCATCCTTGCGGCAACGCCGTTACTATTAATGAAACCATTATAACATGGCATACACTTTAATTGCTCCTGATAATGGTATATCATAATATGGTATTTTCAGTACTGACGATGATTGGCAATCGTCAGAATCTATAATCCCGGAGAAAACAAATGACAATAAACGACAGAATGCACGGCTTCACCGTGACTAACATACGCGATATAAAAGAGCTCGGCGGCAGGCTTGTTGAAATGGAACATGATGTCACCGGAGCCAGGCTGGTCTGGGCAGACAACGGAGACGAAAACAAACTGTTCTCGGTCGGGTTCAGGACTCTTCCTGAAAACAGCACCGGTGTATTTCATATACTCGAGCACTCAGTGCTCTGCGGTTCAGAAAATTATCCGGTCAAGGAACCATTCGTGGAACTTCTCAAAACTTCCATGAACACTTTCCTAAATGCGATGACATTCCCTGATAAAACGGTATACCCTGTCTCGAGCCGCATTGAGCAGGATTATCTCAATCTGACGGGCGTCTATCTCGACTCCGTCTTCAGACCGAATATCCTTAAGGATCCGAATATCTTCTATCAGGAAGGATGGCATATCGATACGGACGGCGAAGAGCCTGCCTACAAGGGTGTGGTGTTCAACGAAATGAAAGGAGCTATGTCTGAGGTCGATTCGGTTGCAGATGAAACAATGACCTCTATCCTGTTTCCTGACAGCTGCTATGGCTTTAATTCAGGGGGAGATCCAAAAGCCATACCGGATCTGACATATGATTCTTTTATTGAGCATTATAAGAGATATTACCATCCTTCAAATGCTTACTTTTATCTTGATGGTGATATCCCTCTCGACGCGACTCTGGCGAAAATCGAGGAATACCTTGCCGGCTTTGACAGACTCGATGATGTCCCGCAGCTCAAAGTTCAGACACCGGTAAGAGCTGACAGAACCATCAGCTTTGCAGCAAGCGGAGAGGACGACAAACCTCTTATCTGCTTCGGAAAGATCACCGGCAGCTGGGAAGACAGGGATAAAATGCTCGCGCTCAGTATCATTCTTGAGCAGATCGCAGACTCCAACGAGTCACCGCTCAAGCGTGCAGTTCTTTCTTCAGGTCTTGCTGAAGACATGGAAGTATATGTTTCAGATGGTATTGCTCAGCCGTACCTCATGATGCTGTTCCGCGGAATCAGTGTCGGTGAAAACGAAAAGCCAGATGAAGCAACCCTTGAAAACATCGCCGGACGCCTCATTTCCATTGTTGAAGAAACTATAAACAAAATCGCTGAAGAAGGATTCTCAAAAAGAGATCTGGAAGCATCTGTGAATCAGACAGATTTCAGATTCAGACAGTATCCGGAGCCACAGGCTCTTTACAGAATGATCGCAGCTTACTCCTCCTGGCTATACGGAGGAGACCCGGCCGCTTATCTGACAACCGACTCATCGATCGCAGCAGTCCGCACTATGATCGGTAACGGGGAGATGGAAGATCTCGCCCGGGAGATACTTGCGGACACATCCATGCTTTCAAAAGTCATCCTCATGCCTGACAGCGGATATGCCGCAAAGGAAGCTGCTGAAGAAGCTGCACGTGTAAAGGCCGCTGTTGAGGCTCTGGACGAACCGGGCATGCATGCTCTCGAAAAGCTCAACAGAAAGCTGCTGGAGTGGCAGCAAAGTGAAGACAGCGAAGAGGCTCTTGCAACAATACCTCAGCTCGATATAGCAGACATTGACCCGATGCCTAATCTGATACCGACCGAAGAAAAAGATGTATGCGGAGCAAAGATGCTCTTCCATCAGCTTCCGTCGAACGGTATCGTGCACATAAACGCATACTTCCCGATCACCCGTCTGGCTCTGTCAGAACTGCCTGCGGCTGCGCTTATCACGGAGTTCTTCAAGGATCTTCCGACCGATAAATACGATGTGCTCTCTCTTCAGAATGAGATCCGCATGTATATCGGCGGTATTTCCTTCGGACTTGATATACTCGCAAAAGACGAAGACAGCGAAGAGTGCACCCCTTGTATCAGAGTCAGGGCGTCAGTACTGGCAGATAAGCTGTCAGATGCCGAAGACCTCATCGCTGAGATCCTGCTGAACACGAAATTTGACGACAAGCCTATGATGCGTGAGCTGATCACTCAGATCGATGAGGATTCCAAGCGTACAGCGATGGCCAACGGCCACCGTCTCGGACTGTTTGAGGCAAGATCACACTGGTCAGCCCGGGATGCCGCTGCTGAAGCTGTCAACGGGCTCAGTTTTATGCAGTACATGCATAAAATGAGTGTCGCTTCAGATAAAGATCTTGACGCATTCATTTCGTTCGCAAAGGAAGTGATCAGAAGCAGTATATGCAGGCAGAATGCCATTTTAGGTGTAACTGCTGACAGCTGCCCTGATCTGACAGGACTTCTGGATAAGCTTCCTGACGGAGCGGCAATGCCTGCGAAAGCCCATTATGAATCGGAACTTCCGCAGCGTATGGGTATTGAAATACCTGCTGCAGTTTCATTTGCCGTCACATCCTATGATCTTAAGCGCGACGGGCACAGAATGAGCGGAAACTACCAGGTAGCCGCAAACATCATATCCCTCTCCCATCTCTGGAACAGCATCAGAGTACAGGGAGGAGCATATGGAGCATCGATGTCTGCAGGCAGAACAGGCAGTCTTTTCTGCTACACTTACAGAGACCCGAGCCCTGGACGTTCGCTGGACATATTTAAAACGACATCAGATTTTCTGACCGGATTTGCGGCAGATGAAAACGTGGATCTAGACGGTTTTATTATATCTACAATCGCGTCGACAGAACCTCTGCTCTCCCCTGCCGCCAAGGGCAGATCAGCAGATGACTTCTATCTGTCAGGATTTACCGATGAAGACAGGATCAGGATCCGCAGGGAGATCCTCAATACAAAAGCCGGCGATCTGGCCGGCCTGAGCGAGGTTCTTAAGGAAATGGCGGATAAAGGCACTGTCTGCGTAGTCGGCCCTAGGTCCGCACTTGAAGCCTGTGAAAATCTCGAAATATATGCGCTGTAATCAAAAAAGCGGCTGTCTCATTTAAGCGCGACAGCCGCTTTTTTATTGATCTTATTGAAAAGACTTCCTAACAGCCGCAGTCAAGCGGGTCTTCTTCTTCGAAGGAATACTCATATTTGAACTCAGCTGCCTTCTGACACGGAATATACTCACCGCCAAACTCTCCATATGGGAACATATAAAGATTGATAGTAGAGACTTTCTTTTCAGGATCATACGGATTGAGCACTTCAAGATACTCTTTTGCAACCACACTCTGCGGCGGTGTAAGAGTAATATCACGTCCCATACTGACGCAAACCCAGTTTTCTTCTCCGTTACCCCAGTAATTATCCTTGATTGCTTCCCAGACGGCTGCATTCGGAGCGTTTTTGCCGATGTATTCACTCTCATGTCCCCAGCTCTGTTTGATAGCCAGAGCCGGATCTGCTTCCACCCATCCATATCCCGGCAGATAAAACTCCGCTCTGCAGTTCGGACCGATCTTCTGCGGCGGTACAGGCGCAAATCTCAGCCCAAAAAGATTCCTTGCAGGAATACCCTCAGCACGGCACAGTGCTACAAATACGGAATTCATGTCCATGCAGGAGCCTGCATCTCTTTTACCTTCCAGAATGCTTACAACATCACCGAAGATGACCGTCTTGTCATCAATACGGGTCATGTTGTCACACATCCAGTCATATATGGCATAAGCCTTATCATAAACGGTCTTCGCCTTTGCCTCGGCAACGATTTTATCAGCAGTTTCCTTGACGATGCCTGACTTAAGAGAGCCGCTCCAGCGAGTCCTTTTTAATTCATCTTTGAACTCTGCTTTATTGATGGTGCCCTTCTCCTTTGATCTGAGATCCTCATCGCGTACAACAGCCCGTCTGTATATATGATACGACAGTACAGCCTTGCGGTCCGCCGGTTTTGTATCTGCGTCCCATTCTATATACATCTGTTTCCCCCCGGCTGAATCTCTTTTCAGCTCTGCAGCTTTTGCAGCCGGGGCATCAATGTTTATAGCAGATATAGACTGATAATCATCGTTCTGCGGCACAGGCAGCCATACCTTCGCTGTCTTTCCGGCAGGATAGCGATCTTCATCTGTCAGATCTACCTGCAGAGTAAGCATACCGGCTTTAGTAGCAACGACATTGATTTCGACCTTAGCTTTTATGCTTTTATCTTCTTTTGACTTTGCTGTAATTGTAACTGTTCCCGGGCTGATTCCGGTTACAAGACCTCTTGGATTAACAATCGCAATAGATTTATCACTGGATGAAAAAACAGCATCATTAATCGCGCCTGAAGATTTGCCCAGCTTTACTTTAAGTGCACAGACTTCACCTATCCCTATGAAATCACTGCTGCTCTCAAGCCTCATCTTTACTTTTGGCTTAACAACTATCTTGATCCTTTTATATTTTTTTCCGGCCTTGGCCTTAACGTAAACAGTTCCGGCTTTAAGGCCTTTGACTGTGACTGTTCTTTTCCTGATTTTAGTCAGCTTTGCGATCTTTTTCCTGGATACTGTCCACTTAACATTTTTGTTAGCTTTGAGTTTTGCTGTCTGGCCAACATAAATTGTTTTTTTGGTAACAGTTACTTTCAGTTTTGAGGCCGCATCAACGCTCTCAGTACTGGCCAATATCGACACAAGCAGAAAAATAATTGTTACTGCAATTGATATTGAGCGCATCACATTTGACCTACTCTGTATCATTTTCTTCTCCTTAATTATCAATTTCATGTTGCCGGTGCTGATATATAAAAGGCGATGATCACATCATTGCTTTCTGTAATCACCGCCCCTTTTATTTTATCAGAATTTTACCTGATCTTGAGAATATAATTATTCTACATCTGATCCTTCAATGTCGTTACCGGCGTCAACCCATGCGGAGATTCCACCCGGATAACGATATACATTCTTGAAGCCCTTGCTTACGAGGTACATAGCTCCCTGGTGTGAACGCTCACATCCGACGAATCCACAGTATACAACGATGGTCTTGTCCTTATTGACCTGTTTTACTGTTACCTTTTTATATTTTTTCTTGTTCTTCTTTGAGAGCTTATTATATTTAGCCTTGGAGATAAGCTTCTTTGTTGTCTTATTTTTATACTTTGTAACGTTTTTGGTTCCTACAGCTTTCTTTACTGTTCTGTAAAGAGCAGTCTTTTCATCAGCACGAATCTTGAACTCAGGAGCATCCATAGCACCTACGATTGAGCATTTAGCTCCAGGAATATGGTGTGCGTTATACCAAGCTTCAGGCATCGTATCAATAATAACAACGTCTTCCTTATCCTCTACCATTTTTGCGAGAGTAGCAGTATCAATGAGATTGTATCCACCCTCTACAGTAGTATCATGGAGTCTGATTGCAATTGTCTCTGCAGTTGCTTCACCCTGTCCCTGCTGAATCTTCTGAAGAACCTGTATTCCGCTCCCCTTTATTGCTTCCTTTGTAGCCTCTGTCGCAGGACCTGTTGCCGCAAATACAGCTGTAAATGAGCCAAGGATCATAACTACTGCAATTGCAAGTGCCAATATGCCGCTTCTCTTCTTCATAAAAAAATATACCTCCTTACAAACATTAATAAACATTAATTTTGCTGATTCGATTCTATCAAATATATAAGTACCGGAGTCATCGTTGCTTTTTATGCAAGTTTGTTGCGCTATAGAAAAAATCTATAGCGCAACAGAATGTATAAATAAAAAGCTCTCCACCATTTGCATTTAATGTGAAGAGCTTCATGTGTTTTGTATTTTTCTTTTTTCAGTGTTTCGGTTTATATCCTCTGGCCGATTCTGATGCAGCGTTTCTTCTGCTTCCTGCCTGCCTGTTATCATAAGTGAATTCAAGCGCAGGATCCGTCTTCCTCTTTCCGCCGCCGGACACAGCAGCTGCAAACAGGAAAAGCAATGTCGCGCTGAGCAGTATGCCTCCGATAATATCTGTAAACCAGTGCACCCCACACCACAGCCTTCCGCCAACAGTGACCAGAACAGTCAGAAAGCACAGGACCCTGATGAAAGCGCCGAAAAGATTCCCAAAGTATTTGTCGGAAACTATCATCACCGCGATCATGACAGTCATTATGAGCATCGTATGCGATGAGGGGAATGAAGCCTCCGGAGCTGTTTCACCCGGCATGATTATCGGTCTGTAATTGATGATGAACTTTTCAAAGAATACATAGCATCCGATCACTGCTATGAAAAGTCCGCCAAGTGCCCATATCTCCCTGTCGACTTTAAGCAGGCTCCTGCGCTTTATCAGCTGAACTAATCCCGCAAGAGCGAACAGTCCGCAGACTGCTATTGCTCCATATCCTATATAATCAGTTATTTCATACCAGATCATATTAATGCCGGTAAGATCATGCACAAACTTGTTGATACGCGAAAAACCGACCTCTGTACCGGCTGGACCAATCGCCGCTACATCAAAGTATTTGAGCAGCACTATCAGCAGCCCGAACATAGCTCCAGTTATGACAGCTCCCATGATTTTCTTCATTTGAATGCCTTATCCCTTTCTACGGTATTATCTGCTTACGCTGATTGGTGTTGAAGGCCTTGCGATGCCTGCTTCATTGAGCGCAGCCGGTATCTTTTTCATCAGTGCGCCATACTCATCCCAATATTCCGAAGTTTTCACCCAGACTCTGACAGTGTATGTCAGGCCACCCGGAACACCTGCTGTTATCAGCACCTGCGGTGCCGGATTATCAAGCGCCCACTCTGTTTTTTCAACGACGTCTGACATGATCTTCAGCACTTTATCTGAGTCTTCCGAGCCTGCAATATCGAAGTTGAGGTCCACTCTTCTGAGCTCTTCTACTGTTGCGTTGCAGATCGTAGAGTTCATAAGATTTCCGTTCGGAATCGAGATTCTTCTGTTGTCGAGCGTTGTCAGAACGGTATATACGAGCGATATGTTTCTTACTACACCTTCTTCACCGCCTGCGACGATGTAATCACCCACACTGAACGGACGGAAAATGAGCAGCATGATGCCTCCTGCTATGTTGCTCAGAGCTCCCTGCAGTGCCAGGCCTATAGCTACACCAACTGAAGCAATCGCCGCGATGACTGAAGACATCGGCACACCAAGAAGTGCGATTATCGATACTGCGAGCACCACATAAAGCGCTGCTTTTACAAAAGTCGTTATATATCCTGCAGCCGTCGTGTCGATGGACTTCATGGATTTCAGTTTTCCCAGAGCCTTTATCAGCTTTTTGATGATAAAGCTGCCTACTATATAGATGACTATCGCCAGAACCAGCTTCAGGCCGATATCCATGGCTCCGTCACTGATTTTATCAACCAGCTTCCCCACATTGTTAATACTTGCTTCCATTATTTCTCCCTTTCCTTTTTACTGCAGCCCCTAACCATTTAATAATAGCACTCCGCGCCTGATGTGTCCATTAAGACAGACACCTTGTGCTTACCACATCCGCATGAATTGCCATATACATGCTTTCAATGATACAATACGATCACAAAACAGAAGTATCGCCATTGAACGGAGTATATAAATGAAAAGAGTAATCACATACGGCACATATGACCTTCTGCATTATGGTCACATCAATCTTCTCAAAAGAGCCAAGGCTCTCGGCGACTATCTTATAGTCGCGATCTCAACTGATGAATTCAACTGGAATTCAAAGCAAAAAAAATGCTATTTCTCTTATGAGCAGCGCAAGGCTCTGGTTGAAGCTGTAAGGTATGTGGACCTGGTCATTCCTGAGGAGAGCTGGGAGCAGAAGAAAAACGACATGCACGAGTATCACATCGATACCTTCGTTATAGGAGATGACTGGAAGGGCAAATTCGACTTCCTCAGAGAAGAAGGCGTTGAAGTCGTTTATCTGCCGCGCACACCTGAGATCAGCAGCAGCCAGATCAAGAAAGATCTTTACGACGCGAATGCTGTAGAAGGCGAATCCAAAACCTCACACGAGGAGATAGATACTAACCCTAAGTAGGATCTGCAAGAACAAATCACGCTGAACTGAGCGAAAACTCAGAACAGCGTGATTTTCTTATTTTTTGTGCTTTAATTATCAGTCAAATTCTGAATGGAATATCTGTACTTAGCCTTGATTATCGACTAGAACGAAATGATCTCCTCGTTCAGATCATCTACTGTTATGTTCACGTTATGATAACGCTCTCTCTTCTCTGTTACCTTTCCGAAGTTGATGGCTTCCTGCGGGCAGTATTGTACGCAGGCACAGCACGAGATGCATTTGTCGCTGAATACTACTGCTTTTCCGGCATATCTGATGTTTCCTGTCGGACATACCTTTGCACAGGTGCCGCACATAACACAATTGTCATTAGCTTTGAGCGTCATGCCTTTCTTACGTGCGATCTGCGGCCAGAGTGCGTGCTCTACGCTGTTTGCGTAAGCCTTAGGCACTTCTTTTTTCGACTCCACGCAGTTCTTGATATCATTCGCGAATTTATCAGCAAAATGTTCCGATCTGGCCTGAGCCTCTACCGCTCCCATCTTAGGGAGCATGAGATCATGAGGGAAGAGCCAGATACAGGTGCACTGATGTGTGACCGCTGCCCAGTAATCGAGAGGTATGATATCGTTCAGCTTTCTGAGGCCTTCGCCCTTATATGATGCGCTCTGATTTATCGCAAATGTGTATGCATCAGGGCTTACCTTGATATCATGGAGGTATCTTTCAACGTGACCCGGAAGTCCGCCGCCGTAGCAAGGGAAAATAAAACCTACCCTCTTTGCTCCCCTAACATCTGTGACAGCCGGATACTTACGCATCATGATGATATCTGTGTTGCCAAGAACCCTGGCGATGTTTTTTGCCATGTCGAGACAGTTGCCCGTGCCCGAATAGCAGAAAATGACGTTTTCTTTCATCTTTGGTCTCCTTTTTCACCGGCACATGGCCGTCATTCAATACCCAATACTACACTGTAATTATACAACATATAAAAGCAGTAAAAAAAGGGGTTCGGAAACTAAATGCTTATGCATGGTTTTCAGGCAAAGCCAATGGTACAGAGTTTACAAATCAGCGGTCTCAGATTATACTTTCACTGTAATCTGAATTAAGCGATAATCACCGGAGGCCTATCTATGGCAAAGAACAAATCCAGGAGCAATAAATCTTCCTCTCAGGCGAAACCTAAGAATACAGTACCTAATAGCGACGCATCGAAACCGGAAGCATCAAAGGCTCAGACAAAGCAAAAGGACGTGCTTTACCAGGTAAAGACGAAGCGTGACAGCGGAGTTCTGAAGGCATATATAACATTTACATACAGAATGCTCCATCCCGGTGTATCTGCAAGGCTGATGCTGTACGGGCTGCTCATAGCACTTCCGGGCATATTCTTTTTCAAAGATCTGTATTGGAGGATCTTTTTTACGGGCATTGGCGTTATGATGATACTGCTCGGGCTGTTCCGTCAGTACATTTCACTCTGGATGACAAAGAGGAATGATCCGGACTACAAAAGCGGAGCGGAGTTCACCTACAACTTCACGGTCAGCGATGCCGATTTTCTGAAAAACGGAGTGCGGTTCTCCGGACTGGACAGGTATAAAGATATTACAGGTTTCTACCATGACGATTCATACCTGTATATGGGGATGAAGAACAAGGAGATCATCGTCATTCCGAAGAACGCATTCACCATCGGGGGATCTGATGATTTTGAAGAATTTATTTATAAGAAAAGCAAAAAGACCTGCCACTGGCTGCCTGATAACTTCCGTGACGCAATGAAGCAAAGACGGGCTCAGCGCGCGGTATCTTCAGGCACTATGATCAAAAAATAAAAGGATGCCGGCGCTGCCGGCATTTTTCATCTGTAGTCTGCGACTGTCACACCCTGCGCTGCAACGATGCCGCGCAGTTTTTTCATTTCGTCACGACCCGGAGTGTAAAAATCATCCTGTTCAAAAGGTAATCCGATTGCTTCATATTTTATCTTTCCGAGAGAGTGATATGGCAGAAGTTCCATCCTTGCGTCAGGCAGCACATCATGTACAAATGACGCTGATGCCATTATATTTTCCTCACTGCTGTTGACCCCGCCTATTACAGGTATCCTTATTACTATTTCGGGACATCCATGTCCGTCAGAATGTCTGAGAGAACTGAGACGGGCCATGTTATCAAGGATACGCTCGTTGCTCACACCCGTATATTTTCTGTGCACTTCAGGGTCCATGTGTTTGAGATCCATGAAGATAAGATCCATGCGTTCCAGAGAAGGTCTGACCCTTTCGAAATCAAAACAGCCGCAAGTCTCCAGATCAATGCTGTAACCGGAGTCATACAATCCGCGGGAAACATAGTCCAGGAATTCCGGCTGCGAAGTCGCCTCTCCTCCCGAAAAAGTCACTCCGCCCCCGCTGTATGAATAAAACAGCCTGTGTCTGTGGACTTCTCTGATCACATCATCAGCATCCATAAGAGTCACCATACGTGTTCTGGCATCTTCAGGGCAGGCTTTCACACAGGCTCCGCAGCCGATACAGCTGTCATGTCCCGTCTTACTAACCTCTCTTTCACATGCTATAAGAGCGTCCAAATCGATACCTATACCCTGCGGACACACAGCAGCACAGGCTCCGCAGCCGATACATCTTCTTCTGTACCATCCGATCAGCTCTTTCTTTTCGAAGCCCTCGGGATTTGAGCACCATCTGCAGCGCAGCGGACAGCCCGCCATAAATATATTCGTCCGTATCCCTTCCCCGTCATTGACAGAAAACGGCTGGATCTGCATTACATATCCCTTTACACTCATTACTTACAATTATGCCCGGCCGACTGGGCCGGGCTGATTTCTGTCATCAGAACGCTTCATGCGCATTCCTTGCCATTATAGAATCCTGCATCTCCTTTGAGAGATTGGTGAACTGGGCACTGTATCCGGCTACTCTCACCAGAAGGCTTCGGTACTTATCCGGATTCGCCTGTGCATCTGCCAGCACCTCATTGGAGATCGTATTGAACTGCACATGGAAACCGCCTAATGCAAAGTAGCTCTGCAGCATGGCACCCAGGTTGGCTCTGCCGCGCTTTGTCGCGACAAGATCGTGATTCAGACGCAGATTGAGAAGAGTGCCTCCGCTGTGAATATCGTGTTTCATCTTGGCAGCGCTCCTCAGAGCTGCCAGACATGTAGACTTATCGCTGCCGGTATACGGTGAAACGCCCTCATTTATAGGATCCATCGCATGTCTGCCTTCAGGAGTGGCACCGAGCACCTTGCCGGTAGGCAGATAATTCGAGATGCCCATGAAAGCGGTAACGAAGTGGTTTCCGTAAAAATCATCGTATTTTGTGACTTCATCATAGAAGAAATCAGCTAAATCGCGTGCTATTGAATCGACATAATTGTCATCATTGCCATACTTAGGGCAGGCAAGCGCAAGCTCCCTGAGATGCTCATAACCTTCCCAGTTATTATCAATGGCATCAATGATCTCAGCCATCGTTGTAACACCGTCTTCAAAGACGAGCTTTTTGATGACTGCAAGAGAATTCGCTGTTACGGACAGGCCGACACCGGTGAAAACCGGTCCTATATTGTATTTAGCACCGCCGTCCACAAGGTCGCGGCCATTCTTCATGCAGTACTCATTGCAGGCTGACATGAACGGCCTGTGCCCAATCTCCTTGTGTATCTCCTGTGCAGTCACGAGGCTTATCACGCCATGGCGCACCAGATACCTGAACTGCTTTTTCCAGGCCTCAATTATCTCATCCATCGAGGCAAAGGTCTTAGGATCTTTCTCCTCAGGCGCTACCTGTTCTCCTGACAGGCGGCTCCGCCCCTGATTCAGCGCGAACTCCAGAGCTGCAGCAAAGCTTATGCTGGCAGCGGATGTCCACTCGAACGTCTTGCGGGAATGAGGCACTACGCAGCCGCAGTTGTTCCAGTCTCTGGCATCCTCAGGCTTATATCCGAGGTTCGAGAGCATCTGATAACCCGTCCTGTCACCGTGAATGGCCGGGAATCCGCAGCCTGTTGATACGAGTTCAGTTACCGCCTCCATGAATTCAGGCGGGCAGTCAGGATGGATCCTGCAGCTAAGCGTTGGCTGATGGGTCATGCACTCTCTTGTGGCCTGTATGGCCATGTATGAAATGGTGTTGGTAGCATCAGTTCCGTCGATCTTTGTGCCGCCTATAGTAAGGTTCTCAAAATTCGTGTATCCGGCAAAGAAGCTCGCTGTGTTCTTGGATATGGTCCATGCCCATTCGCTGTACTTCAGCCACAGACACTCGACAAGTTCAAGTGCTGTGTCGTAGTCAATAATACCGGCCTCTTCATCAGCCTTATAATACGGATACATGTACTGGTCGAATCTGCCCGGATTCCATGCCAGAGGATTCTCGGCAATGATGCCTCCAAGCTGCACAAACCATACGAACTGTACCGCTTCCCTGAAAGTCTTCGGAGGCTGTTCAGGTATGCGCGAGCACACGTCAGCAATCTCTTCGAGTTCTCTCTTTCTGACAGGATCGGCTTCAAGCTCAGCCATCTCCGCAGCTTTTTTGCTGTAACGTCTGCCGAGAGTTATCATGCCGTCCGCGATAAGGACCATCGACCTGTAGAATTCGATCCTGGCTTTTTCAGCAGGAACGGCCTCATCGAGTTCTGCCATATATGCTTCCGCCTCCGCGCGTATGCCGCCGTAACCCTTAGGCAGCAGAACGTCAACATAGTCTGCGGAAATCTCTCCTATTCCGTTGCGCCATTTGGAGTCGGTATCGAGAAAGCCCGTGTCCACGCCGATCTTCTTTGTAGCCTCGGATGTCCTGGCAAGAAAAGCCTCCTCTACGGATTTACCTTCCCAATAAGGGAAGATGTTCTTCCTTATGAACTCAGTCTGCTCCGGAGTTACATCGTAAGGATCCTGTCCCCTTTCAGGAAAAGTGTCAATCTCATCATTGATCCACAGCCATCCGAACTCAGGCGTAAGTATCGCGCATTTTCTGAATTCACCGCTTGTGCCAACAACGAGCTCGCCCTCCCAGATGTTTACGGACAGTTCACAGCAGGTATCGTAAAACGCCTGCGCTGTACGTATCAGATGAGACTGCCCCTCAGTGCGCTGAAAAGACTTAGTCCAGCTCCACGCGCGCTCATATGAAATATGAGGCTTTGTATTAACGTAATTATCTCTGATCTTTTCTACTCTTTTTGTGATTGCCATCTTCCGGTTCCTGTCTGTTCAGATAATGCTTACAGTGTAACTACCCAGTCTCCCATCACGTCAGGTGCGATTCCTGTCTGCATACCGTAAAGAGTGTCATACAGCTTCTGGCTGAGTTCGCCGACTTTTTCTCCATTGATCGGATAGTTCTCTCCCCTGTATCTCAGAAGGCCGATAGGCGATACTACACATGCGGTTCCTGTTGCCCATGCTTCTGTCAGTGAACCGTCTGCAGCAGCTGCCAGAAGATCATCTATCTCAAGGCGCTTTTCTTCCACTTCGACGCCCCACTTTTTCATCAGCCTGATAGCGCTGTCACGTGTAACGCCCGGCAGAATGGAGCCTGTCAGTGAAGATGTATATACTTTGCCGTTGATCTTGAAGAATGCGTTGGATGTTCCGACTTCCTCAACATATTTGTGCTCTTTTGCGTCGAGCCAGAGGACTTCCTCGCAGCCCTGCTTCTTTGCTTCGGTCGCAGCGATCATGCCGCAGGAATAGTTGCCTCCGCACTTGGCGAAGCCTGTTCCTCCTATTGCTGCGCGGATATACTCCTCCTCTACCCAAATGCGGCTTCCGTGGAGTTCCTTGTCGTTTCCTTCATAGTAAGCTGCTACAGGGCTCAGGATGATGATGAACCAGTATTTTGAAGCCGGATGCACTGCCATTGACGGCTCCGGTGAGATAATGAACGGCCTGATGTAGAGCGATGTACCCTGAACGTCAGGAACCCAGTCCCTGTCAACATCAACGATAGCCTTGACAGCCTCGATGTAGAGATCCTCATCGATCCTCGGAATGCAAAGACGGTCATTGCTGTTCTGCAGGCGCTTTGCGTTCATGTCAGGACGGAACAGGTTGATTCCTCCCTCCGGATTCTTGTATGCCTTCATGCCCTCAAATGTCATCTGAGCGTAGTGCAGTGTGCACGCTGCAGGGTCGATTGACAGCGGTCCGTAAGGAACGATACGTCCGTCGTGCCATCCCTGTCCCTCATCATAATCCATAAGGAACATGTGATCAGTGTAGTATTTTCCGAATCCGAGAGCAGTCTGATCAGGCTTCTCTTTCGGCGATGTTGTCCTTGTTACCTTAAATTCATATCCCATCTCTATATCCTCCTAAAAATTAGATCAAATTGAATCCTTTGTCTGTAAGTGTCTGGCGGACCTCAGCGAGCTGCTCGAAATCTCTTGTCTCTATTTCAAGTGTAAGCACGCAGCTAGTGACCGCAGTGTCCGGATCGGAGTGTCCATAGTGGACTCCCGTGACATTCGCTCCGCATCCCGCTATGATAGTCGCGACATCAACGAGCTGTCCCGGCTTGTCCTCAAGTGCTATCTGCAGAGTGGCGTTGCGGCCGCTCGTTACCAGACCTCTGGTTATTACTCTCGAGAGAATATTTACATCTATGTTGCCTCCCGACACAAGGCAAACCACCTTTTTGCCTTCTACCGGGATCTTTCCGAACATCATTGCTGCCACTGATACGGCTCCTGCACCTTCTGCGATCAGCTTCTGCTTTTCGATAAGCGACAGTATAGCTGCAGCGATCTCATCTTCTGTGACAGTGACTACCTCATCGACATATTTCTTTATGAGCGAGAAAGTCAGATCTCCCGGATGCTTGACTGCGATGCCGTCAGCAAAGGTGCTCACGGTTTTGAGAGTTACCTGCTCGTCATATTTAAGGCTGTCAGCCATGCTGGCAGCTTCTTTTGCCTGAACACCGTAAATTTTTACGTTTGGCTTAAGCTTTTTTACAGCATACGCAACACCCGATATGAGTCCGCCGCCGCCGACAGGTACCACTATCACATCCACGTCAGGAAGCTGATCAAGAATCTCCAGTCCTATAGTTCCCTGACCCGCGATAACATCCGGATCATCGAAAGGATGGATGAATGTTGCTCCTGTCTCGTCACGAAGCTTGCAAGCGTAAGTATATGCATCATCATAAGTACCCTTTACCAGACGCACTTCCGCTCCGAGAGCTTTTGTAGCTTCTACCTTGCTTATAGGAGCTCCATCCGGCATGCATATAATGCTTTTTGCTCCTCTGTGTGTAGATGCCAGCGCTACACCCTGTGCGTGGTTGCCGGCACTGCATGCTACGATGCCCGCTGCCTTTTCTTCTTCACTGAGCCTGCTTATTTTGAAATATGCGCCTCTCAGCTTGAAGCTTCCGGTTACCTGAAGATTCTCGGTCTTCAGATACACTTCGTTGCCGTTGCTGAAATGAGGCGAATATATAAGATCTGTCTTTCTGGCCACATCTTTGAGTGCGAATGAGGCCTGATATACTCTGTCAAGTGATAGTCCGTTTTTTGATCCCATTTTTAATTCATCCTTCTTCTTTTCATTATTTCTCTGTGCCGCCAAGCCATGTGATAAGCTGGCTGGCAGTCCTGCCCGACATTCCGCCGTGGCGAAGTTCCCATTTCCGGGCTGCGTCTTCAAGATCCTGCCCGCTGAGTTCTATTCCGTTCCTGGATGCCAGCGACCTTACTATCTCCAGATATTCGCTCGGACCCGGTTTAGGGTAATAGATCGTTACTCCGAACCTGCCCGCAAGCGACAGCTTCTCCTCCATAGTATCCGATCTGTGTACGTCTTCGTTGTACTCCATGTCACTGCGGTCGCCCCAGGTCTCGCGGATCAGATGGCGCCGGTTTGATGTAGCATATATGAGCACTTTGTCTGAACGTGTCTCGAGAGCTCCCTCGAGCATGGCTTTAAGTTCCTTATAATCGCTTTCATCCTCTTCGAATGAAAGATCATCGAGGAACAGTATGAACCTGTAATTGCGTTTTTTTATCGCGGAGAGTATCTGCGGAATCCTGCTGCGGTCTGTCTTAGAGACTTCTATAAGTCTGAGTCCGCGGTCAGCGTACTCATGAATGAGAGCGTGTACACTCGTCGATTTGCCTGTGCCGCTGTCTCCATAAAGCAGAACATTATTTGCATAATGACCGCTCACGAATGCTTCCGTGTTGTCCCGGAGTGTCTTCTTCTGTGACTCATAGCCGACCAGGTCGTCAAATCTCACATCCGGGCTGTCAGCAACCGGAATCATCTTCAGTTCTGTCTCCCCGCCTGACGCAGGATCCACCCTGAAGGCCTTATACAGGCCATACATGCCGGCTCCGTACTTTTCATAGTGAGCCATGAGAGTGCGTGTAAACTCCTCAGTATCCTCAGCTTCAGCCAGTCTGCAGCTCAGCTCTTTTATACGCCGGCCTGCATCTGTGATGCAATCGCCTTCATATGGCGCCTTGTAGTCCAGCATCATAGGGAGCAGCCCCTCATCCTCATCAAAGTCAGCCTCTTCTGCTTTGAAGAGCTCCATGAAAATGCCCAGATCACGCTTTGCGAGTTTCACGAGGGTAGAATCAGGCATCACTTCACGCCGCTCACACGCAAGTGTGAAGGCATTATCGTGCATCATGAGGACATATGTCAGCCACTGCTGCCACACATTGCACGAAAGTCCGAACTCCGTCGCAAAAGCGGCAAGAGTACCTGCAAGTGCAGGAGCAGAGCCGGTCACGCTGTCATCCCAGTCAGTATAAAAGAGAAAATTGTTCTTCTTGGTTTTCATTTACTGTCTTCCGAGTTTTTCCAGTATGGCTGCTTTCATTTCGCTGCCTTTGATCCAGTCTTCCTGTCCCGGAGCCTTTATATCGGCTGTTCTGAGTCCATCGGATAGTACGTCGGCAACTGCCTTTTCAATTGCGTCAGCTTCCTCTGCCAGATCAAACGAATATCTGAGCATCATCGCTGCAGAAAGAATAGCAGCAATAGGATTCGCGAGGTCTTTACCGGCTATATCCGGTGCTGATCCGTGGATAGGCTCGTATAAACCCCTTGATGAGTCGCCGAGTGATGATGATGCCAGAAGTCCAATCGACCCTGTGACCTGCGATGCCTCATCAGACAGTATGTCTCCGAACATGTTTGATGTCACAAGCACATCAAAGAACGACGGGTCGCGTATTATCTGCATTGCAGCATTGTCTACGTACATGTCGTCGAGCCTTACATCAGGATACTCCGAAGCTCCGAGCCTGTGTACAGTTTCGCGCCAGAGCCTTGATGTCTCGAGAACGTTTGCTTTGTCAACACTGGTCACATGCCCCTTGCGCTTTCTGGCAGTCTCAAAAGCACGTCTTGCTACACGCTCTACTTCCATGACACTGTATGCTTCAGTGTCATATGCAGCATCGCCTGCCTCATTCCTGCCGCGCTCTCCAAAGTAAATTCCGCCGGTGAGCTCGCGCACTATCATGAGGTCAAAGCCTTTTGCCGCGATATCCGGTCTGAGAACACATGCTTCAGCAAGAGCAGGCTGTATGGACGCCGGTCTGAGGTTAGTGTACAGACCGAGCTCCTTTCGAAGTCCCAGCAGCGCTTTCTCAGGACGCATGTGATTAGGTACATCATCCCACTTCGGTCCGCCGACCGCGCCCAGAAGCACGCTGTCAGCAGCAAGGCAGCCGTCTATTGTCTCCTGCGGCAGAGGCACTCCATATTTATCCAGAGCACATCCGCCCGCCAGGTATTCATTGAATTCAAAGCTGCAGCCAAATTTTTCTGAAACCGCTTTCAGAACTTCAACTGCTGCTTTTGTGATTTCCGGACCAATGCCATCGCCCGGTACTATTGCAATCTTGTAAGTCATATCCAATACCCTATTTATCCTTCAGATAAGCGAGCAATCCGCCCTTTTCGATAATAATTTCGATGAATTCCGGGAACGGCTTAGCCTGGAAGCTCTCGCCTGTAGTTTCATCAGTGATGACTCCGGTCTTCGTGTCGACGTTCACGATGTCGCCCGCATTTATAGCCGCGCTTGCCTCCGGGCACTCCAGTATAGGGAAACCTATATTAATGGAGTTGCGGTAGAAAATGCGCGCGAAGCTTGCAGCTATTACGCATGATACGCCGCTTGCCTGTATGGCTATAGGTGCATGCTCTCTTGATGATCCGCAACCGAAGTTCCAGCCGCCTACCATGATGTCTCCTGCCTGTACGCCGTCCGCAAAGCTTTCGTCTATGTCGACCATGCAGTGGCTGGCGAGAGCAGCAGGGTCAGGATCGTTGAGATATCTTGCAGGGATTATGACATCAGTATCGATGTGATCTCCGTATTTCCACACTTTTCCTCTCATGATGTCCCCTCCTTATGCTTCACAGAAAGCGCGCGGGTCTGCTATGCAGCCTGCCAGCGCTGATGCTGCTGCTACCGCAGGGCTCGCTAGAATGACTTCACTCTGAGTATGTCCCATGCGCCCTACGAAGTTGCGGTTAGTTGTTGCTACTGCTCTTTCTCCTGCTGCCATGACACCCATGTGTCCGCCAAGGCAAGGTCCGCATGTTGGTGCTGATACAGCACATCCCGCTTCTACAAAGATCTTCAGCAGACCTTCCTCCATGCATTTCAGATAAATCTGCTGGGTCGCCGGTATGATTATACAGCGTATTCCGTCTGCGATCTTTTTACCTTTGAGTATCGACGCAGCGATGCGCATGTCAGACATGCGGCCGTTAGTACATGAGCCGATCACAACCTGATCGATATGGAGTCCTGCAGCCTCTCCGACAGTCTTTGTGTTTGAAGGCAGGTGCGGCATGGACACTGTAGGTTCGAGAGCTGAAAGATCTATCGTCACGACTCTCTCGTATTCTGCGTCAGGATCGGCCTCATAGACCGCAGGCTCTCTTTTGAACCTGTCTTTGACGTATTCGAGAGTCTTTTCATCTACCGGGAAAATGCCGTTTTTGCCGCCTGCTTCGATTGCCATATTGGATATGGTAAATCTGTCATCCATCGACAGTTCTGCTACTCCCTCACCCGTGAACTCAAGCGATCTGTAGAGTGCTCCGTCAACGCCGATCTCTCCTATCAGGTGAAGGATCACGTCCTTTCCTGATACGCATGGGCCCGGTTTTCCGGTGAGCTCCACCTTGATAGCCGACGGTACTTTGAACCAGTTGAGTCCGGATGCCATTCCGGCAGCC
The DNA here is from genome assembly GCA_017431685.1 of Mogibacterium sp. Taxonomy (GTDB): domain Bacteria; phylum Bacillota; class Clostridia; order Peptostreptococcales; family Anaerovoracaceae; genus Crickella. Next base: position 114,094 of record JAFRKO010000009.1, read on the forward strand.
ATATCAGTCGAACCTACGCCTGTCGAAAACGCTCCGAGAGCTCCGTACGTGCAGGTATGAGAGTCCGCTCCGATTACACAGTCTCCCGGGCCTACTATTCCCTGCTCAGGCAGAAGAGCATGCTCAATGCCCACGGTGCCTACATCGTAAAAATGCTTAATGTTGTGCTTTCTGGCAAAATCGCGGGATGTCACACACAGCTCCGCGGACTTTATATCCTTGCATGGTGTGTAGTGATCGAGCGCGATAACTATCTTTTCGTTGTCGAAGACCTCGGTAAAACCGGCCTTCTCAAACACGCCTATAGCCACAGGCGTTGTGACGTCATTGCCGAGCACTATATCGAGTTTTGCCTCTATCAGATCACCTGCGTGGACTTCAGGAAGTCCTGCGTGAGCAGCAAGGATCTTCTGTGTCATTGTCATGCCCATGATCTCCGGTCCCCCTTTCCTATACCTCTGTTGCTTTAATCGGAGCTGCGTCAGCGCTGTGCTTGCGCTCATATGCTGCCATGCGGTTCAGCGCCTTAAGGTAAGCGTTTATGCTCGCTTCCATGATATCTGTTGAAAGGCCTCTGCCGGTAAACGTTCTGTCGTACGCATTAACTTTTACCGTGACATCTCCAAGAGTGTCTTTACCCTCGGATATCGAGTGAATATTGAATATATCGAAGCTGTGCGGTGAAGGCTGTATGATCGAATCGATCGCATTGTATGCCGCGTCGATCGGTCCGTCACCCAGAGCTACATCCTGCTTCTTCTCGCCGTCCTTTTCGAGACTGACTGTACATGTCGCAGTGGTGAAGTTGCTGGTAGACATCTGGAACCAGTCGAGCTTATAGCCTTCAGCCTCATCCTCATAGACGATGTTTGTGTTGTGTGTCACGATGGCCTCGAGATCGGCATCTGTGATGTTCTTTTTCTTATCACAGACTACCTTGAACTCATCGAAGCACCTGTCGAGCTCCTCTTTGCTGAGCATAAATCCGAGTTCTTCGAGCCTCTGGCCTACCGCATGGCGGCCTGAGTGCTTACCGAGGACCAAATTGTTCACATGGATGCCTACCGACTCAGGAGTCATGATCTCATAAGTCTTCTTATTTGCAAGCACGCCGTGCTGGTGTATGCCCGACTCATGCGCAAACGCGTTCTTTCCGACTATAGGCTTGTTGAGAGGAGCAGTCTGTCCGATTATGTTGTATACAGTCTGGCTCGCGCGGTGGATCTGTGTGGTGTCGATACCTGTTGTAAGGCCTGTGACATCCTGTCTTGTACGGATCGCCATTACGATCTCTTCAAGGGATGTGTTGCCGGCTCTTTCACCCAGTCCGTTTATTGTGCACTCCACCTGTCTTGCTCCTCCGAGCACTCCTGCCAAAGCGTTCGCGGTGGCCATGCCAAGATCGTTATGGCAGTGGACTGAGAATATTACGTTCTCCGCTCCCTTAACGTTGTATTTGACATCCTCTATCAGCTCGCGCATCTCACCCGGTGTAGTATAGCCTACAGTATCAGGCAGGTTGATCGTGGTTGCGCCGTTAGCTATGGCTACCTCAACTACCTTTTTTAGGAATTCCGGTTCACTTCTGGTGGCATCTTCAGCTGAAAACTCTATGTTGGAGCAGTACTTCTTTGCATATGCAACCATTTCGCCGGCACGCTCGAGCACCTGATCCGGGCTCATGCGCAGTTTATATTCCATATGAAGCGGCGAAGTCGCTATGAACACATGAATGCGGGGATCCACTGCGCCTTTGACAGCATCCCATGCAACGTCAATATCTTTTGGAGTTGAACGCGCCAGTGAAGCGATCGTGCATCCTTTGATTGTCTCGGCTATAGTCTTTACCGATTCGAAATCACCGGGTGAAGCGATCGCGAATCCGGCTTCGATTATGTCCACATGCATCTTCTCGAGGCATCTGGCTACTTCTATCTTTTCTCTCAGGTTCATGCTGCAGCCCGGCGACTGCTCGCCGTCGCGCAGCGTAGTATCGAAAATTTTTACCTGTTCCATTACTTCTCCAGTCTCTGTTATGCTCTTTTATTCCAGTATCGCGCCTTTATCTGCAGAACTTACGAGCTTTGCATAGCGCGCAAGATAGCCTGTCTTTACCTTAGGCTCAGGGCACACCCATGCCTTGCGGCGCTCTTCGAGCTCCTCGTCCGAAACTTTGAGCTCTATTGTCTTGTTCGTAATATCAATGGAGATAATATCTCCCTCACATACCAAACCGATATTGCCGCCCGATGCCGCTTCAGGGCTGACGTGTCCAATCGAGGCTCCGCGGGTCGCACCCGAGAATCTTCCATCTGTAATCAGAGCTACAGATGCATCGAGTCCCATACCGGCAATAGCTGATGTAGGGTTCAGCATCTCTCTCATACCCGGACCGCCCTTAGGGCCTTCGTAACGGATCACAACTACGTCGCCGGCCTTGATTCCTCCGTCGTAAATAACGCGGATGGCATCCTCTTCGGAATCGAAGACTCTTGCAGGTCCTTCATGCTGCATCATCTCAGGCAGAACAGCTGCCTGCTTTACTACGCAGCCGTCAGGCGCAATGTTTCCTTTGAGAACTGCGATACCTCCGGTCTTCATGAACGGATCATCAAAAGGTCTGATGATATCCGTATTCAGATTGTCCGCGTTCGCGATGTTCTCACCGACGGTCTTTCCGCTCACGGTCATTACCGATGTGTCGAGCAGATCACCCTTTGTGAGCTCCTTCATTACTGCGTATACTCCGCCAGCAGCCTCAAGGTCTTCCATGAAAGTGTCGCCTGCAGGTGCCAGGTGGCAGAGGTTCGGAGTTTTGCTGCTGATCTCATTTGCCATATCGAAGCTGATGTCAACTCCGGCTTCGTGAGCGATGGCAGGCAGATGAAGCATTGTGTTTGTGGAGCATCCAAGTGCCATGTCAACTGTCTCGGCGTTGTGGAATGCAGCGGCTGTCATGATGTCGCGAGGTCTGATATCCTGCTCAACGAGCTTCATGATCTGCATGCCTGTCTCCTTTGCAAGACGTATTCTTGCTGAATACGGAGCAGGAATTGTGCCGTTTCCGCGGAGAGCCATTCCGATAGCCTCCGTAAGGCAGTTCATGGAGTTCGCGGTATACATGCCGGAGCAGGATCCGCATGACGGACATGCATGCTCAACATACGACTGGACACCGTCCTCATCGAGCTTTCCTGCATGATAAGCGCCGACTGCCTCGAACATGTGTGAGAGGCAGGTACGTCTGCCGTCAGGCAGACGGCCGGCCAGCATTGGTCCGCCGGCACAGAATATTGTCGGTACATTGATGCGTGCTGCAGCCATCAGCAGTCCCGGAACATTCTTGTCGCAGTTCGGAACCATGACCAGACCGTCAAACTGATGGGCGATCGCCATGGCTTCCGTGGAATCCGCAATGAGGTCTCTCGTTACGAGAGAATACTTCATGCCGATATGTCCCATAGCGATGCCGTCGCAGACTGCTATCGCCGGGAAAAGAATCGGTGTACCGCCTGCTGCGCGGACTCCGGCCTTTACAGCCTCAGCGATCTTGTCGAGATGCATGTGGCCAGGCACTATTTCGTTATATGAGCTGACTACACCGATCAGCGGACGTTTGATTTCCTCTTCCGTCAGGCCAAGAGCATACATAAGGCTCTTATTAGGCGCGCGGTCAACTCCAATTTTTACATTGTCTGATTTCATAATTCATCCTTATTATCATTATGGCCGCGCGCCGGAGAGTATCCCGAGCGGAATGAGCGAAGTGCAACGCAGCCACTTGTTATACGCATATTGCAATCTTTCGGCCCTTAAGCCCAAATAACCGTAACGTATGCTTATGAGCGATAAAACTCCGGGAGGGATATCTCCGGTACAGCTGCGGCCATTTGTGTTTATGTTATCAATGGATTACATTAGTTGGAAGCCGAATCAAGGTCAGTGTCATTCTTCCACAGCATCTCATCTCTGAGTTTTTTACCTACGATCTCCATCTCATGCTTAGCGAGCTGCGCGCGCTTTGAGTTGAAGAATGTACGGCCATTCTTGTTCTCTGCGATCCACTTGCCGGCAAATGTTCCGTCCTGGATGTCTGCGAGAACCTTGCGCATGTTTGCCTTTACCTCGTCGTGAGGAAGTACGCGCGGTCCCGAAACGTATTCGCCGAATTCAGCTGTATCCGAGATCGAATAGTTCATCGCTGCGATTCCGCCCTTGTTGATGAGGTCAATGATGAGCTTCATCTCATGGATGCATTCGAAGTATGCGTTCTCAGGCTTGTAGCCTGCCTCAACGAGGACCTCGAATCCGCACTGCATCAGGTCTACGACTCCGCCGCAGAGTACTGTCTGCTCACCGAAGAGGTCTGTCTCAGTCTCCTCATCCATTGTGGTCTCGAGGATACCTGCACGTGCTCCGCCGATTCCTGCGATATATGCGAGAGCGATATCGTATGCTTTTCCGGTAGCATTCTGCTCTACTGCGACGAGGCAAGGAACGCCTTTGCCGTTTACATATGTACCGCGTACTGTGTGTCCAGGTCCCTTAGGAGCTGCCATGAATACGTCTACGCCTTCAGGTGCAACGATCTGCTTATAGCGGATGTTGAATCCGTGAGCAAATGCGATGGCATTGCCCGGTTCGAGGTTAGGAGCGATCTCGCTCTTGTAAACAGCAGCCTGTACCTCATCATTGATGAGGATCATAACGATATCTGCCTTCTTTGATGCTTCTGCAACTGTATATACTTCAAATCCGTCCTTCTCTGCAACTGGCCATGACTTGCCGCCCTTGCGAAGTCCGATAATAACGTTGCATCCCGAGTCCCTGAGGTTCAGCGCGTGAGCGTGGCCCTGTGAACCGTATCCGATGATAGCGATCACCTTGCCATTAAGAGCGTCAAGATTACAATCCTTCTCATAATACATTTTTACCATAGTTGAATTCCCCTCTTTCTTTTGATTCATCGTTGATCGTTGCTTTACCGCGCTCAATGGCAACTACGCCCGTGCGCGCTATTTCCAATATCTTGAATTCCTTCAATATATTTACTATCGCTTCAAGTTTTTCAGAGTCGCCGGTGACTACCAGTGTAAGTGTCTCCAGGGACACATCTATTATCTGTGCCCTGAATATGTTGGCGATCTGCATCACGTCGTTTCTTCTGTCCGCACCTTCGGTGACCACCTTTATCAGCATCAGTTCCCTATAGATCGAGTTTACTGTATTGAGTCTCTTGACCGAGCGCACCGGATACAGCTTGCGAAGCTGATTGCACAGAAGCTCGATATGAGGCTCATCAGCGATAACATCGATAGTCAGTCGTGACAGTCCCTGATTTTCCGTAGGACCGGCAGCAAATGCTTCAATATTATAGCCCTTGCGGGAGAACAGTCTCGCGATCTGCGACAACACACCCGGTTCGTTGTCTACCAGGAGAGCGAGAGTCTGTCTTACTGCATTATCCATTTTTTCCATACTCTGCACCTCCCTATAGTTTCATGAAGTCGGTGATGTGGCTGCCGCCGCCCACCATAGGCCTTACCATCTCGTCTATATCAAGCATGCAGTCTATGACATAGCCTTCTCCGCACGCCATTGCTTCTTCTATCGCCTCCGCAAGATCTTTCTGGTTGTTGACTCTGCGTCCGCGGAGCCCGTAGGCTTCAGCAAGCTTTACGAAGTCCGGTCCTCTGTCCATGTCGGTCTCCGAGAAATTCTTCTTATATATAAGGTTCTGCCACTGCCTCACCATGCCCAGAGTCTGGTTGTCAAACACAAAGGTGATAACAGGGAGTCCGTAATGCTGCACGGTTGTCAGCTCGTTGCAGTTCATGCGGAAGCTTCCGTCGCCTGCGATATGTATCACCATCTTGTCAGGATTGCCCACCTTTGCTCCGATGGCAGCTCCGAGCCCGAAGCCCATCGTACCGAAACCTCCCGAAGTGATCAGCTGACCAGGATAATCGAAGTGAAAATGCTGTATCGCCCACATCTGATGCTGGCCAACATCTGTAGCGACGATGGTATCCATCGGCATCATCTTCGCTATGGTATCGCACACCTGTTTAGGATTAAGTGTGTCGCCGCCTTCATCATATAGGGTTTCCGTAGGGAATGAGAAAACATACTCTTTCCATTTTGGATGCTCCTGCTGCGTAAGCCTCTCATTGAGCATTCTGAGTACTTCTTTTGCATCACCGACTATATGGTGGTCAGTCTGAACATTCTTGTTGATCTCAGACCTGTCGATATCTATATGAACTATCTTTGCCTGGCTCGCGAATGATTCCGGATCGAGAGCCACTCTGTCGGAGAATCTGCAGCCGACTGCAATCAGAAGGTCGCACTCATTGACAGCTATGTTGGATGCCTGTGAGCCATGCATTCCGATCATCCCGGTAGCAAGAGGGTTGCGGCCTTCCATTCCGCCGCCTCCCATGACGGTGATCGCTGTAGGGGCGTCCATCAGGTTCACGAATTCGTTGAATTCTTTGTGCGCTCTTCCCCTGACAACGCCTCCGCCGCAGATCAGCATAGGCTTTTCGGATTCGCCTATCATACTGATGAGCTTGTCTATATCCTCTTCATCGATGGATGGTTTGTGCAGGTCTGCCATGTTGCGGTCATAAAGAGCATCAAGCATCCCTGATTTCTTGTGCTCTTTTCTCGGGACAAATTCATATTCTGCCGTTTCCGCAGTGACATTCTTGAGTATGTCAATGAATACCGGTCCCGGTCTTCCGCTTCTGGCGATTGCAAATGCCCTTCTCACAGTATCGGCAAGTTTGTTTACATCGCTTATCTGGAAAGTGCACTTGGTAATAGGAAGCATTACGCCCGTGCTGTCAACCTCCTGGAAGGAATCCTTTCCTATCAGGCTTTCAGCAACATTGCACGAAATAAATACTACCGGGGATGAATCCATGTACGCTGTAGCGACTCCGGTAGTAAGGTTGGTCGCACCCGGTCCCGAAGTCGAGAACGCCACCCCTACTTTTCCTGTGCTGCGGGCATATCCGTCAGCTGCATGCGATGCTCCCTGCTCGTGTGCAGTCAGGTAATGATGCACTCTGTCGCGGTATTTGACCAGAGCATCGTAAACGTAGAGTATGGTGCCGCCCGGATAGCCGAATACGGTATCGACCTCCTGCTCAAGCAGGCATTCCATTAATATTTCTGCGCCGGTTAATCTCAATTTTATATACGTCCTTTCATTAATATATTATCAAGGGCAGTCCCCATTTTTTACTTCTCCATTGCTATGGTGCCGGTCCTCTGTATCTCGATGATACCGTAGCCTTTCATTACCTTGATGAAATCCTCTACATTCTCAGGATCAGCATGATACTCCAGCAATATGTATTTCGGAGCCACTTTCATTACCTTGGCTCCCATCACCTGGCAAAACTCTATGAGCGGCGTGCGGTTCGACAGATTGTACGCAACTTTTATCAGCATCATCTCGAGACATACACTCTTGGCATCGCTAAGACGTCTCACTTTTATGACATCGACATTTTTGTTTAGCTGCTTCTCTATCTGGTCGATGGTCCTCTGGTCACCCGTGGATGTGATAGTCATGCTCGATATCTCATGGTTTTCGGTCTCACCAACAGCCAGAGTGTCAATGTTGAATCCGCGTCTGGCAAATAATCCCGACACGGCAGACAGGACTCCGTCCCTGTTCTCTACAAGTACTGAAAAGATCCCTTTCATTGAATCTGCCTCCTGTCACTTAACATTGTTTTCGCTGTCAACATCACAAACCAGAATGCGTGCACCTTCGCCCTCAAGGAACCAGTCAAGCTTCTCATCGAGTTCGTCATTCGATGCGCACTCGCTGTATGTAAGTCCGTAGGCTTCAGCTATCTTTCCGTAATCAGGCCAGTCGCTGAGTTTTACGCCCTCGTAATGTGAATCGTAGTTTTTGTGCTGATACTCCCTTACCAGTCCCAGGTATCTGTTCCGCACAAGTAATATCCTTAAGTCTACTTTGTTGTTGCGCATGGTGGCGAGCTCGTTCATCGCCATCTGGAAAGCTCCGTCGCCAATGACCGCAACAGTCTGTTTCTCAGGGCACACAAGTTTTGCACCTATTGCTGCAGGCAGGGAATACCCCATGGTGCCCATTCCGCCAGTCGTCATAAAGCGGCCTTCCTTCATTATATAATTGTCTGCGCTCCAGAGCTGGTTCTGCCCGACATCAGCTACATATACAGCATCGTCGTCGAGTTTTTCGGAGAGCTTCTGCACCATCAGATTAGGATCGACCAGTCTGTCACTGAAAACGCGGGTATCGACAGTGCTTTTTTTGATTTCTTCAAGCTCGTCTATCCAGCTGTCTTCCTTGCGGCTTATATCACCGTCAAGCATCAGCGCGAATATCTCGCTGAGGTCTCCTACCAGCGGAATGGTAGGTCCAACATTTTTACCGATCTCCGCAGTATCTATATCAATATGTATAATTGCACGCCTTGTGAGTTTCTCCGGCTTCGGAATGGCCCTGTCTGCAATTCGTGCTCCGACGACTAACAGCAGGTCCGCCCTGCCCACAGCCTTGTTGGCATATGGCTTGCCGTTGTTGCCCAGCATGCCGAAGTTGAGAGGATGCTTCTTTGGCAGAACCCCCATTCCCATCATGGTATGGACCAGCGGAATGTTGAACTTTTCACAGAATTCGCGGATGACCTGTTCACCGTTTCCGAGTATGACTCCTCCGCCTGCGCAGATGAGAGGTTTTTCCGCCTGATCGAGCAGATTGATCACTCTTTTCAGCTGTATAGGATTGATCTTTATCTCAGGCTTGTATCCGCGGATGATCACCTCTTCCGGGTATGAAAAATGCTTTTTCAGCTCGGCCTGCTGTACATCCATCGGAATATCGATCAGCACAGGTCCCTTGCGGCCGGTAGAAGCAATATAGAAAGCTTCCCTGAAGACCCTCGGTATATCGTCAGGGTCCTTAACGAGATAGCTATGCTTTACGAACGATCTTGTAGCACCGCGCATATCAGCTTCCTGGAATACATCGCGGCCAAGAAGTTTGCTCGAGACCTGACCTGTTATCGCTATGAGCGGGATACTGTCTGCATAAGCTGTCGCAAGAGCTGTAATCAGATTGGTAGCTCCCGGACCGGATGTCACCACGCAGACTGCAGGTTTGCGTGACATTCTTGCATAACCGCTCGCTGCATGTCCGGCATTCTGCTCCTGACGTACCAGAACATGCTCGATACCCGAGTTGTAAAGCCCTTCATAAAAAGGCGCTATCGCCACACCGGGATAGCCGAATACCAGGTTTATTCCCTCTGCCTCAAGGCACTTCACCATCGCTTCTGCACCGGTCACGATTATGTCCCTCCTTACATTTTGTTTCGTCTTGTATGCGTAACAAATACTTTATCACGATTGATGAAATCTAACAATTCCTTTCTGTATTTTTTGAGATAATATACAATTTACGAGTGGTTTTTTGTTGACACAAACAATAAAGTGGTTTACTTTTTTATATGTCAAATAAAAAATTCTGAAAAGAACAAGAAAGGATATCCACATGACTAACATTGAGATGATCCGTGCCTATGGGCATGAACAAGTTGCATATTTCAACAACGAAAAAGCAGGCCTTAAAGCGATTATCGCTCTTCACAATACAAACCTCGGTCCTGCAGTCGGCGGATGCAGACTCTGGCCTTATGAGAGTGAAGAAGCAGCGCTCTTCGACGTACTCAGACTCTCCCGCGGAATGAGCCATAAGAATGCTGCAGCAGGAATGCCTCTCGGAGGCGCAAAGGGCGTTATCCTTGCACATCCGTCCCAGAAAACCGAAGCTATGTTCGAAGCATTTGGCGAAGCAGTAAACACTTTCATGGGTAAGTACTACACCGCTGAGGATGTAAACACAGATACAAAGGATGCTGATTACATGCTGCGCACTACAGATTACGTAGTAGGCCGTGCTGACGTATCCGGCGACCCTTCTCCTTTCACATCCATCGGCGTATTTGACGGTATCCGCGCTGTTGCACAGTTCATGAACGGTTCCGACAGCCTTGACGGAATGAAGATCGCTGTACAGGGACTCGGCAAGGTAGGTATGGGTCTGGCAGAGCTTCTGCACGAAGCAGGCGCAAAACTGATCGTATGCAACAACTCGAACCGCGAAGCAATGAAGTATGCTGTTGAGCAGCTCGGAGCAACCGAGGTTTCAAAAGATGAGATCTATGGTGTTGAGTGCGACATCTTCGCACCTTGCGCTCTCGGCGCTGTCGTAAACAGCAAGACTATTCCTCAGTTCAAGTGCAGAGCAATTGCCGGTGCTGCAAACAACGTCATTTACGACGATGCTGCAGGCGAAGCTCTCAAGGCACGTGGCATCCTGTATGCTCCTGACTTCATCATCAACGGCGGTGGTGTCATCAACGCAGGACAGGAAGCATTCACAACTTACGACAAGGAGAACGTACTCAAGCAGGTACACAATATCTACAACACAGTTTACAGAATGCTCGAAGAGTCGAAAGCGACAGGCAAGCCTGAAGGCGTAATCGCTACTGAATTCGCAGAAAACCGCATCAGAAACGGACTCGATGCTTAATTGAATCACACAAATAAAAAACATATCCGCTCAGGCGGATATGTTTTTTTCGTTAGTTTTGTTGTTACTGGCGCGTAGCTAGGATCTCGTCGATCACAGGCTTAAGTGCATTGTAGTCTATGCCGTTGTAATCGCGCTCAGCCCTCTCGCGGATAAGCTGAGCCTGTTCTGCTCCGTATATCCTCTCTGCATCCAGAAGGAACTTATCGAACTGCGGCTTGTCGAGTCTTTTCAGTCTGTCTTTATCGATCTTTCCGGGGAGGATGTAAAAAGAGCAATATTCAGGCAGGCTGCTGCTCCTCTTCATGATCTTTTCGCGGTAGTCCACATTTTCAGGGTCTCCGAGGCCTACTCCGCATACTATGATCTTGCGCCCTTCAAGCCCGAAGTTGCCATAGTTCTGCCACATGATGTTTACGTTTGATATCTCCGCATCCCTGATGGCTCCTACATAGATGACATTCTTGTACAGAGATACGTAACCCAGCTGCTGTCTGGAGTATTCGATGGCATCTGCTCCGAGTCCGGAAATGAGCCACTTGGCATACTGTACGCAGCTTCCGTACTTGCCGCTGGCAACTACTATGGTGTCCGGTCTTACGACCTCGCCCGCTTCTTCGCGGCGTTTCATAGCCATTCTGTTAGTATTTCTTGCCATGATCAGTCATCCCCCTTACTGGTGCTCATCTAAATACTTCTGGCGAAGCGTGCCGTCTACTTTCTTTACCTTTTTGCCATATGGCTGAAGCAGGTCATCGAGATCGTACTTGTCAAAAGGTACCAAAGCGTAGAACTCACTGACCGATTCTTCGGTCTCGCCTTTCCTTCTCTCGATATTGACTACTGCATCGCCTTCGATCAGGATCACGCCCCAGTCATCGTCTCTATAGATCTTTTTTACATTCTTATCCTTGATTATATATGTCCTGAGGGTCATGCCCTTCTGGAATCTGTAATACAGTGTGTCGTCATCAGTCTCGAATCTGGCATCATGGAAACCGTAAAACGGTGCCTGTGAGAGTTGCTTCCCCTTTCTGGCTGCCAAAAATGCAAGCAGCGCGGTTGTCCATATGGTGAGGTGGAGAGGGAGCTGACTTTTCATTGTCGTACCGCCAAATTTGCCGTTGACATATATCATCGCAATCAGTCCCACGATAAGAATTACGAACGAAGTTATTGTATATACCTTGCTGCGCTCTTCGCCCTTTGCCCAATTCTGTTTTTTTATGTTAAGGATACTGAGATCGCCCGGATATACATCATTGTTAGGATCCAGTTTCATGTTTAAAACTCCTTTTAGTTTTACTATTTTATTCAGCTGCCAACAGGCTGTGTTTTCTACTGATTTTTAACAGGTCGAGACACAGTTTACTATATATAAAAACTATTTGCAAAACCGTTTTGATTATTGCTTACAATCTATACATTTTTCTTCATAATGTCTTCACATTTTATTGACTTTGCTTTTAAGATTGCTATAATCAGAATTAAGAAATTGTGTAATCATTCACAAAGTCATCACATAATGACCTTGTGGATGATTTCGCAAGCACATATCTCAATTATTAATTAAATATCACTATATTTTATGGAGGTTGTTTTATGATCGTATTAAAAGCTATTTCACTGCTCGGCTTCATTCTCTGCGTAGTCCTCATGATCAGAAAGCAGAATATGCTCAAAGCAAGTGATGCCAAGGACCCTGATACAGGCCTGACTTTCTCGGAAACCTGGGCAAGAGGTCTGGAGAAGAAGAACCTGATCGCTACCATGATCATCGGTCTCGTAGCTAACTTCTTCGATACTCTGGGAATCGGATCTTTCGCTCCATCGACAACAGCATTCAAGATGACAAAGTCTGTCGACGACGTACTGATCCCTGGTACACTGAACGTAGGAGACACAATGCCGGTATGTATCGAGGCATTCCTGTTCTTCGGTTTCGTAGACATGGACATCCTGACACTCGTATCGATGATCGTTTCTTCCATCGCAGGTGCTTACCTCGCTGCGGGAGTTGTATCAAAATTCAACCGTAAGAAAGTTAGATACGCTATGTTCGTAGGTATGTTCATCCTCGCTACAGTAATGCTCTGCAAGGTTCTCGGCGTTGGCCCATTCGGCGAAGTCGGAACAGAGATGGGACTCAGAGGAGTTAAGCTGATCATCGCTATCGTTGCTAACTTCATCCTTGGAGCTCTCATGAGCATCGGCGTAGGTCTCTATGCACCTTGCATGGCTCTCTGCGTAATCCTCGGACTCGACACAGGCTGCGCATTCCCGGCTATGATGGGATCCTGCGCATTCCTGATGGCATTCGGTAATGGTCCTAAGTTCATCCAGGAAGGTCGTTATGACCCGGTTGCTTGCTGGACACAGGGTATCTGCGGAACTGTCGGTGTATTCCTTGCTTACTTTGTAGTAAAGAGCCTCTCACTGAGAACACTGACGATCGTAGTAGTAATCGTCTGCTACATCACATCGTTCCTGTTCCTGCACGATGCTATCAAGAAGGGCGAGGCTGCTTAATCGGTTCGCTCGGTGAAGCAAATTGAAGGTTCAAATCTGAACATCTTAATACCGGCGGGGGGACTAACACCCGCCGGTATTTTTCTCAGAAGCTATGATTTGCTTTCTCTATGGCCTGAAGGGATTATTTAGGGACAGCCTATAGAGATAACAAATCTTTGATATAAAGGAATTGCAAATGGATATTCTAAAATGTAAAGCATTTGTAACGGCCGCCAATGAGGGCAGTTTCACAGCAGCCGGTAAAATAATGGGATACACACCATCCGGCATCAGCCAGCTGGTAGCAGCTATGGAAAAGGAATTCGGATTCTCACTTCTGGTACGTAAAAGCAACGGCGTTGTGCTCACAATACAGGGAGAATATATCTATCCGCTTATTCAGGAATATATCGAGAAAGAAGCCGCCATTTATGAAGCGGCTACACAGCTGTCGGGCATGTACAAGGGCAACGTAATGATCGCTACATACGCGAGCGTAGCGGCTCATGCACTCCCTACCATAATCAAGGAGTTCACAGATCTGCACCCTTCCATCAACATCCAAATAGAAGAAGCGACCAAGAACAGGATCGAGAAGATGGTGACGACCGGTAAGGCAGACCTCTCGTTCTCGACAAGACTGTCCAATCCTTCTTTCGAGTGGATACCGTTCGCAACTGACCGCATGGTCGCCGTTCTTCCTAAAGATCATCCTGATGCCGGGGGTGATTCCTACCCTATCGAGAAATGCCGCAAGGAAGACATTATCATGCCTAGCGAGGGCGATGATGCCGATGTCAGGGAGGTATTGAAAAAGCACGGCATCGTACCTAATATCAGGCTTACTACACTTGAAAACTTTACCGCTATCAACATGGTCAGCAAGGGGCTGGGCATCGGAATAATGAACGAAGGAATTACCCGTTACTGGCAGACGGATACAGCCATCCTGCCACTCGATCCGCCAACATCGATTGAGCTTGGCATATGTCTGCCATCACTCGAGACAGCAGCACCGGCAGTCAGAGAGTTCGTGAACTTTGCTGCAAGCAGAATCAAAGACATTTGCAGCTAAAATGCAAAGATTATAATAAGGGCAGTGCCTGCAAACGGCACTGCCCTTTTCTTCATTTCTTTTTTATTTATCCGAGTCCAAGCGCAAGGCCGATAAGTCTCACTACCAGTGCAGCCACCCATGCGATAGCGCACTGACAGATCACTACATACAGTGCCCATCCACTTCCAAGCTCTCTTCTGACCGCGGCCACGGCTGCCACACAAGGTGTGTACAGAAGGCTGAATACCAGCATAGATGCGGCAGCAAGCGATGAAAGCGCTGAAGCCACTCCACCGGCAAACAGAACATTCATTGTCGCAACTACGCTCTCCTTGGCCATGAATCCGCTTATGAGGGCCGTAACTATACGCCAGTCTCCCAGGCCCACAGGCTTGAATACCGGTGCCAGAATGCCCGCTATCGAAGCCAGCATAGAGCTCTGAGCATCATCCACCATGTTGAATCCAAAGTTGAAGCTCTGCAGGAACCATACGACGATGGTAGCGATCAGGATCACTGAGAATGCTCTTTGCAGGAAGTCCTTGGATTTGTCCCAGATCAGGTGTCCTACATTTTTAGCCGAAGGCAGCCTGTAATTAGGCAGTTCCATAACCAGCGGAACCGCCTCACCCTTGAAGACGGTCTTCTTCATCACGATCGCCGACAGTATGCCTGTCACCACACCAAGGAGGTAAAGTGCCGTCACTATCCACCAGCCGTTGCCCGGGAAAAATGCTGCTACGAAGAATCCGTATATAGGCAGTTTCGCGGTACATGACATAAATGGAGTAAGCAGTATTGTCATTCGCCTATCTCTCGAGCTTGGCAGCGTCCGTGTTGCCATTACCGCAGGTACTGTGCATCCGAATCCGATCAGCATAGGCACGATGCTTCGTCCTGAAAGGCCTATCTTCCGCAGAGGCTTGTCCATCACGAAAGCGACCCTCGCTATATATCCGCTGTCCTCAAGCAATGACAGGAAGAAGAACATAGTTACGATTATAGGCAGAAAGCTCAGTACACTTCCAACGCCCTCGAATATGCCGTTCATCACAAGACTGCTGATAGCGTGATTCACATTTCCTGCGGTCATTGCGTTTTCGACCGATGTGCCCAGCACATCTATTCCTTTTTCCAGCAGGTCCTGCAGGAAAGGTCCTATCACTGCAAAGGTCAGGAAGAATACTGCTGCCATTACCGCAATGAATACCGGTATGGCAGTATACTTGCCCGTCAGGACATTGTCATATTTGCTGCTCCTGATGTGCTCTTTGCTTTCTCTTGGTCTTTTAATGCATCGGTCGCATACTTTATATATGAAAGAGTAGCGCATGTCCGCCATTGCGGCGCTTCTGTCGATTCCCCTCTCTCTTTCCATCTGCAGAATCAGGTGCTCAAGCGTTTCTTTTTCATTTTTATCCAGCTTCAGATTTTCAAGTATGATGCTGTCACCTTCGATAAGCTTGGCCGCCGCGAAACGTACGGGTATGCCCTCTCTTTCGGCGTGATCTTCGATAAGGTGGCAGACAGCATGAAGGCATCTGTGAACAGCTCCTCCGTTCTCAGAGCTGTCGCAGAAATCCTGCCTTGCAGGCCCCTCCTGATACTTCGCTACATGAATTGCGTGACTCACAAGCTCGTCAACACCCTGGTTCTGAGCCGCGGATATAGGCACTACAGGCACTCCCAGCATCTGTTCCATCCTGTTGATATCGACTGAGCCGCCGTTGCCGGTCATCTCATCCATCATGTTGAGCGCCACTACCATAGGAAGACCCATCTCGAGCAGCTGCTCCGTGAGATACATGCTGCGGTCTATGCTGGTGACATCCAGTATGTTTATTATTGCCTTTGGCTTTTCATGGAGGACGAAGTCTCTTGATACGATCTCTTCACTTGAGTAAGGCGACATTGAGTATATACCCGGCAGGTCGGTTACCAGTGTGTCCGGATGCCCTTTTATCACCCCATCCTTACGGTCTACCGTGACACCCGGGAAATTGCCTACGTGCTGATTGGATCCCGTCAGCTGGTTGAACAGAGTTGTTTTTCCGCTGTTCTGATTTCCAACAAGAGCGAATGTCAGGGTGGTACCATCAGGAAGCGGATCTTCGCCTTCCTTTTCGTGATACCTGCCCTCCTCACCGAGTCCCGGATGCTCCGCCTCGTTCTCGTCGACGATCACCTCTTTATAGGCTCCGGCTTCATCATCAGTAATCAGTATCTCAATATTCTCGGCTTCTGCCAGACGCAGGGTCAGCTCATATCCGTGTATGCGGAGCTCCATAGGGTCACCCATCGGAGCAAACTTTATGAGTTTCACGTGTGCTCCAGGTATTACTCCCATGTCAAGGAGGTGCTGACGCAGAGCGCCCTCACCTCCTACTTTTTCAATATATGCTGACTGTCCTTGCTTTATTTCACTTAACTTCTTGATTTCGAGCATTATAGAATCATCAGTACTGTTACATGCTCAGTACATCTACTCCTTTATACAGATCGTAGTCTATACCTTTTGTCATCTCAAGTGCTTCTGTAAGATCATAATGCACTATGTGACCGTCTCTTTCTCCGATAGCTCTGTTTCTGATATCGTGTCTTATAAGGTCTATAGCCGTCATTCCGCACTGGGTAGCAAGCATCCTGTCACGGAAAGTAGGCGAGCCGCCGCGCTGAAGATATGACAGCTTGATATAGTTTACACTTCTGCCGGTTCTTTCTTTCAGCCTTTTGAACAGCTCTTCATTATTTACATTATAGCCCTCAGCCTTGATAATAATGTTATGAAGCTTGCCGGATTCTATGCCTGCTGTAACTTTCCTGAATACATCCTCAATGTCATCATCTATCTCAGGGAGCAGCACGCACTCCGCACCGCCTGTAATGCCGGAATAAAGAGCTATATCTCCGCAGTGACGACCCATTACCTCTATGACGCTCGTTCTCTGATGTGAAGAGCTTGTATCTCTTATGCGAGTGATAGCGTCGAGTACGATATTTATAGCCGTGTCAAAACCTATTGTATTATCTGTATATGAAAGGTCGTTATCGATCGTGCCCGGGATACCTATCACATCGACGCCAAACCTGTCGGACAGCGTTTTTGCTCCCGCGAGAGACCCGTTGCCGCCGATAACTACGAGGTCTTCGATCTTGAGGTCGCGAAGTGTCTTATATGCTTTCTCCTGTCCTTCTTCGGTCATGAACTCCTTACTTCTGGCTGTCTTGAGAATAGTGCCGCCACGCTGCAGGATGTCTCCGACAGATCTTCTGTACAGTCTCTCGACATCACCCTCGATCAGTCCCTCATAGCCTCTCTTGATGCCATAGACTTCCATGTTATAGTAGATACCATATCTAACGACAGCTCTTATGGCTGCGTTCATTCCCGGCGCATCTCCGCCGCTTGTCAGAACACCTATCTTTTTCATATTAATCCTCTTTATCTTCTGATCAATTTTATAGTTCTATGCCTCTGCAATGGCCTCTATTTCGCAAAGAACACCCTTAGGAAGGTCCTTTACAGCAACGCAGCTTCTTGCCGGCTTTGAAGTAAAGTACTCAGCATATACCGCGTTGAATGCCGCGAAGTCTGACATTTCGGCTAAGAAACATGTAGTCTTAATAACTTTATCATAGCCCGAGCCTGCAGCCTCGAGTATGGCTCCAACATTTTTGCAGCTCTGGGCAGCCTGTGCTTCGATGCCTTCAGGAACTTCTCCTGTCTCAGGATTTACCGGGATCTGTCCGGAAGTGAAGACAAATCCGTTAGTTACGAATCCCTGTGAGTATGGTCCGATTGCACCTGGTGCGTTCTTTGTTTCTACAACTTTCATGTCAGTCTCCTTTCAGTATCAACATGGTCTCTGGCCCAAAGCCATTATTAGTAATCTTACATTCAAAACCGTTATGCATGCAACAATACTTTGTCTCAGATATATAAAAAAACAGACCTGCACAATCGCACAGGCCTGCACAACTTGCAATAATTTTTTTACTTTTTGTTCACCGCCCTTACTATTGCTTTCACGATCTCACGGTATACCATGAAGAGTACTCCGGCGATCGGCCATACGATCCATGTGGATTCCCAGCGGTTTGTAATGAAACTCCATCCCAGATATACAGCTAGGGCGATTCCCCAATAGATGCCGTCGTACTTCCCTGCCTTTTTGTTGAGCCTTGTATAGTCCCCCTCTTCGAGCAGCTTGTCATACCCGTCATGTCTGATGCATGTGAGCACTATCATCTTGACTCCCATAGCTATCGTTATGATCATGGCATCTACACCGATGATAGGGAGCACATCCGTGTTGTTTGAGTAATTGCTCATCGAGAGTATGAGCATCGGTATGGCAGCAATGATGCAGAGCATGATGCCTACTATAAGAAGGCGGCTGTGTTTCTCTGCGTACTGCGTACGACGTTCCTTGGCCATTCCGCTTACTCCGTAAGCCGTGTCTATATCGATGTTCTCAAGGTACTCATACTGTTTGCCGTGCATACCGGTCATGAGGAATATACCTACTGCCGCCGCTATTATTACGAGCAGAATCATTGTGCCTGCCATTTCGGCCACTGTCTCGTTCATTGAAATCTTTTCTGCTTCTGCAAGTCCGCCTGCCAGGATAAGAATGACAGGTGAAAGTATGCACATCATCACACCTGTAGATATACTTCTTGCCGCTTTCTCGTTATGTTCAAGAAACGCGTTGGCTTCTTCCATGAAGACCTCTCTTACAGTCTCCTCAAGTCCGTTATCGACAGGAGCGACTTCAGGCAGCTGCGCTTCTTCTATATCATCTCTGAGAAGATAATCAGTACTGACGCCGAACACCTCGGACATCTGTAATATCTTCTTCATATCAGGTACTGCCTGAGCGCCTTCCCATTTGGATACCGACTGTCTGGATACTCCGAGCTTATCTGCAAGCTCTTCCTGCGACCATCCGTTTTTCTTTCTGTTTTCAATTATTTTATCTGCAAGAATCATTTGCCTACCTCCCTGATCTGTGAGTGTGTCCTTATCTGTTTGCACCTATAATCTACAGTTTCGGACGGTTGCACTCTACCAACCGGGCTTTTCAATCTGTCAACCGGCGGTTGCAAATCGCTCAAAACAATTGGAAATACTGAATATTCTCTATTTTTCCGCTTTCCGACTGCTGTTCTGCTTAAGGACTCTGATGCAAACGTTATTTAAATCGAAAGCATGCGAGTAATTCACATTTTCAGCAGCAGCAAACACTATCCTCAATCCCAGACCCGACACCGGATCATCCGGGTTCAGAAGTTTATACCTTTCAGTAAGGTCGAACGGCCGGCCGTTGTCGCGCAGGCGGAGTATGAGCCAGCGTCCTATTATGAGAAATCTGTACTCTATATACTTGTCCCTGTCGTCCTTGAATCCGTGCAGGAGGCTGTTGGCTGCAAGCTCCTCAAGACAGAGTCCCACGTTGAACGCCTGCTTTCTGTCAACACCGTTTTCTTCACATAATTGTATCACTTTGTCGGATGCCTCAGTGACCTGTTCAATGGTGGTTATGTCTCCGCGTATCTCAGCTATAACTTTTCCCAGTGCGGCACCATCAGATATTATCTCACCTTTCAGCCTCCTGATGTACTGCAGGCTGACGAAGCATATCGTAAGCACCATCTCGTGAACAGAAAAAGCTGCGTATATCCCGTACACACCCCATTGACGCCCGAGCAGCCATGTGATAAGCACAGGCAGAGCGAGCTGGTTTATCAGCGTAAGAGCGTTTGCTTCCTTTTTCCTGTCCAGCCCCTGCATATATGACCTCGCGGCGAGGTTGAAGCACATGAACGGCAGGCCCAGCAGATACCAACGGAAAGCACAGGCTCCCATGTTCTGCAGCATAAGATCATTCGAAAACAGCTTTACCATAAGCGGAGCTGCTGCCGCCAGTACAAGCGCCCATGCCGTGCCATGGACAGCGCAAAACCTCAGAATATCTTTTCTCTCCCTCCGCAGGGCTTCAGTGTCGTGCTCCGCTGCAAACATACCGGTCAGCAGAAGAACAGAAGTCATTATCCCATCTCCCAAAGCCAGCGGCACATTGTGTACAGCATGCTGTATAGAGAGAGCAGCAAGTCCCGACAGACTTCCATAGCGGAGCATCATGCGGTTTACCGCTATCGGATATACGAATTCACACATGTATCTGACTGCCATCGGAAAACCCGCAATAAATATGGCGGTCAGCATGCCCTTCTCAAAACGCGGACGCCCGAGGCGGAATATCGTTTTTCCGTTAATGAGCTGACTTCCCAGCACCAGACACGAACAGAGATAAGCCACAACGCTGGCGATCGCTATGCCTCTGATACCGGCATTCATGACCACTGCGAGCAGATCGCCTATGACATCCGACACCATGACTGCAACTATTGATAATGTCAGACGCCTGTCAGCTCCTTCGAGTGCAGCCACTCCGCTCAGTACTATCTGCATTATGACCGGCAGACTGCCTATAAGGATGGGGATCAGAAACGCTTTTACATCTTCATAAAGAATTGCGTCTTCGGTATAGTCAGCAAAGAAACCTGTGATCGTATCAGGGAAAAGTATTGCCGCCATCATGAGCACCATAGAGACACCTAAAGCCGCCGTGCAGACCCATATGAAATGCTGATTGGCCTCTGCTCTCCTTCCTTTGGCAAGCAGTTTTGTTACCTGCACCGAAAGACCGGTGCTCAGTATGCTTCCAACCATATAAAGGATCGGAAAAACAGGCATGGCAAGTTTCATTCCTGCCAGACCTTCAGCCTCCCAGAACTGACCGACAATGGCGCTGTCCACAATACTTGTGCTGGAAAGCACCAGTGCCTGCAGCATATGAATCATGACTATCCGGCGGAACAGGCCGGTCTGAAACCGTTCCATCTTAATCCCCTTTGTTTTTATCTCTGGTCCATGCGAAATCTGCGCATATCAACGTTTCCATTTGCCTTGAATTCAACGCCCTCACTTTCGAGCAGTTCACGCTGCTCCGTCCACCCGGGGACAGTACGTCCGGCACTGTTGACCACCCTGTGACACGGATGGTTCCCGAACCTGTCCTGCATGCTCATTATTTTTCCTACAAGCCGGGCATTTTTAGGTCGACCCATCAGTGCAGCTATCTGCCCATAAGACATTACCTTTCCGGGAGGTATGCTGTCGGCAATATCCAGAGCCTCTCTGATGAGCTTCTCGTTCAGGACCCCCGTCGGGTCGTTTGTGAGTCTGAAGCTCTCATCTACAAGGTCCATCACGTCCCGGTCTTCGAGCGTATCGTCGAGCATCACGGATATCCACTTGCTGTGATTCATGTGGAACGCGGGATAAATACCTCTTATCTTATGAAGCATTGCAGTCCTGTTTTCATCAGCTTTCAGATTGATCACATCGACGGTCTCATCATCAGCACTTTTATCCAGATGACGCCTGTCTATGTTCATTATGAGTCCGAACCATTTGTTATTGTTTCCATGCCTGAATACTCCGGAAGCGCTATGTTCCCCTTCATCCCATGGAAAGTCAGGCTCTACCGAATACCTGTCGAGTATATGAGCGGCAATGCGGTTGCTCTGGTCGGAAACGAACGAGACCTCTGTACAGCATTTATCAGCTATGTCGAGCAGGAGTTCCTCATAAGCAGCTCTCACAGAGCCTACGAAGGCTCCCGAGTAGTTCGGCATGCGCAGCGGTATGTACTCTTCACCTATCATGTTGTCGATCACTCTGCCCTGAACACTGCCGTTCCTGTACACTCTTATTTCCGCAGTAAAATCGCCATCCATAAATTCCTTCGACAGCGAATAGCATGCTTCCTTATTATCGAATCCGTAATCCTCCAGACTTTTTGTACTGAAACGTCTGCGGCTGAATATCTTCTGTTCAATCGTCATTTGATATCTTATCTGACCTTCAGACTCTTCAGATATACCTTCTGCTCGGGTGTTATACGGTAACTTTCGACCGATTTCTGAATAGCCTTGTTGTGGGTCCACCTGTCCAGTTTCTTTTCCTCTATAAATGTGATGATGCTGTCATATTGCTTTGCGAGCGCTGTCGCAAAGTACCACGCGCGCATCATATTTACATAATACTCATCAGATCTTATTGAGGCCACCATTTCAGGATATGACAAATCGTAATCATCGCCCAGGAAATGCTCCATGAGCATGCCCACCGCAAATCTGATCGTATATGTCTTATCTGACTGAATCCATTCTTTTATATGTATCAGAAGATCGTCCCTGTTTTTACCGAACACCTTTGGCGACATCTGGTCACATGTCGCCCAGTTATCTACATAAGGCAAAAAGCTGCATACTCCGGCCATGCATCTCTCATAATCTTTCATGCCTGACAGTATGAAGGCATGAAGCTGGTTTTCATCGAAATAATCATGAGGTAATTCATTAAGGAACGAGTCTATGTCATCCCTCTTCGCAAGCTCTTTTGCCAGCTTTCTGAGCTCCGGCGTCCTTACACCAATGACAGTTCCAGGGTCAATAGTCGGTATAAGTTTCACCTGGAATTCCCTGTATTTCTCATCCTGTAATTCGAACAGTCTTTTTTCTGTGCCTGTCATAACCAATACCCCTTCCGCGATGTATTCAGAGATCAATGTTTTCTATTTCTCTCAGTATAGCGTTCTGTCTTTCGTAAAAGAGCAGTTCCTTGTTGTGTTTGAAGTATTTACTGCAGCCATGTCTGCTTATGTAATGAGCTGAATAAAAACCTTTTGTCAGTTCAGTTACGATTATAAGCATCTCCTGCCCATCGCGGAATGCATCCTCAGCAAAGGTGAATATATTCTCAAGCTCCGCATCGATCACTTTAACATGTTCCACGTAATCAGCTCTTTTAGCATTGAACTCTTTCCTTATGATTTCAAAGGCATGGTTACCGGATGGATCGCCTGTCTTAACCAGAGCACTGCGCACTGACTCCAGATCGTTGATGGTGCCGTGCAGTATCCTCCGCTTATCATCAGAGAGTGAATTAGCTCTTTTGCCTGTATCGAGTTCATTTCGCTTTGTCAGGATCACATCTTCCACGAGTGCAGACGCCGGCATCGGCTGATCCTCAAGCCCTGCCTTGATACGGCTGAAAATCTCACGTTCGTCTATCAGTATCTGCTCATTGTAATAGTTCTGTCTGAGGTCATTGCCGACCCTGTCAAGTATAAGGCCAAGCAGCGAGAGCCGTTCATCATACTTCGCGGCGGCGGCACGGTTTCTGGCATCTTCACCGGCCTTTCCGCTTATTATGTCGTCTATCCGGTAGTCAGATCTGTATTTGCTGAACAGATCATAGTAATTGGCAAAAGATTTTGAAACTTTTTTATCCTGAAGATACTGCCCCACCATCTTTTCGTCCACTTTAATGTCATTCTGCTCATAGAGTCTGATCATATCGGACAGATTGAGCCATGCTCTTGCTGTCACTATACTCTTACCCTCTACAGTTGACTCAACCCGGTAGAAATCTTTGGTCTTTATGTCAAGATACGTAGAGATAGAGGGATGAACGCCGCGGTCGAGCGCGTATTCTTTCCATATATTATAGTCAGGTTCAATATCTATGCGCTTGAGCCTGTCCCATGTTACTGTATCGAACTCACGCACGGAGTTATTGTATTCAGGAGGATTGCCGGCGGTGACAACGATCCACCCGTCCGGCACACGGTGTCTGCCGAAAATCTTATACTGCAGGAACTGCAGCATCGCAGGCGCGAGTGTCTCCGATACGCAGTTGATCTCATCAAGAAACAGAATGCCCTCCTTAACACCGGTCTCTTCCATCATGTCATAGACAGATGCGATGATTTCCGACATCGTATACTCAGACACGCTGTATTCCTTTCCGCCATATGTCTTGGTCGTGATATACGGAAGGCCAAGAGCAGATTGTCTTGTATGATGTGTCATGGAGTATGAAACCAGCCCCACACCAAGCTCGGATGCTATCTGCTGCATTATTGCAGTTTTGCCGATTCCCGGAGGCCCCATCAGGAAGACAGGCCGCTGATCTTCAGTGGCTATCTCATACTCACCGTACTCGTCCTTGGTAAAGTATGCGACAATGGCATTTTTTATCTGTTCTTTTGCGTCCTTGATATTCACAATGATCTCTCCTATATTTCATTATCCTGCAGCACAAGTTTTATAGCCCATGGCGGCACGTCCGGATCCCGGTATTCATCATCAAGAAATACGAAGGCTGTCTGGTAATCCGGTTTGTAAGCAGGGAAAGTGCCGTATCCGTCAGTGAAGTATATCAGCCCCCTGAGATCCGAGAACTCACCCGCCTCTATAAGATCGTCCACCAGTCTGAACACCGGCCTGAAATCGGTTCCTCCGAGACCGAGGATATCCATTTTGTCGATGTATCTGTCAAACTCCTCTTCAGTTGTGATCTTCACATGCTCCTGTATTTCGGCATCGCACTGGATAATATGGATGTTGACACGTGAGAAATAGCTCTCTGTAGATTTTAGTATATTATATGTTTTCTGAAGGAATTTCTGGACAAGGTCACCAGAGGTGCTGGCTGAAGTGTCTATCGCGATCACAAATTCCCTGATCCGTCTGCTCTCTTTATATTCAAGCGGCTCAACCAGCGGCATATTCTCATACAGTTTCAGGCCGTAAGTATAGAAAATATAGTCAAACTCTTCATCATTGACCCCGAGAGTCTCTCCCAGCACCGAAAACTTTTTCAGGAAGGCAGCGTAATCGTATTTCTCACGGTTTACCGCCTTCAGATTCTGTATGAGCCCGCCTTCTTCATCGCCCTGTTCCTTAAAGAAGGTTTCCAGAGCATCCTCCACTTTTTCAGCTATCTCTTTCCACTCTTCTCCGATTTCTGGCAGCGGCATTTCTATGGTAAAAGCGTCATCCTCATCATCCATGCTGTTATTATCCTTGAGGTCTTTATCGTCACTGCTGTCTTTTCTCCGTAGCCCGGATCCATGCCAGCAGGAGTGGTCGTCAGCCTTGAACAGCGCGCTAAGCCTTGTGGTTTCGGCTTCAGATATGCCCGATGTCAGGAAGTAGTGATACAGTTTTTCAGCTGTGAGCATGTTCACTTCAGCCAAAAGTCTGACTGTCTCAGCTGCCTGAGCGGCCTTTATCGAAGAATCTGTCACATCAAGGCCAAGATCGTTTATCGTGCTCTCGACAGCAATATCACATGCAAGATCCCACAGCTCAGGATACTCCAGGATGCCTGTAAACATATGACTGTATATGCAGTGGAGCACCATATGCAGATAATCGCGCGCCGGCTTCTCATTCTCATTTTTGTAGCTTATGACTACATGTCTGGGACTGTATATAATGCGGGTACCATTTGTTGCAAAAGTCCCGCTGTCCACAGGAACCAGCTCAAGTCTGCCGATCGCTATATCCAGAAAGCGCAGCCTGACTATAAGAAGGCTGCGCGCAAGCGTAAGAATGTCATGCGCTGCTTTGCTTATCAAATTGTTGTTGTCACTCTTTTCCGTCATAGTTCATCCAGCATCAAATCAATGCAGTCCATGGATTCTGACTGTTTTTCAAGCAGGAACGCAGTGCATTCTGACGCGGAGACAGATATAGAATAATCGATCAGCTCCGTTATATTTACATCTCCTGCCAGATCGTTTTCAAAGAGGAATACGAGATTATCGATATCTCCCATCCATATAGCCCATCTGGCTATACGCTTCGAATGCCTGCGTATATAGTCGCGGTAGTACATACGTGTCGGGCCAGCCAGTTCATAAGGATGCATCAGACGGCTGATTGCAAGCCTGTCCTTTCCCTTCATATTCCATCTCATTTCGGCAACAAACACTGTATCAAGCACAGAATAATCGAATGTATTGTCAGGCTTGAATGCATCCGTCAGCGCGCTGCGCATGGCAGGATACAGATCAGAAAAGAGCGGAAGAAATCCTGTCTCCACGCCGGTCTCATCATCAAGAACAGATACATCTATAGAGCTTTCCCAAAGATAGAAATGCTCTTCGTCTTCTTCCGGCCCCCTTTTTTCCTCCTCGAAATAATTCCTGAACTCGTACAATAAAGACTTATGTATTTTTACACTTTTTCTTCTGTCTGCCGGCCCGAAGCAGTTCTTTCCGACACGTCTTACGTTTTTCGGTATGACCGTACCCGGACGCATACAGGTGAAAGCATCATCACCTATCTCCTCCAGAGTCTCCGGCAGGCAGGCAAGCTCGAGAGAGTCGCATTTATGAAAGGCTTTTGACCCGATTTTTGCAACATCGCCGAATCTTATATACGACAGGGTTCTGCATCCCTCAAAAGAACCTTCCCCTATTGATTCTGCACCGCTGATGTCTGCATATGCCAGCGATGTACAGTAACTGAGCAGATGCGGCGGTATCTCTTCAAGCCAGTGCAGATCGGCCCGCTGTATAGCAGTGTGAGAAAAAGCACCGGCTCCGACGTTTGTCAGAGATCGAGGTATCTCAGGGATGCTGAGCATAGCGCAGAATGAAAACGCTGATTCCTCTATATCTGTGACTGCACCAAAAGTGACGCTGCGAAGACTGCGGCAGAACTCGAATGCGCCTTTTTCTATCACAGCGGCATTGCTCATGATAACAGTCTCAAGGTTTGTGCATTCCTGAAAAGCGAACGCTCCTATATGACTGACATTCGTGAGGTCTATGTGTTTCAGGATCTTGTTTTTCGCAAATGCGCCTTCTGCGATCACTGTCACATCGCCGGGCATTACGAAACACTCATCAGAGCCTGTATATTTGCAGAATACGCTTTGATCCATAACAGTCGTAGCCTTACCAGACAAACGGTATCAGCCTGTATCTCACTTTCCCTTTATATTCCGTATAGCCTTTCAATTCTGTTTCAAGCACCTGCTCTTCATTCCTGATCCTCTTAACAATGATCGGTATATATGCGAGCATTATGATGAATGACAAAAGAGAGCCAAGAACCAGAGGCATACTGAGAAAGAGCAGAACGGTCGCTGAATACATAGGGTGCCTCACTATCCCATACAACCCTGTGTCCACCACGGTCTGGTCCTCCTGTACTTCTATTACTCTGGACAGATACCGGTTCTCTCTCAGAACCTCGCCAAAAAGACAGTATGCAAGAATGAAAACAACGACAGCTGCACTTGTCACCGGTCCGGGCAGCATTGTCCACTGAAACCGGTAATCCAGTCCCGCGGCAACGAAGGCTGCCACAAACATAAGCCCGCTGTATCTGATAACATCTTTCTGTTCGCTCTGAGTTTCTTTTGCTTTCAGTCTGCTTTTCAGAAGATCAGGCGCTTTTGCCAGCATTACGAAACCCGCTACCAGCATCGGGATAAACAGTATAATCATCAGAATCCAGCCGTTTTTCCATCGAACATCTCCGGCAGGCAGAAACAGCAGCAAGCCAAGCAATACTATGCCTGATAATATCTTTATAATCGCTTCTTTGAGCAGTTCCTTCTTCTCCTTTTTACTCATGTCTGACTAATACTTTTCCGTCTGCTATTACATATTTGACGACAGTATCACTAACCATCGGATCACCACTGGTAAGCACCACATCCGCATCCTTACCGGCCTCCAGGCTTCCTACACGATCTTCGACTCCGATATGGCGTGCAGGATTTATTGTGATCGCCTGCAGGGCCTTGAACGGATCCATGCCGGCCTTGACCGCAAGCCCTGCACACAGCGCAAGATACTGCTGTGGAATAACAGGGGCGTCTGTGATGATCGATACCGGGAGTCCCGCCTCAGCGAGAATGCCCGGGGTTGTCCATGATTTATTCAGAAGCTCGACCTTGGAAGCGTTCGTAAGCGTAGGGCCGACAGCTACAGGAATATTCGCTTCTTTCAGCTCATCAACTATCAGATGTCCTTCTGTACAATGCTCGATCGTAATTTTAAGATCAAATTCCTTTGCAATGCGAAGCGCTGTCATGATGTCGTCAGCGCGATGTGCATGAGCTTTCAGGGGGATCTCTCTGCGTAAAACAGGGATGAGCGCTTCCGACTTCATGTCGAACTTCGGCATCTTAGTTATATCATCACCCGCAGCATCCTTACGCAGCATGTAATCACGTGCTTCGAACAGTGTCTGTCTGAAAATAGCCGCAGTAGTCATACGGGCTGAGTCGCATTTGTCTTTGTAGCATCTCTTAGGATTCTCTCCGAATGCACACTTCATTGCAACCGACGGATCTATGACAGCTTCGTCGACAGTGTTGCCGTATAGTTTGACCGCCAGAAATGTGCCGCCAAACACGTTGGCGGAGCCTGGTCCTGCAGCTACAGTTGTAACTCCTCCTGCCAGAGCCATTGGAATCGCTGTATCCTGAGCATTATAGCTGTCGATGCCGCGAAGATGCGGCGATACGATATCGTTCATCTCATTGATATCGAATGTTCCTCCCGTAGGTCCGCCGTAGGCATCAAGGCCGATATGACTGTGCGCATCTACAAAGCCCGGATATGCATGGAGCCCATCTGCTTTAATGATCTCCTCATTATCTCCTGCAGTCCCTCCTACCGAGACGAGCTTTCCATTCTCTATAATAATATCTCCGTAATAAGGTTCCGCATGGATCGCGTCGTGAATAAGCGCATTCTTTATAACCATCATGACCCTCCATCATTAAAAATAAAAACCTGCCTGTAAACTCATTTTTTATATTCATATGATATCACACCATTGCTTATTCATTTTTGTTTCTATAGAAAAAACGAATAGCAACAAAAATGCTATTCGCGCCAATTATTAGACCAAGTCTAATACAACCGCTAATATGAAATTAATCTACTATGTATTGCATATTATTCTGACCTTTTATCTATTTATTTACAGTATGATGTGCAGATTCCAGATATCAGTCAGATGGGGAGGGGAGAAAATAATGGATAAGTCGCACGTTGCAGAGTTATTTATGAGAGGGCAGGACTGCTCGCAGGTTGTTTTTTCACACTGCGCACATGAGCTGGGCATTTCACCGGAAGATGCCAACCGTCTGACGGCTTCTTTCGGAGGAGGTTCCGGTATCGGTGAAACATGTGGTGCGGTGATTGGAGCACTGATGGTCATAGGAATGAAACACGGGCACTCCGGTCCTGATGACATGGAACAAAGAACCATTCTTATGGAAAAGAGATCTGAATTCCTGCGGAAATGGAACGAAAAACGCGGAACATGTATGTGCAGGGATTTTTTGAGACATGATATCACGCAGCCCGGTGAATTTGAAAAAGTTATAGAAGAAGGGACTATGTTCAGTCTATGCCCGGAACTTGTTCTGGATGCATTGGAAATACTGAATGACATGAGCGATTGAACCCCTCAATGTACATCCGTCCCAATAGCCCTTTCCGGCAAGGGACGGTTTTTTAATGCTTCATTTTCACATGTAGTTCCTGCTATTATAGAAGCAGTGATGACACCGGGTGAAAAATGGCAAAAACAGTATTACAGAGGGAAATAGAAAGGTTGCGGAGGGCTGAGCGCCGTTTTCTCAGGCAGCAGCTCAACAGGGAGCCGACTAAGCTCGACCTGTTTCTTGAGGATAAAGTCCCGGCAAAGCTGGAGGCTACTCTTGACGCGGCTTTTGCCAAGGCTTTTCATCTGATCTTCTCCAAAGGCTCCACAATAATAAGCAAGACCTTCTCAACGGATAAGATCATCGAAGAATTTGAAGCTGATACGGCCGATCTCGAAATGCTGGGAGGCGGAAGACAGCTGCGCAAGTTCAAGCGCCGTGCAGCTGCTACAGGCACCGCACATACTATTCTTTCTACCGTGACAGGAGCCGCACTTGGATTCGTAGGCGGCACTATTCCGGATATCGTCCTTTTCATCACCCTTCTCCTCAGAAACATTTATAAAATCTCGATGAAATACGGATACGCATTTGATACTGAGGAAGAACAGAAATTTATTCTTAAGGTTATCGCAGCCGCCGTTCAGGATGGTGATGATATGATACGTGCCAATAAAGAGGTCAATCGTCTCATAAGAGAAGGACTGTCCAGTGATGAAGGCTCTGTTGACGAGAGAATAAACGAAGCAGCCGTGGCTCTTGCTCACGCGCTGCTTCTGATGAAATTTCTGCAAAAGATACCCGTCGTCGGTGTGATAGGCGGTGCATCCGATTTTGTTTACATGGAGCGGATCAGCGACTACGCAGTGCTGAAATATCAGCGCCGTTTTCTGGTAGACCAGCTGAAAAGCGGCCGGGATTAATCCCATGGATATATGATATCCCCGCTCTCATCCACAAGTATCACTCTCATGATACCCTCCCTGACACTGCTGATATAGTCATCAACGCTGTTTATCCCGGCTTCACTGCACATACCTGCCAGCTCCGGCCTGAAGCCTTTTTCTTTTAATCTTGCAAAAGCATTGCTTCCCCAGTGATTATCTGATCCTGCAGTTTTCAGGAATCCGTACTGAGCAGCATATAAATCAGCCATTATATTGGATTCCCATGCCTGATTGGAATTTATGACTTCAACTCCATGAACAGATCTTGGAAACAGCCGTATATGGTCTATATAGTGCGCTTCTCTGTAAGGATGCGCCTGTATGACAAAAGCACCTGCTTCCATCATAAAAGGAAGTTCTTCGGTCTTTCTCATTTCCAGGATCTCCGGATGAGCCTTATACCAGGCCTTATCCAGCCCATAGATAAGAAAATCCGTCCCTTTATATGAAAGCTCCACACCCGGGAACACCTTTATCCCGACTTCTGAACCGATCCTGACCGCCTCTTCATAATCAGAAAAGTAATAATCGATCTGCTCGCAGTATGGCAGAATTCTCGCTTCAGGATTTATATTCCCGTCCAGGAAATGGTTGGTTATGAAGATACCGTCATATCCGAGCTTTTTGTAAAAGCATACTGTATCTTCTACAGACGCCTTACCGCATTTGCTTACAGGTGAAGTATGGCAATGTGTCTCATATTTATACATATTATTTTGCAGGCCTCTTGTTACGTCCCCAGAAAATATTGTAGATATCAGGCTTCCATACAGGCTCTATATCCTTTACCGCTTCTGCTGCAGTAATCTCAGCATCGCCATTATCGATATCTATGAGCTGATATCTGTCGTTGCCCATGCCGAGCTCTTTCATATAGCTCAGCTGACGCAGTCCATGGCGCGTCTCTACTCTTTCTATCATAGCCTTGCCGCCGCCGTCAGGCAGATTGTATATGAGATCTATGCAGGCATTATCCACCGCAAGTATGTCGAGTGATGCCAGAATGCCTACATCAGGAGTCACAACAGGCTCTGCCTCAACACCCTCACAGTCACACGAAACAGACATGTTCCGCATAGTGTTGATGAAGCAGATATGAGGTCCGAAATGGTCGACCACAGATTTGGTACTCTCTGAGATCCTCTCCATGAGTTCCTCTTCTGCTATCCCCCACATATCATCAGTACCCGCCGGGGTATGTATCTCTTTTTTCCCTACGCGGCCGTCAGCACATCCTATACCTATATTCTTATTGCTCCCTCCGAAGCCGCCCATCGTATGCCCTTTGAAATGTGTCAGTACAAGGAGTGAGTCGTAGTTGAGCAGGTTCTTTCCTATATGCATCTCGGAGAACCACTTGCCTCCGTTAACCGGCAGTGCAGCGATTCCGTCCTCATCCGTTATGTCCACCGGGCAGAATGTCCAGCCGTTGACCTCCAGAGTCTTTCTATGCTGCTCAGTCGTATACCGGTCTCCTTCGTAGTAGGTATTGGTCTCAACTATAGTTGCATCCGGGAGGCGTTCCGCCAGTAACTCTTTTACCCATGGTCTCGGAAGAATGTTAGGCCCTTCAGCCTCACCTGTGTGGAGCTTTACTGCCACCCGTCCCTCAAGAACAGATGCTACTTTGTCGTAGATCTTCTTAAGACCTTCTTCGCTGAGGTCACGCGTAAAGAATACAACAGATTTCTCTCCGCTTCTCTCATTGTAAGGAACGTACTTGTTGCCGTCCTTTCCAGGTATCATCCTTTTGATCATATGATCCCCCTTTCGATCAGTTACATCTATTATGCTGTCTGCCTGTTTTGTCTATCCTATTATATTATATATATAACCACGCCCTATTCGTTCAGGACTTCGCCATTCAGATAACGTGCTTTGATGTTTTCTTTTGTTCCGATATAACAGAACCTTTCAAGGGCCTGCTCCGGCGTAAGTTTTCTGGCAGCATCCGAAAGCCCTTCAATAACAAGCGCGTCGAATACCGAGCCCGGCTCCAGAGAACCGGTACCGCCAAAGAGCTTTCCGCTTTGTTTTGTAGCCATCCAGAAAGCCTCCGGGAAGGTGATCTTACGGTTGCCCTCAGGCTCGTAGAAGTGTTTGAGTTTGGACAGCTGGACCGAGCAGGCAGCCTGAGTATAGACCCCTATATGGTGCCCTGCAGAGATGTCGCTTCCGAGGACTATCTTCATTCCCTTATCCAGCAGAGCTCCTGTCTGCATGATGCCTGCAATGACGCTTATGGTCGCATCCGGGCACTGAACAGCATAGCTGTCGTATTTCTGCATAATACGGATATCCTCTTCAGACGGGAAAATGAAATGTCCTCCGATAACAGGTCCGTTATCCATCAGCCCTGCCCTCTCGTAGATCTCTGTATCACATGAGCACTCAGGAAACAGCACTTTTGCCTGTTCCGCTTCCCAAAGTGATTCAACGAGATGAGTCTGCATACCGATGTTGTATTTTTTACCAAGCTTGCCTAGCCCTTTGATAAGTTCCCGTGTGCATGAAGGCGCAAATCTTGGAGTTAATATAGGTTTTGTATTTTTATTACCGCTGTATCTTTCCAGAAAGGCTTCAGTCTCACTGATAGACTTTGCCACATCCTCCCTAAGATCTTCCAGTTCGCAGCAATCCATATTTATCTTTCCTACAAAACCTTTTATTCCTTTTCTGTCCATCCTTTCAAGCAGATACGCAGTCGCTTCGGAATGGATCGTGCCATAAACACAGGCATGCATCGTTCCATTTGCTAACATATCATCGACGAAAGCATCATACACCAGCTTCGCAAATTCCGTATCAGCAAATCTTGCTTCCATCGGGAAGGTGCATTTATCCAGCCAGTCCGAAAGAAGCAGATCCATCTCGAGACCTCTGTTCAGATACTGAGGTGCGTGCACGTGGAGATCTGAAAAAGCTGGAATGAGAACTCCGTCTCCATAATCTGCCACAGGGACGTTTTTATATTCTTCCGGGAGTACAGGCCATATCCCTGTCACGATTCCTTTTTCAACAGCAATGTAGCTGTCCGGATGTACAGCAAGGTGTTCCCTGTCCTGTGAAAAAACTATGTCAGCATGTATTATTTGCATTTGCTGCCTCCCCGGTTGTACGGACATTTCCTGCCTAAGCATTCATGGTTTTCATGCGAGAAGGTGCACACGATCTTTTCCGGGACCTTCATCTCGATTCCCATTTTCTCAGAAACAAATTCCACTGCAGCCAGTATGGCTGTAAAAGAATTGCGCTTACAGCATCGCGGTCCTCCGTATGAGGCTATCTTTGCAAGAGCACGCGATGTCGCTTCATTTGACCATCCCCAGGTTTTTGAGGACAGCGGAGTGGTATCTGTTATGATGCTTACGAACATTCCGACACTCACGGCCGCACCGCAGCATCCCCAGAATCCGCAGGATCCTCCCGGGTACTGCTTGCCGCGTTCGTGCATTTCCTTTAAAGCCTCCTCTAGATCAATATCGCCGCCTGCATTTTTGTACGCTGTCAGCAATGCTGCCCCCACCATTGTATGATGCTCCGGCCCATGCATATAAATAAAAGGATCCTCCATGATGCTCTGCGCTATAAGAATCGGATCTGATGAATCAGTCTTCATACAAAAGCTGATGATCGCTTCGATCCCTTTTTTCGAATGGCAGTCATCACAGACGAAGTGACCGTCTTCACAGCATGCATAACTGGTGAACTCCTGATGGCAGAAATGACATTTCATCAGTTTCGGCTTCGTAAAATAGATAAGCGGCTTTCCGCAAACCAGACATGCGTTTTCATTTCTTTCCATTATCCGGCATCTCCTTTGTCATTACCCCCGTAAACTGCGGTACATCAAATCTCTTCATGAACGTTTCGCATTTGCACAGTAACTAATAATTTATGCAATGTGCAAAAAGCTTCATTCTCCCGCCTCAAGAAACTGTAAAAGCAGTATCATCTTGACGCGTTCTACTGTACTGTTCCAGTCGACGTCCGCGAAGGCTTCATTATCCATTATCTTATCGATCCTTTTTCTTATAGTATTTATATGAACAAAGAGTATGTCCGCCGTAACCGAATAATTCATATTGTTTACAAGATAAACCTTGAGCGTGTGAAGCAGTTCGCGTCCTCTCTCATCACGCGTAAACGGTCTGAATCTGGCCAGGAGCCCGTTGAGCTCATCCTCCGGTATGTCGATCCATGCAAGCGGACCAAGCGCCTCGTAGTCACATATCTCTTCCTGCGGACATATCACACTGCCCATGTCTATAACACGGCGGCATTTTTCGACACATCTTCGTATTTCCCTGAGCGTGCTTCCCTCGCGGCAGACTCCGCACTTCACCTCTGCATCAGGGATAATTCTTTTAATAGAATCAAGGTATTCTGCAACCAGATCTCTCATTTCAGCAGCGGAGCGCTCTTTTTTCTCGGGTGACTCGATCAGCAGCAACAGCTCCCTGTCGCTCAGGATAGTCAGTTTGCCGATTCTTGAGCAGCGCGTCGTGGAAAATGCACCGAGGAGTTCTGTCCTTCTTTCTCTGGCTGAGAAATTACGGATCTGTATAACAACATGGTCATAAACAGTGCTCATCGATATGCCCTGTACTCCAGCCTGGCTTATGACTTTGCCAGCTTCATCAGCCTCGCAGCTCATGGCAAAATGTATGAAATTCTCGAAGCCCATATAGCCTGCATCTTTTGCACCGCTTATCTGCTCGTAAAGTGACTGCAGCATGAGATATGCAATACGGATCGAGAACTCGTCATAATAATCGAGCAAGCTGTGTGCCTCCATCACTGTAAAGTATGCCTGCGTGAGGCCATGGACCCTTATGGGCATAACGACCCATGAGATCCTTGGTCCTTCATGGCCATCACCGCCTATTATGCGGTATCTCGACATATTGATGTAATCACACAAAGTGTGCTGAGTGTGAGGCATCGACGGATCCCAGTAGTCACTATCCTTCAGTCCATAGTACTCAGTCATGCGCCTGAAGTTAGGCGAGCTGTAGTAGCTCTTCTCTTCAGCAATGTCATAGAGAAAAGCCGGAAACTTCATCTCGCTCTCGACTGCCTGGAGTATTCTGTTGATTTTCTTCTCTTTGTACGACTGGTTAGTGACCTGACTGTCTCCTGCATCAGGAGCCTGGAACTTGCGTATAGTACGGTTCATTACGGCTACATTGGCCTGGCTGTTGATCTCCATCCATGGTGCCCAGAAAGGTGCAACTATAAGCGGCAGTTCATATTCATTGCAAAGCATAACAAGATCATCCGGGATCCTTTCGAGGTATCTGCCCTGTTTCAGGAGTAAGGCAGAGGCTTTCTGTATGGTCCCTTCAGAAAATGCTCTCGATATGCATTCAGGATCATTCATGACAGCGTACCCCGATGACATTATCATCTCCTTGCCTCTGGTCCATTTCAAGCCATCAGGAGCGTCAAGTATCGTGATGCCCTGGATCTCCTTATACATGCCTTTTCGCCCTGCTATCACCTCAAAATCTTTAAAGAAATCATTGGCCAGCAGTTCCTGAACAGCAATCCCCATAGTGTCCTCCTTGTTTAAATGCCCCTTTTTGATTTCTTCAATGATATCACGAAACATCTTTTACTCATATTGAAAAATACCCCTGCGCTTTAGTACGCAGAGGCATTTATTGAGTTGTCAGTTTATGTTTATATCATAGGGATATATTTATCATCTCTTCTCGATTCAAACTCAGCTTTGATTTTTTCTCTCTCTTCAGGCATTGTGAGCACGTCGTATGCCGTCGCAGCCAGCGCCTTGGCAGCCCATACAGCTGCTTTTTCGCCTAAGGATGTGCCTGCGCAGGCAGCAGCCTGCCATGTGTGAGGCGCTACGCCCAGAGGCCATGCAGCCGCCGTGAAAAGATTCATCGGCATTATCATGCTGACATCACCGGAGTCCGTAGAAGCTTTCATTGGCGTACGGGTCCACTGGTCCCTCAAAGCAATCGTTTCAAACATTGGTCCATCACAGTTATATGCCCTGCGCTCTCTCGCGCATGTCTCCATAGCTACCGTATCCTGGATCTTTCTTGCAAACTCGCGCTCTTCAGCAGTGTAGCTGATAGGCTCCATTTCAACGAGGTTCTTATAAGTCAGGTCAGCGAAAGCGTTGTTGATGAGCATTTCGCTGCACCCGCTCAGAAGCTCAAATCTTACCTGGGTCTCCGTCATTATTGCAGCGCCCTGAGCGCACTTCTTTACTCTTTCCATGGTTTCCTTAACATCGGACATATGAGGAGCGCGCACATAGTACCATGACTTTGCATCCGGATGAACGATGTTAGGAGCATAGCCACAGCTGTCCGTGGTGTAGTGTATACGCGTGCCGTCGATCACATGCTCTCTGAGATACTGTACTCCGACATTGGTAAGTTCCATTGCATCAAGCGCGCTTCTTCCGTTCTGAGGTGCAAACCCCGCATGGGAGGAAAGACCTGTATAGTAAAACTTGAACGAAGCATTGGCAAGGTATGAAGTGTCAAAAGCCATGTTTACCGACATAGGATGCCAGCTGAACGCGAAATCGCATCCGTCGAACATATTGTAGTGTATCATCTTGACCTTACCGCAGAGAGTTTCTTCCTCAGGGCATCCATAGAATCTTACTGTTCCTTCAAGCCCGTCAGCCTCCAGAACTCTTTTGAGAGCGATCGCCCCCGTGGCTGCTGCAGCGCCCAGGAGATTATGTCCGCAGGCATGACCTGCACCGCCCTCAGTTACTTCTTCTCTCACGCAGCTTGCTTTCTGGCTGAAACCCGGCAGAGCATCATATTCACCCAATATTGCCAGTACAGGATGGCCGCTGCCCCACTCTGCGATGAACGCATGAGGGACATGTTCATTAACGACCAGTCTGAAACCTTCTTTTCTGAGGAGCTCCGAATAATATTCTGATCCGAAGTTCTCCTCTCCGCTGAGTTCAGGATTCTCCCATATCTTTCTGCATGCGTCAACACAGAGATCCTTCAGTTCGTCAACTGTTTTAAAAATGTCTTGCTTTGACATATCTGTTACCTCCGCAAGGTCGTTCTGTGAGATCAGGCCTTATCCGATTTGCTGTTGTTCTTCAGTGTAGCGAGACCGATAGCGATGCTCAGGAATACGCAGCCGAGTGTGCCGAGCCAGTTTGATGCTCCCGGGAGCCATGCGAACCAGCCCATTCCGATAGCGAAGTAGAGCGCCAGAGCGATGACTATCATAATCAGTGCGTGCTTCTTGAGTCTCATTCCGAACTGTACAAGCAGTGCGCCGAAGAGCGCCGGCAGCAGATAGTTGAGGGCTGCTCTGACTCCGTCAGGAAGCATTGCCAGTACCGATGCTCCGAGTATAGCACCGATGGTCAGTACCGAAACGTTGATGATGATTGAAATTGCCATTCCAATGGTAGCAATGACCGAACCCTCTTCTGTGCCCGGTTTTGTGTCAGCAGCTACCTGCGCCATGCTCGCGCAAGGAATCCTCATGTTGGAGATGTTTCCCGAAAGGAATGCCATGTAAGTTCCGGCAGATCCTACTACAGGGAAGTATGATATCGGCTCTACGAACCAGAGCACTCCGAATGAGCTGGCTCCTGCTATGAACGCTGTTAGCAGAGCTGCTCCCTTTGGAAGGATGCCGTATACTACTGCCAGCATCAGAGCAGGTGCGAATGCGAGTACAACTCCGAGGTATCCTGTAAGTTTGCCTATTCTGTTTACTTTAGGCATGTATTTCTCATTGTAGAATTTCTTGTTATCCATTTTTGTTCCCTCCAGATCAAATGTCAATCACGTACCCGCTAAATCACAGCAGTTATTATCATAGCAACTATAATGGTGATCGTCAGTGCCCATTCCTTGAGCCAGCCGACTTCCTTCTTGGCTGCAACAGTGTTGAGTACATACATGATGACAGCTCCGAGTACACATGCAAGGCAGTTCCTCCATGAACCTGCGACGACTGCCGGATCAGCTGCCTGAGCAAGCTGATAAACCGGTTTGATCAGGTGGCTTGCGCACATTGCTGAGAAGACACCGATGATGGCGCATGATGCGATCATTGTCATGGTTGCAGTATTTCCCTTTGCGACCTTAGCTTCGATCTTATCCATCTTATTTGCTGAGAATGTGGCAAAGAGTACCCATCCGATTGAGCAGAGGATCATGGTCCATACTGCCATGCCCAGAGCTTCTGCAGTCATAGGATCCGTTCCGAGTGTCACACCTACCGCGGAAGTTCCGAGTCCTGCTGCGATCGATTCGAACATTACCGAACCGATCATCGAAAGCCTCATCCAGCCTACCGGAGCTCCTACTGTAACGAGCAGCGAAAGCATTCCGCTGAGCACTACGATCGAAGGGCCGATTGATGTAACTGCGCTGCTTCTCATTGCGTTTTTCATCTGTGCATCAGTCAGTCCCATTTCCTTGCCGGCTTTGCGTGCTTCTCTGAGGAAGAGCACAGCCTGAACGACTACGAAACATACCGGTATAGCACATGCCAGCCACATTGCCGGGCTGTTTGCGATACTCATGATATCCATAATAATTACCTCCCTATAAATAAAGACATTTTTCTTATCTATATTTTAGAGAGGTTGTGTATATAAAAATATGAATAAATTTTTCGTGTTATCTAAAAAATGAGTGTATTCAGTTATTATTTTTCATTTTCATCCTCAAAAAGTGAATATTTTTTTACCTTTACTCTTCATGCTGCGCGCAAAACTCCATATTAATATCACGGATCTCCTTCTTGCCGTCGATGTAATCCTGATACATCTCTGCAAGACCGGCAGCACAGCCATCGCATGATCCGTTTATATTACCGATAGATTCCGCAACTATCCGTTCGCGTTCTTCCATGGTAGTATCTTTAATCAGAATAGAACTCATGACATCACCCATTCAAAACTGTTCCTCTTGAAACAGCAAAAGCCCTACAGCCACTTCTTCTTTTTGAAAAACAGCAGGCAGCCTGCAGCAACAGCAATACTCACCGCAATAACGACAGGATATCCGAAGCGCCATTCCAGCTCAGGCATGTAGCGGAAGTTCATGCCATACCATCCGACTATGAGTGTCAGCGGCATGAAGATCGTGGTGACAACAGTGAGAAGAGTCATTATCCTGTTTTGTCTCACCTCCAGCTGCGCATGATACAGGTCGCGCACCTGCATCGTGTAATCACGAAGTGAAGCAGCAGAATCGTGCCTTCGTGCCAAAAGATTCATAAACAGATGAATGTAACGCAGATTCTCTTCACTGAAGAATCCGTTCTCATTCTCCTCCAGCTCCTGTGTCATATCAATGATCTGCTCATAGTGTATCAGCAACTTGCGGATATCGCTGTGGATCTCATTGACTCTTCCGAGGTTTTCAGGTTCCATGGTGTTCAGTATTGTATCTTCGATACGGTTCAGCTCGGCCTCATAGCGTTCCAGTACCCGCAGATCATCTTCCACTATCTGTTCAAGAAAATCATACAGAAAGCGCTCCAGGCTCGGCTTCCGCCAGCGCTTTGTACGCCTGATCGCATTGATCATACTCTCTGCCTTGCCACTGTCATCAATAAAGACAATGCCCTTTTCATCAAGCGCAAACGCAAAGCGGTAATCCTTCGATTCGATATTCTCACGGTCAGGAATCCGGAAAGTCCCTGTAAGTGAGTCATAGTTGACCTCTGCCTTTGTGTTGTGAATGTCCCCGGCATCCAGATCCAGCTCGATCCCCATGTCATATTTATCCTGATCCTGTGCCCATTCCGACGTTGTAAGAACAGCTACGTATTGATTGCCCGTCTGGGCAAAAAGTTCTTCCTCTGTGCAGGGCTGTACAGTATCTGTCAGAAGATAATAACTCATAAAGTTACCCCTTTTTATCATGTCTTTTTGTACTATCCATATTATTATACACGAAAGAGGCAAGAGAAGGAGACAGAGAACCTCTGTCCCCTGGCTCCTCTGTTTCCCTCGGAAAAAGCATTATTTATCAGTGTTTTTCATTAAATCCTTGTCATTTCCAGACTGATATGTTAAGTGTTAACAGTGTATTTATTGTAAATTGTTAACCACTTATTATAGATTGAAAGCAGTATCGGAGAAGCCCATGGATATTTTTGCCAAATGCTACGATATATCAATAGTTGACGAAATACGCGAGAAGGGTATATACCCGTATTTCCACGCCCTCGAATCCAGACAGGCCACCGAAGTCATAATGGAGGGCAAGCGCCGCATTATGCTCGGCTCCAATAATTATCTTGGACTGACATCGCATCCTGAAGTTATAAAAGCTGGAATCCGGGCTTATCAGGAATACGGTTCAGGCTGCTCCGGTTCGCGTTTTCTGAACGGTACTTTAAATCTGCATCTGCAGCTTGAAAAAGAACTGGCTGAATTCCTGCGAAAAGAAGCTGTAATGACCTTTTCCACCGGTTTCCAGTCCAATCTCGGTATCATAAGCGCGATAGCCGGCCGCAATGATTACATAATCATGGACAGGGAAAACCATGCCAGTCTGTACGATGCATGCCGTCTCTCTTTCGGAAAGATGCTTCGTTTCCGTCACAGCGACATGGAAGACCTGGAGCGTAAACTTAATAAAGTCCCGAAAAACGCAGGATGCCTGATAGTTACTGACGGTGTCTTCTCCATGGGCGGCGACATTGCTGATCTGCCTGAGATCTGCATACTGGCAAAACAGTACGGTGCGCGTGTAATGGTAGATGACGCCCATGGCCTCGGCGTGATCGGTGAAGGGGGACGCGGAACGGCCAGTTATTACGGTCTGGAAGATGACGTGGATATATATATGGGAACCTTTTCTAAATCTCTGGCATCCCTGGGAGGATATATGGCAGCGTCCAGCCGTGTTGTCGAATATGTGAAGCATTCCTCGAGGCCATTTATATTCTCTGCATCAATAACTCCTGCCAACTGTGCTTCAGCTCTGGCCGCTCTGAGGATCCTGAAAGAACACCCTGAACTTCCGGAGGCCCTTCAGAGCAAGGC
The DNA here is from genome assembly GCA_017431685.1 of Mogibacterium sp. Taxonomy (GTDB): domain Bacteria; phylum Bacillota; class Clostridia; order Peptostreptococcales; family Anaerovoracaceae; genus Crickella. The sequence continues at coordinate 155,575 of JAFRKO010000009.1, forward strand.
TCTTTTCATGCGAAAAGAACTGCATAAGTCCAATATCCGGATGAAGGAATCCAATGGAGAAAGGATCCCTATCATTCCGATCTATACGTATAAGCCGTTTACTACACTGGCCATCGCTAAAGAGCTGTACGACCGCGGTGTTTACGTAAATCCTTCTTTGCCTCCTGCTACAGCGCCGGATGAATGCCTTCTGAGAACAAGTCTGATGGTAACACATACAGAGGAGCAGATAGAAGAGGCAGTCGCCATCATCGCGGAAGTGCTCCATAAACACAAAATCGGTATTTAATGAAATTGCCCCGGTTTCATTCCCGGGGCATCTTTATTATTTATAAGTCAAAAATACTTATCTGAAATTTTTTCTCCGGTAATTCCCTCATATATCTGAAGCATACTTCCGGATCAGACATCATTCTGTTTTCCTTACAGATTCTTTTATAAATCTCTGTCAGTTCTTTTGCTTTCGGACTTGGCAGTTCATATGAATTCCCGTATGTGCGAATATACCGGTGCTTCAGCCCGGGGAAGTACTTATCCAGTGCTGCGTAATAGTATTCCCTGTCTCCGTCCCTGAGAGTAAGTCCCATCCCAAAGTCAATGATGCCTTTTACTCCGGCTCTGACACATTCGTTCATTATGGATGTGATGTTCTCTTCTGTATCGTTAATAAAAGGCAGGATCGGAGTAAGCCACACGATTGTCGGGATGCCTCTTTCCTGCATTACCTTAAGCACCTCTATACGGCGCTTAGTATTGCATACATTTGGTTCAAGAATGCGGCACAGGTCATCATCGTAGGTAGTAAGCGTGATCTGCACTACACACTTCGCAGTCCGGTTTATTTCATCAAGGAGATCAACATCCTGAAGGATACGATCAGACTTAGTCTGGATTGCCGCACCGAATCCATACCTTTTGATTATCTCGAGACATTTTCTTGTAAGGCGCAGATCTTCTTCACAGTGCATATATGGATCTGACATTGCGCCGGTGCCGATCATGCACCGCTTCCTCTTGGATCTCAGAGTTTTCTCCAGAAGCTCCGGTGCGTTACGCTTTACTTCAATGTCCTCAAACGGATGCGTAAACTGATAGCACTTGCTTCTGCTGTCACAATAAATACAGCCATGGGAGCATCCACGGTATATATTCATCCCATAATATCCGCTCTTCCCGGTCAGTAATCCTTTAGCGTCAACAAAATGCATAATCTGTCCAAGTTGGTCATATTATTGCCAGGTTTTGAGTTCTCCGAGGCAGTCTCCGTTCAGATAAACATATGGTCCCGGATCCCCCTCACCGCCATAATACTCATTCCTGTTCGCAAGCAAACTGAAAAGCTGATCCGTATCGCTTACAAGTGTTGCCTGATACGGCTGCTCGAATGCGAGCTTTTCCACGAACAGATAGATGTCACCGGCCAGCTTTACAAGTATTCCCGTATGGCCTGTAAAGGTTTGATTAAAATCAGGGTCATATACAACGATGCTTACAAGTGAGACGTTTTCATTGCTGATGCTGAAGCCGTATTCGCTCCAGATGTTCCCGAAGACTTCCGAAGGATCTTCATTTTCTCCCGGAGTCCTGTCCCCAAACAGTGTTGTGAACAGATCAAGATTCTTTCTTATTACCTCATATCTGTCAGCGCTTTCAATGGCATCGACATCGAACATTAAATAAGTTCCGGTGTAATCGCTGTCAGTCTTCTCCGCTGTGATGATCCCGTCAAGCAGCAGCATTGCAGTCATCCTGCAGTCGGCATCAGAAAAGTCATGCTGTTTTTCCCAGCCATCTGCACACGCTGCAAGATCCGGAGTATTCGCTCCGGGCTGCATCCACTTATCTGAGAGTTTGGCTCCATCACCTGCAGATCCTGCAAAATCCAGGACCCAGTCATTGAACGTTACTACATTGGACAGGCCAGCTGCATTCAGGTCGTCACATACCTCTGCTGACGTCTGACTGCCTGCCATGTTGGTAACAGCCGGCATAACAGCGCGTGCATCAGTAGTGTCATCGACATTATCCGCACTGCAGCCTGACAGAGCCGAAAGTGTTAAGCAAATTATAAGTAACAGTACAATGATTTTCTTCATCAGAATTACCAGCTTTTATCTCTGAAAGCGAAGACATATATCCTTACAACAAGGAGATGAGCACATATACCCTGTCCTCGATGATTCTTCAGCATATACTTCGCATTTAGCTATCATATTATTGTTTTCAGATAAGACACCCCGCTGATCACCCATTCATCTTCAATGCTCAGAGTCTCTTCCAGAGTCTCACACGGTTCCATCCATGATTCAAGGATAATATTGAAGCTTCTGTTTGATTTAATTCTGCACTCCTTATAACATCCGGGAACATCCAGCCTGCCCGTTCCCAGACTTGCTCCTGTGATTTTGAGACCGCCTCCGCCATTGTATCTTCTTATCACATAGTCTTTCATGTGCAGGCAGACACAATAAGGTGCCATATATTTCAGAACTTCATCAAGGTTCTCTTCATGCGATAAGGAATTCACGGTATCAATAGTCAGCCCTACCTGAGGATGATCTATCATTTCAACCATCTTCGCATATTCACGTGCACTGAATCTGTCGTGGTTTTCTATGCCCAGAACTACTCCGCTTTCCTCAAGCTGCGGGATCACAGATACCAATATCCGGCAGATATCATTAAGCTCCGGTGTAAAACCGATTCCGTCTGTAATGACGCGAAGAACGCGTCCACCTATTTTATGTGTAATGCGTATATAGTCGGATAATCTTTCCGATGTCGACTTACGCATCCCGGCTTCAAGCTCAATGCCACACCTCTCCGCATGGATACGAATCTGCTCCAGCTCCTCATCGGAATATACCTCGAGAGGCATATTGTCCCCGAACTGTACAACATCAGCGCCAAGAGTGACGGCTTTATCGATAAGGTCATGTGTGGTCATAATGTGCTGCGGCTTTGTGAATGGTCTGGAGCCGCAGGCGAAACAGTATGCGAAAGAGCTGATACCTATTCTATGTGTTACTGCCATCGGCATTCTCCCTTTGCTTTTTAAATGTTGTGAAAAGTATTCGGATTATGAATGAGTACTATTTATTATCCCTGACATGCTCAAGTATCATGTTGAGTGCATTGTCGGGATGCTCATTTATATATGTAAGTATCTCCTCATATATCATTTCCTCTGTAACTTCTTCCAGATTGTTGATATACTTCTGTCCCTCTTCATCATCAAAATACGTTGTGGAATTGGCAATACCGATCTCTTCCATTATGGATATCAGTTTATTGCCTGTCTCTTCATCAAGAGCTTTCCAGTCCATAAGAAGATGCGTAAAGTCGTACGCATTGAGTGGTTTGTCTGGCTTGGTGTAAGGAGCGCATTCATAATCTATTACCGTCTCAATATAATCTTCATATGCTCTCGGCAAGTCATTCTCCAGATGATGCGGTTGGGTCTTAACATGCATCTCCTGCGCAGACTTCTGGTCCATGAAGAGATACATTATCATTTTGTCCATGTCATGGACAGCCGCACGCCTGAGCATTTCCTCTTTCAGCTCCGGCTCCCGGATGTATTTGTGCACGCAGTATTCAAAGGCTCTTCTGTGTCTGTATGTGTAGATGCACCATTTCAGGTTTTTCATTCGTATTCCTTCTTTATTCGAGATACATTTTTCTCATTCTTGCGATCTCTTCTTCGGATACACCGAGTCCCTCGGTCAGGAACCCCCTGAAGTCTCCGTATTTATGCTCAATACAGTCAAATGAGGCATCGAGATATTCTCTCCTTGCACTGAACATATATCTTAGAGCACTTTCTGTGATTTTATCACCGCTGCCGGTCATTTTGAAAAACATGCCGACCATTCTGTTGATATCATCCTCTATATAATCATTTGTCTTCAGATAGTTCTGAATTATAGTTTCTCTGTCAACGCCAAGCATTTCCAGCACAATGGCAGCAGCAAATCCTGCTCTGTCCTTACCCGCAGTACAGTGCCAGAGAATTGCCTTTTCCCTGCCCTCCAGCAGTAAATCTACAAATTGTCTGTACCCTTTCAGAGCTGACTCAGATGTCACAAAGTCCTCATATGTCCTGCACATATACCTGAGAGCTCCATCAGGATCATTGGCCAGCATCATAAAGGCTTCTTCGTCAGATTTCTGATCTCTGCTTACTCCTGCAGCAAGATCTTCGATTACAGGGATATGAAAGCTTTCTACGCCCTCGATATCAGGATCCGGTGATTCGCTTTTCTCATTGTCGCTTCGAAAATCCACTACAGCAGAAACGCACAAATTCTCCCCAAATACCGTTTCATGAAAATGTCCTCCCCTTTTTTACAATTCGATTTGTCGTTTTGATAACAATAATTACATGGTTAGATTATACAGCTTTTTTCTTTTTCTTTTCCGGCAGCTCTTCCCACATGCTCCGAACCAGCTCGCAAAGAAACTCCCGGTCATCCACATCATCTACCAGGATCATTTCTTTCGCCCCCTCATATGGAAGCTCCATAGTTGCACGCGGCATACGTTTCACCGCTGTTGGAACAGGTTTTACCAGCAAGCGATCATCGTATATCCCACCGAACACTCTTCCGCGATAGTATAGAATGTATTCACCCATCATTGCCCTGAAATTTACTTCATCAAGATCTGACAACTGTTCAAGGATAAATACCAGGTATTCTTTCGTTGATGCCATATAAGCCTCCTATGCATTCACGAGCTTCAGAAACTTTTTATCGTTCATCTGTTCATTCGTAATGTAATCTCCGTCATGGAACAGCGCATAATTTGTGACCGGAGTCGGCGCATTCTGCGCTTCCTCTCTGCTTTCGATATGGATTGCAAGAAATGGTATATCATTCTCTTTAGCGGTCTGCTTCAACACCGGAACATACTTCGCATTGAACGGGCACTGACTGGTGTAATACAGCACATATCCTTTTTCCTCTATGCGAGGATGCTTTGCGCATTCCCTGAAATGAGGCTTGTCTGCATCCGTCACAAATGGCAAGTACCACAACTGAATGCCATTGTCCGCCTCATCGCATACGGTAAATCCCTTATGTTTAAGGAACTTAGGATCAGCAAGGAAAGGCTTCTTCTTAGCCGACGCCAGAATACACAGTCCTTTCTTCCCTTTTTCTTTACTATCTTCAATACAGGTGTTCAGTAAGTCTGTAGAATAACCATGACCTTTGAAGGAGCCGGACACCCACAGGCAATCAATATACATATAACTATCAGCATTTATCGGCACCCATGCATTCTCAGCCGGGATATATTCAATAAAGCACTTTCCACGCTCCACACTTTTAAGGAAGACAAGCCCCTCTTCAAATCTGTCGGCCAGCCATGCCTTCTTTGAAGAAACCTGAACATCATTATTATTGGAAATGGCACAGCAGATGTGTTCCTTTTCCAGATTATCCTTTGTAACTCTGATGTACTCCATAAGATCAAATCTCCTTCAGTTTTATCGGATGCCGAATCACAGTCCTCAGCTTCTCCGGTGCAACCTTTCGTGCATCGCTCAGATAAATCTCGTGATGAAGCCTCTGTTCCGTGATATCAAGATCATATCCCTGCTCTTCCATAAACCTGTGCATCGCCTCTACCGTGGCAGGCTCATCATCATAAGCCCCGACATGCATACACTGTACACACAGTCCTTCATCATAAGTAAAGAACTCGGTCTTTGAAAAATCCTGCTTCTTCTTTGCCGTGGCTTCGCTGACAGCCCAGTCGAAATCTTCTTTCACAACAAAATCAGGCAGACGGATGACCGAGATCCACCGGAAAGAATCCTTATTGGAATAATCAACGCCAATCACGCCATCCTGCCACCAGAAGCCTTCCAGTGGCGGCACTACATAATCAAAGTATCCATCAATCTGATGATTACCCTTCTTGCTCATCTTGATCGTATAAGCAATACCATAAAGAAGGCCTATCGACTGCTTGTACTCCCCGTCCTCATCGTTAGGATTCCCGCTTCCCCTAACCGCAATATAATTCATTTTCGGGACGGTCACTATGGAAGGCGTCCCCCCAGGTATATAGAACTCTTTGTATTCCTTCTTGAAATCAAATGACATAGCTACTAATTCCCTATATAAATCTGCAATGTTTCTTCTGCATTCCTGCGGATAATGTCCTGTGCTTCTGACGGTTCCAGCACCGCTGCCTTTGCTCCAAAGGTCAAAAGCCAGGTTACAAGGTTTTCCATATGTGTGTCATTTCCCTTATCCACTTTTCTTTACCTCTTACAGGAGCTCGTTTGACAGGATCAGCATTTCTTCCGCTTCGATCAGCTTCCGCTGTGCTTTGACCAGCTGCCGGTATGCTGCCTCGACTTCTTTCGCGCTGTCACTGTCAGACAGAAGATCCACCCTCAGCTGTGCTTCATCTACATCTTCTTCCGCGTTTTTGAGCATACGCTTCAGTTTTTCTTCAGGCGGTATGATGTAGAAATTTTTTTCTTCATATCCTCTGTAATCGCCCTCACCAAACAGATAGACAGTATATTTGCCGGCATCCCTGAACACAGGTTCTGGATCTGCATCCTCATTGTACAGCTTCATTAATGTGTAATCTTTTCCTTCCTCAAGAACTTTGCCTCTGTATGTGACTACAGGCTTGACCTCTTCTCCGGTATATTTGGACGGTGCTACTCTGGCAAGTTCTATATCAACAAGCTCTCCGGCAGGGTTATCAAGCGCTTCGGTAATGTCTAATCCATAACCGTAAATATCGCTGACTGATGCCTCACTGTTCAATACCTTGCCGTCGCCGTCGGTATCGGCGATATCTTCTATCTCATCAATGTCTCTGTAAACGAGCGAGATATTTTTGGCATTCTTTGCAGAGAGTTTGAATGTTGAATTGCTTATCGGGACATAATACCTGATCAGGCCAAAGATGCTTACATACATTACCGGCATCACTTCTATCTCACCTACAAGGTCCTTCACTTTGACCGGGCGGAATCCGGTATTCTCGTTCAGGTAATACACTTGAGTAAGCGTATTGTCTTCGAAATATAGCAATACCAGCTGATTATTATGTCCTATCCCTATGGTTGCCGGTACGATGAATGCGTTTTCGTTCTCTTCATCTTCTTCACAGGCAGCGACATGCAATACCCTGTCAGCGTCCTCGATTGCATACCACTTGTCTTTTGATTCTTCAAGCGTCCAGGTGTTCTCTGTCCTGTTATACCATTCGGCCAGAGCATGGTTGTAGTCCGAATCACTGTCATACTCAATGCGGCCAGGCATATCCGTAAGGACTTCCTTTCCTTTGATCCTTCCCAATGAAAGCTTTCCAAAACTGTAGACCAGACTCTGCTCTTCCTCATCAAGGTTCTTTGTGACATACCGGTCAAAAGCAGGCATCTCAGCGTTCATGTCCCAGCTTATATCACTGACCACACGTTTTTTTGCGTCACTTATCGTTACTTCATATCCCCGCCCGTCCTTAGTCAAAATGCGCTTAGCGCTGACAGACGCACCATATAAGGACTCTTCGGCCTGTTGCCTGACGATAGGCGAAAGCCAGGTTTCTGCTGCTTCTTCCCCGCCTTCTCTTTCATCCATCAAAGGCTTGATCCGTGAGATCCAGGCAGCATATTGAGCCATTTCCGGATCATCCATCCAATCCTGCCAATCGGCCTTTACCGCAGCATAATCGATATCGCTCTGCTGTATCTCACCCGACCTGAGCAGTTGATCCACTTCCGCTCCTGTTTCTGCGATCAGAACATAATCGATAAGCGTATGCCTGTAGCTGTCAAGGAATTCACGTCTGGCATCACCTTCAGGCATCTTCTCAATGACTTTCCCCATCTCATTATAGTAATTGAGGAAACCCATTGGCGCTTCAGGATTAGGGAAGTAGATATACATTCCGCTCGTGCCAAGACTGTCATAATCCAACTCTCCGTCAGCCTTTCTGTACAACTGCATATCTGTGATCATGCCCTCGGTGCCACGCGCATATATGAATCCGGTCCCATTATCCGGATCATTCGCGTCTTCCTGATAATAAAGCTGAAGCAGTTTGTTTATTTCCGTTCCGGCTTCTTTATATACACTGTTATCGACATCTCCCCCTACTTCCATATATGAAACGCTAAGCAGCGATGCCATATTGCCGAGATCATAGTAGTCAGAACCGCCGTACTGTATGGAGTTGCTTTCTGACATGAACTCATCATAGAAAAGGACCTCCCCTTCGGGACTTGCTGTGTTGACCTGCTCCTTGAGCGCTTTGTCAAGCTTATTCAATGCATCAACAAATCCGTTCTTCGGATCTGTGAGCTTGTTCATGTCGATGATCGCAAGTGTTCCTTGCTGACCCTTTCCCTCGCCCTTGTCATAGAAATCAACGAAGTCATCCACTATCCTTTCTCCAAGCGTAAAGGTATCGACCTCATGATTCTCAGCTTCGCCCAGCAAATTGAGCCATCCGGTATAATACTGTCCGTATCCCGGCTCCGTTTCCGGAGACGCGATATAATAATCGGTATAGTCCGCAAGCACCAGATCGAGTTCAACACTGCTCATAAGGCAAGCGTCAAAATCGACCAGGTCAAATTTGCCTCCGTCTTTTGTGACATCATTATCTGACAGAGCATCCATGATCTGCGGGAACGACATCAGCGAACGGTCATCCCAGAACGACTCGACGACCTCATGTTCATCCATACCAAATCCGTATGTAGGGCCGCCGCCGTGATCCCAAAGTATGAGGTCGTACTTCTCTGCAGGCGCGTACTGCACGCAGAAGTTGATGAAAGACTTCAGGACTTCAGGATCCGACATCAGTTCGTCAGCTGATTTTACTGTTGTTGCTTCGCCCCCTGAACCGAGACCGTCTCCATCGACCAGCACCATCTTGCCCGGATTCTCAGCAGCATCAAGTCCCTTTGCTTCCCACACCTGATTGTATACGTTGCTGACCTGACTGTATTTATCAAGGATCTCGTCGGTAGTTTCCATCCTCTGTATGTCATATTTGACTACAGCATCGTCAGGCACATTATTTCCTTCCGGAAATACCATGTAGTCTTTATTAAGCTGCCACTGATTCGATCCGCCTGTCATTATGAGGAACCTTATTTCCTCATCTTTACTGAAATTCGCTTTCAGTATCTGCTCAATATTGTATGTTGCCATCGCTGCGCTGGTTTCCAGATCAGCTCCGCAATCATACAACATGACCGTTCTTTTGGCTCTTGGAGTGCTGACGCCGTTGCCCCTGTTTATCCCTAATACTGCGCAGACTATGCACGCTATAATGATCAGAGCGAATATCGGACTGATATACTTCCGTTTCATAAGTTCTTCCTTTCATATCAGGTATGGACATGTACACCTACGCTCATTGTAAATCTTATTCATTTTCTGAATCTATTCATTTTTATCATATCATAATCAAAGCACAAAAAAAGCCCTGGACTTTGAGGCGACTACCTCGATGTGTGACGATACCACCCCAAACAAGACAGAAATATTTTCTTTAAAACGGCAGTGACTCTACCCCATTAAGTACACTTTTATAATCGTTTTTCCTATATTATCATAAAAGGTCTCAAGATCTCCCATTCAATCAGGTTCTCTTCTTTCATACTATTGTATATCCTTCTTTTCTGAGAGCATCTATTGCCCTGCCGAAGTTCTCTGATTTGACCAATATATAGTCTGTGTTGTATGTTGACACAGCAAATATGCCTATCTTATTATCCGCAAGAATCCCTGAAATTTTTGATAATATCCCTATGAGTGAGAAGTCAAGCACGCCCTGTATCCTGAAGCATTTCCACCCATCATCACGCTCCGTTGTGCAGTCCGGAGTGTCCTCTGTTTTGCATACCAGTGACAATTCTTCATCAGTCTTGCCAATGAAATAGAAGTCCTTTCCAAGATTCAGAATCGAAGGATCATCTATCTTGCATACTGTGAGTTCATAATCAATTCTTTTAAGTTCCATCACAACTCTCCTAAACAAATATGCACCGGGTTCCATTTCTTCTAAAGCCCGGAATCCATCATCCTATACATTACAAAAATTCTTCATTCTTGCATTTTTTCAGTATACATACCCCTTCGACGTCGTTCCCTGCGGACAAGAACTTTTGCCCCTCTTCCTCATAACAAACAGGAATCCAGAAGTCAATGTACTTTTTAAGCATTGGCAGTCTCCTCTTTTACTGCGCGTCTTTAGGCAAGATAGAAAGAGCAGAGAACTTTTCTGCATTCTTCTTGGCTCTTACCAGCACATAGATCAAAAGAACGGCATTTGTCAAAACTGCTGTGCCGCCAAGTATGCCACCTACAACAAAATCGCCACCCCTCATAACAGGATAATTAAAAATTGTTCCAGCATCATACAGGGTATGTAAAGCCATTGGGATGATGAGTCCCCAAGCCCAGTATAATGCAGTCTGTCCTTCGCCTTTATGTTTGTTATACTTTGCCCTGCCAATAAACTCTCCCATGATCATGTTAAGTGTCATATGAGTGAACATTAAAGGCGTTCTGATCAATAATACAATCATCGACTCTCCAAAAGTAAAGTCTTCCACAACCGTAAAGCCAAAGCCCACAGCCGCACCAAGGATTATATACTCATAAACGTTCTTTACCTTATTTTTCAAGATGGCGATTGTGATTATGATTGCAAGAAACTTAAACAGTTCCTCCACTCCTCCCGCCACGAAGAAAGCTGTAAAAAAAGATGCCGGCAGATTTGCCATTGTTTCACCCGTTACCCCAATGCTTTTAAATGCATATAATAAACCAATACCGGCAGGACCGGAAACCAGCACGCAAATGCCACCCAAAATTACCGGCAGGATTGCCTGGAGTTTCCCTATAGGCTCAGGAACTTCCCTTTTAATCATTCGAAGGTAAATAAGTCCACAGATAACTAAGGCAAATAATGCAGAAATAATTGAAATAATATTTGTTTTTACGTCCATGATAATTTTTCCTTCTCAAAAAGTTGCTTTAGATAGTGCCCCTATAGTTCAGTACCGATCTCAACATAATCCATAGGCTTTGCTTTTTTGTTGCTCAAAAGGCAGGCGCACTCCGTGTGTGTCGTCCTGGATGGAAAAAACTTTTTGGGTCAGGCAGAGGTATACGGAAAAAATACCATTCTTCATATTCCTCATCCCATGCCGTTCTTATAGGCTAGTCTTCGAATAATTTGATTTTGCTCTGATCCATATTACTCGTCTCCATTCTCTTTTTAAGATTATCAGATATTCGTGCAAGAAAAAAGACGCGTATGCCTTTAGCTTCCACGTCCTGCTTTTCTTTGGGCTAATTCTATCGGAGGAGCATAGCCTCCGTAGATCAACGGTCTCAGCGGCAATGGCTATGAGCGCAAGACACGCTGCCGCACCGGGTGCTTCTACTCTTGAGAAGCATTTCCTTCAATCTCTCTTCTCTTAGAAATCCACGGCCAGCAGCGGTTTACCCTTTTGCAGTAGTCTGTATATTCATTTCCATAGAGATCCTTAAGCCACTTTTCTTCTGTATTCTTCAGCATGACAGTCATGAAAACCCAGAAGAGCAGCGGTATTATCAGGAACCACAGATTACGTGCTATAAGCAGCACTCCCGTACAAGCGATCATGATTGCGGAATATATAGGATTCCGTACGATCGCATATGCTCCGTTTGTAACGAGATGATTGTTCAGGATTCCATCATCGATTTTGGACACCGGGACAGCATATATCCAAAGAGCGATTCCTGCAAAGATAAGAATAATGCCTGCTGTTATAAACAGCACACCTATACTACCTTCGAGTCTGCCTGTTTTAAGCCATGGCAGATTTCTCACAAAGCATGCGGCGATCGTAGTAATTACCATCACTCCTCCGATCACCGGTCCCGGCCCGTATATCGGAAGATGCTCATTGTTGTTCATTATAGATTTGACTCCCTTGTATTACTTTATAACATTATGAAATAGTAGTATCCGGAATATATTTTGCCCGGTGACAGTGTGCCAGGCCCCGCAAATGAGCCGTATTATATAAACAGGCTCATATCGGACAGCTCCCCAGAGCCGATAAAGGTCGCGACTCCGCCAAGCTCCACGCCATCGATCAGTTCCTCCCGGCGGATGCCCATGATATCCATCGACATCTGACAGGCAACGAGCCTGACTCCGTGTTCCTTTGCGCTTTCTATAAGCTCTTCCAGTGAACTGATTCCTTTCTGCTTCATAATGGCACGAATCATCTTAGCGCCGATACCGCCCATGTTCATCCTGGAGAGTCCGAGTCCGGTAGTACCCCGCGGCATCATTACGCCGAACATTCTCTCGACAAGTGATTTTGCTGTTCTGACCTTATTGGGTCTCCTCAGGATATTCAGACCCCAGAAAGTGAAGAGCATGGTGACTTTTCTTCCCATGGCCGCCGCCCCATTCGCAATAATGAACGCCGCTATGGTCTTATCCAGATCTCCGGAAAAGACCACGAAAGTCTTATCGTGCTGCTCCATGGCAGAAGTATTTTCATTACTGTATGCACGTGTGATCTTTGCCCTGATCAGACCATTATCTATAACAAGTTCATCAAGATGATTGCCTGTTCTGTCACACCACACCCTGATATCTGAAGCAAATGCATCCTCTGTTGCCTCCACTATTACGGTCTCACCCGCAGGCTTATCCCGCAGATGATCAGCGACCTTTACTATAGGGCCCGGACATTTCATTCCCTTTGCGTCGATCAGCACATAAGTCTCCGGCACATCCTGATCACCGGATATGTTCTCTTCTTCTGGCGCTGCCGCATTCTGCTCCTTTTCCTGAAGATATGCCCGGTATGCTTTATATCCTCCGTCAAGCGAAGCAGCATCATAGCCTTTATCAGCAAGGTACTCCGCGACCTGTTCGCTCAGAACACCTTCAGCACAGATCAGTACAACAAGCTTGTCCACAGGAAGTGTGTCAAGCTTCGCAAATCCTCCCGATAAAGGAATGTTGATCGCGTTCTCGAAACCTCCTATAAGTACTTCATCCGGCTCCCGCATATCGACAAGTGTGACAGAACTGAGATCCAGCATTGAGAACTCTTCCGGTGATAAATGTTTAATATTGTCAATATCGCTCATTGCTTGCTCCTTCCGTTATATGACATGCGAGCTGTGTTCCACTATTTAATATCACAGGCAGGCTGTTCATAATCGATCAGTTCCGTTATAGCCGGGTGATCGCTGCAGACTTCGCATCCCTCACCCCGCGGCGGCAGGTCTATTATTTCACTGTCCATTGTCAGAGCATCGAATGTCAGCATCTTCCCTGCGAGAAGTTCTCCTGCTCCGGTAATATACTTTATCGCTTCCAGCGCCTGCATACAGCCAATCACACCTGCCATCGCCCCGATCACACCGGCATCCTTGCACGTCGGGACAGAGCCGCTCTTAGGCGGTTCCCCGAATACACAACGGTAACACGGCGTTTCTCCCGGGATCACAGTCATAAGCTGTCCGTAAAACTGCAGGATCCCGGCGTGAGAGAAAGGTATCTTCTCCATAACGCAAGCATCATTGATCAGGAACTTAGCGGCAAAATTATCAGTTCCGTCAAGCACGAAATCATATTCGCCTATAATGCCCCTGATATTGCTGCTGCTGAGATATTCCTTATATGTCCTTACCTCGACATTAGGGTTGATCGCTTTTATAGTCTCGGATGCTGAATCAACCTTGGCGCGTCCGATATCCTCAGTAGTGTGGATTATCTGTCTCTGAAGATTTGACAAATCGACCACATCCGCATCGGCTATCCCAATTTTTCCGATTCCTGCAGCTGCAAGATACATGGCCGCAGGCGATCCAAGGCCTACGGCACCCGCAATCAGGACTTTAGCCTGCGAAAGCTTCTTCTGTCCTTTATATCCGATCCCTTTCAGTATAATGTGCCTCGAATAACGCTCCATCTCTTCGTTCGACAGGCCCATACTTCTCCTCCTGCATATCATAATAACCGGAGAATTCTGTTACGATCTCTCCTGTCCATTTCGCCTAGTAAACTGGTAGGTTAATTCACTATAGCATAAGTATAATTCTGTTTCAATGTGTACCGGATATGGTTCAGTATTACTGCAGAACCTTGGAGAATATTGTCCTTGAGGACTGAGTTCGCCCAACGTCGGAACTCAGCACCACGCTGAGACTTGACTCGGTAGCCGACAGAAATAATCACATCAAGACTATAGATGGCAACCGGCCTATCTGCATTTGCAAATTGCTTTCTTTTTCATAATGTGCCTCCTTTTCGCAGCAAATGAAAAATGCCCTTCGTTATCTTCGATGATATCGCCCAAAGTCATATGCTTATTGTTTGCTCCCGGTCCTGAAGTAGTTTTCTGAGTACGTTTTCCATCTGCTCAATGGAGATAGCTCCCGGAATCGCATATTTATCATCGATCACAAAGAACGGGACTCCATGGACATTGGCTGCTCTGGCTTCCATCTCATCCCTTCTGACTTCAGCTTCATATCTGTCTGTCAGCAGCACCTCCTGTACTTCCTGTGCTGCAAGGCCTGATTCAGACGCCAATTTAATCAGTACGTCATGATCTGCCAGTTCCAGACCATCTGTGAAATAGGCTTTGAACAATCTTTCCTGCAAGGTATCAACAAGCTTGTCGTCGCCTTTGCTTTGCGCAAGCTTAGTTACTCTGTGTGCATCAAAGGTATTGGTATAACGGCTTTTGTCATAATGCATATCAAGACCTATGGAAGCGCCTCTCGCATTGATATCGTCTATGCTCTTCCTGGTCTCTTCTAATGAGTATCCATATTTTTTTGAATACCGCTCGTCTGTTGGGCCTTCATAGTGTCTTGAACCATCAGGATCTAATTCAAATGCTTTCATTTCAAGCTGTATTTCATGATCCCTTCCCAGATTAGTAATGACCTGCTTAAGTGATGTTTCACCTATATAGCAAAATGGGCACGCGAAATCAGACCAGTATTTCACTATCATTTTATTACCTCCGCAAGTTCCAAAGTACTCATATTGTCTCTTCGATGTTGTTCACTGTGGACAATAAAAAGACATTGTCTTCCGTGTCATAACCGGCAGAAAACCGAAAGTCAATGCATTAATCTTTCAGGCATGTGACAGGAGCAACATACACTCCATCTTCACGTTTATATGCAAACGGAGCCACTCCGCATAAAACCATCAGGAATGCCGGTTCATGCATTTTTTCTGTATCAATTCTGCCGGCCAGTTTCTTAAGGTTCTCAGCCCCCTCGTTGATCAACTTGTCTCCGCCCAGTTTCACTTCAACCAAACCATATCTGCCGTTTCTCAAATGGATCACAGCATCACATTCAAGACCAGTTTTATCTCTGTAGTGATATATGCTGCCGTCCAAGGCATCAGCATATATCCTTAGATCTCTGACACACAGGTTTTCAAATATCAAGCCCATCAATTCCAGGTCATTGATCAGATCCATAGGCCCGATACCAAGTGCTGCGGTCGCCACAGACGGATCAACAAAATATCTTGTATCCGATGTGCGGATCGCTGTCTTTGAACGCAGATTTGGATTCCACGCCGGAGAGTCTTCGATGACAAAAATCCTCTTCAGAGCATTCAAATAGCTATAAAGGGTTTCCTTGTCAAAAGTTTCTATATCATTACTTATCACATCTGTTCGGATGGTTTCCAGAGAGACCTGCGTCGAAACATTTCTGGCATACGATCTCATGACGTGCTTTGTTCTCTCAGGATCCCGTTTCACGCCATCTACTCTGGAAACATCGTCATTTATGACTGCATCATAATAATCAAAGGCTTGCCTTAAAGCGACTTTCTCTGAATGATTCAACGCTGCAGGCCACCCTCCCCGGCAAATCATGAAAGCAATATCCTCAATACTGTGATTGTCTATTGCAGATATATCTCCTCTGTCAAACAGATCCCTTAGTGATACTTGTCCACTGGAATCTCTGGATTCATACAAAGACATCGGTCTCATACGCATGCGAACGATCCGTCCTGTTCCCGTGTGCATACTTTCATCCAACTTGGCCGGAACGGAAGAACCGGTAAGAATGAATTGACCAAATTCACCTCTTCGGTCCACCTCATACCGCACTGCATTCCAGATATTCGTTGCAATTTGCCACTCATCAATCAAGTGTGGGACTTCACCTTCAAGAAGATTTGATGGCTTTATTCTTGCCATTTGTTGATATTGCCCTGTCATATCCGGACGGTCCATTTCTATGACGCTCTTTGCAATATGCTTTGCCGAGGTAGTTTTGCCGCACCATTTAGCTCCTTCGATCAATACCGCCCCTTTAGACTCTAAATGTTCCAGCAAGACCTTATCCGAAACTCTTTTATAGTATTCTTTCACTTATAATCTCCTTATATCATGTATAAGTCGAGTATATGGATTATATTAAACCGACTATTTGGCTTCATTTTATCCGAGTATATGGACATTGTCAACAACTTGAGGCAACGATATTATTCTGGTCTTATTGTCGTTGTAACAGATGTGCTCCTTTTCAAGGTTCTCCTTTGTCACTCTGATATATTCCATAAGTTTAACGCCTCCTTATCGGATGACGGATCACTGTCTTTAACTTCTCAGGTGCAACTTTTCTGGCATCACTCAGATAGATCTCGTGATGATACCGCTGATCAGTGATATCAAGAATATAACCCTGTTCATCCATGAAGCGGTGCATCGCTTCTACCGTAGCAGGCTCATCATCATACGATCCAATATGCATGCACTGAACACACAGGCCTTCATCATATTTGAATAATTCCACCTTTGAAAAATCCTGCTTCTTCTTTGTTGTTGCTTCTCTGACAGCCCAGTCAAAATCTTCTTTCGCTACAAAGTCAGGCAGGCGGATGACGGATATCCATTGGAAAGAATCCTTATTCGCATAATCCACTCCGACCACTCCATCCTGCCACCAGAATCCTTCCAGCGGCGGCACTACATAATCAAAGTAGCCATCAATCTGATGATTACCCTTCTTACTCATCTTGATCGTATAAGCAATACCATACAGAAGGCCTATAGCCTGTTTGTATTCTCCATCTTCATCATTTGGATTTCCACTGCCCCTAACCGCAATATAATTCATCTTCGGAACGGTCACGATGGAAGGCGTTCCTTTCGGCAAATAGAACTCTTTATATTCTTTCTTGAAATCAAATGCCATGCCCTTTTCTCCACTTCATAATAAATATCCCAGATGTACATCAAATGGTTCCTTCTCTATAATCGGCCAGTTTCTTAACTTCACAACCCTTATCAGCATAATACGTAAACATTGCATCCAGCTTTTTCAGATCATAACTCGTTACACAATCAGATATCACGTGTACTTTGTATCCTGTCCTAGCCAGATTGTAGCTTGTTGATTTGACACAGGCCTTTGCATCGGCACCGGTGATGTAAAACTCTTCTATATCATTTTTCTCTATAAACCCGGCAAACGCTTCACTCGTAAGCGCACTGGCTTTGGACTTTTCAAAAACATTATCTGTAACGACATTAAGTTCCGGAACCAGTTCAGCACCTTTGGTTCCCGGCTTAAATGTTCTTGTTTTTTCGGACAGATTGTAGTGCTTGATATAGATGATATGCATTTCATTTGCTGCTGCCCAGTCGATTGCTTCATTAACCTGTCCAATGATCTTTTTATAATTCTTCGTAATATCATTCTGAAGGTCTATCACAATCAACGCTATATTTTTCATTTCTGATCTCCTTCATACCTTCTTGCTATCTCAGAGGTGATCTGATAAAGCCTTTCCCTGATCCTCTCCGGTTCCAGGACAGTCACCTTATCCCTGCATGAAAGCATCCAGGCAAGCAGCCCTTCATCATCAGCATATTCATGTTCAAACAACAGGCTTCCATCATCCATTTCCGTAAATGAATCTACACCATACTCTTCAACAAGCTGCCATTTCATTGAAGAATCAAACATTGCCTTCACTCTGTCTTTTGCAGGAAAGACCTTTTTGTCCGACAGATCCGGCATCGTAACTTCCCAATTCCCTTCAAAGGACGCTGCATGAGCGATTCTATCCATCCGGTTCAGCTTAAACAGTCTGAAATCGTTCCTCAAAAGGCAATAGCCGTAGACATACCAGCTTGTCCATTTGAAGATAAGATAATATGGTTCAATTTCTCTTTCTGTATCTCCTTCAGGTGAATAGTACTGAAACCTGATGGTCTTCTTTAACTCGATTGCATCCTGTATGATCTCTATCTTCGGAGCCAGTGAATCCCGATACCATGAAGACAGATCGATCAGCATAGAGTCTCTGCCACTGATAACAGCTGATGATCCGGTTTTGATCTTCTCCATCAGCTGTCCATAATAGCTGCTTCCACTTACACTGTCCAGGCTGCGAAGCCCGGCGAGTATCATCTGCATATCCTTTGATGTCAGGATCGTCCTGTCCATACGGTATCCATCCATAATGCTGATACCACCGCCGGCACCTTGCACAGTCATTATGGGGATCCCTGCCTTGCAGAGATCTTCGATATCCCGGTTTATTGTTCTTCGGGATACCTCAAACCGCTCTGCCAGCTCAGGAGCCGTTGTCTTTTCTTCCTGCAGCAGGATTGACAATATCCCTATCAGTCTGTCTATCTTCATAAACTCATTCTCCGCCAGTATCTTATCAAGCCAAACACGTCATCTGTATGTCATGTTTATTTTGCCAGTTTCTGAAAGTATTCTCAAACAAAATCAGCTGACAAAATACAATTTTCGTCAGCTGATCATTTATTGTATTCTTCCGACGTATAAGCTGTTTTGAACAGCAATGGTTTCAACGGTTACATTGTTTTCTTCAATAGGCTGCAGCTTTCAAGCATTGTTTCATTATCCAAGGGCAATTCACGCACTTCCTTACCGTCCATAGGAATTGGGAATTTGAAAATTATGTTTCTGATCCAGCAACCGTTGGACGGTCTCTCAGGGTATATGTCGATCCGTTCAATGAATGTCTGCATGAACTGCTTTTGTTCCAATTCTGAAAAAGATTCATACAGTGTATCAAAGGCCATAAGCATTCGGAAGATGTTCTCACTGGAAATCTTTTCCTGTCTCAGAGCATGCAATTGATCTGCTATCTCGTCGCGCTGTATATCTATTTCTTCAATCTTATCATATTGTGCATCATAGCGACGCTGAAGATCGCTCATTTTCCTGTCATAATGCGGATCATCCGGATCCATTTCGTCCATCTGGCGTTCCAGGCGCATCTTTGTTCCTTCGGCTTTCCTCAGTTGAGCATCGATCTGCTGCAGCTGGTTCTCTATCTCTGAAGTGTCTATCGCAATTCCAATTTTCTCCTTAATCGCATCGATGAACTCCTTGCGTTTTGTCATTGCTGAGATTATTGCCGCGACCTGAGCGTTAATCTCTGATTGCTCAATATTAGTCCGGAATTCACACTTATGTCCGGTCGCTTTTACAGGATTTTTACAATAATAGTAATAACGCGTTTTCTTGTCCCTGGAGTGAGCTCTCATAACATTTCCGTAAAGGTTTCTGCCGCAGCATGGACATTTAAGCAATCCTGATAGTACGTGAGCATGATTAGGGTCAGTTACCTTTTCACGCTTATACCCAGTCTTCTTTCTTTTGGCTTGTGCCAGCTCCCAATCCTCCTCGGAGACTATAGCATCATGCAATCCATCATAGACTGCGTATTCTGACTGTTCTACTACATGTGTTTCATTACGTGTTCCGATTTTCTTCTCTGTCTTGCGTCTTCCATAAGCTATCTTTCCCGCATATACAGGATTATCAAGCACGCGCTTTACAAAACTTGTTGAGAACCCCGTAGTGCTGTTGTTTTGCCTCAACTTCTTTGTAAATCCGTGTCTGTTAAGATATTGTGCAACTCCACGAAGTCCTTCGTTGGTATGTATATACCGATCAAAGATCGTTCGTATCACTTCGACCTCATCTTCAGCAATAAAGAGTTCTCCGTTTACAAGCTTATATCCATATGGTGCAAAGCCACCATTCCAATGACCTTCTCTCGCCTTCTGCTCACGTCCGGCCATCGTCTGTGCACGTATGTTTTCACGTTCGATCTCTGCAACCGCAGACAGGACAGAAATCATAAGTTTTCCGGAATCCTTGGAACTGTCTATCCCGTCATCCACGCATATAAGATTTACACCATAATCCTGCATAGTCTGAAGCGAATTGAGGACATCAGCAGCATTTCTGCCGAAACGAGACAGCTTGAAAACCAGGACATATGATACGCCGTCCTTGCCGATGATTATGTCATTCATCATACGTTGGAATTCTTGTCGGTTTTTGATATTCTTTCCGGATATGCCTTCGTCAGAATACTCACCGGCAATAGTCATGCCTTCGTAATCAGCATATTTGCGCAGCTTTTCACGCTGCGCATCTAGGCTATAACCCTCCACCTGCATAGATGTGGATACGCGAGTGTAGATATAACATTTGATCTGTTTTTTCACATTTTTCTCCTTCTGAGATCACTATTTCAGCACCAGAGGCGGATTGGCCAGTAGTTCCTTAATCATATCCGAATAGCCGGATATATCCATTATTTGTGTGATCGTTGTGATTTTTTTACCGGCGTCCTTACTGGAAGCTCCGCAATGGTAGATTTTCATATCTTTCGTATTATGATCGAGGATTATGTAACGGTCATGTACTTTATTTGCAGTTGTGATAAATGATATGCTCCGGCCGGGATACTCCATCTCGAAATCATGATATTCTGTCAGCCTCAATGGTCTCGAGCCTTTGTTGTCACTGATGACCGTCAGTTTGACTGCAGCCTTGGAATGTGTCAGGTGCTGAAGTGTCTTTGAATCAATATAGTCATCAATGACCGCAAGCTTGCGCTTTGCCTTGCGATAGATCTTCTGATAAGCAAGGACTGCCTTAAATGGCTCACCGTTCAAAATCATAATCTCATCGTGTTCTATTCCGGTATCAAAGAGTTTCATGAAATCAGTAAGGTCAGCTTTTGTGACCATGTTATCCTTGATTTCCTCTACATCTGCAGTATTTCTGTTCACCTGACTCGCCAGAGAAAGAAAATCCCTCTGTGTAATCATGAGTTGCTGGTTCTCGATGATGTAATCCTTCATGGCTTTAAATGCCATAATTAGTGCCCGGCTCTGTTTGACAGCCAGGTCGCCGCGCAGTACAGTCATAAGCATATATATGCCTTGCTCTGTAAAAGCATATGGCAGATATCTTGAGCCTCCCCAACTTGAGGTGAAAATATTGCACCTCAAGATTTCCTGATACTCTTCTCTCGTCAAGCGAAACATAAATTCATCGCCTTCAAATTTTTCAATATTGTTTTTAACTTGACGGTTAAAGTTTTTCGTTTCATACCCGTAAATCTCAGCGAGCTCAAAATCCAGCATTACCTGCTGCCCGCGTATCATATAAATCTTATCCCGAAGCGATCGCTCATCGATAATCATTATTTCGTTTTTCTCTTCCATGGTTAACATACCTACCATTCCATCGGTATTCAGTACCGGAATTACAATACACAGTCATTTAAGAATTCCGGATAAAAACCAAAAGAATCATTATTTATTATCTGTATCAGTATTCTTCTTCATCTCTTCCATCATAATGTAGTACTCCAGCAACCGAAGTACGTACTTGGGAGCATGTCGGTTGTCACGCTCCCACTCAGTCACAGTCCGGTACGGAATCTGGAAGTAGTCACAGAATTCTTTGCGATTCATACCGGTGCTCTCTCGGAGTTCTATGATCTTTTGTCTGCAGTCAGTGATTTCTTTATTCAGTATTTCCATTCTCTTGCTCCTAAAACTCAATTATACACATTGTGTATATTGTATCACGCAAGCACGATTGACGCAATGTGTAAACACCCTTCAGCATCTGCTGATACAGAGTCTTTCTGATTATGCGGCCCGATTTTCAACAATAATCCATGGAGCCTTCCCGCTGTCCTGTATGTTTGCATAGACAACATAGTCAACTTTTCCAAAAAGCTTTTTCCTCATATTGTCAAGCTTTTCCAAAACTTCCGGTGCATGCTTTATTACAAGTTCCGCCATTAGGCTTGTCCACCTGTCAAACGCCAGATTATACTCTTCATTCTCGTAATACTTTTTCAACTCCTCACCTTCTCCCGTATTTGTCACAGTGTTTTTCCTGATAGGTCCCACAGTTATAACTTCTGAACTCAGGATAATCTGTCTGTTCTTCAAAGACATTGTGTCGGGATTGAGCGGGAATTGAGCAGAAATGACTGAATACAAATACCAAGTTTTACATATTCAGATAACGAGAGCTCCTGCTTCATTGTCATTGACAAACATATGTTCTTTTCTGTATACTAACATCACCTCAATTAGCAATCAAGTGTGGTCTGTATGATAAAGATGAACCGTTGTGATTTTTCTTCGATAATGAATATCATCCGCCGCTATGTAAGTGACGATTACGAGATGGGACAGCTTGATCTTGTTGATCTTCTGTTTGCTAGTTTTTGCATGAGTGATATTGCCGAAGATTTTGCTTTTGACAACGGTCAGGTCTGCCGATGGATGAACGGTCAGGCAAGGATCAGCCCTAAGATATCCGGATACTATGCAACAGCAATACATCAGAAGCAGCTTGCAGAAGATATCGAGAACGATCTGATCCCAATACTTACGGACAGCAGCATGGCTTGTAAAGAGATATATGATCTTGTTACACAGGATGCTTCCATATCATGGAGAAAGAAAAGGCAGCTGGCCAAAGAATGCCCTCCCCCTGAGGACAAAGCCGAAGCTTTGTTCATAGCTTCTATACTTTGCTTTGGAATGGGTAGGGAATTTGTTAAGAGACCTTCCAATGCAAAGGCTCTGCCTACTAGTGGCATTACCTCTCCTGTTATATCCGAGCATATATTCGGAGCTGATGTTCCCCGCCCATGTCGCCATTTTTGCGGGCGTGAGGAAGAGATATCGGAACTACATGATCTCCTTGTAAATAATCAGAAAGTATTTATCACCGGGATGCCGGGCATCGGCAAGAGTGAACTTGCAAAGGCATATGCCAAAGCGCATAGGACCGACTATACAAACATCATATACATCACATATTCTGGAGATCTTCGCAAGGATATCGCAGATATTGATTTCGCTGACGATCCGCTTTTGGAAAGCGATCAGGAACGCTTTATCAATCACGACAGATTTCTCTGTACTCTCAGGGAAGACTCCCTTCTGATCATTGATAACTTCAACACAACAGCAGCTGCTGAAAGGACTCTTCGCAGTATAAAGCGATACAGTTGCAGGGTGCTTTTTACTTCTCGCAGCCGCTGGAGTCATTATCCTTCTTTGGGACTTACCGAGATCAGAGATATGAGTAGTCTGCTTAGTCTTACCGGCAGTCTTTATTCCGAACTTGGCGATAATGAAAGTACAGTCATAGAAATAATAGAAACAGTCCACCGTCACACTTTGGCAGTGGAGCTTGCTGCAAGGCTGCTTGAAAACGGGATACTGACTCCTGAGGAACTGCTGCACAGATTCGAAACAGAAAAGGCAGCTATGAGTGTCTCAGACAAAGTCAATGTGAGCAAGGACGGGCACACGAAAAAACAGACATATTATGCTCACATACACCTACTGTTTTCGCTGTACAAACTATCAGATGAAGAACAGGAGATAATGCGCAGCATGACTTTCGTTCCAATCACGGGCATATCTCGCAGGCTGCTTGCAAAATGGTTATTGCTGCAGGATATGAATGTCATCAATGATCTTGTAGAGACAGGCTTTATACTTCCAAAGCCAGGACACTCCATCGCACTGCATCCGATGGTGCAGGAAGTTGCTCTGGCAGACCTTAAGCCATCCATTACAAATTGCAGTACACTATTTGACAGTCTTCACGGCATCTGCATACTGCACGGGATAGATGTCCCTTGGTACAGAATGCTCTTCCATGTCATAGAACAGATCGTTCTTCTTATAGATAATGATGATGTACCTTCTTATCTATGTTTTATTGAGGACGCTGTACAGTATATGGACAATTATATGTATGTCAGCGGCATTAAAGTTCTTCAGGAGCGGCTCCGTCAGCTTCTGAAGGATCCGTCGGTAGGCACAGATATTGACCGTGCTCTTTTTCTCAATAATCAGGCATATCTTGAGACTGATCCGAAGAAGATGATCCCGCTTTATAAAAAAGCCTTAAAGCTTTTGCCTGAGGTCAATATGGATACCGCATTGCTTGTCTCCAACCTGCATGCTAACGCCGGCAATATGTATCGTATCACTGGCAACTATTCTCCTGCAAAGGAGCATATGGATGCTGCGCTGCATATTCTTAAAGAGTACGAGCTGGATAACAGGCATGATGCTATCATCCAGTTCGTCAATTATGGCCTTCTGCTGAAGGATCTCTGCCGCTATGATGAAGCATTGAAGTTCCTATTGAAAGCTAAAGAAATCGCTGCCTTTAATATGGGGCAGGAATCATCTGATTATGCAAGGATACAGGAAGCTATTGGCGTTGTATTTCTTGAAAGCGGTAACGTAAATGAGGGTGCTGAGCATCTTAAGCAGGCAGCTCAGACATACGAGACACTGTATGAAGGCGATGAAGAATTGATACAGTCAAAATACCAGCAGTTCAGGTCATACTATATAGATGCAGGTATTGTTATCGGAAAGCATCTTCGCAATGCAGAACCTCAGCAATCATTATCTGGTAATTGAACTAAATATATTCATTTCATAGTCTGATAAGTATAACAGATTATGTGTATTCCTCCGTAACGGGACTCATGCAAAAGCATGGGTCTCGTATTTTCTTTTTGCACAATTTCAGCTCAATTGAGGCTCAATGAGTTCTTCCTTTCTTTATTTTAGACTGACATCAGTCAAAAGGTGGTACCGGCCAGGTGCCGGAAATATCAGAAGTCAATGCTGGAAAAGGAGGAAATCAAACTTATGAAACGACTTTACAACACCATTATCATCGGCGTGGATCATGGGTACGGCAACATTAAGACTGCAAATACCATCACGCCAAGCGCAGTGACCGCTTACGAATCAGAGCCCGTCTTCTCTGGGAATATCTTGGAGTACAACGGTATTTACTATCGTATAGGTGAAGGTCACAAGGAATTTGTCCCGGATAAAACCGGTGACGATGATTACTATGTTCTGACTCTCATGGCTGTAGCAAAAGAGTTGGAATTCCAGGGAATATGCAATGCGGATGTGCATATTGCCGCAGGACTTCCCCTCACTTGGGTACGCAGACAAAGAGAGTCCTTCCGAAGCTATCTGCTCAAGGAGCCCGACGTCAGGTTCCGCTTCAATGGCAAGGACTATCATATCCGCTTTACCGGATGCAGCTTGTACCCTCAAAGCTATCCTGCAGTCCTTGGCAGGCTCAGCGAATTCCGTGGCACCACTTTGCTCGCGGATATCGGCAATGGAACTATGAACATTCTCTACTTCAACGGCAAAAAGCCAGTTGAAAGCCGTTGCTGGACTGAGAAACTCGGTGTCCATCAGTGCATGATCGCTGCACAGAATGCAGTCTTGAATCAGTTCGGTGTAAAGATTGATCCTGTCATCGTTGAGCAGGTCATCCGTACCGGCACTGCGGATATCGGCAGCAAGTACCTCAGCTGCATAAAAGATGTATGCCGTTGCTACTGCAGTGACATCTTCGATGCATTGAAAAGGTACGAGTATAACCCGGAGCTTATGCACCTGTATATCGCCGGAGGAGGCAGCACTCTTATCAGCCACTTCGGGGAATACGATGAAAAAGCCATCACTGTTATCAGTGATCTCTGTGCAACAGCCAAAGGTTATGAACTTCTTGCATTCGAAAGCCTTTGCAGAAAGGAGTGCAAATGAATCCGGATATCAAGACTACCAATGTCCGTTTCAATCTGGACAAGGACGACCAGCGCAGAGCCTGGGAATACCTGCAAAGCATGGATAAACGGGTATTCCGCTCATACAGTCATGTGATCTCGCTTGCTCTGCTGGACTATTTTGACCGTTATTACAGATTGCAGGAAGATCCATATTTCGAGACCCGCGAGCGTGAGGAAAGATTCGTACAGGAAATCGTGGATGCTGTAAGTGAGTCGCTGAGGCAGACATTACCGCTGTTCCTGGCAGGCTGCATGACAGGCTTATCTTCCCTACAGCCTGCATCTGATCCTACATTGCAACTAGCGCAGTCTGAGACCATTGCAGCTGAAGCACCTGAGGAGACAATGCCCGAGGACATCGACTGGGATTTCCTCGGCTCATGATCAGCGTAGCTGAGAAAAGCTAGGGCCGGTATCAAATCACAGCTTGTCTGATACCGACCAAATATCTAAAAACGGCGAAATATATATCAAGGGTTGCGCAGATAAACGGTTTCACAGCAAATGATATCACAAAAGATGAAAAGTCATATCACTTTAGTGACAACGGCAGCAAAGATCGCGGGCAGACCTGCAGAAGAGCAGCAAATGCACTAAAAGCTACGCCTGACGCGAGGCACTTAAGTGGAAAACGCATTCAGCCTAGCAGCAACTGCATATGAAATCAACTGAAAAAACTGCCGCATGGGGGTCTGGAGCGTTGGAACAAGCACTGCATTCCTGCTCCTACTGGCCGGAATGCGAACCTGGTGGCAGCCCCCAGACCCCCGGCTGAAGCCGATCAAACAAGATACTACACAAGTTATTTCAAGAAAGGAGACAACATAATAATGATGCGAAGAGATATAAAAAAGAGTTTCTGGGTGAACAGCGAAGAAGACCGCGATATAAAAAACAAGTCGCAGGCAGCCGGTCTGACCGAGGCTGAATTTCTCCGGCAGAGAGCCAAAGGCTATCACCCGGTCGTAATGCCGGACGAGGTCTTCTGGAAGACCATGGAAAGCATCCGCGAATTCGCCGACAAGATCGATGAAGTCGCGATGAACGCAGGCAACCAAGCTGATATGATCGCGATCATGGCGGAAGCCATGAGATGGAGAGCTTTCCAGAACAGTATCGAGCAGGAGATCCTCATTCCGAAAAGAGGTGATAATTGATGGCGGTAACAAAGATATGGAATATACGGGGCCGGGCGGAAAGTCCGCTTGAGTATATTACCAATCCCGAGAAGACTCTGCGTGAGTTCACAGAATCCGAAAAGCAGGCTCTCGCTGATGTGATCGCTTATGCAGCATGCGAGGAAAAGACAGAGCAGCTCTTCTACACGACTGGGATCAACTGCAGCGTGGAGTTCGCCCGCGACCAGTTCAACGCCAACAAGATAAGGTTTGGCAAGACCGGCGGGAATGTTGCGTATCACGCTTATCAGAGTTTCCGCGAAGGGGAAGTTACACCTGACGAAGCTCACGCTATAGGAGTACAGCTTGCGAAGGAATTGTGGGGCGACCGCTTTCAGATGGTGGTCGCCACCCATGTCAACACAAAATGCGTTCATAATCACATAGTGATCAACTCGGTTTCATTCAGAGACGGGCTGAAATTCCATGACTGCAAGGACACTTACAGACAGCTTAGGGAAGCATCCGACCGCATATGCCTCGAACACGGCCTGTCTATAGTTGAAAATCCCAAAGGCAAGGGTGTGAACCAGTATGTCTATAAAATGGAAAAAGCCGGAATGCCTACGAGGTACAACGTAGCACGCCAGGCAATAGACGAGGCGGTCTTTCTCAGCCTGAACATAGAAGAATTCAAATATGAGCTCAGGAAGCGCGGTTACAATTACCGTTTCGATCCGCAAAGGAAGTACTGGACGATCACACCGCCCGGCGGCAGGAAGCCGATACGTATCCATAAGCTCGGGGACGATTACACCAGAGAGAGTATAGAGCGGCGGATCTATGACAATGATCCGTCTGTACGGACAGAAAGGCTGCGGCAGCAATACCGCCAGCCAAACAATTATAATCTCCGCCGGCGCATCGACCGTATCATGGGACGCAGCGGACTTGAGAAGCTTTATCTCAGATACTGCTACGAGCTCGGCTACCTGCCGAAGTATCAGCAGAACCCGACAAAGCTCCATATTCTCCTGAAGGAAGATCTCCTGAAATGCGATCAGTACTCAGAACAGGCCAAGCTCCTGTCTAGGTACCACGTGGACACTGAAAAGGATCTATCGGATCTTATGGATAATATCGGTGACAGGATGAAAGAACTCAGCCTTGACAGGGATGAACTCAGACGAACAGCACGCCGCGTGCTACCGGAAAGCGAGATCAACGAAGCGAAAGACAGGATCAAAGATCTCACCGCTGAGATTAGAGAACTCCGCCATGAACTGAAGATCTGCGGAGATATACAGCAGCGCTCCGGCCATGTAAGAGAGAATCTTGCGGTCATTGACAAAGACAGGACGCGTGAAAGAGTACGTTAAAACCACAGGAGGCTTGGATGACAGAAACCACAACAGATACTATATATAATGACAATTCAGATCTCAGCAGTAACGAATCGCTTACAGGATCAGGAGACTGGACAGATCAGCTAACGCTGAACAAGAACGGCAGAGCCTGTAATACACTCTGCAACATGCGGCTGATCCTTGAAAATGATGAGGATTTCCGGGGCATCGTATTCAATCAGCTTGCTGACGATCTTGAGATCAGAGGCAGTGTTCCCTGGAATCATAATTCAAAGTACTGGCGCGATGTGGATGACGCGCAGCTCATGTGCCTCGTTGATGAACGCTACGGCAGCTTCACCCAGAACAACTACCGCACAGCGCTGTCAAAGGTAACAGACGACAGATCATACCACCCTGTCAAGGATTATTTCGAATCGCTGCCTGAATGGGACAATAAGCCACGAATCGACACTTTGCTCATCGATTACTTCGGCGCAGACGATACTCCTTATGTCAGAGCGGTGACAAGAAAAATGCTCTGCGCTGCTGTCAGCAGGATATATAAGCCCGGGATCAAGTTTGACCATATACTTGTTTTCAATGGTCCGCAGGGTATCGGCAAGTCCACATTCATCTCAAAGCTCGGGATGGAATGGTACTCCGACAGCCTCAGTATTTCCGACATGAACGATAAGACGGCAGCAGAAAAGCTTCAGGGTTACTGGATACACGAGATCGGCGAGCTTGCCGGAATAAGAAAGGCTGACATAGACAAGGTCAAGGCATTCATCTCGCGGCAGGATGACAAGTACAGGGCTTCATACGGTCGCAGGGTCACCCCTCACCCAAGGCAGTGTGTGTTCTTCGGAACCACGAATGCAGAAAGTGGCTTTCTTAGAGACATAACAGGTAACCGCAGATTCTGGGCAGTCAGGACTCCCGGTACAGGTATCTTAAAGCCTTGGGATCTCACGCAGGATGATGTCGATCAGATATGGGCTGAGGCTCTTTACCTTGCCGGTCAGGGTGAAACTCTGTTCCTCTCACACGAGTTGGAAGAATCAGCCAGAGCCTGCCAGGCTGCTGCTATGGAACATGACGACAGAGAAGGTCTTGTCACAGACTACCTTGACCTGCCGCTGCCCGGAAACTGGAATGAAATGTCTCTTTACGACAGACAGGATTATGTTCAGAGTCAGGGATCGCTTTATAGCGGCGAGGACGTCAGAAGAAGAGATTACGTATCCAACATAGAGATCTGGTGCGAATGCTTCTGCAAAAACAAGGCTGATTTCCAGCATAAGAACAGCTTTGAAATCAGTGCCATAATGACGCGTATAGACGGATGGGAGAAGACCGGCAGGACCATGTGGCTCCCAATCTATGGAAAGCAGCGGATCTACAGACGGAAAAGAGAGAACGACTCTTTGGAACAAACTACGGAACGATCTGCGGAACAAACGTTATAACAGACCTCAGTAAGAATGTATGCCTCTATTCCGGGTATGCGATTCTGATTGCATAGCTGCGGAATTCAGATATCAAGAATATACATCCCGCTTACATTGATCAGCTGTGTTCCCGATGGATGCTCTGACACTCGTCTTATCCTGGCATATTCCATGTGAACGTGTCCGTAGCAATGATACTTTGGTCTGAAATCCGAGAGAAATCTGTTAAAACAACTGAATCCCGTATGTGCCAGGTCACCGAGATCGCCATAACCTCTGCACGGCGCATGCGTAAGGAAAATATCTACAGGCGCGCCTGACGCATCCCGTCTGGCGTGCTTTTTTTCACTGTGATTTATAAGGCCGAGTTTTATTCTCATACTGAGTCGGCGCACGCGGGATGCCATTTCTCTTTCAGAATACATATCCCTGCCTTCACTATAGCGCATCGAACCACCGAGGCCGGCTACTCTTATTCTCCTGACATAGGCGCAGCCTTCACTATTATCTGCATCCGTGCTATGAACAGGCTCGCAGATCTCTGCTTCAAAAATCTTCCCGTCGATATCGATACAGCCCTCAGGCGGCATCTGGTCATACCGTCCGTCATGGTTCCCTCTGACATACAAACAAGGAACATTGAGCATCGTGACCAGAAATTCCAGATATTCAGGCCGGATATCTCCTGCGGACAGTATAAGTCTGACCCCTTCAAGCCTTTTGCTGCCCAATGCGCCCCAATGATCCCACAATTCTCTAAGCTCGTGGTCTGCAATCAGAAGCACTTTCATAGTCTTTCCTCTCAGTCCCCTACTTGATTCCGCTCACACTGACTGTCGCTTTTCCCTCATCGGTGAGAGCCTCTGCAACTGGAATCTCGCCGCAGATGTTCTCATTGAGCCAGTCCATAGTTATGATATCCATGCTTGACAGCGGTTCGTCATCTGCTTTCCTGACAATGCCAGTCTGACTGCGCAAGTCACCGTCAAACGGATTCATAGCGCCACAGATGATATCCGATTTCAGGATATCCACCAGCTGTTTTGTATAAGGTGAGATCTCATCTGAGAGTTCGATATCTACCACACCGGAAATCATTCCCCACCAGTAATTTGTGGCCTGGTCCTTCTTATCCACAAGCCTGGCGTTGTACGTACCATCGATTATTGTTTTGACAATGATTTCATACAGCTTGCCCCACTTCCAGATCGGTGCGGCAAGGTTGGTGATGCGGCATGTACCGGACAGATCGGTGCCCTCTCCAGGAGCGACCCGCTCCACGTAACACACCCCGTATGCATTGCTTCCGTCTGTATTATGAGTTGAGTCGATCGCAGAGATTACATGGATCCCCTTGTCGACCATCGACCACCACCAGTTACTGTCCTGCTTGGCCGACCACTCAAGGTCTATCTGTACAACCGGGTCTGCCATCGCAGCGCCTATGGCAAAAGCATTGATCCCTGCGATCGTTCCGTATATCGGGTAGTCCGAGCAATATCCGATCCTGTGGCTCCCATCCGAAGCCGCTGCAGCACCGGCCACGATTCCTGCGAGGAATTTTGCCTCATACAGCTTGGCATAATAAGTCCTGACCGCCTGGTGCGTGAGATTGATCGAACAATTAAGGAACTTAACATCCTTGTAACGGATAGCCGCGCGCAGAGCATCATCAATCTGCTGTACTGATGTTGTGAATACCACATCTGCGCCCCAAGATACAGCAGCAGCGACAGCCTCCTCAAAGCTCCCTGCTGACTCCGGTGAGCCTTCGATGTTCTTTCCGTCTGCAATGAACCTTGCAGTCTTAACCATGCCGCCGAATGACTCTTCGAGCCTGAGCCTGCCTGCCTCATGATTATATATCCAGTTGGAGTGCTCCGGACACCTGTTATAGATGAAGGCAGCCTTGAGAGGATTATTCACTGAATAGCTGATGCCAGGCAGCACTTTGCTCACAAGTGAACCCGGCCCGGCAATTATCTTCTCTGCTTTATTAATTAAGTTGCCTGCATTGAGAACTTCATCGGATGATTCGACCAGAGACACCTTGTCATTGTTGTGCTGTGTATAGAGTTCCTTGGTTATCTGCCTAAGCCTCTGCCCTACTTCTTTCTCGCTGCCGTCATACATCGCGTCGCCTCTGAAAATTCTCAGATAAACAACGAACGCATCACCCATTGTCATTTCCGGCAGCTTTTCGGACAGTTCTGATGTGACTTTTGCAAAGCTCCAGTATACCGCCTGCAAATGTCTTACCTTGTCCATAGGCCATGGCTTATCCAGACTGATACCTGCTATCTCCGCGATTTCTTTATATGCTCCCGGTCTTGTGCACTCCATATCATAGACAGGCACAGCTTTGAAAAACTCCAGGAATTCAGCATAAGCCGGCTCGGTCTGAAGCACATCTGCTGTCGGTATTATCCTTGTGACATCTGCCATTATTGCAGGCATATCGAGGAATCTGCTCACCGATACCCTCTTGTTTCCCTCAAGTACATAGAATCTGTGCAGATACTCATAGACCCTTATCGGATCATTGAACCCTTCTTTTATCTGCGCCTCGACAAGATTGCTCCATTTGTAAGAAAACTCTGTGTTTATATCGAGAAGCGGCATGAAATTCGGCGCAAAAGAATTCTGTCTGGCAAGAGTTTTAGTTCCTGCGATCATTTCAACAGGAATCTCCATCAGCCCGAGTGACTGCTGCTGCAGTGTTCCATTTTCCGGAAGTATATCATCAAGCGCTGCAAGATACGGGTATTCTCCCCTTGCAAGTCTTACTTTATATTCTTTTTCTCCGGCCTTTCTGGCCTTAAGATATTCTTCATTCATAGTAATTCTGCTCTTGTTTGCATATGACGGTTCTTATACGTGTACTTAGATGCTCATCGATCCTTTCAATGATACATAGCAATTGTAATGACATTCATAAAGAAATCAAATTAATTACCTCTTCGTAAGTAGGCATGATCTTTAATGCCCCTTTTCGAGTTGTAACAATAGATGCAGCAGCATTTGCCGTTACCAGCATATTCATGATTATTTCTTCATCTAGCCTGTCAATGCCGTTATCTAATACTGTATTTAATATGCAGGCACAGAACGTATCGCCAGCGCCAGTCGTCTCTATGGTCTCTTTCTGCAGAAATGCGTTAGCAAATACACTAAAGTCTTTATAATACGCACGGCTTCCTTCCGGTCCCATGCTGAGACATATAAGCTTCAGATTCGGATAGTTTTCCTGAAGAAAACATATGCCATCGTCAAAATCATTTTCCCCGGTAAACCAAGTTATCTCATTGTCGGAGATTTTCAGAATATGTGCCTGCCTCAATCCCCAGTCAATCTGTTCTTTTGCTTTATCCAACGTTTCCCACAGTGGCTCTCGAAGGTTCGGGTCAAATGAGATGATAAGGCCAGCATCCTGAGCTGTTTGGACCGCAAACTTCGTAGCACTTCGAACTGGTTCGTCCGTTAATGACAGCGACCCAAAGTGAAAGACGGATGCATTTCGAATAATTTCAGTGTCGACCTCATCATGTGACAGATTAATATCGGCGCCGGGATCACGATAAAAGGAAAAATCACGGTCTCCGTCCGGCAACTTAGTGACAAATGCAAGCGTTGTATGTACCCGCGGATCATAACGTATCCCATCCGTCATTATGCCCTGTGCTGAAACGGCATCCGCAAGAAATCTGCCAAAGGCATCATTTCCGACTTTCCCTATAAAAGCCGTCTTCTTTCCCAGGCGCGACAGCATGCTCAGTACATTGCAGGGAGCCCCTCCCGGATTTGCCTCCAGCAGAGGATTCCCCTGTTTTGAACTCCCGCTTTCTGTAAAATCAATCAGTAATTCTCCCAGCGCCACAACATCTATTGGTTTCTCTGTTTTTTTACCTGCTTTTTCCATGGCAGCTTCATTCTCCTTTACGTTAAATAATTGTAGTCGCATTCACTCTATCAGCATCAATCTTCAGATCATACAGATCTCAGATTCATGGTTTGGGCCAAAAGCAAAAAAGCTTCATGGCCAGCCAAAAAGCCTTTTTGCAAGGATAGTGAAGGTTATTGTTTTTCAGAATTCCAGATTAAGATCCGTCTCTTTTGAGAATATATGTGCTACTTTTCCATCAAACGTAAACTTTACAGTATCTCCGATATTATAACTATCCTCCATTTCGACAGTAGGAACAATAATTATTACATCGCGGCCACTAGCATTGACATGAAGATGCACAGAAGATCCCATCATTTCTGCAACTTCTACGCGTGCCGAGATGCCTTTTTCTGCTACATCTGTATGTTCTGGACGCACACCCAGTGTTACAGGCTGTGACTGAACATCCTTTGCCAGAAGTCGTGCTTCTTTTTCTTTGGACAGCTCAACCTTGAGTCCTCCAACTTCCACGTAGTACTTATCGCCCTCTCTCTTTAAGTCTGCATCAAAGAAATTCATTACCGGCATTCCGATAAATCCTGCAACGAACAGATTTGACGGATGATTAAATACCTCCTGCGGTGTTCCGATCTGCTGGATATATCCATCTTTCATGATGACGATACGGTCACCAAGTGTCATAGCTTCTGTCTGGTCATGCGTTACATACATAAATGTTGTATTGATACGCTGACGAAGTTTAATGATCTCTGCACGCATTTCATTTCGAAGTTTTGCATCGAGGTTGGACAGAGGCTCATCCATCAGCATGACTTTTGGATCACGAACTATGGCACGGCCAATCGCTACACGCTGTCGCTGACCACCGGATAAAGCCTTTGGCTTCCTCTCGAGGTATTGTGTAATGCTCAGGATCTCTGCAGCTTCACGAACTTTCTTGTCGATTACATCTTTTGGCTCTTTACGGAGTTTGAGAGAGAATGCCATATTCTCGTATACGGACATATGAGGATAGAGGGCATAGTTCTGAAAGACCATTGCAATATCACGATCCTTAGGAGCAACATCATTCATAACTTTGCCGTCAATAACGAGTTCACCGTCACTTATCTCTTCGAGACCGGCAACCATCCTCAGAGTAGTAGACTTCCCGCATCCGGATGGACCTACTAAAACAATGAACTCTTTGTCTGCAATATCCAGGCTGAATTCCTGAACTGCAACCACTCCCTCATCGGTTATCTGAAGATTAGATTTCTTCTTCTCCGGTTTGTTTTCATCATTCTTTTTCTTTTTGCTTTTCTGTTCTCCGCTTATGAACGGATATACTTTTTTGATGTTATTAAGCTGTACTGTTGCCATAGTATTATTGACTCCGGACACATTGCCTCCGCATGATGTGCCCTCGCAGGGACTGATGCCTCCTGCATTACGACAGGTCTCCACACTGCCGCAGCCCGAGTCCTGGCATATTTCCTCCTTTCCTCATGTCCCTGACACCAAGTAAAGTGGAGTGGTTTCCAGGTCATGGTAGTAGCATAATCAACAATTAAACCGTATCAATCATCTATTTCTAACTCATATTTTTCTATATCTATCAGTACATTTCCTTTAGAGCTAAAACTGATGGCACTTGCATCGATCGGTGTATATAGTATGAAAGATGCGGCCTGCATTCCATCGTTTACAAACAGCTCAAGGCTGTATCTGTCCAGGATTATTCTCAGCTTTAAAACTCCGTCAATTGTATCAACAGGAAATTCCCTGACATTTACTATATCGTGCGGAAAGCCACTGTGTGTACGGTCAACTTTGATCGTACTTTTATCAGGTCTGAATCTGATATAGGTATATTTATCTCCATCATTGGCGACATAGATCCTGATCCACTCATACATATCCTTTTCATTGCTAGGATGGATTGTCACCGTCATATCTATGTACCTTCCACTTATGCCATATAGACTCTCGGATCCGCAGACCATAACATTATGATAATCGAACCTGTCTTTGCGGTAGTTTTCTATCTCCCTTACCGGATTCTGGCATAGTCTCCCGCCGCTTATAGATAGTTCTCGCGGAAGGATCATTTGTCCAACAAAACTGATATCTCGCGGTTTACTGAAAGTTGTTTCCCAGTTCTGCATCCAAGCGATCATCACTCGCCTTCCATCATTCGCCAAGAGTGTCTGAGGTGCATAAAAGTCAAGTCCGTAATCAATAGCCTGCACCTTTTCTCTCTCAAAACGCTTGGCATATTGATCGTAATGACCAATCAAGCACATGTTAGCATTTCCGGGATGAAATTCGAGACCTATAGCAGGCATTTCCATAGTGCTTATCAGGAGTACATCCTTGCCATCAAGGCTGAAAAGATCCGGGCACTCCCACATTTCTCCATATTGTCTGTTACAGGAGTCTACTGTTGTTATATACTCCCAATTGATTGCGTCCTCACTTTCAAAAAGCAGGATATTACCGCTTTTGTCAAATCCGCGATTTCCTATAACAGAATAGTATTTGTCGCCTTCTCTCCAGATTTTTGGGTCTCTGAAATCATGTTCACTTCCCCCCTCTGGAAGGTATCCTGCATCTATTACGGGATTGCCCTCATACTTCTCATAATCAACACCGTCGCCAATCGCAATGCATTGGGTCTGGAAACTGTCAATCTTTCCGTTCCGCTTTCTAACATTACGTACCCCTGTATACATCAGCAGATGGCGACCATCAGATAACTCAACCGCACCTCCTGAGAAGCATCCGTCTCGGTCATAATTCTTATCAGGTGCCAATGCAGCAGGCAGCCTTTCCCAACGAACAAAATCTTTGGTCTTGACATGGCCCCAATGCATCAGTCCCCACTTTGTGTCATACGGATAGTATTGGAAGAAAAGATGGTATTCCCCTTTATATGGCGCAAACCCATTCGGATCGTTCATCCACCCAATTCCACCTGTAATATGAAACATCGGTTGCTCTGAAGATGTATATGAGAGATATTTATTCTCAAAATCACGTGCGCGCTGAAGAGTCTTGCTTATCATTTCAATACCTTTTTCGTAATGAGGAACCTAACTTACATCAAACTCACTTCTTTGTATTTGGCGTACTTTATACTCAACCTCCCGAGCAGGCTCCGCCCTGCTCTGGATATGCAGGGCGGGTACTACAGGAGCACATTCTGCTTGCTCTAAGAGGAAATATGAAGTAAGTTGGTTACGATCAGTTGCTATATGCATCATAGTATTTCTGGAATACGGCAAGATACTTCTCAAGACCGTAATTATTCAGATCGGCCTGCAGATTATCCCAATCTGCGTCTGTAAAACCGTTCATGATCCAGTCTGACTTAGCTGTATTTATGCATTTCTGAATATCTGGCATAAGATCTGAAATCGTTTTAGTATCTTCAGTATTCATAAATGCATTAGGGAACACGTTTTTAGTATTCATATCCGGTGTATAAATATCTTTGATCCAATCAAGCCTATACTGCGCGTCATCCGGGCATGTCACATAGACTCCATAGTAGCTGTCAAGTATTGCAAGCGGTCCGCCCACGCACTCAGCCTCACGTACTTCTACAGGAGATGCATCTCCAAGAGGAGCATGCTGAAGCATATCTTCGCCTTTATCATTCTTACCCATCACGAAGATATCAAATTCATCATCTTCGCCATATGTTCCCCAGTTGTTCTGAGGTGACTGGATAGGATCATACATCTGATCGATCCACGCACAGACTAGTGCAGGGTTTTCACATGCAGCTGTAACTACGCAGCGGCCACGGTCAAATCCCGATGTGAATGACCCATTTGAAGGAGTGATATTGCGGACATCTGCTGTAAGTGCAGGAAGTGGGACCCAGTTCTTGCCGGCAATGAGATCGTCCATGCTGACCTGGGCAATGTTAGCAACATCCCATGAGAAGCAGACGCCGTAACGTCCTGACTTTCCCTTTGAAACGTATGTGGACCAATCCTGTGTGAAAGCGTCAGGATCTATC
The DNA here is from genome assembly GCA_017431685.1 of Mogibacterium sp. GTDB lineage: Bacteria > Bacillota > Clostridia > Peptostreptococcales > Anaerovoracaceae > Crickella. The sequence continues at coordinate 193,407 of JAFRKO010000009.1, forward strand.
AGCCCCTTTGCATACAGTTCATGCATCCATGCAATACCTTTTTTGAATCCTTCTGAATTAGCAACACATACTACCTTACCATCATCGGTTACAGCTATATGGCGACCTCTGTCAGGATCTCCGTATCCTTCGCCAAAACCATTTATTATGATGCAAGGATCGTTGTCACCATCATTCATTATGCACGACATCGGAATTACATCTCCGTCAATATTGAATTCCTCTTTCAGCTTTGCAGAGTTATCTTTGAAAGCTTCAAGAACTTTCTCAAATTCTTCTGTAGTTGTAGGAACATCAAGTCCAAGGAAGTCCAGCCACGCTTTATTGATAAAGCTCATATAACCTACAGTCTGTATGGCTGTCTTATCATGACCAAGCTGTTCTATCCAAGGGAACGCCCATATATGGCCGTTTTCATCTTCGCACATTACCCTGTACTCAGGAGCCTGCTCAAATACCTTCTGGAGGTTAGGCATATACTTGTCGATATAATCCTCAACGTTGATGATCACACCCTGCTTAGCGTACTTCTGAAGATCTACATCACCGAAGCTGGCGGTAAAAACAAAGTCAGGCAGTGTCTTTACATTTGACATTTCGAGAGAGATCTTGTCTCCCCACTGATCGCTCTGAATACTTTTCCACTCGACATGTACATTAGTCTTTTCCTCAAGGCGTTTAAATATCGTACGGTTGTTTGGCTCTGATTCAGTACCTGCAGGGAAGCTGGTCAGTCCTGATATAGTGGCGGTCTCAGCCAGAGGAAATGCAAGGGATGCAGGATCAACGTCTGTCCCTTCTCCTCCGCTTCCTGATCCGCCACCCTTGCTGCCACATCCTGCCAGCAATGAAAGCGTCATGATCAGTACGAGAACAAGTGCCAGATTTCTTTTAATCTTGTTCATTTTTCTTCTCCTTTAATAATTAATTGCATTTTTAGATATTATTAAGCAGGTTTTCTGCCTTTTAACGTTATTAACCTTTGACCGCTCCTGCCATGATACCGTTATCGAAGTATTTCTGGAAAAACGGATAAAGTATCATAAGCGGTAGCGACGAGATTATTATCGTTGCATATTTCAAAAGTTCGGCAAGCTGTGCACGCTCAGCTGTACTCTGCATATCACTTACCATACCCGGTTCAGGCTGGTTCTGGATAAGTATCGATCTGAGGACTAACTGCAATGGTTGTTTTGATGCGCTGTTCAGATATATCATAGCGTCGAAATAACTGTTCCACATTCCTACGAACTGCCACATTGCAATAGTCGCTATTATCGGTGTGCAGACAGGAAGCAGTATCTTGAAGAAATAGATCATTTCTGTCGCACCGTCAATTTCTGCTGCTTCCTGCAGATCCTTAGGGATTCCCATATAATATGTTCTTGCGATGATCATGTTCCAAACACTGAATGCACCAGGAAGCAATATTGCCCATATGGTATCCAGCATTCCCAGACTGCTGATCAGCAAGTATGTAGGAATCAGCCCGCCTCCAAAGAACATCGTAATGACAAAAAGTGTGTTAAAGAATCCTCTGCCTTTGAAATCAGCTCTTGACATCGGGTATGCTGCTAACAGGGTTACGACAACTGAGATTATTGTAAATAACACTGAGTAAACTAGAGCGTTCTTGAACCCGACCCAAATCTGTGCATTTGACATTACTCTCTGATAAGCCGTGGTAGTCCATTTGCTGAAGTCAAATGTAAGACCGCTGTTTTGAAGAGTTATAGGATCAATAAACGAAGCCAGAATTATGTATATTACCGGTATAATGATAGCTAAGAGAAATACCCCCAGTATCACATAACCAACTATAAGGATCGCCTTATCCTCGGAAGGATATTTGGCAAATTCAGTTTTCTTTTTCATTGTCAAATCCTCCTTCCTTTTATATGCCTTTGCCTTCGTTCATCCTCTTGACTAAGGCATTCATAGATATCAGTAGGATGACATTGATTACGGTGTTAAATAACCCGACCGCTGTAGAGAATCCGTAGTCGCCATCCAAAAGACCTTTTTTATATACATATGTTGCTATGATTTCAGATGTGTTAAGATTCAGATCTGTCTGGAGAGCGTATGCCTTCTCAAAGCCTACAGACATAATGTTTCCGACTGACATGATGAATTGAATCAGCACAGTATCCTTGATCGCCGGCCACTCTACAGCTTTTATCTGCTGAATGATATTCGCGCCGTCTATTACAGCCGCCTCTTTAAGCTCCTTGCTGGCATTTGACAGCGCTGCTGTATAGATAATTGACGCCCAGCCTGCACCTTGCCAAATGCCTGATGCTATGTATATAGTTCGGAAAGCTTCTGGCATCGTCATGAAATTGATATCAGTGCCAAGCAGTGAATTTACCATTCCTGTAGGTGAAAGGAGAATTCTTACAATACCGCACAGGACGATGACCGATATGAAATTCGGCATATACAGTACTAACTGTATTTTCTGTTTTGTCTTGGAACTCAGGATACGATTGAGAAGGAAAGCCAGTAATATCGGAGCCGGAAAGCCCCAAAGCAGACCATACACACTTAGCTTCAGAGTATTAACAAGATATCTCAGGAAGTCTGGTGACGACAGGAATCGGGTGAAGTTTTGAAATCCGATCCATTCGCTCCCTAGAATTCCTTTGATCGGGTTATATTCCGTGAAGGCAATCATGATACCGCCCATCGGAATATAGCGGAACACCACCGTCAAAAGAACAGCAGGCAACATGAACAATGCATACAACTGCCAGTGTTGTTTTACATACACAATGGTATTATGCATCTTATTGCTGCCTGCTTTTCCTCCAACGGCGGCTGAAGAGATGTTTTTCATAAATACCGCCTCCAATTCTTTCTTAAATAGCTCTAAACGTCTATTTCTTGCAACCATGCATATTCACAGTTAGAAAAAGCTTGTGATTACATGCTATCACCCGTGTGTGCAAATGTCAACATCTAATATGTCATTTGCACAAATTATTTAGGCATATGCCCCTTTATTAACCATTTTTCTTAGACATTTTTCTCCTTTCGCATCATTCAAACTTTACATTTGCACAATTTGTGGTAAACTATTGATAACACATTACTATAGCTATGAACTACAAGGTCACTAAAAATGAAAAAGAAAGTCACAATACAGGATATTGCGGATGCTTTGGGAGTCTCACGCAACACGGTCTCAAAGGCCATAAACAATTCAGATGGTCTTGCGGATTCCACCAGAGAAAAAATATTGCAAAAAGCCGTGGAGATGGGTTACAAGCAGTTTTCATATATAAATACACTTGCAAACTCTTCCCCATATAATATTAATAATAACAATGATTACGGAAGTTCGCTTAACAAAGGCGAGATCGCACTTTTCACCACTGTATTTCTGACACTCTCACACTTTACATCTGTGATGCTTGACAAATTACAGCGCGAACTGTCTCAGCTCGGTTATACCTTGAATACACATAGGGTCACCCCTGAAAACATTGCTGAAGGAACTCTCCCTATCACTTTCTCTAAAGATCGATCCTCAGCTATCATTTGTATAGAAATGTTCAACAGAGAATACGACGAAATGGTATGTAATCTCGGAATTCCGATTCTTTTTGTTGACGGGCCGACTAAACGTGAAGGTTTGAACCTGCCAGCAGATCAACTTTATATGGAAAACACCGTTGAGATCACACGCTTTGTAAACGATATGCTGATGAAGGGTAAGAAAAGGATCGGATTTATCGGAGACTATGATCACTGTCAGTCTTTCTTCGAGCGCTATACTGCATACCGCTGTGCAATGCTGATGGCTGATTGCCAGGTTGATGAACAATACATCATTAAAAGCAACAGTGTCGAGTACATTAAAGAAAAGTTATCAAAAATGAAAAGCCTTCCAGATGTGTTTATCTGTGCCAACGACTTTATAGCAGATGATTCCATCACTATTTTAAAAGCTTTTGGAAAGCGCATTCCCGATGATGTCCTTTTCTGCGGATTTGATGACGCCCCTGAATCACGTTCGATGAGCCCGAAGCTTACAACCATACATATCCATACACAGATAATGGCTTATTCCGCCGTTCATCTATTACTATCCCGTATTCAGGAGCCTTCTCTAGATTACAGAATAATATATACTGAAACTGAACTTATTTATCGTGAATCTACCAATCTCGACTAAAGTGTAATAATAGCAATGAAATTTTTTTCTTACGATAGCAAATTCAGTCAGCTCATGCTAAAGCTGTGTTTCGCCTGTTACTTGAATATTCTATGGTTGATTTGTTCCATTCCAATCATTACCATCGGAGCATCGAGTACTGCATTATATTACACATGCCTCAAAATCGTTCGTGGTGAAGAGAAAAATATAACCGCAAAATTCTTTCAGTCTTTTAAAGAGAATTTTAAACAGTCAACGATCATATGGCTGATCATGCTGGCTATCGGTTTATTCCTTTCCTTTGACGGATATATACTCTATCATGTGCGAGCATCATCATCAGGTACTGTTGCAGTATTTTGGACCATTATCCTGGCTCTTGTTATTGCTGCCGCTGTTGTATATGTCATAGTTTTGCTTTATGTATTCCCACTAGTTGCAAGTGTATATAACTCCAGCGCTGCTATGATTAAAAATGCCTTCCTTATCGGAACTCATTATCTGTTCGCTACGGTTCTGGTTTTCGCAGTTCACTTTGCAATGTTCTTTACGATAGTGCGCATATTCACTCCTTTTATCGTCTTCGGTGAGGGACTCTGCGCTCTTATCAGTGCATATCTTTTGAACAATGTTCTTTTTATTAGTTCAGGTGTGCGTGAAGAAGATACAGAAAAGAAAACATTATGAAACTCTCACCGGAGGAAAAAGCAAAATTACGCAAACAGTTCCTGCAGATGAAAACTGCAGATAAGGTTGATTATTGTTTTACTTACTACAAAACCCATATAATAGCCATCATTCTCATTCTCATCATAGTTGTTTCAACAGCCGTACGAGTATCGGCAAAGAAAGAGACCATGCTTTATTTAAGCATGGTCAATGTTTCTTTTGGATCGGTAATGGAAGAGCATCTTACATCCGGATTTCTGGAACAGCTTGGTTATAGCGATAACAAACACGAGATATATGTATATAAAGATCTGTATCTTTCCGACAATCCTACATCAGAAAATCACGAATATGAATATGCATCCCAGATGAAAATACTGGCAGCTATCAATTCAAAAGAAATGGATTTGGTCATTATGAATCGTGAGGCATATGATATTTTTTCACAAAACGGATACTTAATGAATATAAGTGATGCTTTTTCTCAAGGTGAGCAGGCTCTGTTAAATCGACTTGCGCCGTATATCATAAGTAACGAAATAATCTTGTCCGACAACAGTATTGATGTTGCGCTAGGAGAAGCCGCAGAGCGTGTTTACGAAAGCATGCCTTCTAAAAACGGCATTATTGTTTCTGACCTTCCCTTTTTCAAAGATGCAGGGTTTAGTGATGATGTCTATATTGGTATCATCGCTAACACTCCGAGAATGCAGTTTGTAACAAAGTACCTAAAATATATTATTCCTTAGCTTTTTCAACGTTGCTTTCTCATCATATCATTTGAAAAAACCGTAACGCAGCAATAATTGCCTCTTCCTTTTCAGGCGGGCATTGTAGAACTCTCTGGTTCTCTTCTTTTGATTTATTATAATGATCACCGACTTCAAGTCCGCACTTCCTCTTGATTTGTGATATATATAGGCGCGAGACTTTTAAGCCGTACTCTTCCCATATCCAGTCTGCGATATTTTGATATGTAGCACCAAACTGAAAACCAGATGTATTCATGTCTTCTATCGGGAATTCTACGCGAACGCTCTTGCTCATTATCTTGCCCTTGGAAAGCAAGACAACAACCTCGATGTGTGATGTCCATGGAAATTGGTCTACAGGTGTGGCTTCTATGAACTCGTAGCCGTGGGCAGTCAGGTATTTGATGTCACGTGCGAGCGTGCCGGGATCGCATGAAACGTATACGATGCGATCGGGTGCTGCCTGCACCACTGCGGCGAGCAGCGGCTCGGCGCAGCCGGCACGCGGGGGATCGAGTACCGCCACATCTGCATTCTCAAGCCTGATCTCAGGCTCGCGCTCCACTCTTTCATTGATCTCATTCCATTTATATAACTTCGCAAGACCCATCATACCCGGAAGCTCTTCCTCTGCTTTGCCGCAGATGTATCTTGTGTTTATAACTCCGTTTATGACTGAGTTTCTGTTAGCATCAAGCACTGCAGGCTTTACAGATTCTATACCTATGACTCTGGTCTTTTCGAAAGCCTCAGGGTTCTTTTTTCTGAGATTTTCAAGCAGCCACAGCCCTATAGTTCCTGCCCCGCAGTAAAGATCCAGAACCGTCTCTCCGCCTTTCAGGTCTGCATACTCTGCAGCCTTGTCGTATAGTCTCTCCATCTGCTCAGGGTTTACCTGATAGAATGACTGCGGACTTATTTCAAAGATAAGGCTGCGCCCGTCTTCCGTTATCACCTCTTCATTGATCGTAGGTTTACCTGCGATAATGCGGCACTTTCCTTTATGGATCATTGCAACCGACTCCAGGCTGTATGCCTGAGTATCTGCTGCAGGGTTCCCTTCTTCATCACAGCTCAGGCTGTAAACCGCATCATCAAACATTTCAACGAGTTTTTCAATCTTCGGTATGTCCTTCTTATCCGTCTCAAGAACCGCCATGACCTCGCCTGTTCCGAATGCGGTCCTGACCGTTAGCTGAGTTATTTCTCTGACACCAGTCTGCCTGAGGAATGCTCGCAGCGCATCCGCGCAAACCATCGCAGCGTCGGTTTGAAGCAGGCAGTCATCGATATCCATAACAAAATGAGTCTTCCCCTTTAGAAAACCGACTTCACCGTGAGGACCGACAGCAAACACCGCTTTGTTCCTGTAGTACTTAAGGGTGTCGGCTCCTATCATTTTATTTACCTTAGGATCCTCGAGCCCGCCAAGCCTTTTAAGCTTTGCTCTTACCTGTTCCTCCTTAAGCTTCTTCTGAGCTTCGTATGAGAGCGCCTGCATGGTGCATCCGCCACAGATGCCGGCGTAAGTGCATTCCGCATGAATTCTGTCAGGTGATGCAGCTACTATCTCTGTCACTGCAGCTTCTGCTGATGATTTCTTTGCCTTAGCAACTCTTGCTTTTACGTCATCACCGGGTACAGCGCCGCCGCTCACAAAAACGGCACAGCCTTCGTATCTACCGAAAGCCCTGCCGTCATCGAGCATATCTTCTATTCTTAGTTCAATTATCTGATTCTTTTCCATATTTTTACCATCTGTCTCCATTATCGACATTTTCGGCGAGCGCGCGCAGCTTCGCGAAGCGCTTGCTGATCGCTGCCTTTCCCACCGGCGGCGTCAGCGATTCACCTATCTCGGAGAGGCTCGCCTCCGGCTTATACAGCCTGAGATATGCCGCCTCTTTCAGCTGAGGAGGCAAATGCCTGAGTCCCTTGCTCCAGAACTCAGACAGCGGGTTTGTAAGTTCATCTGAATCCGGCTCTCTGCCGTTCTCCGCAGAAGCTATCTTAACCAGCCATTCACGCTGCTCTTCAGCCGCCAGCAGCGTTCTGTCCACATTCGCATTGTCGCAGTTGATGATGCGCATTATTTCGCCATGCATACTCTTGTTGACGCGTATGCTCTCAAAGTCAAGCACAGCGCTTCCGGCCCCCATTATGCCCAGCATATCGCTGATGTATGCCGCTTTCTTCATATATACAACATAGTTGTCGCCTCGCCTGGCAACAGATGCCGCCAGATCATCAAATGATCCGATCAGCTTTTTAAGATCCATAGCGCTCTGCTCCTTATCGAGTACAAACTCAAGGTGGTAGCCCTTGCGCGGATCTGACATAGTGCCGCAGCTTAAGAACATCCCCCTCATATACGATCTTTTGCAGCATTTGGATTTGACTATCGGCGGATAAATGCCATCGCTGAAATAATCATCCCCTTCGCGTATGAGCAGCATACCTGTCTCACGAAGGATCTGCATCGACTTTTCATCGGGGCTGATGTTTATATAATAAGTATTCTTTCCCTTCTTGCCCTGGCTTCCCGGCCTGTGCGAACCGCCGATCGCCAGATCGACCTTATTGCGGAAGTATGTTTCGATAAGCACCTTGAAATGTCTCGCTACTGCAGCACTTTCAGTAGATGCCACAATAGCAAAACTGCCGCTGGTGATCCTTATCGATCCCGAAGCTCTCAGGAATCCCGCAATCTCAGCCAGCATGCAGCATTTCTTGGCAGGCTCTACCCTCGCCAGTTCACTCTTTACGTCTGAAGAAAATGACACTCTGTCCCCTTTTTCTAACTTTTCTTGTTTTGCAGAGCCATATCCCTGTGATAGATTCTTACTCTCATACCATCTTTTTTAAACTCTTCGGCAACAGCATTTGCAATCGCCACTGACCTGTGATGACCACCCGTGCAGCCAAACGCTATGTTCAGATGATACTTCCCCTCATGCACATAGCCCTGTACCATCGACACCAGCAGTGTGTGTACAGAATTGACGAACTCTCCTGCCAGCTCACTCTTAAAAATATAATCCCTGACCTTTTTATTGTTGCCCGTCAGTTTTTTAAGGCTTGGTACGTAAAAAGGATTAGGAAGGAATCTCACGTCAAACATTACATCAGACTCTGTAGGTATGCCGTATTTGAAGCCGAATGAGCTGATATTTACAGAAAAAGTCGAAGATACCGATCCACCGAAGAACATGCGGTCCAGTTCAGCAACCAGTTCAGGAAGTTTAAGATTGCTGGTATCCAGCACCAGATCTGCGATTTCGCGTATCCCTCTCAGCTTTTCTCTTTCGTCTTCAATGACAGCTGCGCTTGCCTGCCCTCCGGTCAGAGGATGGTTGCGTCTCACCTCATTATATCTTTTGACGATCTCAGACACAGCCGCTTCCATGTAAAGCACGGTGAGTTCTATGTCTTCCCTGCATCTCAGCCCGTCTATTACATCGATGAGCTCACCAAAGAAGTTTCCGCTTCTGAGGTCAGCTACAAAAGCCGCCTTGGCAATATTGTTCTCAGCAGAAGAAGCCATATCAAGAAACTTGTTTATGAGCGCCGGCGGCATATTGTCGATACAGTAATACCCCTGATCCTCGAACCAGTTTGCTGCTCTGCTGCGCCCCGCGCCCGACATTCCCGTGATTATAACAACTTCCATCTCTTTCTTTTACCTCTTCTGGATATTAACTATTCTTTCCGGATCGATGCCTGCTTCCATAGCCAGAGCCAGGCTCTCCGCAAAACGCCCTACAAACCTCGGACTGTGTGCGTCGCTGTTTATAACGAATTTCACATCATACTGCTTATAAATCTGAAGATCGTTCACGTCCGGATGCTTATGCCTGGCATTGATTTCCACCATTGTGCCGGTCTCCTCGCATGCCTTTGCTACGGCATGCTCATCGATGAACGCCTTGTCTCCCGGATGTGTGATTGTCTTAATATCATTTAATTTGAGAGCCTTTATTATGCGTGAGGTATTCTGGCGTCTTAGTTTCTCCTGAAGTCTCTTTGGCCACGGGAGCCTGAATGCCAGAAAATTATGTATCATATGACACTTAGGTACATAATGATAGCCTGCATTCACAAAATCGAACTTGTCGAAGTCATCCGGCGAAATGTCAAGGCCATTCTCTGTGTCAACTATGTTGGCTTCAACGCCCAGATAGATCTCTAGCTTAGGAAATGAACCCCTGGCCAGAGCAATGTCTCTTTTCATCTGCGGAAGCTTTCGGAGATCGATGCCATAGAAATCAAGAGGTCCGTGATCCGTGATCGCAATTGAATCAAGTCCTCGCTTCGCTGCCGCGCGGGCGTTATCTATGATATGGCCTTTTCCGTGAAAATACGGCCCCACTTTCGAATATATTGTATGAGTGTGATGGTCGAATTTCAGTCTGTATTCTTTTTTAATATCCTCAATATTCATTCTCATAGTCCCTACAGGCTGCAGTTTATCAGCCTCACCTCAGGTTCGAGAGTTATACCCGAATCTGAAAAAACTGTTTCTCTTACATGTCTCATTACAGCCAGCACATCTTCGCAGGTGGCATTCCCGATATTGATCACAAAACCTGAATGCTTTTCTGATACTTGCGCGCCTCCCACGGTGTAGCCTTTGAGACCGGACTGTTCGATAAGTGCCGCAGCGTAACCGCCTGCAGGTCTCTTGAAAGTACTGCCCGCGCTTGGATAATTTACAGGCTGCTTGGAATTCCTTTTGTACTGAAGCTCAGCCACTCTGGCTGCAATCGCTTCCGGAGCGTCCTCCTTAAGCTCCATCTCTGCGGAAAGAATGAGTATACCCTCATCCTCCGCTATGCTGTGTCTGTATGAAAACTGCATGTCTTCACCGCTTACAGTGCGAAGATTTGTTCCGTCCGGATCCATCACACGTACCGTTGTGACAACATCTTTGATCTCACCGCCGTAAGCACCCGCATTCATGAAAACAGCTCCTCCTATGCTTCCGGGAATTCCGCTCGCAAATTCAAACCCGCTGAGTCCGTTCTCAGTCAAAAAGGCAGAGGTTCTCGACATCAGCATCGCTGCTCCGACTTTCACCCTGCAAGGGTTATTTTCATCCCGTACAATGGAATCAAAAGCTCCTCCGAGCTTTATCAATATTCCCGGATATCCCGCATCCGAAACCAGCAGGTTTGACCCATTGCCGATTATCATGTGCTCCGTACCGCTTCCAGTGACGACAGCAAGAACTTCCTCAAGCTCCTCCTCGTTATTTACAATGACAAAAGCTGCGGCCGGACCGCCTATGCGAAATGAAGTGTGCCTGCTCATCGGCTCATTTCTGAGCACGCGATCTTCAGGCACAGCACCGCATATTCTTTCAATAATAATAGATATGTTATTCTGCATTTTACGCTTTATTCGAGTAGATCCTTATCTTTGTCTTTGACTTCGCCATCTCTGAGGACGTTCTTATCAGGTTCTTCCATTCTGTCATTAGGATCAAAGGCAAATTTGTTTTGTGAAAGATCTTTTTTTCCTTTCCTGATTTTTGAGAATAATGACTGCTGCTTTTTCTTTTCTGGTTCAAGCTCAACCTCGTCATCTTCAAGTCCGTACGGCTCAAGACTGTAGTAGTACGAAGTGTGAGTGTTTTTTTCCTTTCGTTTCAGGCTGTTTATCATCATCTTGTCAGCATATCTGTAGAATACCGCAAATACCGGTACACCCAGAGCCATACCCGGGAATCCAAACAGTCCGCCTCCTATCAATACTGATATCAGAACCCAGAAGCTTCCGATCCCTATCGCATTACCCACGATCTTCGGACCGATCACATTTCCGTCGAGCTGCTGAATCACAATAATGATTATTACAAAATACAGCGCTTCAATAGGATTTTCGAGCAACAGTATGAACACAGAAGGGATAGCGCCAATGAACGGGCCGAAGAAAGGTATGACGTTGGTCACTCCCACAATAACACTCAGCATCAGCGCGAACGGTATCGCACATATCTTGAGCACTATGAAGGTCAGCACGCCGATGATGAATGAGTCTATAATACGGCCAACGATGAATCCGATAAACGTCTCGTTGACTATGTTAGCAAACTCGTAAAGTGTTGCTTTGCGCTTCTGGCTGCATGTGGCATTGATTATTTTACGTGTGATCGCGAAGAGTCTCTCTTTGTAGTTGAGAAGGTATACCATTATCAGAAGACCGATGAAGGCATTTGCTACATACTTGACCGCCAGAATCACTCCGCTGGATACCATTGACGCAATGCTTGCGGCATTTCCGCTCAGTATGTGCTCCTGTATCCACTCCATAATCTCACTGTTCTCTGCATTTGCGAGATTATTCACCCAGATCGCGATGAACGGAAAATGACTGAGATGAACATTGCACCAGTTGGAAAATGATGTCAGTCTCTGAGGCAAAGTGTTGATCAGATTGACTCCGCTTGCAACTACCTGCGGAACTACAAAATACACGAACAGTCCTGCCAGACCTACTACTACGATCACGCATACCAATGATGCGGCAGCTCTTGCAGCACCCAGTATGGTGCGCTTCTCCTGTTTGTCTACAACAAGATCACCATCATCATTTACCAGCATTGCGCCTATGGAGAAACCTTTCTTTTGTGCTCCTGTCAGCATATGCTGGTAACACCATTTTACACAGGCGTTATAAACAGGGCAAAGAATGAACGCAAGAATACCGCCTATGTAGATAGGCGCAAGCGTATTATTAATATTTTCAAATCCGATCGATATGCGGTTTTTTGTGATCCAGTTGTTGAAAATGATCAGCAGTCCTCCGCATACGAGTATCAGAAAAGCGGCTTTTGCATATGGGCTTTGTCTGAATTTTTTGAACATTCTATCTCCTCCGGCATGCCCTGCAATACTGTTCTTTTTATTTTATCACTAAACGGTCCTATTCTGCAGGAATAATCACATATGCCGTCTGATTTCTTCTTCCCCAGCTGATACAGGCTGCTCTTGAATTCATGTACAGGTCTACTACGTTGCCCTTAACGGCACCGCCTGTATCACACGCATAAGCGTATCCGTAACCTTCGACCCACAGTTCGGACCTCAGACTTACAAAGCCGGGGTCAGCAGCACACGTGCCGTAATGCACACCCATTCCGAGAGCTCCGCGCGCTCCGGCCCTTGCCGTATACGCCGTCGTATTGGCCGTGAAGGTCATTGATACGGTATATTCACCTGAATTACCGGTACCGGAAGTGCCAAGCCTCAGTACACTGTCATGAGGTTCAGTGATCCATTCCTTCAGCTCACGCTCAGTACCTTTGTTTTTTCCGTTCACGTATTTTGTGGTATAAGTGAAAATTCCCTCTCCGTCGTTTCCTTCGGAGGTTTCCTGAACACCTGAGGTAAGAGACGGATCGAGTATCACTTTGTCTACTGATTCCACGACTTCATTCTTCTCTTCCACATCATAGTGGATCTCATTTACCACAATGGAAGTGTCGTCTGAAATCTTCTTATCGAGGGCTGGCTTCACTTCGTCATCATCATCAAAACTGATCCCGTTGAGAACCAGGTTTTCTTCTACCGTGCCCGGAACAAGCCAGAGTTTCTGCTTTTTTCCCGCTATCTTCGCATCAGTTTCTGTTGCACATCTGATTTCGACAGTCATTCCATTCTTCACAGGCAGTTCCGGGTTGGTGTCCATAAGATCATTTCTGCCTGTTTTGCCTTCTTCAGCCAGATCATCCTTCAGTTCACCGGCAGTTCTGGCAGCAGTCGCATACTCTATATGCTGAGTATCTCCATATGTTACATAATCGACGTTCACAGTCTTAGGCACCATATAATCCCAGACCTGATATCCCGTAAACAGGATCATCATTACTAAAGCCGCGGTGAGAGTACGTCTGTGTCTGTCACCGAAAAGAGCCCTGGCTGCCGCAGATTCAGGCACATAGCGGGGCTTCGGATATTTTGACGGAGATACTTTGGCTTTAGGGAGCGGTCCATATTCCTTCTTTGCTTTTTCTTTAACCGGTTCAGAGTCTTCTGTCGGCTCTGATTCCTGTACGGACTGGGATTCTGACTCTGGTTCCGGTTCAGCTTGAGGCTCCTGTTCCGGCTCAGGCTCAGGTTCCTCCGCATCGGTGTCAGCCCACACAAACGCTACATTCGCGAGTTCTTCCTCCTCTTCGACCTTGAGCTTTTCTGCTTCAGCCTCATAATCAAATTCAGGAGCTATCCGCGCTGCTTCTTCTTCGAGCCTGGCGTATTCGGCCTCGATCAGTTCCTTTATCTTTTCCCTGATCTGATCACGCTCGAGCTGTATGGTTTCTCTCTTTATATCTGCTTCTGTCTTTATATTATTCTCCGATCCGGATATCAAAATGTGTCCGGGTATCATCGACCCGGACGTATTATTCCCTTGATTCTTTTGCTGTCTATCTTATATATATTGCGGATCACCGCTCCCGGCTTTCCGCAGCCTATCGCGGCAGTAGGTCCTGCATTGCCTTCAATGGTTATGATATATTTTCCGACAACACCTTCAACAAGACCGACATGTCTGTTGCTACCGAATACGATTATATCTCCGCCCTTAGCCTTTTTTCTTTTTTTGACCCATTTGCCGTACCGGTCGGCATAGCGCGAGTAACTCGGCACATATCCAAGCGGTCCGAATTTCTTTGCTACTGTTATTTTTTTATAAAGCCCTGCCTCGTTATAGCACCATGCAACAAAGGCCCCGCACCATGGAGTGCGGTCAGTATCAACAAATCTTGTTTTATAATACCATCTCCAGTACTCCCTGCCGGTCATGATGCCAACCTGTTCCTTAGCAACGGCAACTACTTTACTTCCGTCTCCGTCAGGTATTACGACAGTTACAGCATGTCCGTTTTTATTGGAAGCGTACGGGATGTTATTTACGGTGAATACGTCGTCAACGATTATCTTTCCGCCCTTTGTTACATAGTAAGTCTGCTCTTTCCAGTGCACAAAACCCTCTCTTCTGCGCCATACTCCTGATGTATATGAATAGTATAATTTTCCATTCCACGAATACACGCCGGTTTTGATAACACCGTATTTATTTGCGCGGTAATACTTCTTATTTACCTTGAAGGTCCTGTTTGTTCTGATCTTCCCGCCTTTTCTGATGTAATACTTTTTTCCGTCAACTGTGACAAAGCCGGATTTTTTGCGGATCTTTCCATCAGCTTCCCTGTAATAATAGTTTTTTCCCTTCTTTATTATCTCCGCCTTTGCCTCAGGCTCACGCGATGCTTCTTCTCCCGCCTGTTCCGGGCCTCCGGAAATTTCATCCACGGTCTCAGTCTGCACAGCTTCTTCATCAGTGCTCTCCGGCTCTCCTCCGGTTTCCGCATAAACCGCTGAAAAAGAAAGAACGAACATTAGAAGCAAAGCTGTCAATGTTCGTTTTACTCTTACTTTCTTTGCAGATCTCATGCCTTCTGCTGTCCTCCTGCCTGAATCCGGTTACTGCTGCACAGATGATTTGCCTGCTGAAGCGCTGCTGTCATCTTTGCCGCCGTTCCAGTTATAACCCAATTCTTCGAAATGCTCATAAGTTGTCACTCCAACAGCACTTACTCCTTCGTTATTCATGCCGTGCCTTGAAGTAAGCGTCTCAACGTACAGAACATATTTCTGTTCTCCCAGAGTCACTATGAACCTTTCGCTTATATCCATCTCTCCCTTTTGATTCGGAGCTTTTGAAAAACTTCCGGCTCCAAGTGATACAGCGTTGTCGAAGTCTGCCTTGCTCCACTCTGCAAAGCCTGTCACGCTTTCTGCTCCCTTTGAGTCAATCATCAGGGCTCCGAGTTTTTCAGCGCTTTCTGATTTCAGAGCCTTCATAACTTCTTTGGAATTTTCAGCGCTGAATTCGGTCATTGAATAGAAATCAGGTTCAGTGATCTTTTCTGCGGCGACTTTCTTTTCATAAGTTGATTTTGCCATCATTATAGCTGCAACTGCAAAGACCGCCACCATCAGCAGAAATGCTGTCAAAAGTATTCTGTTTGATTTTTTCTTCTTCATTTTTACATCTCCTGTCCTGTATATCTATAATATAGCATTTGTCCGCGCTTGTCTAATGATGTATACTATGAATATGACAGATGAGGAAATAAGACGCATACTGCGCAAAAAAAGAGAACAGCAGCTGCTGAAAAGACGCCTTATAGCCATAACAGTTGCAGCAGTCATTGCTGTCGGCGGCGGACTTCTTGCAGGCAGAGCCATAGGAAACAAGCTCTACAATGACGAGATCAGCAAAATCGTTACGGTTGCAGAAGATAACGCTATGGTAAAGGCCGGCATGAGCCAGCTGGGCAACAAGGGCGGCAGAAAGTTCTGGTCGTGGTTCGGTTTTGAGAACCGCGAAGATTGGTGTGCATGCTTTGTTTCATGGTGTGAAGACCAGTGCGGATATCTTGAAAAGGGTCTGGCTCCTAAGTTCGCTATTGTCAGTGACGGAGCGGACTGGTTTGTACTTCGTGATCAGTGGCGTCCTGTAGGAGATACTCCGCAAGCCGGTGATCTCATATTCTTTGACTGGGATCAGGACGGAGGCCGTGATCACGTAGGCATAGTTACCGCTGTAGCCAATGATAAGGTCTTTACAGTCGAAGGCAACTCAAGCGACCTCTGCAGGCAAAAGAGATATGATTTAGACGATCCTATAATCTACGGATACGGAATCATCAAGCCTCAGCAATAAAGTTCAGCAATAAAATAACAAGCTGTTACTGAAACAGGTACAGCTTGTTTTTTTATTGTCTGTAATTATCTTACATGCAGATCAGGCTCGATCGCTTCGAAAACAGGAAGTATTCCAGTCTTTTCAGGAGTCTGGGCAGGCAGCTGCCAGAAATCATGAGCACAGTAGTTGTTGCCCTCGACAATAGCAGGCCCGTCAGGCGTAATACCAATATCCCATCCGACGTATCTTACCTGCGGAACGACCAGCGCGGCTTCTTTCGCAAGCTCACAGGCCTCTTTGAACATCGGTACCTGGTGTCCCATCAGCTTGTAATGTGTCATCGGATGCTCGTCATATACGATAGCCATCGATCCGTCGCCGCTGACTCCAGGTGAACAGATTTTGCCGGTCTCGAGATCGACTCTTGTGCCGAATCCGTAATTGTCTACCACGCGGCCGTTAAGTCCGAACTTCTGAGTCGCAAAGATGACATGAGGAACTCTCTGCTTATCTACTACAGTGATTATCCTGAGACAGTTCATCGCATAAGGATAAACTTTCTCATTGTCAGGATGCTGTTTGAGCACCTCCTCAAGGAGCCATGAATCCTCCTGAAGAAGCTCCCTGTACATCTCGTCAAAGTCCTTGTAATCATCGAGATTCTTCTTCATACAGCCGTGACCGCATGATCCGTCTACAGGCTTGCAGAATATGACTTTATGCTTTTCAACAAACTCCCTGACCTCTCCCTTTGAGGATGTTTTGAAGTTGATGAAATCACGCTTTATATAATCTCTGAACAGGTTGTTGAAGTCTTCCTTGTTGTCGAACAGGTGCTCATATGTATCATCGTTGAAATGGCTTATGAGCTTCTTGTTGCGAAGTCTTGTCAGGAAAGTGTCGCGCTGCTCGTCGGTCAGATCCCAGAATCCGAATGTGACGTAATCAAAATAGCCTGCTCCGAATTTAATTGCGCATTTAGCCATGTCTGCGGTAATGGCAGCCTTGCTCATACCTGAAAACTTTGCAGTCCTGTCCAATACATCTTTATATTTTTCAAGGCTCATCCCCTTGAGAACTCTTATTATATAACCAGGGCTCAGCACTTTTAAAACCTCCTTTGGTCTTTTCAGATTTCCATGTAATTCTACAATACATCGCATCAAGTTGCCAGCATGTCGTTCAAAATTAATAATATGATAGAATATCAATTGCGTATCTTTTTTACGTCAAAGCATGCTACAATTATTTAATAGTTTTTTTATAAAGCGATAAACAAAACACACGCCTCGCCTGTTCCGTCTCCGGGAATGCCATCTCGTTCGACCTTGCTTCGCGGGGAACGGCTCTGACGCTTCGCTTGCGAGACTCGTTCCAGCCGCTCACCAGCGGTTTCTCTCCGGCATTCCAGGCGGCTCCTGCACAACGCTCGTCTTAGTGTTTTGTTTACCGCTAATAAGTCAAAAAAAGGATGAAAACAATGGAATTCACTGCTAATGCAAATAAAAATATTTCAATCGAGACTTCTACAGGCAACTATGACCGCTGCGCCATACAGACGCACTTTATCGAGATAGGCGAAGACTATATCGAGCTTGTTGAGCGCTACGTAAGACCTTTCTGGCAGGAAGGTGATCTGCTGGCTATAGCAGAAAAGATAGTCTCACTCTGCCAGAACAATGTTATCCCTAAAAAAGATGTAAAGGTCAGCAGGCTTGCCAAATTCCTCAGCCGCTTTGCTACACAGCACAATTCGGCCGGCATAGGTGTGGGCGATGTATATAAGATGCAGTATGCCATTGACCTGAACGGAGGAGCAAAGGTGTTTCTTGCCGCTGTATGTGCGGGTTTCGGTAAATTCATCGGCAAAAAAGGCATCTTCTACGATATGGTAGGCGAAGAAGTACGCGGACTCGACGGTTTCTATCCTGATGTCTTCCCTATTTACGGCGAATATGGTATTCCTCTTCCGAAGAACCCTAATGGTGTCTGCAATGAGATCAGAGAAAAGACCGGCATGTCATGCATCATAATCGACGCGAATGATTTCACCCGCGATATTCTCGGAAAGAGCGATGATGTGACCCTCAGCGATGAACAGCTCTGTGAGATAATCAGAGATAATCCGGCCGGTCAGGATGACCAGTGTACTCCGTTCATTCTAATCAGAAAAAAATAATCATTCTTAAAAAGCAATAAAAAAAGTGTTCATTGACTGAACACTTTTTTATTGCCTTATATATCCGGATCTACTGCGCCTGATAGTAGTCTTCCATGTTTTCGAGATACTCCTCAAGACAGATACCGTTGTCCTTTATTATAGACGCGTGCTCTTTGCCGACATATCTGTAATGCCATGGTTCATAGATGATCTCTGTGATGTCTTCCTTATCTTTAGGATATCTCAGTATGAAACCGTAATCCTGGCAGTGTTCCATCAGCCACTGCTGTGCCGGCATGTCCTCCTGCTCATCTATGAGCGGATCTGCCCAGCCAAGTGAGTCAGCGTCGATTATGTCAGCCGCCAGGCCGCATTCGTGTTCGCTGTGGCCCGGTATGGCAGTATCTGCTTTATTCGCAGTATGATCGTACAGATATTGCTGGGTTTCGCGTGTCCTGAATGTGGATATCAGGCGAGGATAGTAACCTGCTTCCCTGCAGTCTGAAAGCATTTCCTGAAGAGCATCATGCACTCTGGCGTCTATATAATATCCGTCCTCTACTTCAACTGTCTCGATGTCGAAATCATCAGGCATCGCATTCTGATTATTTACAAGAATCAGATACCACTGACCTTTTTCATCTTCGATCTTTTCAAGGCGTGCCTGCTCCATTTCCTCTTCTTCAGCCTGCTGCTGTGCAGCTTCTTCGGCTGCTTCTTCATCTGCGCGCCTTGCTTCCGCACGGCGGGTATTTTCTGCTGATTTGGATACAATAAAGTATCCGGCCACCATCACCAGGATAATGAGCGATATGATGATTTTTATAAGGTTGCGGTTCTTTCTCTTTCTTCTTCTCAAATCAGTTCTCCTCAGGCTTTTTTGCTGCGCTCGCGGGCGAGCAGAGCTGCGCCGAAAGCTCCCGCGTATCTGCCGTCAGGCATAGCGAGCGCTTTCTTCCCCAGTTTTTTGCTGAGAAGTGACGCAAAGAATTCGTTGTTGCTGAAGCCTCCGGTGATAATGATCGTATCCTGGAGCTCCTTCCTCTGAACAAGCGTCGCCACCTTGAGCGCTACGGAATCGATTACTCCGGCAGCAAGATCTTCACGGCTCCTGCCCTCTCCCATATAGTTTATAACTTCGGACTCGGCGAAAACAGTGCACAGAGAACTTATCGAGATAGGTTTTCCGATCTCTGCAAGTTCAAACAGCTCTTCGATCGTAAGCCCCAGCCTGTTTGCCATTACTTCAATGAACTTTCCGGTTCCGGCAGCGCATTTGTCGTTCATCAGAAAGTCGATCGGTCTTCCGTTTTTAACGTTTATGTATTTTGTATCCTGTCCGCCGATATCAATAATGGTGCAGTCGCGGCCTATCATCTCATATCCGCCTCTGCCATGGCATGTGATCTCAGTCACCACGCTGTCGGCATACTCTACGCTGATACGCCCGTATCCTGTCGCTATTATGTCAGCGTCATCGATATCACCATATCTTTTGACGAGATCATCTTTTATTATACCCGCGGTGATCTTGCTGTTCCACCCTGTCGGCAGCACTTCGTATACAGGATCACTGCCCTCTTCAAGCACGCATACCTTGGATGCTGTCGAACCGATATCTATACCAATGTATTTTTTAGCCATATTTATGCCTCGTATTGTCAAATGTGTTGTTCAGTCCGCTGATAGATAGATATGCAAGGTTTTCCGCCTCAGCAATCTCTTTTATACTATCGACGTCTTCTCCGTGCACAAGAAGCGAAACACCGCAGCAGACCGAAAGCTCTCTGGGAGTCGGACTTATCTGGGCATACATGCCCTTTCCCTTTAGCGACCTGTACATGGCGGTCGCATCCGTATGATTCTGAAAAAGTATATAGTAATGCAGATATTCTGCCATCATTTGCCTTTCTTCATAAAATATGGGGCGGATATATTTCCGCCCCTATATTCTAACATTTCTGACACTCTATAGAAAGCTAACCGAGCATTTCGATGAATGCGCCGATTCTGGTCTTGAGCTGCTGAGCATCATTGTCAGTGTAGTCTGTCTCGATGCCGAGGAACGGGATGCCCTCTGCCTTGCATCTTTCTTCGAGGCTTCTTCCCTCGATATCGTATGTCTGGCAGAACATCAGGTTTACATCGATAACTCCGTCAGCCTTGCTGTCCTTGGCAAGTCTTACCACATCGTCGAATCTTGCAGTGTTAGGAGTGAAGCATGCGCAATTGATGCCCATGTATCTGTTGGCAATGTTCTGTACCATGTCGTCAAGAGTCTCGCCGCTCTCATCAACAAAGTTCTCGAAGTATCTTGTACCTGTGCAGGTCTCTTCGCAGACTACGATTCCGCCGCTTGTCTCAACGAGGTTGTGGAGCTTCCAGTTAGGAATTGCCATTGGTGTTCCGGAGATGAGGATTCTCTTCTTTCCTGCTGCCAGGTTAACGCCGTCTGCAACTCTCTTCTCGAGCTCGTCACACAGCTTGTTGACCATTGCTGCGAATCTCTCAGGATCGTCATAGTAAGCGATTTGCGAGATGAGCAGTACGTCAGTTCCGCTGATAGGAACATTCTCTTTCCATCTGAGGCTGTACAGTCTCTGGAGCGCAGCTCTCTTAGCGTTGATCTTCTTGATGTTCTCAGCCAGAGCTTCTGCAGTAACTTTGTTGCCGGTTGTCTCTTCAACTACCTTAATGAGATCCTTGATCTCGTCTGCCCACTTGAGATAATCTTTGTCTCTCTTCATCTGAGGCAGGTCCATGATATGCATAGGAACGTCTGTACCCAGTATCTCATATGCTTTCTTCTTGCCGTCGCATGTGTTCTCACCGATATAGATGTCAGCCAGTCTGTAGAACGGGCATGTTCTGTCAAATCTTGCGCCGAGCATAGCCTTGATCAGCGGGCATGTGTTAGCCGGAAGGTATCTCTCGCCGCCAGGTACCCAGAACTGCGAACCTGCGCAGAGTCCTGTAGCGATACCGCCTGCTGCAAAGATGACTTCGTCAGGAACATAAGCACAGAAGGTGCCGAATACCTTGCCGCCGTTCTTTCTGAACTCTACGAGTTCGGACGGTCTGAGGCCGTGAACGTCAGCGAGGACCATGTCGAAGTAGTCCATAGCTTCAGGTCTGTTCTCCTGTGACATGAATACATCTCCGATAGCGCCAGGAAGCACTTCGCAAAGCATATCATGAAGCTCGAGGTTCATACCGAGATCTGCCCACATTTTCTGATTGTCTGCCATAATAAATTCTCCCTTTAATATAATAAAAAGCATAATAATGTGCCTTTGGCTGTGCAGAAGGCACAATTCACTATTTAATTTTACTATCACGTAAAAAGCGGGCAAAATTGATAAAATCAATTCCACCCGCAGCGTTTATCTGTTATTTTTATACACTTATCAGTCTGAAGAGGAGAAGAGTTTTGAACCCAGTTTTTCACCCTCATCCTCTGTGCAGCCGTATACACCCTTCTGTCCTTCAAGTGGTCCGTAGTGTACAACTACTTCCTCAGCCTTGTCATACTTAGGATCATCAAGCTTCTTGTTTAGGAGATCTATCAATATCTCCATAACATAGTTTGTCTGTTCCTCTTCTGACATCTCCAGAATCTTGTCTGGTTCTGAGGCAACTTTTTCTTCGAGTATTTCATTTAGTTTCTCGTCTATACCCGTGAAAATCTGAAGCGGCTCTACCGAGACCGTTACGTCATAACCGCCGTCTTCTGTGGCAGCTGCTTCGCCTACCGAGTATTTTGTTTTTTCAAGTGCACTGATCATGAAGACCATGAAATCGCTTGTCACTTCTTCGTTCAGAGCAGACTGGGAGCTGATTCCCTTCATCATCTCGTTGATAAGATTGTCGCGGACTTCCGTTTCCTTTCCTTCCTCGACATCAGCGAGATTGACAGAGTGATCATAGTCACCTGTGCACATAAGATCGAGTACGGCTTTGACGTATGCCTGCGCCTCCTCCGGAGCAGGTTTTTTCGGCCCGCAGCCGGAAAGCAGCGAGACCGTCAACAGCATCATAAGCAATAAAAGCGATAATCGCTTAAATCCCTTTTTCATGTCTGTCTCCTACTTTATCTTGCGGCGCTTGATCTTCTGTGTAGTGGTCTTTTCAAACTCTTCCGTTCTGAGGTATGTCTGCTTGATGCGCTTGTATTTAGGCATCTCGTCATTGATCTTCTCAATGTCGGCATCGACTATGGCCTGGATCTCTTCTGGCGTCTTGTCCTTGAGAGCTTCCGCCTCCGGATCATATACCACATGCGCTACAAGCCTGTAGTCATCTCCCTCTTCTTCGCCCATTACGACATTTTCTACCACATAAGGGATCTTGTCGATCAGCCCTTCTATCTCTTCAGGATAGATATTCTTGCCGTTCTTGAGAACTATTACGTTCTTTTTACGTCCTGTAAGGAAGATATAATCATCTTTATCGATTCTGGCAAGGTCGCCCGTATTGAACCAACCGTCGATGAACACTTCTCTGTTTGCCTCTTCATCATCCAGGTATCCCTTCATAATGTTAGGTCCCCTTGCGAAGAGCTCTCCGATGCCGTCCTCATCAGGATTATTGATCTTCACCTCGACTCCCGGCATGGCATGTCCGACTGAACCCGGTCTGCGATAGAAATAGCTCTCGGAAGCGATGGTAGGAGCTGTTTCAGTAAGGCCATATCCCTGTACGGTAAGTATACCGAAGTCTGTTGTATACTCGAGGATCTTAGGATCGAGCGCAGCGGCTCCGCTGATAAGGAATCTTAGTTTGCCGCCGAGTCCATCGATAACATCCTTGAACAGCTTGCGCCTTACATCGATGCCCACCTTCATCAAAGCCTTGGATATCTTGCGGCCGGTCTCGAGTTTCTGGAGCTTTCCCTCCTTCTCCGCCGTCTTCAGCACCTTGTTGATCATGGACTCTATGATGAGCGGTACGCAGAAGAACGCAGTAACGCCATACTCCTTGAGTTCCTTCTGGATGTATTTAAGTCCGCTGCAGAACACGTTTGTGGCTCCGTTGCTGATGAACATAAGAACACCCTGGTTTCCGAACGCGTGGTGGAGCGGAAGCAGTATCATCTCTACATCATCTTCGTAGATAGGCTCGACTTTTCTCATCGCTGCAATGGTTGATGCTATATTGCGCTGAGTAAGCTGTGCAGCCTTTGCATCAGCAGAAGTGCCAGACGTGAACAGGATAATATCTACCGCATGCTTGTCGATTACCTTGAACTCAGATTTATACTCCTTCACCAGCTTCGCATGCTCCACAAGTGCTTCCTGCGATATCTCCGACATAGGGATCAGCACTTTTGCAGTGACGCCGTCCATCTTGCTGATTTTCTCAAAGTCCATCTTGAGAGTCTCGTCATAAACGATGGCATCCGCCTTGCACTTCACAAGTGAATTCACGATTTCCTCTTCAGGAAGGCCTTTATCCAGCGGTACAACAACGCCTACATTGATGACTATGCCGTAATAGGCCGCAAGCCATGTATATGAGTTAGGTCCGATTACAACTATCTTTTTGCCCTTGAGTCCCTTGCTGATCAGATAAGCTCCGATGGAGTCCATATCATCTCTGAACTTGCGGTATGTGATCTCCACTTTATTTTTTCTGTCAGGAGTCTTGTAAATGAACGCGGTGTTCTTTCCGTACTTATCTGCAACAAAATCCATGATCTCCTTGAGATCCTGGAACTCAATATCATATTTGCATTTATATTTTCTCATTTTCTGTCCCTTTCTAAGAATTATATGCGTCTTTTTGCGCACAATAAGATAAAGTCCTTTTATCTTTATCTCAATATACAGTAAAGCGGGCATTTTATCAATGAAACTATGCCCGCCAAAAGAGTTTCTTAATCCTTGATTTTACAGCGTTTCAGCGAGTTCAGGGAATATGCTGAGACTGCGTTTCAGTATACCGTGAACATACGCGATCATGGTGCCGTAGTTGGTGATCGGCACACCCTGTGCAGTTGTTCTGGATGCGCGGTGTTTCACTTCCCTCTCGTTCAGCATGCATCCTCCGCAGTGCACTACCAGTGCGTAAGGGGTCAGATCGTCGGGATAGCCAGTGCCGCTTGCAGTTTCGAAAACAAGATCGTTTCCCGTGAATTCATTGAGCCACTTAGGGATCTTTACAGTACCTATATCACCGCACTGTCTGTGGTGCGTACACCCCTCAGCGATGAGCACCCTGTCACCGTCTTTCAGGCTGTTTATCGCAGCGACTCCCCTGACAGCATCGTCCAGGAGTCCCTTGTAGCGGGCCATCAGTATCGAGAAGGAAGTCAGAGGCACATCAGGCGGTACTATCCTGTCGACCTTGCCGAACACCTGGCTGTCGGTGATAACGAGAGCCGGCTTCGTTCCGATCTTATCCAGAGTATCTGCCAGCTCTGTATCCTGCACGACTACCGCAGTTGCCCCGGTGTCCAGTATATCCCTGATGGTCTGTTGCTGAGGGAGAATAAGTCTTCCCTTAGGCGCTGCCTTGTCGATAGGCACCACCAGAACGATCAGATCCCCAGGGTTTATCTTATCTGCGACAAGCCGTCCTTCTTCGCTCTGGGGTTTCAGCAATGCGATCCTGTCCTTCAGTTCGTTTATACCATCGCCGGTCATCGCGCTGACGTGGATCATTCCGCTGCAGCTGCCTGCTATGCTCTGCATCAATCCGGCAGACTCTTCATCTATATTATGGTCCTTGGAATCCTCCGGGATATCACTTTTGTTAAGCGCGATAAGGAAAGGGATGCTCTTTTCCTTAAATAGTCCAACAAGCTCCGCGTCTACCTTTCTGAAGCCTTCAGTAGTATCTACTACCAGAACAGCTATATCAGTTTTTTCCAGTATCTTTCTGGTCCTCTGTATGCGGAGTTCTCCGAGGCTGCCCTCGTCGTCAAAGCCCGGAGTATCGATTATCACTACCGGACCGAGTGGGAGTATCTCCATGGACTTGGTCACCGGGTCAGTAGTGGTTCCCTTCACTTCAGAGACAACGGCGAGGTCCTGCCCTGTTACTGCATTTACCACGCTCGATTTGCCTGCGTTCCTGCGCCCGAAGAACCCTATATGTATCCTTTCGCCCGAAGGCGTTTCGTTCATTCCTGCCATTAAAACAACCTCTCTATATCTGATGAATGCGGGATCGATCCCCTGTGACTAGTGTACCTTCAGGAGGAAAACATATCAAGAAAGAAAAAGCTGCGGTTATTCATTCACCGCAGCCCCAGTCCCTTTTTCGAAAGAATCAGTTTCTTTCATGAGAGATCTTCCGGGTTTCTCGCTCGATGTATGGAGAGGGAGCACCGAAATGCGGCAGCATTATATGGGAAACCCTTTGATCTCTTTGTTTATTATATTAATGTTTTTCTTATTATGAATAATAGGCAAAAAAACAAAAACAGACCACATGTACATTTTTTCTATACCACGCAATCTGTTATTTATAAACCCATCTGTTTGCAGACTATTGTTAAAAAATTTTTAGTATACCAGAGTGCTGCCGTTGCATGCCGCATACAGCATCAAAGCCTGGTGGTGAAGCTGAACTCAGCCCTGTCACACCGCACATAGCTTTCCGTGTATTCCACAGGATGCCTTTCTGAATCGACCCCTATAAGTTCAAAACTGAATGCCGGATGATCCACAGGAAGTTCCAGATATCTGGCCTCCTTAGGAAACAGCCTTACTACGCGAAGCCTTTTGTCATACTTTTCAGGTAAGTAACCTCTGGCATCCATATATTCATGCAGCGACACCATCCTGAAGTCGAAACTTTCAATATCCGGAAAGATTTTTTTAGGCACATAGGTATACTCTATAGCCAGAGGTTCCTCATTGCCGTAGCTTACACGGTGAAGTGCAAATACAGGCTCGCCCTCCTGAAGATCCAGGTTTTCTTCAAGAAACCTGTTCCCGGTGATGGTTCCGCTGACCAGCACAACATGGTTTACCTTTATTCCATATGAGTGTACAAGTCCCGATATTCCCTTTTTATCTTTCACAGCATCATCGCTGATATTCATCACCCGTTTATATTTCCTGCGGATAAAAGTTCCTTTGCCTCTGATACGGTATACCAGACCTTCGTCTGCAAGCTTTCTGAGGGCATACTGAATAGTAGAGCGCTTCACAAAATACTTCTCCGCAAGCTCCCTTTCTCCCGGCAATTGTTCTCCGTCAAGGTAATGGCCGTATTCGTCGATAATCCTTTCTCTGATCTGCTTATATATGCTCGTTTCCTTTGCCATGGCCGCCCCTTGTCCCTTATGCAAAATCCCTTATGTGGAATTCAATGTTGTCAGGCATTACAACGTTGTCAAAATACTCTATAAGTCTGTCCTTTCTGTCGTATATCATTCCATCATATCTGATAAGCGGCTCATTTCTGCTTACTCTGAGAAGCTCCGCCTCCATATCGTCGGCATACACCTGTGTGATCCGTTGTTGTACTCTTGAAAGAGAGAGCCCGTACCTGTTTTTCAGCAGCGAACCAAGGTTATACTGTTCCAGGTCCTCCCGGCTCATGTCCGGGACATGCTCTGCTACAAGATACGACTTCTCGAGCGACATAGGCCTACTGCTGTCATATCTTATGCGAAGTATCTGGTAGCAAAGGGTACCTGCCGGTAGCTGAGTGATCTCCGACAGACTTTTATTCATGCTTATCACTTCAAAATTCAGCAGAATCGACCTGTTATCGTTCCTGACCCTCTCTATATCTCTAATGATGGACCGGATATGATTGAGGTTGATTTCTATCCTTTTGGGAGCCACGAAATACCCTCTCCTCGGTTTTCTTATAAGCACACCTTTCTTGACCAATATTTCGAGAGCACACCTGACAGTATCCCTCTGCACGCAAAATTCCTCGGCCAGCTGTCTCTCGGAAGGCAGTCTATCCCATTCATTCATACGCTCGTCATGTATCCGCCTTTCGATCTCTCTCGAGATCTCCTCGTCTTTGAAAAGTATGCGCTTTCTCATTGTTTCTGAACTTGTCAACTAAAAGTAGACACTGAAAAAAGCATCAGAAGCCTTGTTCGATCCTGTATCGGACAGGGCTTTTGTAATCCAATGAATATGCCGCTCTTTCTTCGTTGTAATAAGTAACGTATTTATCCAGCAAAGCC
>JAFRKO010000073.1 GCA_017431685.1 Mogibacterium sp.
CATTGATGTCGGATACGATTGCAGGTGTCATTCCCTTCATGAGAACCATCTGTGTAACCATTCCGCGTCCCATTTGTCCGGCGCCTACGATACCGACCTTGATGATCTTGCCTTCTTTTTCTCTCTGCTCGAGTTTCCAGTTCATGTTAAGCATAATAGTAATCCTCCTTGTTGGTCCTATGCTTTGAGTTATGGATTTTTCTTTAAGGTTTTATGTGTGGTATTGTTTATAACGTTTTTATGCAGACTGCTTAGAAAATCTGAATAGCTGTTCCGTTTGCAAGGTCTGCCTCTGTGATGATCTCACCATCCAGGTTGATGCAGCCCGGACGATAAGGTTCTGTATCTGCAGTGAACGCAAGTGTGCAGTGTCCCAGTTCCTTGAGAGTATGTATAGCTTCGTCTCCGACGGCTGTGATCTTGTAAGTCTTCTCGCCGATCTTCATGGTATCGCCAGGAGCCGGTGCTTCTGTCATTTCTGCCTTTGTGTGCAGGATAGCAAGCTCAGCAAGTTCAGCAGGTGCATCCTCGTTAAACAGGATAACGAATCTCATCTCCATTGCAGGATCGAGGAATGCGAGTGCCATATCGCCGAGTCCGGTAACGGTTACATCATATTTCATATGGGACCTCCTTTTGTTGCGTTTAATATCTCTTTACATTGAGTATTATATGTCTAATTACACTCAACTTCAAGCGTTTTGTTCAGAACATATGACTAAAAAGCGCCATTTAGCCATTATGATTTACGCAAATGCCTGCATACAAATGAATATGTTGTGAATATCTGTTAGAAAAATGACGAAGAACGGTTGCTTTTGCCAACTTCGGTCTATATAATCTAAAAGCACTTTAAGACAATTGCATTTATTCAACTGAGGCATTTGTGCAACAAATCCGAAAAGGAAATTTGAAATGAAAAAAATCGTAGATGACGAACGGCTGATATATAAGGTGTGCAGCCTTTACTATCAGGATAATATGAATCAGCAGGAAGTCGGGGACTATCTGGGCGTTTCCAGGTCTTCCGTACTGCGCATGCTTCAGAAGGGCCGTGAGATGGGCATAGTCACTATCGAGCTGCATAACCCGAGATTCTATGACTACGGCGACATGGAAAAGACTCTTGAGAGAGCATACGGCCTCAAGGATGTCCTGATTGTAGAAAACAGCGTGCTCGACACCAGATCTGAAGCAGCATCCTATATGTTCGGAACGGCGTCGGATTATCTGCACAGCTTCTTTAAAGAAGGTGACCGGATAGGCGTTGCCATGGGCAATACGCTAAACAATGTCGTAAGCACCAACAAGGCTTATGAAAAACATAAGGATCTCCTCTTTGTTGCGCTTGAGGGAAGCATCAGCAGGATCACAGTCGAGGGTACGGATGTGCAGGGAAACGAGCTTGCAAGAAAGTTTGCGGATAAGTTCGGCGGGACCTACACGCAGTTCCTTTCACCGGCGGTCTTCTCTGACTGGAAAGTCCTCGAGTTTTTCATGAAAGAAAAAGCCGTCAACTACATTCTTGATGAGTTCAAAAGGCTGAATGTCGTTGTCGTAGGAATAGGAGTTCCGGACGGCACGGAGCATACTCTGAACAAGGCAGGGTACCTGACCGAGGAAGAGCGCAGAAAACTGGTGGAAAAGGGAGCTGTTGGCGACATGTGTCTGCAATTCTTCGATAAAGACGGCAATACGGACCAGTACAGTTTCTACAATGACCGCGTAGCTGCGATGCGTCTCGGTGACATCCGCAGG
The DNA here is from genome assembly GCA_017431685.1 of Mogibacterium sp. GTDB lineage: Bacteria > Bacillota > Clostridia > Peptostreptococcales > Anaerovoracaceae > Crickella. The sequence goes on from JAFRKO010000073.1 coordinate 1,759, forward strand.
ATCCCGAGCAAGATAGGGATCGCCGGCGGAGCGAGAAAGGTAGATGCCGTGATCGGTGCGATCCGCGGGGGTTATATAAATATTCTGATCACCGATACTGAATGCGCAAAGAGACTTATCGAACTTGCACAGCAGTAGGAATCAATAAACAAACAAAATGGCGGAAGTCCTGCAGGGAGCTTCCGCCATTCTTTTATAGATTCTGTCCGATGTTTTATGCTCTTGTGCCGAATACCTTGAAATAATGCTCGAGGCACTCATTCATTCCCTTCTGCAGGGCATCTCTTACCTTGAAGTAGCTGGAGGTATTCTCTTCATCAAGAGCCTTCATAGCAGCAAGATAGAGGTCGGTGTAAATGTTTACCTTGCAGATGCCTTCCTTGGCGCAGCGGCTGAGGTTATCGTCTCCGGAGCCGGAACCGCCGTGAAGTACGAGAGGCACATTCGTTGCCTTGCGGATCTTTGCAAGTGAATCAAAGCTGATCTCAGGAATAGCTTTTGCTTTATAAACACCGTGAGCTGTGCCGATCGAGATCGCCAGGGAGTCGCAGCCTGACTGCTCTGCGAAAGAAGAAGCTTCCTCAGCAGTTGTATACAGTGTTTCTGTATCATTCTCGTCGAAGTTGCTGGCAACGTGGCCGATCTCAGCCTCAACAGTTACTCCGCGTGCGTGCGCATACTCAACTACCTTGCGTGTTGTCTCTACGTTTTCCTCAAAGCTCTTCATTGAAGCATCGATCATGACGGAAGTGAATCCGAGGTCGATGGCCTTCTTGCATGTCTCAAAGCTTTCGCCGTGGTCAAGGTGCAGAACAACAGGAACGCTTGCTTCAGCAGCATACTTTCTGCCGACTAGAGCTGCGTCTTCGAGGCTGATGTTGCTGCCGAGATGACTCTCAGCTACACCGACGATCAGAGGAAGACCGAGCTTCTCTGCCAGCTGAATGTGGTTCTTTATGCTCTCCATATCGAGAACATTTGCGGATGGAATTGCGTAATGGCCTTCCTGGGCCTTCTCAAACAGTACTTTTGAATTAACGAGCATTTCTGTATCCTCCTTGTCCTGATTATTCACCCATTACGATGACTCTGCATCTTCTGCCGCGTTCTCTTGTTCTGTCGAAATCTACAAAGTAGACGTAACCTGTGGTGCCGACTGCCAGCTTTCCGCCTTCGACTTCCAGTGTAGCGCTGTTGCCGAGGAGGGTAGCCTTCATGTGTGCATCGCAGTTGAGAAGAGCTGTCTTGTCGCCGCCCGGCAGATATGCTTCAGCATCAGGCCAGGAAGCTACATCAGCGTAGTGCTCAGGACCAGGATACATGTAAGGACCTGCAGGCGGGATCTCGGTCTGATCCGGAATGATCTTGCAGAGAGCTGCGTTCAGGTCGATCTGCAAGAATTCTGTTCCGTCTTCAGTGAGGTCGTGAACGAATTCTTCAAAGAATACCGAGCATGTTGTGTGCGGGGAAATGATAGTTACGATTCCGCTCTGGATGCCGCTGTTTGCGATGGCCTGCTTAACCTCAGGAGTGATGTTGATAAAAGTAGGTGTTCCGCCGTGGGACTTCAGATTGATCTGCTCTTTGTAAATCTTCATTATTATTTACCTTCTCTTTCCTTATAAGCTTTTACGATTGCTTCTGCCATCTCCTGTACACGTACAGCAGGCGATGGAGCGTTCAGGATGCCGGATGTTGCGCCGGTGCCGTCTGCGCCGAGTCTTACTACATTGTAGCAGTCATCAGCTGTAACAACGCCGGAAGCGATCATGACCAGCACG
>JAFRKO010000053.1 GCA_017431685.1 Mogibacterium sp.
AGGCTGAACTCGAAGAGATCATTGACAGCCTCGATGAGTGCGGCGAAGTGCTCAGAGCGAAGGGCATCGTAGAGAATGCAGACGGCGGCTGGCTTGAATTCGATTACGTGCCGGGCGAAGGCGAAGTAAGAGAAACCGAAGCAGAGGCGACCGGAATGGTGGCAGTCATCGGCACAAGATTAAACAAGGAAAAACTGAAAGATCTCTTCAGACTTGCGTAACGCGGAACGGGAGACGAAAACATAAAAATGAGAGAAATACCCGTATATCTTTTTACCGGATTCCTCGGAGCCGGTAAGACTTCATTTATAAAAGAGACACTCGAACATCACGAGTTCGGAGATGACGGACGTACCCTGCTGCTCATCTGCGAGAACGGCGAGGTGCAGTATGAGCCGGAAAAATTCGTAGGTCCGGGAGTCAGAGTTGAGCGCATCAAGTCCGAAGCTGAGCTCAATGACGTAAATCTCGGCCGCATCAGCAGACAGGGCGGTTTCGACCGTGTGGTTGTAGAGATGAACGGCATGTGGGAGAATCAGAAGCTGTTTGCGGCGATGCCGCGCGGCTGGCTGATCGCTCAGGAAATGGCTCTCTTCGACACTACCACCTTCATGATGTACAACAAGAACATGCGCCAGCTCTGCTTCAACAAGATGCAGACAGCTGACATGGTCGTGTTCAACCGCTGCGTAAAAGGCTTCGATAAAATGCCATATCACAAGGAGGTCCGCATCGCAAACCGCAGCTCGATGATAGTCTACGAGTACGGCATCGATGATCTGGAAGTCGATGATATAGTCGATCCGCTCCCATACGACATGAACGCTTCGAAGATAAAGATCGAAGACGAATGGTACGCTGAGTGGTACAGAGACATCAACGAGAACGAGGATGACTATGACGGCAAGACCTTCATCATAAAAGGAAGAGTTGCGCTGTCGGATGAACTGCCGGAGGGACAGTTCGCGTTCGGAAGACATGTGATGACATGCTGCGAGGCAGATATCCAGTTTGCAGGCCTGCTGGCATACTACTCAGGCGCAGAGAAGCTGAGTGTTGGGGACTGGATCGAGATAACAGCCAAGGTGCGCTGCGAATACACCGAAGCGTATAAAGAAAAAGGCCCTGTGCTGTATATAAAGAAGCTTGAGAGATGCGAAGCGTGCAGTCCGGAAGTCGCTACATTCTGATGGATAGAAGGGAAAGAAAGATGAAAAGTCTTAACACCGTAAAAAAGAGAAAACACCTGAGCAAAATACTGGCTCTTGTACTTACCTTGTGTCTGACAGCGGGAATCCTTCCTGTTCTCAGGCCGGCATTTGCCGAGTCTGAATTCAAATATGCCAGCCCGTTCAAAAAGGTCGGCAAGGCCACTTATTATCACAAGGGCAAGTATACCGGCAACCTTATAGTGAACGGAGTAGATATATCCGACTGGCAGTCCAAGAAATGCGACTTCATTGACGCGAAGAAAGACGGTGTGGATTTTGCCATCCTGAGGGTGACTTACACAAATACCAGCAGATTCAAGAAGTTCCGCACAAACTGCGACGATAACTTTGCAGTTCAGTACGAGAATGCTAAGGACAGCGGCGTCATGACAGGCGTATATGTTTTCTCGCAGGCTAAAAATGCAAGCGAAGGAAGAAAAGAAGCCGAATACGCTGTAAAGAGACTGAAAGCGCTGGGCATCGGACCTGAAGATCTCAACCTCCCTGTATACATGGACTATGAGTTTTCAGCAGGAGTCCTCGGCAGACTTTACGGACTCAAGAAAACTGATGCAACCAATGCCGCTGCTGCTTTCTGCAACACGATAAAGTCATACGGCTACAAGCCGGGTATTTATGCCAACACAGTATTCTTTGGCAAATATCTGGATTTCAGCAAGATCGCAGATGATGTCGATCTCTGGTGTGCCCAGTATTACAGCAGATGCGAGTCGGGAGTCGACTACAGCAAATGGCAGTATTCAAGCAGCGCGAGAATAGACGGACTGCTGTCATATACAGGCTTTAAGGGCAATATCGACGCGGACTTCTGGTACATCAATAAGGATGTCAATCCAAATGCCATCACAAAGATCCGCGGAAGGACTATCCTCAGCGTAAGTGACGCCCAGCATCCTAAGTTCAAGATCTACGACGGCTCTAAGCTCCTTACAGAAGGTGTTGACTATAACGTGGGCGGTATACGCAATAACGTCAAGGGCAATGGTTATGCATATATAAGCGGCATCGGCAAGTACAGCGGATATGCGCTGGTCCCGATCAAGGTAAGGAGCAAGACGAAGGGAAGCGTAAATAAAATCCTCGATAATGTAGCTGCGAACTACATGACATACGCTTCTGCGGAGAAGTCGACATTCATCGGTTCAGGAGCTGATGAGATAACTGAAGTGCCGGAATATAAAAAGGGCGAAACATACACGGTACAGACCGAACTCAATATGAGAAAAGGCCCGGGTACAAATTACGCAAAAGTAAAAAGAAGCAAGCTCAGTGTAACGATGAAGAAAAATACCCTTTCAGGAACCTATGCTGTTCTAAAGCCGGGCGTAAAAGTCAAATGCACAAAAGTCAGTGGAGACTGGATAAAAGTATCCGGAGGCTGGATATGCGGAGGCCTTGATGGTGAGATTTATGTAAAATAGGCTCAGAACAGATTCAGTACAGGCAGGGGGAAGCGGCAGCTTCCCCCTTTTGATGCAATGAAAAAACGACTCTGCACAGGCTGAACCCCATCAGTTTGCACATAGCCGTTTCTTCAAAGCACTATCTCATATCGAGTTTTTAAAAAGGACTCTCCCCGTAGACCCGAGAGCCTTTTAATGTTGTCCGCAAACATGCTCTTCCGAGCTGAACTGACAGCCTGCAAAACAACATATATGTTAACTACATTTTATTGAATGATGACAGCAGATGTTATAATATTGTTGCGAATAATATAACAAAATTACGAACAGAGTAAAAATATGGCAAAAAAGAAGACAGCAAATCTAATATTAAGCCGCACAAGGAGAAATCAGATATATCTCCCTTACACCCGCAAGAAACCGTATTTCGATGCAATAGCATCAGGAGATGACGAAAAGATCGCAGAGCTTTCACAGGAGAATTACGAATATCCGACTGCGCTTTACAACAGATGCGGTTCATACAGTGAAGCAATGAATAAGATGTATTATGAGGCAATCTGTGCGGCTAACGAGATGTGTCTGATTGCGATACAGTCCGGGCTGCTCGACATGGTGGCATACGATATACGCGATGAGTTCATCAAAGAGTTTGACAATGCGGTATCTCTTCCGGATATATACGATCTGGTTCACGGCATGGCGCACAATTACGCCATGAAAATGAAATATGTTCTCAAAGAAAAAAGGCGTTCACCAAGGCTTGTGCGCATGATGACATATATTGAGGAGCACCTGACCGAGAAAATCGAACTTGCAGATATTGCGGACCATGTCGGCATAAGCCGCACATACGCGTCGGCAGTATTCAGGGAAGAACTCGGAATGACAATAAGCGAGTTCATACTGAAGGAGCGCCTGCTCGAAGCTAAGCGCATGCTGAGAGACACCGATCTTACAGTAGCTAACATCGCTGACAGGCTCGCATTCTGTTCGCAAAGTTACTTTACCAAGAATTTTACAGAATCTGAAGGAATGACACCTGTAGAATATAGAAGGCAGTTCGGATAATTTGGCGCAAGCTGATGCCGGAAACATATCCGGCCCGGTATCAGACGCTCTTCGTTTTGTGTTACCTGTTGTTAAGGCTATAGGCAGATACTTTATTGTTGTCAGATAGTGGTGCATTAAGGCGGCATCCCGCTCGACTCGGACCGGATATGCTTTCCGGCCGCTTGCGCCTTATTATTTGATAAACTGGCATATTTATGAACTATAAGAACTGGAAAAAAGCATATGTCTGCATCGACCTCAAGTCTTTCTATGCCTCGGTGGAATGCGTAGAGCGAGGGCTCGATCCGATGACCACTGATCTTGTCGTGGCCGATCCTACGCGGGGCGACAGGACCATCTGTCTTGCTGTCTCTCCGTCACTCAAAGCGAAGGGCGTCAGCGGCAGGGCCAGGGTGTTCGAGATCCCCAAGAGTTTTGAGTACATCATGGCTCCTCCGAGAATGAAACTATATATGGAGTACGCTGCGGAAATATATAAGGTCTATCTGGACTATATCGCGTCTGAAGATATGCATGTCTATTCGATAGATGAAGTCTTCTTTGATGTGACCGCATATCTTAAAAGATACAGTATGGATCCGAAGCAGATGGCGGAGTTCCTTATGAGAGAGGTCTATGAGAGGATAGGCGTCAGAGCGACGGCAGGTGTAGGTCCTAACCTGTATCTAGCAAAAATAGCCATGGATATAATCGCCAAGCATGCGGAAGATTTCATCGGGGTGCTCGATGAGGATGAATACAAGCTGCAGCTGTGGAATCATAAGCCGCTCACAGATTTCTGGATGATAGGACGTCAGACGGCGAAGAAGTTTGAGCGCATAGGCATCACAACAATGGGCGGTATAGCTGCTCTCGCCGCGCGCGACGAGGATTGGTTCTACAAGACGTTTGGCATAAATGCTGAGCTCATGATCGATCACGCGTATGGAATCGAAACGACTGAGATGTCAGACATCAAAGGGTACAAAACAAAAAGCAACTCCCTTTCACACGGGCAGGTGCTGATGCGAGACTATACGAATGAAGAGGGACGCCTCATCATTAAGGAAATGACCGAGCAGCTATGCCATGAGATGACGGACATAGGCAAGGTGACACCTAACGTTTCGATAGCAGTAGGATACAGCAATGCTTTGCATACACCTATGGCGCATGGTTCAGTGTCATTCGGGTACATGACTGATGCAGCCTCGGTAATAATGCCTGCGGTCGCAGATCTGTACGACAGCATTACAAATCACGAGTATCCTGTCAGAAGAATTTTCGTAAATTTCAACGACATAAAGTCAAAAGAAGCCGACAAGCAGATGACCTTGTTTGACCTCACCGATGCGGAGGCTGAAGAGGAAGGAAAGACGAAAGGACAGATGCGCAGGGAAGGAATGTCCGATCCGGTACAGGAGACACGCGCTAAGCTGAAACGCGATGCGGCGCTTCAGGAAGCTGTTAACTCGATAAGAAAGAAATACGGCAAGGACGCGATGCTCAGAGGCATGGACCTCGAGGAAGCGGCGACTACCAGGGAAAGAAATCACCAGGTAGGCGGTCACAAAGAATGATGTGAAGTATGTGAAGATGATGAAAGAAAAAGACAAAAAATGTATAATAAAAAATAGCGAGCCATGGGAGCGGCCGGTATCATCGAGACCTAAAATGCCCCGTTCACAGCGGGCAAAGCAGTTTGCTCCCTTTGACGCGCTGACAGGTTTGTCTGAAAGGCTCAGACAGGCCGAAGAAGAACATGAGAGGGAGTTGCAACACAAATGATAAAAGGAGTGCACAACTACTCTGAGATAGGAAAGCTCAACAAAGTGCTGCTGCACCGCATTGGCAGCGAAGTCGATGGTCTTGTTCCGGATAACTTTGCAAGGCTTCTGTTTGACGACATCCCCTATCTCAAGGTAGCTCAGCAGGAGCATGACCGCTTTGCCGATATTCTGAGAAAGAACGGCGTTGAAGTCGTCTACTATGTTGATGAAGCGGCTGAAGCGCTCGAAAAGCCGGAAGTAAAGGACCGCTTTATAAGAGAGATGCTCGATCAGTCTGCTTTTTCATCGCGGGGAGTCAAGGAAGCGATCTACGCATACCTGATAGTGATGAAGCCGCATCAGCTGGTTCAGAAGGTGATCTCCGGCATCAGAAAAACCGAACTTACAGATTACACGCCGAAGACTCTTGCAGAAAAGATCGATGAGGCGTATCCGTTCTATATGGATCCTATGCCAAACATGTATTTCACCCGCGATCAGGGAGCATGCATCGGCAACGGCATCAGCGTCCATCACATGAGCACGGCGACCAGAAGAAGAGAGAGTCTGCTGCTCAGATACATGTATGAATACAACAGCGACTTTGCTCCGGCCGGAACTGAGAAATGGTATGATTACGACGATCCGTACAGCCTTGAAGGCGGCGACATCCTGGTGCTCAGCAAGGAAATTGTAGCAATAGGTCTGTCAGAGAGAACGACAGCGGCAGGCATTGAAACACTGGCCAAAAATTTGCTGACAGGATCGGATTTCAAAAAGGTGCTGGTGTTCAACATTCCTAAGAAAAGAGCGTTCATGCACCTCGATACAGTGTTTACTATGGTGGATTATGACAAATTCTCGATCCACCCGGAAATAGAAGGACCTCTGCAGCTTTTCGAGCTCAGTCTCGGAGCAGGCGGAGAGATACATCTTGATTCGATGACCGAAGATCTCGCGTCCATACTGGCGAAAGAGCTCGGCCTGCCGGCCGTAAAGCTTATCCGCTGCGGAGGTGATGACTTCATGGCAGCGCAGAGAGAGCAGTGGAATGACGGATCCAACACTCTGTGCATCGCGCCGGGCAAGGTCATCACATACGAAAGAAATTACGTTACAAACGATCTGCTTGACAAGAATGGCATAGACGTGCTGACAATGCCAAGCTCAGAGCTTTCAAGAGGCAGAGGCGGTCCGAGATGCATGTCGTGTCCGGTCAGCAGAGATGATTTATAGGAGGGTATAATGGCAGTAAATCTTAAAGGAAGAAGCTTTCTGACGCTTATGGACTTCACACCTGCGGAAATAAGGTATCTGCTCGATCTTGCGCACGATCTGAAAGCAAAAAAGAGACTGGGAATCAAGGGAAAATCACTTGAGGGCAAAAATATAGTATTGCTCTTTGAGAAGACGTCGACAAGAACAAGATGCTCGTTCGAGGTTGCCGCAATGGATGAGGGAGCCGGCGTAACTTTTCTTGACAGCAAGAGCTCGCAGATGGGCAAAAAGGAGAGTATCGCAGATACGGCGAAGGTGCTCGGACGCATTTTTGACGGCATAGAATACAGAGGATACGAACAGTCTGTGGTCGAGGAGCTCGCTGCAGAATCCGGTGTGCCTGTATGGAACGGTCTCACCGACGTAGACCATCCTACACAGATACTCGCAGACCTTCTCACGATTGAGGAGCATGTTGCTAAGCCGCTCAACAAGGTCAAAGTGGTTTTCGTCGGCGATGTCAGAAACAACATGTCCTACGCATGGATGTACGGCTGCGCAAAAATGGGTATGGACTTTGTAGCATACGGTCCTGATGAGCTCTGCGACGGAGTCGATCCGGAAGTGCTGGCGCGTGCAAATGCAGTAGCTGCTGAGACCGGAGCTTCGATTACAGTAACCAGCGATGACGCGGCTCTGAAAGGAGCGGATGTCATCTATACTGACATATGGGCTTCAATGGGCGAAGAGGATCAGATCCCTGAAAGAGTCAGACTGCTGACACCTTTCAAGGTTACTGAAGAGCTCATGGCAAAGACGGAGAATCCGGAATGCATATTTATGCACTGTCTGCCTTCTTTCCATGATTTCAAGACCACGATGGCTGCTGAGCAGATGAAGCTCGGATATGACATCAGAGAGGTAACAGACGAAGTCTTCTCCGGCAAAAACTCAGTCGTGTTCGACGAAGCCGAGAACAGACTCCACACAATAAAAGCGGTTATTGTTGCGACGATCGCATAATAATAAACAAATATAAGTTTAAGGAGATCTGACAGAACATGGAATTCAAAATACCTGAATACAAGGCCCCTGATTTCACCTCGCCGAAGCTCGTGAACGCACCTGACTGCAGGTTTGAAGAGGCGGACAGAGACGGCGTAGCTCCGGAGTACTTTCACAGCACATCGATGTTTCCCGAGTACTTCAAGGTGAACGGAGAGTGGAAGCTTGCAGAAGAAAGCAGGATGGACTCGAGCGTAGTGCTCAGACCTGACGGAAGACTCGACGTAGTGGAAAACCGTAATGTCCGTAAAGGAGATATGGTGGCGCTTGGAAGAAGTGAGGACGGACGTGAGGGTATATACGTCCACACCAGGGGTTTTGAGGACGAAGAGACAGAGCTTGATGATCAGTTTGTATTCCGCCAGGGCAGGAGCAGAGAAACATCATATGCCCGCGATTATGACAAACTGTTCGAACTGCTGAATTACGAAAAAGAGCATGGCAATATCGTTTGGGTAATGGGCCCTGCGTTTGCTTTCGACCATGATGCCAGAGCGTGCATGCAGTCGCTGGTAGAAAACGGCTATGTAGATGCGCTGCTGGCCGGCAACGCGCTGGCTACTCATGACCTCGAAGGCGCTCTGCTCAACACAGCTCTCGGTCAGGACATATATACACAGAAGTCGCAGCCAAACGGCCATTATAACCACCTTGATGTCGACAACAAGGTCCGCAGAAGCGGCTCCATTCCTCAGTTCATTGAGGATTACAGCATCGACAACGGCATCATATACAGCTGCGTAAAGAATAACATTCCAATTGTTCTTACCGGCTCAATAAGAGACGATGGTCCTATTCCGGAAGTCATCGCTGATGTATATGAAGGCCAGAATATAATGAGGCAGACCATAAAAAAGGCGACCACGGTCATATGCCTGGCAACGATGCTTCATACCATTGCGACGGGAAACATGACGCCATCATTCAGAGTGCTTGAGGACGGCACTGTAAGACCGGTATTCCTATATACAGTCGATGCCGATGAATTCGTGGTAAACAAGCTTCTTGACAGAGGAAGTCTGGCCGCAACAACAATCGTCACAAATGTACAGGATTTCATCACGATCGTAGCCAACGGCCTCGGTCTTGAGTGGAAGAGATATTCGTAAATAAAACAGAAAGGGGACCACATGGGAGACGTAAAGCATCTGATCAACATCACCGATCTGAGCGTAGAAGATATCAATCATCTGATGGAGACCGCAGACGATATCATCGCGCATCCTGAAAAGTACTGGGACAGCTGCGCGCACAAAAAGCTCGCTACACTGTTCTTTGAGCCGAGCACCAGAACGAGACTGTCATTTACGGCAGCCATGATGGAGCTTGGCGGCAACGTGCTCGGATTCGACCAGGCACAGTCGAGCTCTTCCGCGAAGGGTGAGACAGTATCCGATACGATCATCATGGCAGGCTGCTATGCTGATATAATCGCAATGAGACACCCTAAAGAAGGCGCGCCGGTCGTAGGTGCCGTAAAATCCAGGGTCCCTATCATAAACGCGGGAGACGGAGGGCATTTCCATCCGACACAGACGCTGACCGACCTCATGACGATCCACCGCAAGAAGGGCGAGATCGGCAACTTTACGGTTGGCCTCTGCGGAGACCTCAAGTATGGCAGAACAGTGCACTCACTTATCGACGCGCTGCTGAGATATGAGAATGTCAGGTTCGTTATGATCGCGCCGGAAGAGCTGAGGATACCGAGTTACATAAGAGACAGGCTTAACAACGAAGGAGTCGACTGGAGTGAGGTGGAAAGCCTTGAGGACGCTATACCTGAACTCGATATACTGTATATGACCAGGATTCAGCAGGAGAGATTCCCGAGCTGGGAAGATTACGAGAAACTCAAAGACAGCTTCATACTTACAAGAGAGATGCTGAAGCCTGCAAAGGAAGACATGATCGTTATGCATCCGCTGCCGCGTGTCAACGAGATAGACGTGGATGTGGACGAGGATCCGAGAGCATGCTATTTCTATCAGGCTCTGATGGGCAAGTACATCCGCATGGCGCTCATACTGTATCTGCTGGGCATCAAGTAAAGGAGGTATCAAATGAACATAGATGGAATCAATACAGGATATGTACTGGATCATATCAAGGCCGGCAAAGGCTTTGAGCTTTATCACCTCCTCGGCCTCGACAAGGCAGACTGCACGGTAGCCATCATCCAGAGGGCATCGAGCGGGAAGTACGGAGCCAAGGACATCATCAAAATTGACGCTGACATTCCGATCGATTACGACCTGATCGGATACATCAGCCCGGATATCACTGTCAACATCGTAAAGGATCGCGAACTCGTCAAAAAGTTCAAACCAAAGCCTCCGACCATACTTACAAACGTGCTGGAATGCCGCAATCCAAGATGCATCACTTCGGTAGAGAGAGGCATACCGCAGAAGTTCAGGCTTGTTGACACTGAATCGAGAGATTACCGCTGCGTATACTGCGATACGCTCTATCGCGAAAACAAGTAAGAGTACGGACTCCATGGCAGTACCATGGAGTCCTTTCGATAATAATTTAAGAGGTTGTAAATGAAAAAAACAAGATTGCTTATAATGCTGCTTGCAGCAGCGATGATATTCGTTCTTCCGCTTTCAGGATGCGGTAAACAGAGTGAAAGTGAAGACCCGGCCGATGCAGCTGCTGAGACAGAGGCAGAAGCTGAAACAGAAGAAGGATCGGTGATTGACTACATGGTGCTGGTAAATCAGAAAAGTCCATTGCCTGACGGATGGGAGGAGGCTCTCGAGACTACGACCGTTACGAATTCCGTAGGTGATGAGGTCTATGTTGAAAGCAAGGCTTACGAAGCATACTGCAAGCTCAAGGAGGCAGTAGAGAAAGATCTTGAGGGATATGAAAAGGGAGAAGTCAGGTTTGAGCTGGATTCCGCGTACAGAAGCGTTGCTGCCCAGCAGAAGATAGTCGATGACTTCACGGAAAAGTACGGTGAAGACTACGTTAAGAAATACGTAGCCGTTCCGGGATATTCCGAACATCATACAGGACTTGCGCTCGATCTTTACTTCACGATAGACGGCAAGGACGTATACGAAAACGAGGATCTGGTTCAGTACCCGGATATCTGGGAAGCAGTTCACGCGAGACTGCCGGAATTCGGCTTCATACTCCGCTTCCCTGAGGAAGGCGAGGCTATTACAGGCTACGCGTATGAGCCTTGGCACATCCGCTATCTGGACAGTCCTGAGATCGCAAAAGAGATCACTGATAAAGGCATAACACTCGAGGAGTATCTGGGGGTGTAAAGCCGAATGACTGAAGTCAGGAGGTAAATATGGGTATAATTGCCGGATTCATGGTGCCGCATCCGCCTATGATAGTACCTGACATAGGAAGGGGAAGCGAGGCACAGGTGGCAGCTACAACTGCAGCTTATGAGAGAGTCGCGGGCGAGATAGCTGCGCTCGCGCCGGAAACAATAATAATAACAAGTCCGCATTCCATAATGTATGCGGATTACTTTCACATATCGCCCGGCAAAAGTGCGAGCGGAAGTTTTGCCGGCTTCAGGGCTCCGGGCGTAAGATTCAGTGAAGAATATGACACTGAACTCGTCAGAGAGATATGCCGTCTGGCCGACAAGGAGGATTTCCCTGCAGGCACACTTGGCGAGCGCGATAAGGAGCTCGATCACGGCACCATGGTGCCGCTCTGGTTTATCAGGAACCAGTACAAGAGCGGAAAGATAGTGCGAATCGGTCTTTCAGGGCTTCCGCTGATCGACCACTACCGGCTTGGGATGATGATACGTGAGGCTGCTGAGAATACAGACCGCAGGGTCGTGATGGTGGCGAGCGGAGATCTCTCGCACAAGCTGCAGGACTACGGGCCTTACGGATACACACCTGAAGGTCCTGAATACGACAAGCGCATTATGGACGTGATGGGGAGTGCCGCATTCGGTGAGCTCCTCGACTTTGACAGCACTTTCTGCGACAAGGCTGCCGAGTGCGGACACAGATCGTTTGTAATAATGGGCGGCGCGTTTGACGGCACGGCGGTCAGGGCTGAGAGACTGGTGCACCAGGACGTCACCGGCGTCGGCTATGGAATCTGCACGTTTTATCCCGGAGACGCAGATGAAAGCAGGCATTTCCTGGAGCGCAAAATGGAAAAGATCGAGGATGAGCTCAGAGCTAAGCGGGAGCAGTCTGACGAATATGTAAAGCTGGCGCGCGAAGCAGTTGAGGCGTACGTGCTCAGGCGTGAAGTGCTTGATGTACCTGCCGGCCTGCCTGATGAGATGCTCTCGACTCAGGCCGGAGCGTTCGTATCGATACACGAGCACGGAGATCTGCGGGGATGCATTGGAACGATCGCCCCAACGAGGAGCTGCGTAGCCGAAGAGATAATCGGCAATGCCATAAGCGCATCGACAAGAGACCCTAGATTCCCTGCCATTAAGCCGGATGAGCTCCCGTGGCTGGATATAAACGTTGACGTGCTCGGTGAGCCTGAAGACATAGATTCCGAAGACGAACTTGACGTGAAGAGATACGGAGTCATCGTCAGCTGCGGACGCAGGAGAGGACTGCTCCTCCCTGACCTCGACGGCATAGATACGCCAGAGCAGCAGGTGGAGATCGCCATGAAGAAGGGCGGCATCCACAAATTCGAAAAATACAGACTTCAGAGATTCGAAGTGATACGGCACTACTGATATGGCTGTTTGCAAAGTATGTTTCAGACATTGCAATATACCGGAAGGCGGACTGGGCTTCTGCGGAGCCCGCACCTGCACTGACGGAACGGTGACTGCTGCCAACTACGGCAGGGTCACTTCACTTGCTCTCGACCCTATAGAAAAGAAACCGCTCGCAAGGTTCCACCCGGGTTCGATGATACTCTCAACAGGCAGCTACGGCTGCAATCTCAGATGCCCGTTCTGCCAGAATTATCAGATATCCTGGTCAGAAGAAGCGTACAGGTTTGCGGACAGGGCTGAACATGTTTCCCCTGAGGAAATGGCGCGAATAGCGCTCTCGTGCAGAGACAGGGGAAACATAGGTGTCGCCTTCACATACAACGAGCCGCTTATCGGTTACGAGTATATCCGCGACACCGCGAAGCTCGTGCATGAGCTGGGGATGTACAACGTGATAGTTACCAACGGTACGGCACACCTGTCTGTGCTTGCTGAGCTGGCGCCGTATATCGACGCGATGAACATAGACCTGAAGGGTTTCACCGATCACTATTATAACGAGGTTCTCGGAGGCGACCGGGCCATGACCATGGCATTCATCGAAGAAGCGGTGAAGCACTGCCACGTGGAGCTTACCACGCTGATCGTTCCGGGTGAGAATGACGGTGAAGACGAGATGCGAGACATTACGGAATGGATCGCAGGCCTCACTGACGGAGAGGAGATACCGCTTCATATTTCGAGGTTCTTCCCGAGGTTCCATATGACGGACAGGGACGCAACTAAGGTGAGGCTCGTCTACAGGCTCGCAGAAGTGGCCCGGGAGAGGCTCAGATACGTATATACGGGTAATTGCTAAAGGGGACAGGGAACAACTGGAGAAGGACTTGAGAAAAATCACTAAGAAGGATATAGGAGCAGCACTGCACACATCATCGCCTATCATCGTGACCTTTCTGGTACTGGGCATAGGATACGGCATACTGATGGAGAAGCACGGCTACGGGCCTGTGTGGTCGCTGCTTTCAGGGATAATCATATTCAGCGGCACTGCTCAGTTCGTCAGCGTTACGATGCTGAGCAGCGGCTCTGTTCTGATGGCCGGCATCACCGCTCTCATGATATCCGCAAGGCATGTGTTCTTCAGCATATCGATGATAGGCAGGTACAGCAGCGAGGGCAGGCGCAAGGGCTATCTTTATTATGCCCTCTGCGACGAGACTTATGCCATGCTCAGCAAGGATGACGGACCTGAGGGTGTCAACATCAGCAACTACAGGCTGCTCGTTACACTGTTCGACCAAGGCGCGTGGGTTGCGGGATCATTCCTCGGCGGATGGATAGGCACACTGCTCACCTTCGACTCGACGGGCATCGACTTTGCTATGACGGCTCTGTTCACTACTGTTTTCATACAGCAGTGGATAGACAGCAAGTGTCACCTTCCGGCTGTGCTCGGAGTCACAGCTACGCTCGCATGCCGCATTATATTCGGACGCGACATTTTCCTGATCCCGGCAATGATCATAATTATAGGGGTGCTTACCGCTGCCCGCGGCAGAATAGAGCCTGTGGGAGGTGAGAGCAATGACTGATCACAGACACGCGATGATTGTAATAGCTGTAATGGGGCTCGCAGTGCTGGCTACAAGGATAGTGCCTGTACTCATCTTCGGAAGGGGAGAGAAGGTTCCGGAATTTATACTTTACCTTGGGCGCGTGGTGCCGTATACAGCGATGGGGCTGCTCATAGTATATTGTCTGAGGGACATGCCGCTGCTCGAGGCTCCTCACGGACTGCCCGAGATCATCTCGCTGGCGGTCGTCACAGGTACATATCTGTGGAAGAGAAACACGATACTGAGCGTAGTGGCAGGGACCGCACTGTACATGCTTTTGCTGCAGTCGATATTCTGAATCCGCAGTCACAGATCCGGTAAACTGAAAAGGACGAAAAACATATATTGAACGATCTTCTTACTGAAAACACAGATCATATAGAAAAGTACATACTGGTCGCAGTGGCCTCCGGCAATGAAGAGACTGCCTGGGACTCCCTTGACGAGCTTGCAGATCTGCTGGACACCGCCGGCGGCGAGACTGTTATGCAGGTCGTACAGAACCTGGTGCATCCGGACAAGTCGACATATATCGGCAAGGGCAAGGCTGCTGAGCTCCGCGAATCCATAGAGATACATGAAGCGGACGGCATAATCTGCGATGATGAGCTTACAGCCTCGCAGATGCGCAATCTTGCTGAGCTGACAGGCGCGAAGGTCATAGACAGAACGACGCTCATACTGGATATCTTTGCGGCACACGCCCGTACAAGAGAGGGCAAGCTGCAGGTGGAGATAGCCCAGCAGAAGTACCGATACGCAAGACTGCGCGGTATGGGAGAAGCTCTCTCAAGGCTCGGTGCCGGCATCGGTACAAGAGGTCCGGGTGAGACGAAGCTCGAGACGGACAGGCGCGTCATACAGAAGCGCATAAAAATACTGTCGGATGATATCGAAACAATGAAGAGGGCACGCGACACAGCGCGTAAAAAGCGCTCTTCTAATGCCGTCCCGACTGCGGCTATCGTAGGCTACACCAACGCGGGCAAGTCCACACTGCTCAACAGGCTCACGGGATCCGATGTGCTCTCCGAAGACAAACTCTTTGCGACACTCGATCCTACGACGAGGGCAGCGACACTTCCTGACGGACAGCAGGTACTGTTTACTGACACTGTAGGATTCATAAACAAGCTTCCGCACAACCTGGTAGACGCGTTCCGCAGCACTCTGGAAGAGGCCGGCTATGCTGACATCATAGTGCATGTGATAGACGCCTCAGACCCGCAGGCGGAGATGCACAGAAGAGTGGTCTATGATACTCTGATAGACCTTGGGATAAGCGACAAACCTGTCATCACTGTATGGAACAAAGCAGACCTTGTCGATGAGGATGCGCTCTTCAGGGATTTCGGCGCTGACGCATCTGTAAAGATATCCGCAAAGACCGGTGCCGGACTCGATGAGTTTTACAGCGAACTCGCAAGGATACTAAGGGAGAGCCGTGTCTTCATAGATACGGTGATCCCTTACAAAAAAACCGCAGTAGTGGCGGAAATAAGAAAGGCAGGCCAGCTTCTGTCTGAAGAATACGAGGAGGAAGGCATACACATAAAGGCCTATGTACCGCGCGCGCTGGCCTCAAAACGGGAACTTGGATGATCAGACTGATTAAAAAACTTGTGATTTTGATAATAATTGCAGCGGTACTGTTGCTTGGGCTAAGCGCTTACGTGACGCAGTCAGTAAAAGGCGATATAGCCGGGGTTGATACAGGCAGCGGCATAAGCAATGCTGAAGCCGAGGACTGCAGGAGCTTGGATCCGCAGTGCATAATGGTGCTTGGATGCGCGGTGTGGGCAGATAATGAACCGTCGCCCATGCTGAGGGACAGGCTCGACACAGCCATCTCCCTTTACAAGGCAGGCGTTGCGCCGAAACTTCTGCTCAGCGGCGACAACAGCATCGTGGAATACAGCGAGCCGGACTGCATGCTTAAGTACACGCTTGCGCAGGGAGTTCCTCCTGAAGATATATTTCTGGACTTCGCCGGATTCTCGACTTACGAGTCGGTCTACAGGTCACATGCGGTGTTCATGGCTGACCGCATGATAGTAGTCACGCAGAAATATCACCTTTTCAGGGCGCTCAAGGCCTGTGAGGCGCTCGGCATAGTGGCAAAGGGCGTGGCCTCCAACCAGCAGAAATACGCGGGCAGGTATTACAGAGAGGCACGTGAGGTGCTGGCACGCAACAAGGACTTTTTTAAAGGAATCGTAAAGGCGAAGCCGACATATCTGGGCGATGAGATCCCGGTCGACGGTGACGGAACGGTAACGCATCTGAATTAGCAAAGGCAAAAAATGAACGAAGCAGAAGTAAGGGGGCGCGCATACCTGGAAAGCAAGGGGATGAGCGACCGTATAATAGATTTCAAGAATACTGATATCACTGCAGAAAGCACTGCGCTGGCACTCGATGTTGACGTTGACCGCATATGTAAGGGCCTGGCTTTCAAGGGCAAGGGAGGCACAGCAATCGTGGTGATCGCTTCAGGCAAATCGCGAGTAAACAACGGGATGTTCAGGAATGCATTCGGATTCAGGCCGACTATGCTTCCTGCAGAACAGACGGAAGAGCTGGTTGGCCACATAGCAGGCACCATCAATCCGTTCTGCCTTAAAGATACGGCAAAGCTCTACCTCGATCTTTCGATTAGGAAGCATGTGGGCGAGACCGTCTTCCCGGGCATAGGCGGCGAGGATTCAGTCGTTGAGCTCACCGTGGACGAGCTCGAAAAGCTATCCGATCCGGTCTGCTGGGTCAAAGTTACAATATGAAGTACAATAAAAAGCTCCTGATGCCTTAATGAACTGAACCCAAAATGTTAGACACATTTTGGCAGGACATTAAGCTACTAACAAGGACTGAATTCTGTATTGAACAGGGCTCAGTCCTTTTAGCTTGCCCTTGATTCTCTGATGATTGTAATAATAGATATATTTCTC
>JAFRKO010000001.1 GCA_017431685.1 Mogibacterium sp.
TAACAAATTTGTCGCCGGGCGTGGTGTCCCAATCGAAGATTACGTTAGCCAATCACCTTCATCATAAAGAAAAGCAAAGGCTGTTCAAAACCCTCGCTTATATATTAAGAATCGAAGTTTGTATGGATAATGGTTATATATTAAAACCGGGAAGAATCATGTATACGGTAATCATAGTTGAGGACGATAAAGGAATAGCTGAAGGAATAGGCAATTGTCTTGCTGGCTGGGGGATGGAAGCCCGCCAGATAACAGATTTTCGCCATGTAATGGAAGAAATCGAGGAATACAAGCCTCATCTTGTCATAATGGACATCACGCTTCCATATATGGGTGGTTATCATTGGTGCCAGGAAATACGCAAGACAAGTTCAGTGCCGATCATATTTATCTCATCTGCAACGGATAACATGAATATCATTATGGCTATGAATATGGGTGCCGATGACTATATCCCAAAGCCTTTTGATCAGAGCGTTCTGATAGCCAAGGTACAGGCGCTTCTTCGGCGAACTTACGATTTCAATCGAAACTCGTTCACGTTGCAGGCAGCCGGTGCTGTGCTCAATACAGAAGATAACACGCTACTGCACAATGGCATTAAGATAGTTCTTCCAAGAAACGAATACATGATCCTTCTTACCCTGATGCAGAACAAGAACAAGGTCGTAAGCAGAGAAAAACTGATGGAGGCTCTATGGGAAACAGACAGCTTTGTTGATGAAAATACGCTTACAGTTAATGTGGGCAGGCTCCGCAGAACCCTTGAAGAAGCCGGTCTCAAAGACATAATAAAGACAAGGTTCGGCGTGGGGTATATTCTGGAGGCCGAATAATGGAACTGTTTATGAGCTATATCAGGTCGCGCGTAAAGGCGATCGTATTATGCATACTTATTGTCGGAGCATTCTCAGCTGCGTATCTGCTATTCGAAATGCCTGTCGTAGTAGTTACATACCCGCTGATCCTGAGTATTATGATCGGCGGAGTCGCACTTGCGATTGACTATATTGCTTATCGAAGGCGGCACATAATGCTTACCCACGAAGAAATGCCTGCTCCGGCCGATCGGCTGGAGGAGGACTATCAGCAGATCATCACTAAACTTCAGGACGAGGCGAAGCAGTCAGCAGTTCACGCGGCAGAAGAGTATAACGATATGATCGACTACTATACTGTCTGGGCACATCAGATCAAAACTCCGATCGCAGCCATGCGGCTCAGCCTCCAGTCAGAGGATACAGAGACGGCAAGAAAACTCACTTCAGATCTGAACCGGATCGAAGAATATGTCGAAATGGTGCTGACGTTCCTGCGACTGGATTCGGACAGCACGGACTACCTTATAAAGGAATATGATCTTGACAGTATCATCCGCACGGCTGTCCGGAAGTTTTCAAGGGAATTCATTCTGAAGAGACTGACGCTGGATTATCAGCCAGTGAATTATACTGTGCTCACCGATGGAAAATGGCTGACATTCGTTATAGAGCAGATTATTTCAAATGCGGTCAAGTACACTTCAGAAGGCGGCGTGCATATCTATATGGATGAGCCGGGAATTCTCCATATCAGTGATACCGGTATAGGTATAAGTGCTGAAGACCTTCCTCGCATATTTGAAAACGGCTACACCGGCTTCAACGGTCGTGAGGATAAACGGGCAAGCGGGATCGGGCTTTATCTCTGCAAAAGGATAACGGACAATCTCGGGCATACGATAAGCGCTGAGTCGCAGCCGGGCAGGGGGACAACAATAATACTTGATCTCACGGCCGCAAGACTCGTGACAGATGATTGATATTAAATGTGACAGATATGTAAGAAATACGTAAGCAGATCCGATGGAACGGCTCTGCTTATATTATTATCATCAGACTGTAATCAGGCAACAAGGAGGTTACAGTAATGAGTTTACTTGAAGCAAGAGGAATAAAGAAAACATACAGGACTCGTTTCGGCGGAGCATCCGTTGAAGCGCTGAAGAACGTCAATTTCACAGTTGAAAAGGGCGAATATGTCGCTATCATGGGAGAATCCGGCAGCGGCAAGACCACCCTGCTGAACATAATCGCGGCTCTGGACAAGCCGACAGAAGGAACGGTCATACTTGACGGCATGAAGCTGAGCGCAGTCAGGGACTCGGATCTTGCAAAATTCCGCAGAGACAATCTGGGGTATGTGTTTCAGGACTTCAATCTGCTGGATACATTCTCTCTCGAAGACAATATCTATCTTCCACTGGTTCTGGCCGGAATGAAGCCGGAAGATATGAAGAAGAGGCTGGATGACCTTGCATCACCGCTTGGTATCGAAACCCTTCTCAAGAAATATCCTTACGAGGTATCCGGCGGTCAGAAACAGAGAGCGGCGGTTGCGAGAGCACTGATCACAGATCCGAGAATAGTTCTGGCGGATGAGCCTACGGGCGCACTTGATTCAAAGTCATCGGACGAGCTGCTTGATCTTTTCGCTAAGGTGAATCAGATGGGACATACCATCCTGATGGTAACTCATTCCACAAAGGCTGCGAGCAGGGCTTCCAGGGTGATGTTTATACGCGATGGAGTAGTGTTCCACCAGATATATAAAGGCGATGCCACTGATCAGCAGATGTATCAGAAGATTAGCAATACACTGACGCTTCTCGCACAGGGAGGTGACAGATAATGAAGCTGGGATTCTATCCAAAGATGGCTGCGAACGGCATGCGTAAGAACGGCAGGCTGTATGCACCGTATCTGGTGACATGCATCATGATGGTAGCTGTGTATTACATCCTTCACTTCCTCGGGTATTCAGGGATCATGGACGGCATGCCGGGCGGGCACACTGCTACCGATATGATGCAGATGGGCACATATATAATGACGCTGTTCGGGCTTCTGTTTCTCTTTTATACACAGGCAACGCTGATCAAAGGCAGAAAGAAGGAGTTCGGTCTTTACAGCATTTTGGGGATGAACAGATTCAACCTGGGAAGGATACTGTTCTTCGAAACGCTGTTTACATGGGCAGTCGCGATATTCGGCGGACTCATTGCCGGCATAGGGATTTCCAAGCTGGCAGAGCTCGGATTTACAAAGCTGATAGAAGTACCTGTAAGATATGCTTTTTCTGTTCCGTTCACCTCTGTCATCATGACAGTTGTAACATACAGCGCGATTTTTTTGCTGATCTATCTCAATTCGCTGAGACAAGTCAGTTTTGCAAGTCCAATAGAGCTGGTGACTGCAGATAAAGCAGGCGAGAAGCCGCCGAAGTCAAACTGGCTCACAGGCGTCCTCGGCCTTGCATCTCTTGGGTCGGGATACTATATCGCGCTTAAGATACAGCAACCTATGTCAGCACTCATGTGGTTCTTTGTCGCCGTGATACTGATAATGATAGGTACCTATCTTCTTCTGATCGCAGGGTCTGTCATCCTTTGCAGGATGCTTCAGAAGAATAGGAACTACTATTACCAGACAAATCATTTTGTATCGGTGTCTTCGATGGCATATCGCATGAAGAGAAACGGCGCGGGACTTGCGTCGATCTGCATCCTTCTGACGATGATCCTTGTAATGATGTCCTCGACTTCAGCGCTTTACACAGGTGCAGAGCAGTGCCTCAATGTGCGCTATCCTAACGAGATAGGTGCCTTTGCGTGCAAGTACGGTTATGATGAAAGCCTTGAGGATCTGGGTGAGAAGCTGGATGCTGACCTTAAGGCCGCTGCAGAGGAACACGGTGCGGAGATAATGAACAACAAAACATATTACGAGTGGTCGATCAGCGGTTACTTCGATGACAGCAAGCTGGATGTCACACTCAACTCAAAGTCAGATCTTGCTTTCATCAATTATGACAAAGTAGCGCAGATACTGTTCATTGATGTGGATGTCTATAACAGAGTATTTGGTTATAACGAGACAGTGGCTCAGGGTGAAGCATTGGTCGGAACCGCAAAGGACATAGAGATCGGCGATGTGATTACTATCGGGGATGTTCCGTTCAAAGTCACAAAGCGTATCGATGACAGGATAGAAGAGATAGATCCGGCTGCAGTGGTCTCGGCATCTCCGGGCATCTTTGTGATCGTGAAGGATGCTGGTGAGGTCGCGAAGAACTACACAAAATATGCAGATTACGACGGCGAGCCTATGCTGGCGTGGTTCTGGGACTGCCGTTTTGATACCGGCCTTGACGCCGACGAGCAGGTGGCTCTGGCAGCCACACTGGATAATTTGATCAAAGAGGAACTGAAGCCGCTTGACTTTGACAACTGCTACTGCGAGAGCCATGAAGCAGAACGAGGCGACTTCGTCAGCACCTTCGGAGGACTGTTTTTCCTCGGCATTCTGCTCAGCATCATCTTCCTGATGTCCTGCGTGATAATCATGTATTACAAACAGGTCTCGGAAGGTTTCGAGGATCAGTCCAGATTCGACATAATGCAGAAGGTCGGCATGACGAAGGATGAAATAAGAAAAAGCATCAATTCACAGATGCTGACGGTATTCCTTATCCCAATCATCTTAGCCTGCATACACTTGGCGGTGGTACTGCCTATAGTAAACAAGCTGCTCATGCTGTTCGGACTGTTTGACATACCGCGCCTGATCATTACCTCCAGTGTATGCGTACTGATCTGCGGTATAGTATATGCGGTCATATACAGAGTTACATCTAATGCATACTACCGGATCGTTTCGTAAAAAAGGTATTGACTAACGAACGAACGGTAGGTAGAATGGTGATGTCCAATATATTTTTTACTGCCGGAGGAATGCTATGGATAAGGGCAATACAAGAGATGAGATACTGAATGTCGCGCTGGATCTGTTTTCAGTTAATGGTTATGAAGCTACGAGCATTTCGCAGATCGCAGATGCGGTAGGGATCAGAAAGGCATCTCTTTACAGCCACTTCGGAAGCAAGCAGGAGATACTGGATAATGTCGTAGAGTCGGTGCTAAACGGATATGCAGAGCATTCCATATTCACTAAAGCCGACTGGGACGATCCTGAATTCACAAAGGACAAAGAGGGGATGACTGCGGATGATGCCGCGAAGATGATCCAGGGTCAGGTCAGATATATAGTCCATGATCCGGCCATCAGCAGGGGCAGAAAGCTGCTCTTGATCGAGCAGTTCCGCAACCGGGAACTCTCTGTTCTGCAGACCAGAATGAATTACGAAGGGATCATGAAATACTTCGAAGGCATAATCAGATACCTTATCCGCAGCAATACGCTTAGGGAAGCGGATACTGAGATCATGGCCGCGCAGCTCTCATCACCGATCACAGTCTGGATCAACCTGTGTGACAGGGAGCCTGCCAGAGAGGAAGAAGTGATGGAACTGGTGCATAAACACGTGCTGCAGTTCTTTGAGGTCTACGCAAAGTAGAACGATACTATAAATAAATCATATAGAATATCAATTGCCGGCCGGCCTTAAGGCTGACCGGTAAAAAAATACACCTCAAACTACCGAACGATAGGGAGCAAAAGAGGGAGGTCAATAATGTGTACAAGCATAGTAGTAAATAAGAATAAGACGATAGTAGGCTGGAATCTGGATCTTCTGGATATGGAATACAGAGTCAGTCCTGCAGATGAAGGGGTATTCATAGAGGTCAATGATGCAACAGAAGGGTGGATGCCATTGTTTGGCGCCAACAGCCGGGGAGACTTTGTCGGAATGCCTACATGCTGGCCTGCCGACAGAAGAAGCGATCCAGCGGGAGACGGCGAGAATGTAATCATGCTGGACATCGACCTCCTGCTGCAGAAAAAAACGCTGCAGGAGATCCGCGACATAGCGGCTGAAAGACCTGTCTACAGCATCCCGGGACTGACATTCATGTCTGCACTGTCGGATGCTGACGGCAACGTGCTTCACATAGTGCCGGGTCAGGGCTGCAGCTACTACAAAAAACCTGAATACAAGATTTTAACGAATTTCTCACCATATAAGCAGAACTCAGAGACACATCCGTGGATGGGCTGGGACAGATATCACATAGCAAAAGACATGCTGAAAAATGCGTCAGATGATTTTGATGTGGAGGATTGCTTTGAAATACTGAAGGCAGTCTCGCAGGAAGTCTGCCCGACCGTCGTGTCCATGGTATATGACGTGACAGACAGGACTGTTTACTGGTGCGAAAACAGAGAATGGGATAAGAAAGCAAGGAAACGAAAATGTTTTGGAGAGTCATTAATAGAGTAATTGAACTGATGAAAGAATCGAGAGAAATACCGAAATGGGCTCGGGACGAGCATATGGAGATAATAGTCCCGCAGGCAGAATTGTGGAGGTGGAAATAGTCATGAAGACGAATATAGAAAAATACATTATTGGAAACCGTAAAGTGATGAGAATGCTGACTGTTGCAGCGACACTGTTTTTTGCCAGCGCGGTATTCCAGATCACCGCAGACAAGTGGCCGGAAGGCGTAATATATTTCGCAGCGGCAGCTTGCTTCGTATCACTCGAAAGAGCATGCGTCAGGAAAGCAGATGAAACCAGAAACAATGGAGAGACAACTGATCGTGAGGAAGGAAACAATGAGTAATACTGGAATCACCAAATATGACAATAAAGCGCTGATCTCATTCTTCACTTTAGTGATAATACTTTCGCTGG
>JAFRKO010000074.1 GCA_017431685.1 Mogibacterium sp.
GCGGTCCATTTGCGATTCTTTCCTCCTTTTGGTCTTCCCATAAAACCACCTCCTTGCTTAAATCCTAACATAAGAAAAGTAGACACGCTTTTTTGCATGTCTACTTTGATCTTACAAGTTCACCGGCGCAGAGCCGGGCGGCTCTTTTTTTGCTCCAGATCGTTAAAAAATTATTTTTTGAAAGAAATTTCAAAAAAACCCTTGCTCTTTGTCAGACATAGGGTTATATTACAAGTGTCATATGTCAGACAAAGGACATACGGCAAACAGACAAAGAAAAAATGAAATCAAAAATCAAGGAGGAGAACTGATATGAGAATCGGATTTGTAGGATGCGGAGCGATCGGAAGCTGCTATGCGAGCTACCTTCTGCAGAAGCACGAAGTTTGTGTACTGGACACATATGAACCAGTTATTGAAGCGATCAAGAAGAACGGGATCCTTCTTGATAAATGCGCACCGGGATACGGCAACGGCGAGACCGAAGCTTATTACCCGACTATCGCAACAACAGATCCTAAGGAGATCGGAGTTGTAGACCTGCTCGTAGTATTCGTTCACTACAAGTTCCTGGAAGCAGCAGTTCGCAACGCGCTGCCGATGATCGACGATCACACCATGATCATGTGCCTGCAGAACGGCTACGGCAACTACGACGAGATCGCTAAGGTAGTACCTGAAGAGCAGATCATCATCGGAAACACAGCTTTCGGAGCTACACCGATCGAGCCGGGTCACGTAAGACACACAGGTTACGGAGCTACAAACATGGGATCGCCAAAGGCACCTATGGCAAAGGTAGAGGAAGTCGCTGAGGCATTCCGCGAGGCTGGTCTCGAAGTCGACGTACATGAGAACGTTCTGAACGCAATCTGGCACAAGCTTTCGGCTAACGTAGCCATCAACGGCGTAAGCGCACTGCTTGAGACTCCTAATGGATTCATCAGCAAGAACCCATACGCCAATGAGCTCGCAAAGAGACTTATCAAGGAAGCGATCGCAGTAGCAAACGCAGCAGGCTGCACACTCGATTACGAAGAAGAGCTTGAGCACTGCTACGAAGTATCCCGCGCTACAGACGAGACGATCAGCTCGATGGTACAGGCAGTTACACATCACCGCGAGACAGAGATCCGCATCATCAATGGTGCAGTCGTGAAGCTCGGAGAGCAGTACGGAATCCCGACTCCATGCAACGAGATGATCCTCAACCTCGTACTGGCAAAGCAGTCGCTTTACCTCGGATGCTAGTTAAAAAGTTATTACTTGTTGATTCTTAATTGAAAAAGGCAAAGGAGAGAATTATGAAAGACGTTTCAATCAAAGAACTCAAGAACGCCGCAACAGACCTGCGTATGAAAGTCATCGACATGATCTACAAAGCGCAGTCAGGCCATCCGGGTGGATCGCTGTCCGCTGCTGAGTTCGTAACAGCATGCTATTTCAAGTACATGAACGTTGACCCTAAGAACCCAAGATGGGCAGACAGAGACAGAATGGTCCTCTCAAAAGGCCATGTATGCCCGATCCAGTACGCAGCTCTCGGAGCACTCGGATACTTCCCGCTCGAAGTACTCGACACACTGAGAAAAGAAGGCTCCCCGCTTCAGGGACATCCTTCGATGATCAAATGCCCTGGCATCGACATCTCGACAGGATCACTCGGACAGGGACTTGCCTGCGCAGCAGGAATGGCTCTTGCCGGAAAGATGGATAAGAAGGACTATAAGGTCTTCTGCGTAGTCGGAGACGGCGAAGCACAGGAAGGCGAGATCTGGGAAGCAGCAAACACAGCTAACAAGTATAAACTCGACAACCTCATCATGTTCGTCGACGTCAACAGACTGCAGCTCGACGGAACCTGCGAAGAGGTAATGCCTAACGGAGATCTCGGTGCCAAGTTCAAGGCATTCGGATGGGATGTATACTACTACGATGGCAACAGCATGGAAGAAACCGTAGAAGTACTCGACAAGTGCTATGCACCAGAGGCTCAGAACGGCAATCCTAAAGCTCTCATCGGAGCAACAGTCAAGGGCAAGGGCGTCAGCTTCATGGAGAACCAGGTAGGCTGGCACGGCGTAGCTCCTAACGATGAACAGTACGCACAGGCAATGGAAGAACTCAAGGCTCAGCTGATATAAGAGGAGGACAGAACAATGAGTGAACTGAAAAAGATCCCTACAAGAAACGGCTTCGGCGATGAAATAGTAGAAGTAGGAAAAGACAATCCGGAAATCGTAGTTCTGGATATAGATATCGGCAAGAGCTGCAAGACTGGTGAATTCAAGAAGCAGCTTCCTGACCAGTACCTCAACGTAGGTATCGCAGAGCAGAACGGCGCAGGCGTAGCAGCAGGACTCGCTACATGCGGAAAGATCCCGTTCGTAGTAACATACGCAGCATTCGGATCGATGAGGATCTGCGAGATGATCCGTCAGGAGATCTGCTATACAAACCTCAATGTCAAGATCGCTTGCTCACACGGCGGATTCACACCGGCTAACGACGGAGCTTCGCACCAGGCTATCGAGGACATGGGAATCCTCAGAACCATTCCTAACATCTCCATCATGATGCCTGCTGACTACAACCAGGCACGCAAGCTCGTCAGAGCAGCAGCTGAGACATACGGACCTATGTATCTGAGATTCACAAGAGACGCCATGGAGCAGGTATACGGACCGGACGTAGAGTTCGAGATCGGCAAGGCATATCAGATCCAGGACGGTAAGGATGTAGCTATCATCGCAAACGGCGACACAGTAAGTCTCGCTATCAAGGCAGCAAAGGCTCTGGAGGAAAAGGGTGTTTCGGCTAGAGTTCTCGACATGCACACAATCAAGCCTCTCGACGTTGATGCAGTAAAGGCTTGCGTTGAGGAGATCGGCAAGATCGTCACAGTAGAGGACCACAACATCATCAACGGTCTCGGCAGCGCAGTATGCGAAGTCGCAGCTGAGATGGGCAAGGGCAAAGTAAAGAGGATCGGTATCCAGGATCAGTTCGGTGAATCCGCTCCTTACGAGAGACTGCTTGCAAAGAACGGCATTACTGTTGACAATATTGTTGAGACAGCACTGGCACTTTAACAATCGGTGGCGATACAGCTATCAGGGAAGACGGGAGACAAAGTTATGAAGAAAAGATTCAAGGCTCTGGCGTTAATGCTGGCATTCCTCATGGCTCTGTCATTGTCGCTGACCGCCTGCGGCTCACAGGGCAGCGGGTCCGGAGAAAGCCAGGAAGGGGCTGCCGAGTACATCATAAGGCTCGGACACAGCGACACTGAAGATAATCTGATCAATATCTCGCTTCAGAACTACGCTAAGTGGGTTAATGAACAGACCGGCGGAAGAGTGATCGTCCGCATCTATCCGAATGAGGAGCTTGGCGACAACACCGACATGGCTCAGCAGCTGGTCACCGGAGAGCTCGATGCGATGATGATGCCTCAGGGAGTAGAGGCAACATACGCGCCTAAGATAGCTACACTGGGACTTCCGTTCCTGTTCACAAGCTATGAGCAGGCATGGGCGGTAATGGATAACGAAGAGATCGCAGAAGGGCTTACAGCCGAACTCAGCAATTACAACCTCGTGCAGCTCGCCTTCTGGGAGAACGGCATGAGACAGATTACAAACAGCGTACGTGAGGTCAAGGGACCGAAAGATGTCGAGGGACTCAAAATGAGGATCCCGGAAGATGAAATGACGGCCTCGATCTTCAAGGAGCTCGGAGCAAGCACAACGAAGTTCGCATGGAGCAAGACCTACGACGCTCTTGCGCAGGGAACCTTCGATGGACAGGAAAACCCTATCGCAAACATATACGCTAACAAGATAAACGAAGTCAATCAGTACATGACCATCACAAATCACAAGTATGAGTCGAAGAATCTGGTGTTCTCGGGCACTACATGGAAGAAGCTTCCGCAGGATATCAAGGATGTGCTGCAGGAAGGCGCAAAAAAATTCGGTCAGGAGCACCGCGATGCGGTAGCTGCCGACGAGGACGATCAGCTGGCAAAACTCAAGGAAGCCGGCATGACCGTAAACGAGAATCCGGATATCGAGGCTTTCAAGGAAGCAACACGTGATGTCTATACAAACTTCGAAATGCAGAATGAGTGGACAGCCGAACTCGTGGCGAAGATCCGTGAGGCGGCAGCTCAGGTGAAATAGAAGGAGGACAACATGTTTGAAACAATATTGATGGATTTTGCCTGGGCGAGCGGTCTGCTCATAATCGGTCTCTTTCTGAGATCAAAGGTGGGATTCCTCCAGAAGATGTTCATACCGGTAGCCGTAGTCGGAGGCCTTGTGGGACTTCTGCTCGGATCGGAAGTGCTCGGCAAGTTCTGCCCGTACTACATTCACTGGTCGGACAACGTAAGCGGATTCGCTAACCCGCTGCTCGCGATACTCTTTGTAACGCAGTTCATCGCTCTGTCGTTCGACAGAAAGATGATCAAGAAGTGCTCGCTGATCTTCCTGATCTCGGCAACTGTAATCGCCGCTCAGGTGCTGTCGGCAATGGGCCTCGGCAAAGTCTTCGGACTGCCTGACGGAGCTGCACTTCTGCCGTTCGGAGCATTCTACGGCGCGCATGGTATCCCTCAGGTTATCGCAGGCATCTATGATACACTCGGTTACTGGAACTATGACGAGGCATCGGCGTTCGGAACTACATACGCAACTATCGGTATGCTTTACGGCATCATCGTAGGTATCGCTATCCTCAACTACGGAATCCGCAAAGGCTGGGTCACAGCAGAGAAATCCGGAAACCTCAGCAAGGAGGACTACACAGGAATCCTTAACAAGGAAAACAGATTCAAGTTCATGACAGCGTACACATCGGACATCGCTTTCGATCCGCTGACACTGCACTTCGGCATCGTGCTGGCCATCATGCTGGTAGCATACGGCCTCCTGCAGATACTGCACATGGTACCGCTTTTCTCGGGATTCGCTATCTACGTACCGGCCATACTCGTATCACTGGTATTCGGCGTAGTCATCAAGAGAACTCCGGCAGCGCAGTTCATAGACAACGAATCGCTGGCACATGTCGGAACACTCGCACTCGAGTACCTCATCATCACAGCTATCGCTACAATGAAACTTGATGTAATCATGAACAATGCCGCGGCCATCCTGACGATATCCTTCGCAGGTCTGATCCTGACAACAATCATACTGATGGTACTGCCTAAGCTCTGGCTCAAGCAGAACTGGCTCGAGAACGCTATGGTAATGTTCGGAGCATGGACAGGTTCCACGGCAACAGGAATGATGCTTCTGAGAATCGCTGACCCTGAGCTCGAGACTGATGCCGGTCCAAACCTGATCGCAGCGACACCTCTGTGGCAGATCAGTACGCAGAACTTCTTCCTGACGATCGCACCTATGTTTATGGTAACGGCTGCGGGAGCGCATAACCTGGCGCTCGGAACAGCAGGAATGCTGGTAGTCGCGTTGATACTGGGATTTGTGATCGGTCGCAAATAACTGATTCATATTAATCTCCTTATCATAAGTGGGCTCCCTGCCGCAGAATTCTGACGGAGGGAGCCCGCGTTACAAGAAAAAGAAAGGGTCATGAAAATGGCAAAAGTAGATAAAGCAATGATATCTCCGTCAATACTTGCTGCGGACTTCGCAAAGCTCGGCGAGGATGTTGCAGATGTATGCAGCTGCGGGATCGACTATCTGCATATCGATGTAATGGATGGGATGTTCGTTCCGAATATCAGCTTCGGAGCCGGCGTAATGAAGAGCCTTAACTCGTACACGACGGTGCCGTACGATGTCCACCTGATGATAATGGATCCGGACAGGTACATAGAGAACTTCGTAACTGACAATACCGAATTCATCACAGTACATTACGAAGCATGCAGCGATCTGAAGCACACTCTTGAGCATATACATTCTCTTGGGGTGAAGGCCGGTGTTTCGGTCAAGCCAAAGACAGCTCCTGAGGTGCTTGATGAGTATCTTGACGACATAGATCTCATACTCGTAATGTCGGTAGAGCCGGGATTCGGAGGACAGAAGTTCATGCCTGACTCGCTGGATAAGATCCGCTACTACAGCAAGCTTAAGGCTGAAAAGGGATACAGCTATATTATAGAGATAGACGGCGGTGTCGGCGAAGGCAATGCAGATATAGTAAGAGAAGCAGGAACAGAACTCATAGTCGCAGGCTCAGCTGTTTTCGGAGCAAAGTACAGAGCTGCTTCTATCAGAGCGATCAAGGGAGGACTTTAAAATGAGTATAAAGGGCAACATAATCATAGGTCAGTCGGGTGGCCCGACTGCGGTGATCAACTCAAGTCTCGCAGGTGCCATCACAGCTGCGAAAGATGCCGGAGTAAAGAAGATATACGGAATGCACTATGGTATTGAGGGCTTCCTTAACGAGAACATAATCGATCTCAGAAAACAGGTAAAGAATGAGCAGGACGTGTCGCTTCTGAAGAGGACACCGTCGGCCTTCCTGGGATCGTGCCGCTACAAACTGCCTAAGATCGAAGGTAACGAGGACGTATATGAGAAGATCTTCTCGATTATGGAGAAATACGACATTCAGTACTTCCTCTACAACGGCGGAAACGACTCGATGGATACAGTAAAGATGCTCTCAGATTACGCTGCAGCACACAACAAACCGCAGAAATTCATGGGCATCCCTAAGACCATAGATAACGACCTGCCTGTGACAGACCACTGCCCGGGCTATGGGTCAGCAGCGAAGTACATCGCTACATCGCTCAAGGAGATCGTTGTAGATAACGACTGCTACGGACCTTACAGAACTTCCGCAGTTATCGTAGAGATAATGGGACGCCATGCAGGATGGCTCACAGCCGCCGCTGCACTGGGAAACAACGCTCCTGATCTCATTTATCTGCCTGAGGTGGACTTCGATCCTGATGACTTCGTGAAACGCGTAGGTGAACTCGCAAAAGAAAAGAACTCGATAGTAATCGCTGTATCGGAAGGCGTAAAACTTGCTGACGGACGTTTCGTATGTGAGCTCAGCGGGAGCTCGGATAAGCTTGACGCGTTCGGCCACAAGCAGCTCTCGGGAGTCGGCGCATACCTCGCATCTCTCATAACAGAGAAGACGGGTGTAAAAGCCAGATCGATCGAATTCTCGACACTTCAGAGATGTGCTTCGCACGTAGTATCGCGTACGGACGCTGATGAGGCTTACAACGCGGGATATATTGCAGCGCAGAAAGCCTTTGAAGGAAACACCGGAGAGATGATCACCATCAAGGTCGAATCAAGAAAGCCGTATATCGTTTCATATAACAGCTTCGACATACACGAAGTAGCCAACGTTGAGCGCAAGGTTCCTCTGGAGTGGATCATCAACGACGGAACATATGTCAGCGATGAGTTTGTAGCGTATGCTCGTCCGCTTATCATGGGTGAGATCGAGCCGTACTACTCGGAAGGCGTGCCTCAGCATCTTACGCTTCAGGAATAAAAAATACGGATTTGACATTGGGTGTAAGACTTGTTATCCTAACTTTGTATTATGTCATACAAAAGAAAAATGGGGACAGAGATCATATATAAAGGAGAAAGTCTTTATGACACCAGCACCTACTTATCTTAAAAGCTTAAAAAAGGAATCAGTAGTACAGAGCGTCATCAATCAGCTGACCGACGCCATCAGAAACGGAGACCTTAAACCGGGAGACAAGATTCCTCCTGAACCGGATCTTGCCGATTCACTGGGCGTTGCAAGGAGCAGCGTACGTGAAGCCATCAAGATACTCGCTTATCTCGGTGTACTCGAGAGCAAGCGCTCGGAGGGAACATTCGTATGTAACGGCTACAAGGAGAGCATGATCGACCCTATGATCTACGGCATCATACTCAACCAGGAGTCGTTCGACAACCTGATGGAACTGCGCGAGATGACGGAAGCGGGCATGATGAAGCTTGCTATAGATCATCACGATGAAGAGGAACTCAATGAGCTTGAGGAGCTCCTGGAAGAAATGAAGGAGGCTATCGGCTCAGAGGATCCTGTCAACAGGTTCTTCGATGTGGACAACCGCTTCCATGACAAGATCGCAGAAATGGGAAAGAACCCGATGGCTGACAAGGTCAACAGAGTTGTAAGGACGCTGACATACGCAATCAGATTCCGCACTGTATCCGAAATGATAAACGGAGGAAAGACGGAAGAACTCATAAAAGCTCACAGGCAGCTGCTGGACGCGATCAGGGAGGGAGATAAACACAACCTGAGCACAAAAGTCAGAGGCAGCTACTTTGAGGAGGAGCTCTCCGCCAAGTGAGGGCATAAATGAATACTGATATAAAGACTGTAGGCGTTCTGACCAGCGGCGGAGACGCACCCGGGATGAATGCGGCGATCAGGGCCGTGGTCAGAAGAGGAATATACAAAGGGTTCAAAGTCAAAGGCATCCGCAGAGGATATCTCGGACTGCTGAACGAGGAATTCCTCGACATGGGAATGGATTCGGTCAGCAATATCCTTGAACGGGGAGGCACTATACTCGAGACGGAGCGATGCCTTGAGATGAAGCTCGATGAATATCAGCAGAAGGCAGCAGATATCTGCAGGAAACATGGGATCGACGCGCTCGTCGTGATTGGCGGAGACGGATCATTCAGGGGAGCGCAGAGTCTTGCCCGCAAGGGAGTGAACGTGATAGGTATTCCGGGTACTATAGACGGAGATATCGGATGCTCGGAGTATACCATCGGCTTCGATACAGCAGTCAATACCGCGATGAGGGCTATTGATAACATAAGGGATACAGCTTCCTCGCACGAACGGTGCTGCCTTATAGAGGTTATGGGACGCGATGCCGGTTATATTGCATTATGGAGCGGTATAGCCGCAGGAGCAGAGCAGGTGCTTATCCCTGAGACGTACGACGGCGATGAAAAGAGAGTAATGGAAAAAGTCGCCGCGCACAGGGCGACGGGCAAGAACAACAATATACTCATCAATGCAGAGGGTGTCGGCCGCGCGGAGGAGATAGCCGGAAAGCTGGAAAAGGCCGGGGGCATACGGGTACGTACTACGACCCTGAGCTATATACAACGCGGAGGCAACCCGACCTGCCGCGACAGGGTATACGCCTCAATAATGGGGGCCAAGGCCATTGACCTTCTGGCTGAAGGTGCAAGGAACCGTGTGGTTGTATACAGGAACGGTATCTTCACCGACTACGACATAGATGAAGCGCTGACCATGGAGTCAACGATGAAGGATACGGAAGAGTATATCATTGATATGCTTGAATCACTAACACGCTAAGTAAACTGATTGGAGGACGAAAGCAATGAAATTAGTTGTTGGAAGCGATCACGCAGCATATGAACTCAAGGAAGCGATCAAGGCAAAGCTGATCAGCGAAGGCCATGAAGTCATCGACGTCGGATGCGATTCAACTGAGTCGGTAGACTATCCGAAGTATGGTCACGCTGTAGGACGCGCTGTGGCGTCCGGCGAGGCCGAGCGCGGCATCGCCGTGTGCGGCTCGGGCATCGGCATCAGCATCGCCTGCAACAAGGTACCTGGAATCAGAGCCGCACTCTGCACATCCGTAGAGATGGCAGAGATGTGCAGACGCCACAATAACGCAAATGTTGTATGTATGGGTGCACGTATGATCAGCCAGGAGCTCGCCTTCGACATCATCGATACATGGATGGCGACAGAATTTGAAGGCGGAAAACACCTGCGCAGAATAAATGAAATTGAGGACCTTGATTTTTAGATTGCAGGCAGCGGTTATGCTGCCTGTTTTCATCATAAACTGAAATAAAAGGAGACTGGTAATGAAAATCGTTGTACTTGACGGATATACAGAAAACCCCGGCGACATCAGCTGGGCTCCTCTGCAGGAACTGGGCGAAGTAACAGTATATGACAGGACTGCTTATGAAGAATCACCGCTGATTGCCGAAAGGATAGGCGATGCTGAAGTAGCGGTAATAAACAAGACTCCGATCAGCAAAGAGACCATAGATAAGTGCCCGAATCTTAAGGCAATCGCCGTACTGGCTACCGGATACAATGTTGTAGATTACAAATACGCTGCTGAAAAGGGAATACCGGTGATGAATGTACCTGTTTACGGTACAGACAACGTGAGCCAGTTTGCAGTAAGTCTGCTTCTGGAAGTCTGCTCGCATATAGGCCATCACAGCGATTCGGTATTTGCCGGCGAGTGGGCGTCAAATCCTGACTGGTGCTACTGGCACTATCCTATGCTGGAGGTCTCAGGAAAGACAGCCGGCGTAATCGGACTGGGCCGTATAGGAACCAACACAGCCAGGATACTCAAGGCAATGAACGTGAACGTTCTGGCATACGACCAGCACCAGCATGATGCCGGAAGGCAGGTTGCGGAATACGTTGAGCTGGACGAACTGCTGAGCAGATCGGATTTCATCTTCCTTCATTGCCCGCTTTTCCCTGAAACAGAGGGTATTATCAACAAGGACAATATTGCCAGGATGAAAGACGGTGTGATACTCATCAACAACAGCCGCGGACCGCTTGTCGTAGAGCAGGATCTTTACGACGCGCTTGAGAGCGGCAAAGTTGCAGCCGCTGCAGTAGATGTAGTTTCCACAGAGCCTATCCGCAAGGATAATGTGCTTCTCAAAGCAAAGAACTGTATTATTACTCCTCATATTTCCTGGGCAACAAAGGAAGCGAGAGAGCGCATCATGAATACAACAGCAGACAATATCAGGTCCTTTATCGAAGGTGCGCCTGTCAACGTTGTAAATAAGTAGATATAACATCCCGGGGCTCCCGGGATGTATCATTTAAGAAACGAAACGGAGTATTAAAAATGAAAAAGCCGCTTATTGCTGTCACACTCGGGGATCCGGCGGGAATAGGTCCGGAAATAGTAGTAAAGACAATAGCAGATAAGGCTGTGTCTGAAGTGGCAGACTGCATAGTTGTCGGCGATGCAAAAGCCGCCGGAATGGCGGTAAAAGCTGCAAATGCCGCTCTGAAGATCAACTGTGTTGAGGACCCTGCAGACGGGGATTATTCCGAAGGAGTGCTCAACCTTATAGATCTGGATAACATAAACATGGCTGAGTTCGAATACGGCAAGGTAAGCGCGATGTGCGGCAGGGCAGCATACGAATATATAGAAAAAGGCATTCAGCTGACAATGGAAGGCAAGGCTGATGCGATATCGACGGCTCCTGTCAACAAGGAAGCCTTACGCGCTGCAGGCGTTGATTTCATCGGACATACGGAGATCTTCGCAGCATTGACGGACACCAACGATCCGCTGACGATGTTTGAGACCAACGGGATGAGGATATTCTTCCTGACAAGGCATGTATCGCTGCGAAACATGGTTGACATGATCACCAAGGAGAGGATCATCGACTATGTTGAAAGATGCACGGAGGCCCTCGCAAGGCTTGGAGTCACAGACGGCACAATGGCAGTTGCCGGACTCAACCCTCACTCGGGAGAGCACGGGCTCTTCGGCTGGGAAGAGGTAAGCGAGATCGCCCCTGCAGTGGAAGAACTCAAGGCAAGAGGATATAATGTAGAAGGTCCTGTATCTGCTGACTCTGTATTCCATCAGGCAGCGCTCGGAAGATACAATTCTGTACTGTCGCTGTATCACGATCAGGGCCACATCGCTGCAAAGACACTGGATTTTGACCGCACCATAGCGATCACAAACAGCATGCCTATACTGCGGACATCCGTAGACCACGGAACGGCATTCGACATTGCAGGCAAAGGAACTGCAAGCGCCATAAGCATGATCGAATGCGTAAAACTGGCGGCGAAGTACGCGCCGTATTTCACCCGGTAAAATAAAGAAGGAAGTTGGGACAGAAGGGATGCTTCTTATCTTCAGCAAAGTGCTGGTAGTATTCATTTATATCGGCGTTGGATTTATCGCTAACAGACTTAAAGTGCTTACGGAAGAATCTGTAAAGCACTTTATCAGCCTTATTATGGGGATAACTGTGCCGTGCCTGATGCTAAGTTCCATAACAAGTCAGGACATCAATGGAAGCATGTACAGGAACACGATCCTCGTACTGGTCCTGAGCGCCTTAGTATATATTGTGACTACAGCCGTAACGACATTCGTATCCGACAGAATATTCCCATGGAAAGATCAGCAGGACAGGAATGTTCTGGCATCCGGAATGACAGGATGCAACTCGGGTTTCATGGGCCTTCCTATAGCCAGTGCGGTGTTCGGGGAGCTGGTTTTCTACTATCTGGCCATACAGACCATAGTTAATAACACATACCTGTTTGTAGTGAGCCTTTCACAGCTGCATCACCGGGAGAGCCAAAAGTCAGCAAAGAGCCTGAGTGAGAAGCTGAGGCCTCTTGTAAATCCAACCTCTGTGGCTACTGTCGTTGCTGTTATCATGCTGTTCGCCGGTATGCATCTGCCGGAATACATCATGGGCATAGTAGAGCCGCTGGGAGATGTAACGATACCTCTGTCGATGATACTGGTAGGAGTCCGGCTTGGAGGAACAGACTTTAAGAGACTGCTTTCAGATAAAGCCCTTATTATCACATCGGCGGTAAAGCTGGTAGTGATGCCGGTGATGGCTCTGCTGATACTGACACCTTTCCCGGTCGATCCGGTAGTAAAGCTTACTACCCTGCTTGCAGTGTGCTTCCCATCCGCGGTGATAGGCGTAGCAGTAGCAGCACAGGAGAAGAAAAACTCGCAGCTCATGGCTGAAGTGGTGGCGGTCAGCACCCTGCTGTCTATCATCACGCTGCCAGTGTGGATCATGATAATCAGCCGCCTGTACTTATAACAGACGCCGATGTCCCCCGCCTCTGCAGACGGAGGGTTCCATCTTCGACCGCCGGTGGCAGGTAACAATCCCCGACCGACGCTCTCAGGAGCTGAAGGCGTGTATTTTTGATGGTTTGACAGAGGGAGAACGGAGTGGTATATTTTTACCGTATGTGAAAGGATTTTTACAAATGACAGAAAACGGAATCGTAGCAGCAATATATTATTACGATGGATCTTCGTATTACGAAGACTAGTTTTGCTGCGAACGACCACTGTCCATACAAATGGCACAACCGGCTTCGCAGCATGACTGCGGAGCCGTTTATTCTGACAAACATCTACAAGAAGGAGAAATAAGATGAGTTCACTTATCCCTGACAATGTCAGCAAACACACAAACGTATACGATGTTCTCGTAGAGAGAGGTCTTGTTGCGCAGTGTACGAATCCGGAGAAGTTCAGAGAACTGCTCGGAAATGAGAAGATCAAATTCTACATCGGATTCGACCCGACAGCAGACTGCCTGCACATCGGACATTTCATTCCGATGATCACCATGATGTATATGCAGAAGTACGGCCATACTCCGGTATTCCTGCTGGGCGGCGGTACAGGAGAGATCGGCGATCCGTCGGGCAAGGCTGACATGCGTCAGGTAATGACCATCGATACGATAGATGAGAACTGCAGACAGTTCAAGAAGCTCTTCGACAAGTACATTGACTTTGACGATGGGTGGAAGTACGAGGGTAACGAGGGCGTATACCATCCGGGACATCAGAACAGGGAGCCTATTCCGGGCAAGGCTGTCAGCGTAAACAATGCCGAGTGGATCAGACCTTGCAAGTTCACCGAGTTTGCAAGATACATAGGCTCGCAGTTCAACGTAAATACCATGCTCCGCGCAGATTGCTTCAAGACCCGTATGGAAAGGGATACAGGACTCACATTCTTCGAGTTCTCATACATGCTCCTTCAGAGTTATGACTTCTACGTAATGCACAGAGATTTCGGTCTGATGGCACAGCTGGGCGGAAACGATCAGTGGTCCAACATCATCGGCGGCGTTGACCTCACAAGAAAGCTGTGCGGCGACGAAGTATTCGGACTGACGGTATCGCTGCTCCTCAAGAGCGATGGGCAGAAGATGGGCAAGACTGTCGGCGGAGCTCTCTGGCTCGACGAGAGAAAGACTCCTGTTTACGATTTCTTCCAGTACTGGAGAAACGTTGACGACGCAGACGTCAACACATGCCTCCGCATGCTGACATTCCTTCCTATGGATGAGGTCAACAGACTCTCCGCTCTCGAAGGTGCAGAGATCAACAAGGCAAAGGAGATCCTCGCGTTCGAGGTCACCAAGCTGGTACACGGAGAAGAGAAAGCCAGGAAGGCTCTCGAAGCAAGCCGTGCAGTATTCGCAGGCGGCGGAGTTTCCGACGACATGCCAACAAAGGCATTCGACGCTTCTCTTTTCGCAGGCGACGGAATGGGACTTGCAGCACTCATGAAGGAAGCAGGACTCGAGCCATCGACATCCGAGGCTTACAGAACCATCCAGGGCGGCGGTGCAAGAGTCAACGGCGAGCAGATCAAGGATAAGAGATACTCAGTAACAGAGGCTGACTTCAAGGACGGCGAGCTCATTCTCCAGAAGGGCAAGAAGAAATTCATGAAGATCACACTCGGATAATCCGGGAGATAACATAAGGGAGCAGGCACAGGCCTGCTCCCTTTTGCTAATCGTCATTTGCTTACTGCGGCTTTCCGATCACAATCAGATCTCTTTGGGTGATGTCCAAATTGTGCAATTAAATGGCAATGACATCAAGGATAATGATCCGCATAAATTGCCAAATAATAGCCAA
Organism: Mogibacterium sp.; assembly: GCA_017431685.1. GTDB lineage: Bacteria > Bacillota > Clostridia > Peptostreptococcales > Anaerovoracaceae > Crickella. Next base: position 14,698 of record JAFRKO010000074.1, read on the forward strand.
ATATGCAGAAACATACTATGAGCCTTGCTGTTTGTTGTACAATTAATCGTAAGCGCATGATCTCAAGGAGGCGGATTTGAACAATACCAAGTTTACAATGAATGCATTGCTTGTGATAGTGGCCATATTCTCGGCGATAGGGCTTCTTTTTACTGTGGGCATTTATAAAATGGGCCAGCATGCCTACCTTGTCTCTGATTATGAAGCGATCGAAGGCACCGATCTCGCCATCAGATACAGCACCAAAGAGCCAAGCGGCATATACCGCGGAACAAAATACGCTGATGAGCTTATGCTCGAGGGAGAGTTCGGATATGACAAGGGAACCACATACAGCGAAGGAAAGCTTTATCTGAACGAATACAGATATACCGATACAGGTCTCGCTCTTTGTGATGCGGTCTGTGTAGACACAGATAGTTTTGAGAAGACCGTATTGATGGAAAACGCCATGCTGCGCGGCCAATGCGCGTCAGGTGAACTTGTATGCCGCGGAGACTGTTTTCTGCAGTCGGATATGCCTGATACAAATTCACTGTGCAGACTCTATGCCATGACCTCTTCAAAGCTCGACCCGCTGTCAGGAAGCGCATCGGTAATTTTTATAGATCCTGCGAGTGGAGAGATCGTATATACTGCAAAGGATGACGATGTTCAGGCGAAGGATGACGATGCGCAGGCGAAGGATGACGATGTTCCGGCAAAGACTTTCGATGAACGCTGGCTTTCGCGTACTCTTGAGGAGGTGCGGAAGTGATGGACAGGGTCGAATTCGGAATAGATATAAGAAGAAAACTGACGGGTGCGGATCTGTATGTGCGCATCCTTCAGATATGCTCACTCCTTCCGCTGCCATATATTTTTCTGGCGAGATCCCATCCGCCTGTTCTCGGCACAAGGAATCTGTTATCAGCGCTGTTTGACACGGGAATCTGCGTTCTGCCGCGCATCGAAGCATATGCGCTCTCATTTCTGTACAGACAGACATTGAGCGAAGTCGCGGTGTATTTCGTAATATTGGCGATCGCGCTGGCACTGGGAATCGTCGCAAGCCGGCTGCTGCGAGGCAACCCTGAGGCATCCGTCCGCTTCCATAAGGCCATTGCAGTGCTCATTGTACTTGATCTGGTGATACGTATCATACCGGTAAGGGCAAACATCGCATTCGGCATCCCGGCAGCCCTCACTGGCCTTGTGATCAGAGCAGCGTGCCTGTATCTGGTGATCCGCGACCTGAAAGCCTGTGATCTCAATACCGCGAAGTAAAGAAGGTGTTTCTGCATTTGACGATCAGTGCTCCTTCTTTTGTGTGAAAAGAGGAGTTCGAAAAATTTTTCTTAAAAAACGGTTTTTTTGAGCCGGTTTTCAGAAAATTTCGTCACGTTTTCTGATATACATCAATATACATTGCTCAAAAGGGCATATTGCTGCTCCGGAAGCGAATTGAGTTGATCGATAATGGCTGAATAACCTCAAACAACTTGCCGAAATAATGAAAAGGTGTCACGGAGGCAAAGAATTCCTCAAGCCATTGTCGAAATATTCTTAAAAAGCCCTCTAAAAAGCAGATTTTTAAGAAAAAATTTAAAAACTCCTTTTTTGGCAGCAAAACCGGCTGTGAAGATTGGTATATCTACTTCTCTATATG
>JAFRKO010000010.1 GCA_017431685.1 Mogibacterium sp.
ACTAGCTGTGTATCCATACCTGATCCCTTTCCTGTCTAAATTACTTCCCTGGAGTAATTTGGAGTGATCTATACCTTTTGTCAGTATGGATTATCTCATTTCGGCACCGGGCCCGCCACGCACGGATGGTTTACCGTTTACTAATAGGCGCTGTAATTTCTGCGAATTTACCCATGTCTCACCAACTAAAAAAGGCGCTTCCCGTTAGGAAGCGCCCTCAAAATTCTTTATATTCCGTGAAGAGGGAAATTTTTCCTTTACTATAATTTTTCAACTAACGTGTTTTTATTCTCTTTTTTGCAGACCATTTCCCATAATATGTATTGCCATTTATTACTTTATATGAGCGAACTCTTATAGTATAAGTCTTTTTTCTTGCCAATGATTTTAGTGTCTTTGTAGTTTTACTGGTTTTAATGGTTTTCCATTTGCCTTTTCCTGCTCGATATGCTATCTGATATCTGACATTATCTACACTGCTGATCTTTGAGTATTTAACTGTTATTTTTCTTTTGCTTTTGCGCACTAAGCTCTTAATTTTAACTCTAGATTTTTTAACAGCATTAATCTCTTTAGTTCTATCTGGGTTTCCAACGACAACTGTGCAGGAAGCAGAATGGATTCCATCTTCAGAGGTAGCTGTTATGATTGCTTTTCCTGCAAGTTTACCAGTGACTATTCCGTTAGACACCGAGGCTACTTCAGGTGCACTACTTGTCCATATTACACCCTGCTCATCAGCGTTCAGCGGGTCAATGGAAGCTTGAAGTGTGCCCGTTTCACCAACTATTAATTTCATAGAAGCTGTATTTATCTGGATATCATTTACCGGAATGCGCAGTTCAGGCACCGTCACAGTACATGAAGCTGACACTCCGCCATCGACAGATGTAGCAATAATTCTTGTAGTTCCCGATGCAACAGCAGACACAATACCATCAGACACCGTCGCGACTGCATTATTCTCACTCTTCCATGTGATCGAAGGATTAGTTGCATTTGTTGGAAATACTGTAGCTGTAAGCCTATGGCTTGAACCTTGCTCAATTGTAATATTCTCTGAATCCATTACTATGTCAGTAACAGCAACGGTAGGTTCCACATACATCATCGTCAATGTGCTTGGTTTCGTAACTCTTCCTCCAACAAAATATATGCAACAATAGTATTCGCCCTTATCAAGGCTTGTTGAAGATTCAAAGAAATACCCATCTTTGGAGCTATCGTAGCTGAGAGTTTCTTTTGATGCAAGGGTTGTGATTTCTACATCCGGCTTTTCGACAGAGAGAATTTTAATTTTCCATGAATTCCCCGTAGTTTGTGTAAGCAAACTGCATTTTAGTATTCCCTGCTTAGGCATCTTGATTTTAAACACTTTAGCATGCGCTCTTGCACTGTTTATTTTCACATAATCAGCATCCCCTGTTGAGAAAGTCTGTGAAGTTCCTAGTGAGAAATCGACAGCGTTATCCACATAGTTAACAGGAGTAGCAGCATGTACTGTCAGTACCGGAATGCCGGAAAGCAGTATGCTTATTGCAAGCGTTAAAACCACCATTGTTTTAGTGAATATTTTGTTCTTCATGATGAACCTACCTCCTAAAGTGCATAAAGTTCTTAAGGATTACTGCATCTAAATACGTCTCTTACTGTTATTTCATTGTAGCATACGTTTTACTTTACTGTTACCTTAATCTTCGCAAATACTCCGTTCTGCGCATATGCATATACGTAGCAGGTACCTCTCTTTTTGCCCTTGATCACTCCTTTTGAGGATACTGTAGCAATTTTCTTATTGCTTGTTTCGTACTTCAGTACTCTGTGCTTCTTCACATTCAGCTTCTTGCTGGCGGCTTTCTGCTTCCCTGCCAGCTTGAAAGTCTTTCCTTTTTTGATCGATACCTTATTCTTCTTGGCTTTGGTCGTTACCTTGCCAACATTGCCGACTTTGCCGCCCTTAGTTGCAACATGGATGGTCTTCGATATTGCCAATGCTTTATTACCGTCTACGGCAACGACAATATACTTGTAATAAGTGCCTTTCCTGAGACCCTTATGAGTGAATCTGGTTCCTGTGACTTCTTTAAGCTTCTTGTATGATCTGCCTTTTCCGCACCTGTTACCATATACGACATACGTCTTTGCACCGGACACCTTCTTCCATGAAACAGTTATCTTATTTTTGGACTTCGCCATGCCTTTGGCCCGGAGCAGGTTGAAACTGCTTCCTTTCGTATCGGAATCTGTCTTAGCGGATTTAATCTGTTTTTCAACGGTTTCAGCTGCTACAGGATTTTCAGGCGATACGGTTCTGTTAATTCTCGTAGGTATGGTCGGCTCATCCGCAGCAACTGGATCCTCAGGTTTTGTTGATTCTGAAGATTCACCATCCTTTACCCACTGCGCATACAATGTTACATCGCTCTCAGCCGTATAATTCGCACCAGACGCATAGCTCTTACCGCTTCCATCCGCTTTTGTATTCCAACCGCTGAATGAGTATTCTGATCGCGTAGGCTGGCCGCTTCTTAAAGACAAGGTTTCTCTATAATGTTTTATTTGAGATTCAGGAGCATTGACTCCTCCGTTTGCATCATAACTAACATCATATTCCGCTGGAATGAACTTCCAGGCCTGATTTTTACCGTAGTGAACCGGATATTGCAATACATTGGCCCCATCATCTGTTTTAGCTTCCTGGATGTCTATGGCATGTCCGCTACATTTTACTCTTATAATAAATCCATCATTTTGGGTATCACTTAATATAGACCACTGCTGTGCTACGGAATTATTCTCTGTATGTAAAGCTATATTTGCACTATATGAAGACACGGCTTTTGTTAGATCCAGGCTTTTTCCTGATGCTTCATGTATAATGCTGTAATAACCATTGCTTAGCTTATTAACATTGAAAACATTTTTTCTGCTATCAATCGGATTGTTACAAATCTGAACATTAGTGTCTTCAGTAACACTGCCCGCAGTTCCTGCTATTCCAAGCTGGATATTCTCATCCATCGCGCTTACTATGACATATTTACCGTTCTTAACAGGCTGTGAAGGTTTATATGGTATAAACAGCCAGGATTGTGCATCATAAGAGTTGCTGATCAGTTGCTGAACATTAGTACCATTTGCCAGAGTTCCTCCGTACACATCTACGGAATATCCGCTTATCTTAGATTGAATCCTGTATCCATTATTTCCATTACGGGATATAGCCCACTTCTGGTTTGAACCTCCATTGTAAGGAGATACAGCTATATTTGCACCGTTGTCGACACTCTTTCCCAATACATCCAGCGACATATTTGTCCCTTTTTGCATTATAGTATAGAACCCATTCTCGTAGGAGACAGACCACACTTCATAAGCAGGCGGCTCTCCTGTCAGTGGGCCTGCTACATCCACATTTGCAGTGTTTGCTGCAGGAAGGTCAGTTCCAAAGATGTCCAGATAGTAAAATTTCGTTTTATCCGGACTTCCTGCATTTGCAATTAGATAATCTCCATCAGGAATAGTTCTGGCATAACCATCAGACATTTCAGTTCCCTGGTCTACGACCTGAAATATAATCCTCTTGGTGTCTTCATTACCACCATCCGTATATGCGTATTTAAATGTTAATGTATGTTCACCTGCACCATATTTCGCCGTATCAACTTCGCAGCTGAAAAATCCATTACTGTCTGCCGTGAGGTGTCCGGTTATTGCCTGACCGTCAATGTAAAAAACACCATAGTGATTAGAGTCATTATTCGTCCGTTTAGCCCAAAGCTTCACTTTTCCGGTAAAAGTATCTCCATCATTGATTCCCCATAGCTGACTTAATCTATTAGCTGAATATATATAATCAATTGCTTCTTTGTCATTATTGATCGATCCTTCTGCACCACCATATTGCCCCTGGTTTCCTGTCTTTATGGCAAAGTGAAGATGAACTCCGTCAGCCCATCCTGTTTCACCCATTGCGCCTATAACCTGACCTTGTGATACGTACTGACCTTCATTCACCAATATTGAACTCATATGTGCATAATGAGAATAATAACCATCTCCATGGTTGATTACTACGCCCAGACCATACCCTTGATAATTAGATGAATCTTCACTTATCACCTTAAATACCGTCCCGGATTTACTTGCTAATATTTCACATCCATATTCTCCTCCAATATCCAGACCACCATGCGTTGCATTCCATGGCTGAGTAACATTATCTGAACTTGGAACCGGCCATAGCCATTGTGTTTCTGCTGCATAAACCTCACTTTCAGAACCTACAACTGGAAAAAAAGAAACAATCATCCCAAGGAATATCACTATTGTTATAATTTTCTTCATTTCTATCACCGTATTATTAGCTTAATTAGAAGTTTATATCCTATCAATTACTCTAAATATACCATAAATAATTATTATCTTATAGACTATGATATGCAAAATAGGCTCTCCCTGTCTGCCTCTCACACTTAAATACTATCTATCTCTATTCTCTAGATTTCTTACTTTCTCTTCGAGAACAGGAACTCATGAATGCTATCGTGTTATATCCCTGCTCCCTTATCCGACTATATATTTTTCCTTTTTCCAAAGCAGAGCGATTGTCTTGTTTATATACATCAACTTGAAAATGTCGCCGTGATCCTTCACATACTCTGCGCATTACCGCTGATGCGTTTATGCTCTGGAAAAAAATATCCGTCTTTCGGCAGGAGACTGTTAGGGCTAAGGACTATCTCTTTTTTCTTTGCAAATATGATGCATGAAAATACAATTTAAAAGTTCGTCCTTATTTTGCAGAAATCTGTACTGACGTACGAATTAATTCGTCCCTGATCCACGATATTGGTAACAAAAGCACGAGTTTTTCTTTTTCATATCCATCAGAATTATTCTCATATTTATATTCTTCTCATGTCTTCCCTGTGAGTACCTGACCAGTCTGACCTTTCCTGAGATTTCAGTAGAAAAATCAATCAAAGAAATGAATATGTATTCAAAGCGTCAAGACTTAAGAGCGCACTCATGCAAGTATGTTCGTCATTGCCATTAGGATAATTGCCATTAGGGACGAAGATATTCGTACTTCTTCTCTATATTTCGCAAAAGAAGTACGAACAACACATATCGAAAAAAGTGTGCAGTGGACATCACCACTGCACACTTATACCTGTTACAACAGAATAATTGAAAGTCATATCTTTGGGGTCGGGACAGCCATCCTCGATCACAAGGATCTCGTCGACTGTGACTCCGAGTACAGCTGCCAGGATCACAAGATTGTCAATCGATGGCATGCACTCCCCGTTCTGCCACTTGTAGATCGCCTGCGGATTTGTGAAACCGAGGACCGTCTGGAGGTCTCTAACAGAGATGCCTGCCGCTGCCCTGAGGTTCTTGATGTTCTGTCCTGTTGCTCTGAGGTCGATCACCGGTACCGCCCAGGTGCCGACCGCCCTAACGTTCATTGCATTTACTCTCCTTTTCCGGCAAGTCCATGGCCGGAAAAGATGTACCGGCCTAGCTTGCCTTATAATTAAATATTGGTTTTAAAACTTCTATTACTTCTACTGATTCTTCGATGACATCGATTATGTCTTCGAGCGACTTGTATGCCATTGGTGCTTCGTCCAGAGTAGCTGTGCTTACCGATGTGGTGTAAATGCCCTCCATCGCCTTTCTGTAGTCTTCCATTTCGATCGCGACCTTGGCTCTGGATCTCGACATGATTCTTCCCGCTCCATGAGGTGCTGAGTAGTTCCACTCAGGGTTGCCCTTGCCGTATGCAAGCACAGACCCGTCTCTCATGTTGATTGTAATAAGAACGAGCTCCCCCGCATGAGCTGCAATAGCACCCTTACGCAGTATCATTTCGTCTGTATCGATGTAGTTATGTATCGTGTGGAATGCCTCCATCGACTCGAGACCTGTATGCTCAAGGATGACTTCCGCCATCTTCTCGCGGTTGATTCTCGCGAATCTCTGGCATACCTCAACATCGTGCAGGTAGTCATCAAGGAATTGGCCGTAAAGGTAACAGAGATCGTCCGGGACATCTGAATCCTTCTTCTCCCACTTGAGAGCCTTGAGTGCAGTCTGGATCTCACGCCTTCTGCCTGCTGCCTTGTACTCCTCGATAATCTGATCACGCTTTGCGAGATACTCTTCCTTGCCGTGATTCAGGTCTATAGCGAGCTGCTGATAGTATTCCGCGATCTGCTTTCCGAGGTTTCTTGAGCCTGAGTGGATCACCAGGTACTTTGTGCCGTCAGCAGCAACATCGATCTCGACGAAGTGGTTGCCTCCGCCCAATGTGCCAAGAGACATGTTAAGCCTCTTTGTATTCTCAAGCTCCCTGTAGCATCTGAGCTCTGTAAGATCGAACGGCCACATGACTCTGTCCCAGGTGTCGAAGCCTGACGGGATGATATGGCATGCCTCATCTACCTTCTCGAAGTCTATAGCCTCATCTCCGAGCTTTACTGTGTACATGCCGCAGCCGATATCTACTCCGACTACATTCGGAACTGCCTTGTCAGTGATAGTCATTGTTGTACCTATCGTGCAGCCCTTTCCGGCGTGCACGTCAGGCATGATCCTGATGCGGCTTCCTCTTGTCATCTCTGTATCGCACATTCTCCTGATCTGCGCGACAGCCTCTTCTTCTATTACCCTGGCAAAGCAGATCGCTGTATTCACCTTGCCTCTTATCTCTAACATTTCAATTCCTCCGTAAAAAACCGCCTGTCCCTGTTTTCTGAGACAAGCGGTCATGGTTTCTCTGAATATGTGTACGGCTAAATCTTAGCCTGCCGCACACCCATTATTCCTGTCTCATATTTGCACGCAAAACGATATCCCATCGGGTCAATAACCTGATGTTTCGATTCTGTACTTATGCTTTTCGGTGCAAATCTCTGATATAACATTTGTTTTTCCTTTTTCAGTATTTTAATTTCTCCGACAGTGAATATATCACAGGTTCCAGCGCTTGTCTATTAAACCTGTAGTTTAACCCTGTGCTTCACTTTCTCTGATCTTTCTGATCTCGATCTTCTTTTCTCTTTCTTTCCTGTACTTCTCAACAAATCTACCGCGAAGTGGAAGTGAGTGGATCGGAACATTGTACTTCCTGACGATATGTATGGCATCGAATTTGCATCTCGTAGTACACATGCCGCATCCGAGGCACTTGTTCTGATCAACGACTGTAGCTCCGCACTTGAGGCAGCGCTCGGTCTCAGCCTTCATCTGCTCCTCAGTCAGGGTGAGTCTCTCATCGTACTTGCTCAGCACCTTTGCAGGATCGAAACCAGGCACCTGTCTTGAGGTATTGTCATAGCTGATCTGATCGTAGTCGAGATCGTCCTTGTCGAGCGCTATGAACTCTCTGCGGTTTCTTCCGATCGTGAGGCTGTGGCCTTTCTTGGTAGCTCTTGTGATAGAGATAGCCGCTTCCTTTCCGGCTGCTATAGCATCGATGCAGAACTTCTGTCCTGTGTAGATATCTCCGCCGGCGAATATGTCATATTCCGAAGTCTGGTATGTCAGCGGATCTGCTATAACCAGGCCTCTCTTGTCGAGCTCTACGTTGACGCCTGTCAGCAGCTTGCCCCAGTCCGGACGCTGACCGATGCAGTACAGGACTGTAGTGCATTCAGCCTCGCATGTTTCATTATCATCAAACTTAGGATCGAATCTGCCCTCTTCATTTTTGACACTGATGCATTTGCGGAATCTGATTCCCTTACATTTGCCTGCTTTCTTGATGATCTCCGTCTGTCCCCAGCCGTCATGGATAGTGATGCCGTCTGCCTTGCAGAATGCCTGATCCTCTGCGCCCATCGGCATCTCGTCATAGCTCTCAAGGCAGTAGAGATCGACGCTCTCAGCTCCGTGTCTGATTGCCGTCCTTGCAATGTCAGCTCCTATGCTTCCGCCGCCGATGACTACGACTTTACCGGAGAGCTTCACGTCATTCCCGCGGTTGATGCTCTTGACGAAATCCACACCAGGCATCACGCCGTCCGCGTTATCTCCCTTGATGCCGAGCTTGCCGCCGTTCTGAAGACCAATGCCGAGGTAGAATGCCTTGAAACCCTGCTCTCTGAGCTCAGGGATAGTGACATCCTTGCCTACCTCAACGCCGCACCTGAACTTGACGCCCAGCGCTCTCAGCACGTCGATTTCGGCGTCGACAACGTTCTTGTCGAGTCTGAAGTTAGGAATGCCGTTGGTGAGCATCCCACCCGGCTTGAGCTCCTTCTCAAACACTGTTACTTTATAGCCCTTTTCAGCGAGATAGTACGCACAGGATATTCCTGCCGGGCCGGATCCGATGACTGCGACCTTGGTATCGAAGTCCCAGGTGATCTTAGGAATGAATCTGTGAGCAGCATCGAGTTCTTTATCTGCAATGAACTTCTTGATCTCATCGATCGAAACCGGATCATCTATCCTGCCTCTTGTGCACTCATTCTCGCAGTCGTGAGGACAGATGCGTCCGCAGACTGCCGGAAGAGGATTCTCTTTCTTGATGAGCTCGAGCGCCTCCATGTACTTGCCCTGAGCCGCGAGTCTTATGTAGCCCTGAACAGCGATATGGGCAGGACATGTCGCTTTGCACGGGGATGAGCCCGTCTCCACAGAATTCTGCCTGTTATCCCTGTAATCAGGGTTCCATCTCTCCGGACCCCACTCGAGATCATCAGGCAGTTCCTGCATCTGATGCACTATCGGCGTCTTGGAGCAGATCTTCTGTCCGAGCCTGAGCGCATTGTTTGGACATATCTCTACGCACTGTCCGCATGCGACGCACTTTTCCTCATCGATCTCGGATACATAATTGCTGCGTGTAAAATTAGGTGTGTTGAAATAAGAAGTTCCGCCTATGGCCATGCAGCTTGACGGCTGGCAGTTGCATATCGCCAGAGTCATTCCGTTCAGGAGCGTCGTTATCTGATGGATGCATCCGAGATCTTCGACCATCCTGAGATGTTCATACACCTGCTCCTTGGTGATCTGCTCACCCATTCCGTGGCGGATCATGGTATCTGCAGCCATAGCCATGTATATGCACATACCGTCCGGAGATTCTCCTGTTCCTTCGCCCATGCTTTCACGGACTCTTCGGCACTGGCACGGCACTTTGCAGAATATCTGTAAAGGCGATGTCTCAATAAGAGTGCTCAGTCTCTCCATGGTCAGAGTCTTTGTCTCCGCAGGCAGAGCGCTCTCTACCGGGATGACCCTCATGATGCCTACTCCCATAGGATTTGTAGGCAATACATCTGCGTGTGATACAAACTGGTGCTCAAAGAACCATCTCGCGACTTCAGGATGAGCCTCTGCATAACCCGGCCTTACCATCTGGAACTCAAACAGTCCCGGAGCATATGGAATCATGATATAAAACTTTTGCTTCGTCTTTGGGATCTGGAAATCTATGAAGCAAGCTTTTTCCGCTATTCCATCGAGTATCTTCTTTGTCTTTTTTACAGAGAAACCCGAAAGCGCAGCCAATGCGCTCGCAGTAAACGGGATCGTAGGCCTCATATGGCACATGACCTCAAGCTCTTCGTCTTCCAGAAGATAGTCCAGCACCTTGTATTCCGGACTGTCGGGACTTGTATCCAGCTCTCCGCCGCACATGATTCTGGCAAGTTTTGCCAAATTTTCTTCTCTCGTATGCATTACGTATCCCCCTCTCAAATCTTCAGACTTATTCAGCTATTTTTGTATGTATTCTTCTGACTCCCCTTTGCGAATTTGATTGCTTTTTCAATTGTTAACCGCTTCTGTTTACAGTATATCATTGCGGGAATATGTTTTCTATCATTATCCGAATACAGTGAACTATCCACTGCCTGCTCTGAGAACAGTACCAGTTTGCCACACTAAAAAAGCGCCAAAAAGGCGCTATAAAATCGTGCATTATATTGTCGTTTTAGAGGTCTAAAGGTTCCACGTTCCCCTTCTTTCTCTGGCGAAAAACAAATAGCCTATCAGCTCCTTCTGATAAGGTATAAATCTGCCATCATCGATCATTTCTTCGACCTCTTTCTGGCTTGCCCATTTTGCATCAGCGACCTCCTCTGTCTGCAGGTGCAGATTTTCGAGCGAAATATCTTTCTCTATCGTGTAGAAATCATCGAAGCCGTCCGAGAAGTTGACTGTAATTACAGGTCTTCTGTCGCTGAAATCCATATTGAGTCCCAATTCCTCTGCGGTCTCCCGCTCTGCCGCCATGCGGCTGGTATCTCCAGCGCTGGCGCCGCCGCCAACACTTATATCCCAATACGAAGGCCAGCGGACTATGTCATCAGCCCTTTTCTGTATAAGCATTTCTCCCTTGCTGTTGAATATACAGACATGGACCACCATTCTGTACGTGCCTTTTTCAAGCGGATCTCCGCGTTTTGCAGTTTTTCCCGTCAGTTCACGGTCAACATTATAAAGATCTATGATCTCAGCCATTACTTTACATCCTTACAGTTATCGTTTAGTTGCTGTTCGCATACGCAACTGTTCAAGTTTGCACAAAATCCAGGTTCCCGGCTATCTTCTTACATACCTCAGCTGGCATGTCGGATCACCTTTTGCTATCGTTCCCGGAAGATCCAGCTCTACACCGAAGCACTCACCGATTCCTCGGTCTCCGCACATGGCATGATCACACATCATTGCGATCAGCTCATCACTGCAGCCTTGCTTCTGCCAGGCTTTGACGAGCGGACAGTAATGGAAGTCTATGTCCAGGTGATCATCATCGCAGCGGAGGATATCCATCTCAAACACTTTCTGCGCAAAGAACCCAAACAAAGCCTTTTTCAGGCCTTTCAGCGACTGCCCCTTCTTGCCCTTCTTCACGAGATTCTGTCCCTGATACAGTCCGCATCTTTTGATCGCATCGGGAGCGAAATCCTCAGCCTTGAGTCCGTGCTTTTCTGCCTCGTCACATAGAAGATACATCCACAGCGCGCGGTGCTCCAGCTGCTCACGTATGCCTACGATAAGCGGGTTCTTCACCTTTGCTTCGTTAACTATCCTGCTCATAGTTTACCTCCATGTCCCTTTATCTGACTTCTTGTTATAGTCAATTATAAACTCCAGCAGCGAGATAAGTATAGCCATTGTCACATCATATGCTGCCGGACATTCACTTGCGCGAGGTCCGCCTACACAAAGCTCCGCCTCATCCGGAAGAGTGCTGATCCATCTGGCGATATCCGGAACATCGTCTAATCCTGTCGCGGTATACATTGGCTTGCCAAGCGCTTCTCCTTCAAACAGCCCTGTATCTGTTCCCGGCGAAGGCTCCGAACCTTCAGGTATGATCGTGAGGATCGCATCACAGTCACGCATATTCCATTTTGTACGCTGCTCTGTGCCTTCCGACGGTGTCTCTGTAAGCTCCGGATAGTCTGCAAGAAGTCCAGGAGCATCAGGATAATCCTCCGCCCAGCCATTCTTAGGGCACCAGCCGCAAAGCGGTATACCATGCTCCTTTGCGAAGTCCATCACCGCCCTGTCGACACCGCTTTGTCCACCTGTACGTATCCGTATTATTTTCTTTGCCATGACTGCATCTGTCCTTTTCAACAGCACTATTTTATTTAAGAAATCTCTTTATGTCAGCCTCGTTTGCGCCCGGCAGGATGTCCCTAAGATGCTCAACTAGTTTCTCATAGGACTCTTTCGGGGTACAGTTATAGACGTTCGCTCTGAAGCTTTCGCCCATGAAGTGCTCCGGTGTGGAGTATTCAGCTACGCCCCAGCCGTACTCATTACCGTCCTTGTCTATCATGTATCTGAAGTCGCTTATTATCACATATCCCTGAGCCTGCAAGCGGTTGATGATGGTGTCGAAGCCTTTGTTGCCGCCCTTTCGGTAGTTGCCAATCTGCTTAAGACGCTTTGACAGGATCGGCGTATTGCTGTCTATCAGATCATAAAGCACTTTATCACCGTGGAATACAAGGCCATCCTCAAATCTCGCGTCAAAGTCATATCCGTCGCGGCGGTAGTTTGCAAAATGCAGGAACCACTCCGGACTTATATACGCCGCCTTCTTCTCAAAGAACTTGCCATAAGCGCAGCCCAGATCATTGATGTTCATTTTCCATTTCTCTAAAAGATCCAACCCCGGTTTTGAATTCTGCTTCTGTCTATGATATCACATCAGGCGCTTATAAATATCGAGCATGCTCTCGATGTGGTATTTAAGCAGCCACGATGCTTTGGTGTATTCAGGTGTTTCCTTTACGACTTTGATCAGACCAGGGAAATACTTTTCGGTCTCTTCAATATAGCGGTAAATCCCTTCGCGGCTCAGGCCCCACGACATCGTTGTGATGTTGTTGCATCTGTCTATGCACTTGATCAGCGCTGCTTTCGGATTTGACGCAAGCTTGCCGTAGTATTCGTCAAGCTTCTCCTCACGGGTTCCCGCGGCGTTTTTGTCCTTCGTCATGAGCCCTACGAGCTCTTTGGTCTCGTCATTTACAGGGAGCTCATCAATCGTCTTTTCGCAGTCCTCCACCACATCATGCAGCAGAATGGCAGCGATGATTTCATCCTCAATGATTCCCATCGAAATAGCGTGGCAGGCCATGTTGAGCGGATGGTAGATATATGGTATCTGTGACTTCTTACGCGTCTGCCCTTCGTGTGCAGCTACCGCATAGTCGACCGCCTTGTAAGCATTATGCATGCCGAGAGCTGAAGCTGTAGTTTTCACGTAAGTCTTCATGTGCTCCCAGCTATAAATCGTTTCCTTTGTTTTAAAAGTACCTTTTTTATCCTCAACGATTGCCGATACCGAAACATCGAACACCTCAGCCAGCTTCCGCAGGTTTGCTGTCTCTGGCAGATACTCATCACGCTCCCAGGATGAAACAGCCTGGAAAGTAACCCCAAGCTTTTCTGCCAGGTTTTCCTGTGTCAGTTTTTTAGCTTCTCTCAGTCTCCGTATGTTAATTCCTATGCTCATGTAAAATCTCCTTTTCAGTGTTATCAGATTTATCGAAATTACATGTTTATGATAGAAGGCCATCCACAATTATTGTAGCGAGTGGATATTGAACTTTCAATCTGCAATTCAAGCTGCACTTGAGTCGTTTGATTCAAAGATAAAAGCGCCTTCAGCAGAAAGCGCCTCCTACTTCTGTATGTGTTTATTGTGACATGTTCAACAAATACGATTTCCTTGATTCTGGATTTAAGTCCTCCGTATGAACACAGGCTACTTAACGGTTACTTTGACCTTTGCAAATACTCCGTTCTGTGAGTATGCGTATACGTAACACGTTCCTTTTTTCTTTCCTGTGATCACACCTTTCTTTGTAACAGTCGCGACCTTAGTATCCCCGCCTGCTATTTCCAGTTTTTAAGCCCGGAGCCTCTTTCATACAGCACTTCATCCAGGAAAGTGGCTGTGCCGTCTTCAGCTATATCAACCTTCGGCACATTGACCGGCAGTTTTCCCTGCGGGACTGACTGTCCGTAAACGGTACAGAGCGCAACTGCAAGGTTCATGTTGAAAGGCCCGTTTCCATCAGCGTCATGAGCGCTGCCGTACGGATGATACGCGCAGAGTATCGCATCAGCGTCCTTATATGTAGCTGCATCGTAAGGCAAATTCAGGCTGAGCAGTAGTGCCTTACCGCCTTCGTTCTGATGGACTCTCCAGATCGCCCTGTCCACAAGATCGTTTCTGTCTGCAGATTGCGACAGTATGATAAGCTGGTCAGCATCCTTCAAGGCCTTCTGCAGTCCATCATCGTTGAACTGCATCCCGTCGTAGTTGATCGTCGTTACCGTTGACGCATCCAGCAAGCCCTCTTTCTCAAGCCTTTCCAAAGCATATTCTACTGTAGGCATGCGGTACTCGTTAGTCGCGAGAATCACCGTGTGCTTGCCGCTGTTCCCATCAAGCGGTAGCATGCCGGTGCTGTTTTTAAGAAGAGTCATACTCTTTTGCGTGATTTCCCAGTCTCTTGTCAGGTGTTTTTCGGATCCCACGACTTCTTTCACACGGTCCAGCTGATCTTCCTCTGAATCCGCGAGTGTATCTTTCATGATGCCTTTTTCATATTTAAGCTTAAGGATACGCGCGACAGAATCGTCAAGCTCTTCCTCTTTGATATCGCCCGATTCTACCTTTTTCACCAGGCGTTTCATATACTTTTCCATCTTAGGGAAGGTATCAGTCTCATCGTCCTGATAGAGATCGACCGGACAGAGCAGAATGTCTACGCCGGCATTGATCGACATTACAGCGGCATCAATCGGATTAAAATGCTCAGCAATCGCGTCCATATCCATAGCATCGGTGATTACGATGCCGTCATAACCCATGGTCTCTCGCAGCAGTCCGTTGATTATGGCATGTGAAAGCGTAGCCGGAAGATTGACAGTCTTTCCGTCCTTCCTGGATTTGTAAGTTTCCTTTTCGATATTAGGATACTGGATGTGCGCGGTCATAATCATGTCAGCACCGGCATCAATTCCGGCCTGGAAAGGCACGAGTTCGCACTCCTTAAGCTCATCTATTGTCAGCTCGGATGAAGGAAGTCCGGTATGGCTGTCTTCACCCACATTACCATGGCCAGGGAAGTGCTTGAGAGCCGACGATATTTTGTTTTTGCTGAGTCCGTTCAGAAAAGCCGGAACATACTTAGCGACTGTTTCAGGGTCATCTGAAAATGCCCGGATTCCGATGACCGGGTTATTCGGGTTGTTGTTGACATCAGAGACCGGTGCAAAATTCATGTTGAACCCGAGCGCTGCTATCTCCTGCCCCAGCATATCTGCGCACTCCTCCGCCAGCTTAGTGTCGCCAGTTGCGGCCAGAGCCATGCTGCCCGAACCGGTAACGCCAAATGAGACACGATTTACAAGTCCGCCCTCCTGGTCAGCACAGACCAGCAGAGGCACACCTTGTTCTGAGGCCATAGCCGCAGTCTGGCAGTCCCTTATCATTTTTACAGTCTGCTCAGCGTCTTCGATATTGCCGCCGAACATAATGATTCCGCCAAAACCATACTTCTTCAGGAGCTCCTCATAAGCCGGACTAATCTCTGTTGCGGTTTTTGTATTATGTGAATCGGAGCGGAATGCGACTACCATCATCTGCGCCAGCTTCTGCTCGGTTGTCATCCCTTCTATCATCTTATTGATCTGTTCATCTGTGCCCTTTTCATGCCCTCCGCATGAGCAAAGACTGAAGGTCATGATCAGCACCAGCAGAATGGCGATCCATCTGTTCTTCATTTAATTACCTCCGATGAATATTAAATATTTCAGAAGCTGATTGTACATCAAACTGCCAATAAGCGTCGCATAGCTGAAAAAACTTAAAGATAAAAGGCTCAGTCACAGGACTGAACCTTCGTATGATGCTTCTATATCGCTTCCTGAACTATGACAATTCGACAATAAGATAACGTTGTGATCTATCTCGAAAGGATTTTTCTGACAACAGGCAGAGCTATCCTGTATGGCAGCGGTCTGAGTTCTTTATCTGCCTTCTTCAGCATCTCTCTGATTTCGATGTGCTGCGGGCAGTGCTGTTCGCACTTGCCGCAGCCTACACACTGGCTCGCAAACCCCGGATTCCCCTGCAGGCCTACGTTTCTCGCGAATTCGAATCTTACAGGATTTTTCTTCCCCTCTATGTACATGAGATTCCAGTGATAGAAGTTGCCCGGTATGTCGACTCCAGACGGACAAGGCATGCAGTATCTGCATCCCGTGCATCCGACTCTTTCCTTCTCTTTGATGATTTTCTTTACTCTGTTAACAAGTGCAATATCGCCTTCATCGAAGCTCCCTGGTTCTGCATCCGAAGCGATCCTTATGTTCTCGTCTACCATTTCAAGCGAGTTCATGCCCGAGAGAACCACTGTCACTCCGGTCTGGTTCCAGAGCCATCTGAGTCCGAGCTCTGCAGCGGTATAACCTTTGCCGCTGTCGCTGAGCTCACGCTTCGCCTTCACCGGCAGGTTAACCAGCTTTCCTCCGCGAAGCGGCTCCATGATCACTACGGGTATACCCTTCTTTTCTGCAGCTTCTACTCCGCGCCTTCCGGCCTGACTGACCTCGTCGAGGTAGTTGTACTGCACCTGGCAGAAGTCCCAGTCATAGGCGTCGAGGATCTGAAGGAACATCTCCGTATCGCCGTGATACGAGAAGCCGATCTGTCTGATGCTGCCCTCGGCTTTGCGCGCGGCTATCCATTCCTCCATGCCATACGATTTCAGGCGCTCCCACTCAGAGATGTCTGTGAACATATGCATCAGGTAGTAGTCGACATGGTCTGTCCGGAGACGCGATAGCTCCTCTTTAAAAGTCTTATCTATCGCTTTCATTGACCTTACCATGTACTGCGGCAGCTTGGTTGCTATGTTGACTTTATCGCGCACTTTGTTTTCCGCGAGTATCCTGCCGAGACACTCCTCACTGCCTGGGTACGCGTAAGCGGTATCGAAATAGTTCACACCGCTTTCTACCGCACGCATTATCTCGCGCTCGGCTTTCTCATAGTCGATCTTACCGCCCTTGCCGGTGAACCTCATGCAACCGTATCCAAGCTGCGAGAGCTCATTTCCGTATTTATCTTTTCTGTATTTCATTATATTCCAGTCCTCTTTTGCATATATGCAATATGCTTTGTCATTGTCTTTATGCTAGCTCCTTGCCGCATTATGATGTGCTTACTCATCATCTTTCAGCAGTCCCAGCACTGCATCACCGTGATGTACTTCGTCGTTCATGACCTCCACTACTTCAGGGAAGTCGTCGATGATGTGCTTATACTTTTCTGCAGCTGCGTACTCGCCTTTTGCAATGATCGGATATACTTTATTTTTCCCGAGCGTTCTGTACATCAGCGGAACAGCTATCCCTTTCGTCGGATTTGGCTTTATATCCTGGTTGGTGTACTTTTTAAACACTCCCGCATGCCTTGCCTCATCGCCTGCCAGTCTCTCGAAAGCCGCGCGGTCGGCCTCATCGCGTACCACCTTGGTCAGCTGCTCATACATATATACCGCATCTTCCTCGCCCTGCTGTGCAGTGACGAGAGCATTCATCTGATCCATCGTGATGCCGGCTTCAGCAGCTGCTGTGAATAGTGAATAGTCCTGCTCCTTTTTCTTCAGATTCTCTATTATTTTCATGACCTTTTACCCTTTCTCTTTTTGTGCATCCTGCTCATAGTAATGATTTCACGGTCAGAGATTCACATTATTGAAGCTTTGTCAAAAAAAGCAATTTCAATATTGTTAACCCCCTTTATTGCAGATATTTTCCCATATGTATAAGGGCATGTCAATTTGCTGTTTATACATATACAACAAAGCCCCGGACTATCTTCCGTTTAAGTACGGATATCTCAAAGCCGGGGGTCTTTTGCCGTTCATTTTAGGAATTTTTTAATGTCCTCTTCATTTGCTCCTGGCAGGATATCCCTGAGGTGCTCAAAGATGATCTCATAAGACTCTTTAGGTGTGCACTGATAAACGTTCTGCCTGAAGCTGTCGCCCATGAAATGCTCCGGCGTTGAGTATTCTGCTACTCCCCAGCCGTACTCCCTGCCGTCTTTATCTATCATGTACCTGAAGTCGCTTATTATCACATAGCCCTGCGCCTGAAGCCGGTTGATGATGGTGTCAAAGCCCTTATTGCCGCCCTTTCGGTAGTTGCCGAGCTGTTTCAGGCGCTTCGACAGGATCGGTGCATTGCTGTCTATCAGGTCGTACATAACTTTGTCTCCGTGATAGACCAGCCCGTCCTCGAATCTCGCATCGAAGTCATAGCCGTCGCGGCGGTAATTCGCAAAGTGCAGGAACCACTCCGGACTTATGTACGCAGCCTTCTTCTCGAAAAACTTGCCATAGGCGCATCCGAGCTCGTTGATAACTGGACCCTTCCACTCCCACGGCCCATCGTTTCCCGTGAACCAGATCCCCGGATCGACATGCTCATCGATCGAGAATCCGCGGATCGAGTTCATGAAAAACGGCAGTATTCCAAGCTCTGTGACCGCGGTTTCCAGGTCGTCTATTGTCTGTATATAAAGATCATTGATTGTCATCTTTCTTAAATACTTAATCCTCCTGACTCACAGGGAATGTCAGCTCCGCCATTACGGTGTCTTCTCCGTCAATATTCAGGATCTGTATCGTAACAGGATGTGAAGCATCCACCGGGAACCAGTAATCACAATTGATCATACTGCCTGCGTCTATCATTTCATACGCATTGTCTTCCTCAATAGTCTCCGCCTCCACTTCGCCGCGCGGATATATCACCTCATCACCCTGAACAGCCTGTATGATATACGATCTGTCAAGTGCGTCCTGATTCATCGGATCATCAACGCTGCTGTCCTGTGTTATGAGGTTAAGATCATTGGAGAATGTCATATGCAGGACGAAGAACTCCTCATCGTCATCCACCACATACTCGCCCTCATCTATATCGACATTGGTACCTTCATACTCCACGGAACATGTGAGACTGTCCTGATCGACAGAAGCGGTGTATTCATACCCGGATCCTGTCACCCCCGTGACTCTGGAATAACCGGATCCATCTCCTTCATCGGAAGTTACTGGAGACGTCGCGGAGCACGCAGCTGCAGTGAATGCAAACATAAGACAAAGTACAAATATAATCGTTTTTCTCATTATCCGATCTCTCCGTTTGTTATTACTATCTCCTCTGTTGTGTTCTATCATGTTGTAGAACAGAGGGATTTTTCGCTGTTTTTCCATATAAACCTGACTGTTTCTTCGTCCTGACTCTCAACGGTGAAGCCGAGATTCCTGTAAATCTGGAATGCGTAGCGTTCACGCGGTATCTCGTATCTTATGGTCTCCAATTCCGAGTTCTGAAGGTCTTCCATCAGGAGCTCAAGCAGCTCGGTGCCTATCCCATATTCGGCATATTGGCCTTTGAGGTTCATCTTCATTACTGCCTCTTTGCCGTTATCTCTTACCTCGGCATAAGAAAGACCGGCGAGCTCATCGCCGATCTTCGCAACAAAACGATGGCCTCCCATGTGATCAACATCATTTGATTCCGTTGGCATCAAGCCACGCAGAAACATCATCAGGAAGTTCTGAGCCGCCCGAATAGTGAACGGACAACCCTTCCCCCAGATCAGCATCCGGCGCAAGCTTTGCTATGGCAGTAATGCTCTGTCCGAATCTGCCGCCTTCGATCAGAACGAATCCGTCATCGACATTTCCGGATGTCTCGTTCTGCTCTTCCTGACTTTCCGGCGTGGCACCCCAGTCTCCGGTACTTGTCTGTTCGTTATCCGCAAACACTGTGTTCAGCACCAGACCGATGATGACCGCTGCCATGACAAGTATAACAGGAAGCATTGACTTTTTTTCTTCCTTGCCTCCGGACCTCATGCACAGCAGACTGCACTGCGTTCCGGCAAATGCCCAGAACAGCAGCATCACTATATTCTCCAGTATCACCAGCGCTCCGGCCTTTTCATAGTCCAGGAACGCGAACGGAACCCGGAAAAACAGATAATCCGTCATTCCGTTGCGCAGGAAAAGCCACAGACCGATGCCCGCAATGCAGCACATCATAGCGGAAACAAGCGTCTTTTTTCTGCACTCAAGCTTCATCTTTGCAGTCATTGCCGGGATATGCAGGCCAAGATGCAGACCCATCAGTACAAATGACCAGTGAGACATCGACAGGTGCATCCTTCTCGCAAATGAAACAGGTGCCATGCCATACAGGAAAGGTACCGCGTGACCGCTCATCGACATTCCGCAGAATGCGGTCAGAGCGAACGACAACAACAACAGCAGTATATTCACTGCTGTTGTCACTATTCTGTATGCGCGATACTTGCCCTTAAAAAGCGCACCGTACCATTTTCTGTTGAGTATCTGGTGGACGATCACAAGTATCGTCATCCCTATTCCGATCCATTCATGCAGCGTCTCACCTGTGACCTGATAGGCCATGAGGAACAGCAGCAGTATGGTCATGCATACATCAATTATCCGTTTCATTATTTCAGCCCGTCTATCCATGCCTGAAGCTCTTCTTCAGATACGCCTCCTCCGAAGCGCTCTCCGTCGAGCCAGTTGCCGCTGCCTGCATTTGCTTCGAGATTCTTTCCGCTCATTCCAATTCCGCTGCTGCTTGATGTGCAGAACGGGATCATTGTTTTGCCGTCAAAATCATAGCTTTCCACGAAGGTGTCCATGATGCGCGGCTCCTCACCCCACCAGATCGGGAATCCGATGTAGATGGTCGAATAGCCCTCAAGTGATATAGAATCACTGCCGATCTCAGGGCGTACTGACTTGTCGTTCTGCTCATGAGTCGTGCGGCTGTCTGAGTCGTTCCAGTCAAGATCTTCGCTTGTATACTCCTGAGCCGCTTTGATTTCGTAGATGTCCGCGCCGGTGATCGACGCGATCTTCTCAGCAACACCCTTTGTCGTTCCGGTTGCGGAGAAATACACGACCAGTGTATCTTTTCCTGTTTCTTCCGTTACTTCTTCCTGTTCTTCAGCCTGAGCTGTCTCAGGTTCTGCAGGCTCTTCAGCTGTGTCATTCGTTTTGCTGCAGCCTGCAAATACAAGTAATGAAAGAATCAATAGTGTCGCAATAAATTTTATTCGTTTACTCATCTCAATATCCTCGTTAAATTATCAATATGTATATTAGAAGCTGTTCTCTGTCAGCCATTCAACAGCTTTCTTTACCATATCCGTGATGTCTTTGCCATCCTCCGTGAATACTCTCTGCTTTGACAGCCCGTCATGGAAGTCGACATGCTCCGCTTCAGCAAACGCATTCTTCAGGTAATTGTTATCATCGGAGAAACCCGGATCCGGCTGTATCTGACAGATACTGTAGGCCTGAAGTATAGCGCTGACCGGAACGCCGTGGTACATGATATCCTTGTACTGCTCGATCTCACTCTGTTTGATCGGTGCACTTTCACGGTAAATGCTCATCGCTTCAGCAAGCACCCTGCGATCCTCATCCGTCAGTCTTTCAGCTGCGTTGCTCGTGGCCGTGTTGTCCTTCACCTGCTCAAGTGTGCTCATTCCTGAAAGGACTGCGATCACATCATCCAGATCAAGGCAGAAACGCACGGACCAGGATGCTATCGACCAGTCAGGATGTGCTGCCTTCAGCAGTTTTTCTGCTTCTTCCGGAAGTTTAGCGAGCCCGCCGCCTTTTACAGCTTCCATGATGACCACCTTGCGTCCGTGCTTGCGGATCACGTCATAGCAGAGTCCGGCCTGCACGAGCTCACTGTCCCAGTCAATAGGATTCAGAGCGATCTGTACAAACTCTATCTCAGGATGCTCCGTCAGAACGCGGTCGAGCAGCTTTGCGGACGAATGGAATGAAATGCCGAGGTGGCGGATCTTTCCGTCCTCTTTCCACTTTTTTGCGTGGTCGAAAAGATGCGTCGTTTTTACGATGCCGCCCTTTCCGTCATATCCATCATAATAGACAGTCTGGATGTTATGAAGGAGGTAATAATCAACATAATCCACACCCAGATGCTCCAGCTGACTCTGGAAGGTTTCCTCGATCTTATCCTCAGGGATCAGCATGAATGTTGGAAACTTCGTCGCAACAGTATAGCTGTCTCTCGGATGACGCTCAACGAGTGCTTTACGGGTCGCCTCTTCACTTTTGCCGTCGTGATATACATAACTCGTATCAAAATATGTATAGCCTGCTTCCAGAAAAGCATCTACCATATCATTCAGCTGATCATAGTCAAAATCAGTAGGACCGGAGATAACCGGAAGTCTCATCATACCGAAACCTAAATTCTTCATGTAACCCACTCCTTTCACAATTAAAGTTTATTTTACTTTTAGCCCCATACTTCCTTTGCAAGGCGGAATACTGCCCAGCCTTTTGGCCAGCCTACATACATCGTTGCGTGTGTGATGATGGCTGCGATCTCTTCTTTAGTAACGCCATGTGCTTTTGCGTTCTGCAGATGGTATGTAAGCGATGAATCTGTAATGCCGGATGCCATCAGCGATACGACAGTGATGATGCACTTTGTCTTAACATCGATTGCTTCCTCATTCCAGACTTCGCCGAACAGCACATCATCATTCAGGTGCGCAAACATCGGTGCGAATTCTCCAAGCTGATCTCTGCCTGCTGTCTGTACGATCTTTTCACTCATTTCCATTTACCTCCCGATCTTCTGGTCTCCTGTCGACCAAACATGTTTTTCCTTTGATGCCGCCGGCTTGTTCTGAGCCATTACTCCGGCAAGAGGATGAGGAACATAAGGCTCCTCAAGATATGCTGTTTCTTCGCCTGACAGCCCAAGCCCGACTGCCTTTGCAGCACCTTCGATATGATGGAACTTTGTAGCTCCTACTACAGGTGATGTTACCTTTGTCAGCAGCCATGCCAGAGAGACCTCTGTCATGCTGACTCCATGCTTATCAGCGAGCTCCGCTACACGGCTTATGATCACGTTATCCTGATCAGCTGTCGCGTCGTATTTGAACTTCGCATAGCTGTCTTCTTCAGCGCGCTTTGTGCCGCCTACTCCAGGAAGTCTCGAAAGCCTTCCGCTGGCCAGTGCGCTGTACGGAGTCAGAGCGATATTCTCTTCATCACAGTAAGGCACCATCTCGCGTTCCTCCTCACGGAAGATCAGATTGTAGTGGCCCTGCACTGAGACGAACTTCGCAAATCCCTCTTTATCAGCCAGAGCATTTGCCTTTGCGAGCTGCCATGCAAAGCAGTTGGAGATACCTATGTATCTGGCCTTACCTGCTTTCACGACGTTGTTGAGGCCTTCCATGATGTCATGGATCGGAGTATTCCAGTCCCACATGTGATAGATATACAGGTCAACATAGTCCATGCCGAGGTTCTTAAGGCTGGTATTGATCATATTCTCAATGTGCTGCTGTCCGCTGATCCCATTTTCTATTTCTTCAGGAGTGCGCGGCAGGAATTTAGTCGCTACAACGACTTCGTCGCGCTTAGCAAAGTTGCGCAGAGCTCTTCCGACAAACTGCTCACTGGTACCGCTCTGGTATGCGATAGCCGTGTCATAGAAATTAACGCCAAGGTCAAGTCCGCGTCTGATGATTTCTCTCGAATGCTCCTCATCAATGGTCCAGCTGTGCTGACCTCTTGCTGAATCGCCAAAGCCCATGCATCCCATGCAGATGCGGGATACGTTAAGATCTGAATTGCCAAGCTTTATATATTTCATTTAACATTCACTCCTGTCTTTTAGTTACATCCTTTAGTTTCTTCAGAAGCTCTGCAATGCGGTTGCTATAGTGCCTTATCAAGCCAGTTTCTGATAGTGGTTTCGTTCGGGCTGTTGATCTGAACGCCTTTTCCCCACTTCACATTGCCGCTGACGTTCTTGTGAAGCTCTGTATCGCTTCTGCCGACTCCGCTTCCGCCTGATGTGCAGAACGGGATGATAGTCTTTCCGGAGAAATCATAGCTCTCCAGGAAGGTCTCTATGATCCTCGGCGCTACGCCCCACCAGATAGGGAATCCGATTATTACGGTATCGTAGGAATCCATATCGCTCACTGTGCCTGCAATTGCCGGTCTTGCTGTCGGGTCGTTCATCTCTACGCTGCTGCGGCTCCTGCTGTTCATATAGTTAAGGTCGGCATTTGTATATTTCTCTGCCGGGACGATCTCGAAGAAATCGCCTCCGCTTATTCTCGCTATCTCCTGCCCGACTCTCTTTGTTACTCCGCTTGCAGAAAATACTGCTACTAATGTTTTATTTGCCATTTATTTCATCTCCTTTTAATTCTTAAGTAACTGTATAAGGCAGTTATATGTGATTTCATAGATTGTCTGATATTTATAATCAACTTCCGCTTCCTTCATGGCCTCTTTCTGCTTTGCTGTTACCTCAGCATAAGGATAGATGCCGAACATGAACGGAAAGAATACGTATATGATCTGATCAGCTTCCCGCTGGGAGAGCCCGGAACAATGCCTGTCAAGTATCATCCTGAAATTCCTGATTGATCGTCCGTATGCCCTCTTGAATGATGTCAGAAGTTCGCCTCTGCTGTTTTCCTCCATATCGAAGTTGTTCATTGAAAGGAGTCTCAGAAGCTGTGCCCTTCTCTCAAGAGACCCGGCAATCAGGTCAGCAAGCTGATCTCCTGAGTACTCCTGATCACTGTTCAGGATCATTTCAAGATCAGCGTTCCATCTGTCATATTCACGCTCAAATAGCGCGAGGAATATTTCTTCTTTACTTTGGAAGTAGTTATATATCGTAGGGCGCGAAAAGGATGTGACTTTGCCGATTTCCTTGAGGGTAATGTCTTTGAAGCTCATCGTCTGATACAGCTGCTCGCATGCATTAACGATTTCTTCTCTCCTCTGCGCGATGATATCAGGTGTTCCTTTGAACATGATGTTATCTCCTTTCAGCCGGTTGACACTGTGTCAACAATTGGATTGTAGCACCGTGTTGACACCGTGTCAACTATCTTTTTTGATTATTTTTCTGCAATTTATATACACAAAAAAGGGCCTTGCGGCCCTTATCGCAATAATCAATGTATTTCGATCAATCTATACACGTTTGAACATTTCCGGTTTGATTCCCGGTGTACCTTCCATTACCACAGCAAGACCGGCAATCTCACCGTCCTCATAAACGAACTCTGCAGGAACTGCTGTCCCGAGTACAGGAAGCATCAGGTCGAACGTATCATAATTGTAATGTATCAGCATAGCCGGCAGTCCGTTCCAGGTTCCTGCGAGTCCCTGCTCTGTCATGGCAAATTCCATAGTTCCGAATCCCGGATGCTCGTATTTACCGGCATATTCTTCGATTGCCCTGGCAGGTGTTGTATCAGGAACTTTCGCCTCTTCCTTTGCCTGCATTCCCGCCATCATACCGTTCATCAGGTTCGCGAACACTTCGTTGAATCTTGCCGACCAGTCAGGAATATCCTCTACTCCCAGAGCCTCATCTGAAGCATAGTGGCCAAGAGCATTGACGGAGAAGCTCGATGTCGCATTGGACAATGCAACTACAGCGAACTTCTCGTCAGGAATGAGCGTCATCTGCGCGGAGAATCCATTGGTGTTGCCGCCGTGATTGATCAGTTTCTTTCCTCTGTAAATATCGGTGAACCAGCCTAATCCGTATTCTGCTTTCTCTGTCTCAGGGAAATCCCAGAAGTACGGGGTTCCGTTCATCTGAGGACTGTGCATCTCGTTCATCATTGCCTCACTGACAAGACGCTCGCCTTTCCATGTGCCGTCTCCAAGCTGGAACACAGCGAATTTTGCCATGTCTTCTGCTGTTGAAACGATAGCTCCGGATGGTGCGAATGCTCCGAGATGCATGTATGGAGGTTCTATAAATGCCTCTCCTGTGAACACATAGCCCTTCGATGTTTTCTCATACTTTGCCAGCGATTCCACCTCAAAGTCGCTCGAGTTCATGCCGAGCGGCGCAAAGATCCTTTCCCTGACGAAATCTTCATACGATTTTCCAGACAGTACGTCAACGAGGTATCCTGCCAGCGAAACCATCTGATTGGAGTACATGAATGCAGTGCGGAAAGGCGCGAATGTCTGCAGATATTCAAGGGACTTTACCATTTTCTCTTTATCGTCCGTTGCTGCATAAATCGCCTGAAGGTCGTACTTCGGGGTTCCGGTGCGGTGGCACATGAGATCCCTGGCGGTGACATTTTCGGTGAGCTCCGGGTTGTTCAGCTTCAGCCATGGGATGTAATTGATTACAGGCGTATCCCAGTCCAGCTTGCCTTCATCGGCAAGCATTGCCAGAGCCAGTGAAGTGAATGTCTTAGTGATTGAACCTATCGGAAGCACGGTGTCTCCGGTCATCGGAAGGTCTTCCTCGACGTTTCTCTTTCCATAGCCTTCAACACTTACCAGCTCTCCGCCTTTAATAAGGGCAACGCTCATACCGGCTACGTTATAGTCTTCCATTAATTTTGCGATAGTCTTTTCCATCTGCGTCATTCTCCTTTCACAATACACCCTATTCCAGGAGCATCCCACAACGTGACATGCCCTCCACAGTGGTCGAACCCACCGTAAACGTCTTCCTGTTTTAATATATAAACTGAATCAAGATCGATATCCTTTATGTTGTCTGTTGCAGCTGCGAGGTGCATGCCTGCAAGGTTGCCGAGCGTGCTCTCGCCCATGCAGCCGATCATACAGGGAATTCCAGCTCCCTCACATATCGCAGCTATCTTGATTGCATTGTATATCCCTCCGCATTTCATGAGCTTGATGTTTACCACATCCACCGCGCGCATGGCTGCGAGCCTTGAAGCATCATGTATAGAATGGCAGCTCTCGTCCGCCGCAATCAGCACATCAGTACTGTTCCTGATTTCCCGGAGGCCTTCGAAATCAAAATCCTTTACCGGCTGCTCTATCAGGTCTACGCCAAGCTCCGTAAGCCTGCGGCTTATAACGACTGTATCCTTGACGGACCAGCCCTGGTTGGCATCGATCCTGATTTTTATGTCGTTCCCGACTTCTTCGCGTATAGCCTTGATTCTTTCCGTATCAGTCGCTATATCTTCGCCCAGCTTGACCTTTATGATCTCAAACCCCTTGTCGACCCATGACTTCGCATCTGCAGCCATTGCGACAGGCTCGTTGATGCCTATAGTCACGTCTGAATGTATGTGTGGGTCATCACCTCCAAGGTATTTGTAAAGCGGTACCCCCGCAGACTTTGCTGCTATGTCGTAGCATGCGATGTCTATCCCGGCCTTTATAGCGCCGTTGCCCGCGTACATACTATCCATTACGCGATGAATCGCCCCGATTGCACGCGGATCCATGCCGATGAGCGCTTTTTTAAAATCGTTTCCTACAGAAATCACGGTCTCAAGATTATCACCTGTGACATAAGAAAAAGGCGCTGCTTCACCAAAGCCCGTTATGCCTTCATCCGTAGTTATTTTGACTATGCAGGTCTCCATGTCTACGATGGTGGCAAACGCGACTTTCATCGGTTCTTCGAACCTGAAGCTGCGCACTTCAAACTGAATGTCTTTTATTATCATGTTAATCCCCCATCCAATACATACCCTTTGGTCATATTATATTTGACGGGATGTCGATTATCAACCAAGTTTAAATATGTGGGTTGACATATGGAGCGCGAATATTCTCGAATGGAGCCGGGGATGATTCTCAAACCGGTCATCGATTTGATCGGAGACATAAAATTACTGCGGCAATCATCCAGACTGTCCCCCCTGCTGTAACGATCTTGTTGGCCAGTCTGTCCGCGTAGAACCAGCCGAGGCAGAATCCCCTCTTTGACGGGTAAAACAAGCGAACCGATTTCTTATTCATCATGTCGAGCAGAACGTGCGAGGTGAACGCTATCGCGAATGGTGCAGCCACCGCCGGGAATATCAGCCACAGGCATATAGTCTCCAGCGCCATTGCCAGCAGAGAGTGTGAGAAGCCGCGGTGGCCGGATCCACTGGCAAAAACGCACGTGATAACAAAGCCGGCAAGTCCCGCAAACCACAGATACGACCCTATCTGTCCCGACGCGCCTGACAAAGCATCGCGGGTCTGCCCAAGCAGGTCCATCAGATAGTTTCCGCTGGATCCAAATGATCTCCACATTCCCGCGTCCAGCAGATGGTCTTCAATAAGTGCAGCTGCGACCACAAGCACCATCACGACCCTCCAGTGTGAGGAGTCGCTCTTTTCAGATTTGTTCTCACAGTCCAGGTCGCAGATGAGACAGCCCAACGCTCCGCCTGCGATAACAGGCAGAGCCTCAGCGACCGTCTCTGGTCTCACTATGGAAAATGCCGCAGCCATTCCGACTGCAATATGAGCTTTTGCTAACATGTTAAATATTGCAGCTTGCAAGGAGAAAGATAGCCGCAAATACTGTTATTATTGTAGTCAGGTGTCTTGTAAGGTTATAGGTTTTCATCTCATGGACCTCCTTATTTTACTGCATCCTCTCTTTCTGTTTGCTTAAGTGTGTTTCGACATCTACAGTGTAGCGCAATGCATGTCCAAAAAAGAGGACAGCAAGAGGCCGGATTGTGATCAGCGTTTTCATTTCAGAACATAATAAATGGGATGATCAGTGTCTGCTGCTCATCCCTTGCAGATCTTTTTTATCCGTCATTCCGTTTTCTGTGTTTGATTATCTCAGTCCTCCGATTTTGTTGGAATTCGCTTTTTACTTGTTTAGGCCTTCACCCTTTTGCCGGTTACAGCCTCGAAATGATATGCCACAATGCCAAGATCCACCTTTGTAAAGGTTCCAAGGCCTTTGATCTTTACGGATGGCTCGTCATTCTCGAGCATGAAGCAGAACTTCTGCTGATTCATAGCTGTCGGCGCCTTGAGAGCTGCCTCCACTCCGGCTACGAACCATTCCGGCATTCCGCCTTTCACATCTATAACATCAAACATGCTCTTACCCTTGTGTGGATGGCCCTGTGTCCCGCCGTAGCCAAGCGAGATCACCATGCAAAGCTTCTCACCTTCAGGTATCAGCGTCCTGACTTTCTTTTTGTTAAATGTCATCGCTGCCCAGCATGTGTTCAGTCCGAGCTGCTGTGCCTTCAGAACTATCTTCTCGCCGTAATATCCGCATACGAAATCAAAGTCCGCGCGCTTCTTGCCTTTCAGAACGATGTAATTATTTACGTTGCTGAAACTGCCGTAATGCGCCAGTCTTGAATCGAACCCCTCAGGGTCGTCGTATACAACAGTTATGTTCAGCCCGGACTCATCGTTGCAGGAGCTGACAAACGCGTCGAGCTGATCGCGTACATCCTGCGCAATAGGTATGTCCTTGTATGCCCTTACCGAATGTCTTGCTTCGATTGCTTCCATTAATGTCATCTCTAAAGCTCCTTACCTTTTCTAAGACTAAGCACCTTACTCTTTTCCGGCTGATGAAAACCTGCCGGCGAAATCCGCGGTACCGACAAACTCTGCGTTGCCGGCAAACTCTGCCGCGTATGACCCTTCGTTTGCAATTATCTTCAGATTCGGGCAATCCATAAATGCCTCGGCGCATATTTCAGTTACACTATCCGGTATCTTAAGTTCGCGGAGGCTTGTGCAGCCTCTGAATGCCCACTCGCCTATACTGGTCAGCCCGTCAGGTATGTTTATGGAGCTGAGCTTTTCGCAGCCTGAGAACACCTCTTTTTTCAGCCTTGTCAGACTCTTACCCAAAACCACCTTTTCGAGATTGACGCAGTCCGCGAATGCTCCTACGCCGATTTCTGTAACACTGTCCGGAACCACAGCGCCCGTTATGTCACTGCCTCCGGCAAAACTATGATTACAAATGAATTCTGTTCCGTCCGGTATTATCAAAGTCCCCATTTTACCCTCCTTTTTTATATCGCCAGACCCGGGATCTCCGCCGCGCTGTCAATGATTATATCAGCGCCAAATTCTTCGAGCTCGGTCCTCGGTCTGAAGCCCCATGTTACGCCTACCGCGGTGACTCCCGCATTGCGTGCTGTCAGCATGTCGGTGTTAGTATCTCCGAAATACAGACACTCGCTCTTTTCCGATCTGAACTTCTCAAGTATCTCAAATACCCCGGTCGGATCAGGCTTTATAGGGATCTTGTCGGTCTGGCCCTGTATATGATCGAAGCAGCCTTTTCCGAAGATCGTCTCCACCACACCGATAGCGCTTTCGTGCGGTTTATTACTGAAAACTGCGATCTTTACGCCGTTCCTTTTGAGCTCCTTGAGCGCCCACACCATGTGATCATAAGGCACCACATGATACGCAGGATCCTCCTGCATCCAGGCGCGGCACATTGGCAGTCCCTCCTCGAGATGCGAAGCCGTAATGTCGCCAGAGGCGATCAGCGCCCTTTTAAGCGCATTTTTGATGCCATCACCGGCAAAGTAATTAAAGGCCTCTACGGGCTGCTCCGGGAGGCCGTAATGGGCCAGCGTCATATTCACAGGTCTCGCGATTGATTCCTGCGTTGCGGCCAGAGTTCCATCAAGATCGAAAATACAGATTTTTATCATAATCAATGCTTCCTTTTTTATATCGTCACTCACATTTTAGCGAGAGTAAGATATACTTGCAATATCCGTCATTATGTATGAAGCCTTTCAGCGGGATCCGGCGGAAGGAGCAGGCAAAAAGGCCTTGCGGCCTACTGAGTGAATATTACAATTTGGTCAGGAAGAACGTCGTTCGTCAACGACCGGCTCGACCTCCTGTTTTGGTCGCCGCCTAGTTATGAGAACCGGCCCCTTTTTCTTTGCAAATATTGTATCATTTAGACAGATCAAAAAAATCGCTGAGTTACAGCGGTCGTTTATTTCAAGGAGGATTTTATAATGAAAAAGGATCTTGGTATACAGCAGGCTGTTTTCCCTATGCCTGTACTGATGGTTGCTGCTTATGACGAGAACGAAAAAGTCAATGTGATGAATGTTGCATGGGGACAGATCTGCGGCGCCGACCGTATCTATCTCTGCATTGGCAAAGGCAAAAAGACCCTGTCCAACATTCTCGTGAGCAAGGCATTCACCGTCGCACTTGCTGACCGTGCGCACATGGATGTCGCTGACTTCTTCGGCATCGCATCCGGTAATAAAATGGATGACAAATTCGAGCGCACCGGTTATACCGCTGTCAGAAGCGACAAAGTTCACGCACCTGTCATTGAGGAGTTTCCTGTGGTAATGGAATGCGAGTTCCTCGAGGAGCTCGACACTGAGTACATCCACGGTGTTGTCGGACGCATAGTAAATGTAAAGGCTGAGGAGTCAGTCCTCAACGATGATGGCAAGATCGACGTGCTCAGGCTGAACGCGCTTATGTTTGACAACTCCTGCCACGGATATTACAGCGTAGGAAAAAAAGAAGGCCAGGCCTGGAGTGCAGGCATGGACCTGATGAAATAAGATGTTTTAATCTGGGCTTTTTAGTGAAGAATCCGGACCAGATGCAATGGTTATTTGCAATGGTCCGGGCCTTTTGTTTTTAGCCAAGTAATCCGCCCTGGTAAAGCAGTTCTGATGGGAAGAGGTACAGATACGGTGCAGTGATAAGCGCCAGTCTGAGAGCCGAGCGTTTTGCCTGCTCCGGATCGAGCCCTGCCTTGCCAAGTATCCGTCTGTCGATCAAACAGATGCAGGCTGCTGAAACAGCAATGCACGACGCCACTATGAGAAATCCCAGCAGATCTGAAAATGGATCGAACATTACAGCGTGCCCTATGTCATAGAATTTTTCGCCGCCATCGCCTGTCAGTAACGATATGGCCAGCATGATCGCTGCTCCCACGAAATCGCTGAAAAAGCCTGCAAGGCAAATCTTCCATGTATGCTTTCTGCAGAAAAGTCCTTTGTCCGGCTTATCACCCAGGCTCCACCTGAGCACCACCCTGTCAATGATGTAATTGAGCGGGATCAGCACCAGCCAAAAATACGATGGCAGAAAGATGATCAGCCAAAGCGGGAGCAGAATATTATTCAGTTTTACACTCTTGTTGTTCTTCAGAATAAATCCTCCTTATTCCTTTATCAGGTCGGAACAGAACTTATGAGATGCATTTTCAGTTAGAACCCGCCTCACCGTATGTATTCTTTTTTGATACGAGCACGAATGCATAAACTGCCTCAACTGCGAGCATCACGAAGAATGCAATCAATACCGGAGTCGACGATCCAGTTGCTGCCACGAATACCCGATTGGTTATGTCTATCGCTGTGTGAGCGATCATGACTGAGAAAAGGTCGCCTGTTCTTATATAGATGGCGCCGAATACAAGTCCTACCACAACGGAATAGCCGGTCTGTACAAGTGCCTGCGCGATGTTTCCATTGACGGCATTTGTAAGGTGAATGAGACCGAAAAACAACGCGGATATCAGAAGAGCCGCCATGTCGCTTTTGCCGCCGGATTTGAGGTTATGTATGAAAATGCCGCGGAATACAACTTCTTCGAAAATCGCCGGCGCGAGTCCGAGAATCAGAATTTCTGCTGTGAGCGGGTTGAAGTCGCCTTTTGTAAGGAAGTGGTTGACGACGTTCCAGACCGCGAAAAGGAGCGCCGGCAGCATAACAAGGAATCCTGAAAACTGCTTTCCATCTTTCAGGCAGCTTCTGAAGATTATCAGCAGAACGATGCCTGCCAATATCCTGCCGATGGCTATGCCCAGCTCGTTTTCTATCCCTATAAGCTGGCAAGGTATGCCGAAAGCCAATGCCAGCGCAAATGCTGCAATAATAAGCAGTATCTCAAAAATAACCGGTGATTTGGTTGCAAGCTTCTTCATTTGATTAAGTCTCCTTCTGCTGGATTTCACCAATATTATATAACTGTACGCAGACCAGTAATCTTTAAACTCTTTAATAAAAACGGCTCTCAAAGGTGAGTCTGAGAGCAGTTTCTGAAGAGACTTACAAAATATATCGGACTTAAATCTGCGCGTGGATGAACTCCGCGATGTCTGTTATAACGTCCTCGCCTATGTGGCGTTCAACGCTGTACTCCTTTGCAGCTTTGAGTATGTCATCGTTGATGGCTGTGACGAAGCAATGATTCAGTTCCGGATAGAGTTTGTACCCGACATTGTCCCGGCCTTCGAGCTGCTCTTTGAATGCCTTGAAGTCATCGTCTGCCAGCACCTGGAAATCTCTGCCGCCCTGCATGATAAGCACAGGCTTGCTGCTCTCGTGCAGATAGTCTGCGGCTGTCTTCTGCCCCATATCCTTGAAGTAGTAGAGCGAAACATTGCCAGCAAACTTCTTCTTTTTCGCTTCCTCATCGCTCAGTTCATAAAGTCCGCTGAATCTATTCGCAAAATACTTGCATTCTAGACCTGTCACGAATCTGAGAACAGGATTGCCTCCGCCTTTCCGGCTCTGATCAAGCTGTCTGATCACGATATCTTCAAGGCGGTGAGGTGTTCCGGCCATCATTACGAGGCCTTTAACATTGCCGCCCTCGGCATCTATCCTCGGCGCGAGCATCGCTCCCATGCTGTGACCGAGGATGAACAGATTGTCGCTGTCGAAGCGTTTGTCGCTTCTGAGCATCTCGAGCGCCAGTATAGCATCCTCTATTGTCTCCTCGCGGACGGTCATTCCGGATCCGTACTCTTTCACCATCTTCCGCCCGTACACAAAGCTGCGCTTGTCGTATCTGATAGAAGCTATCCCGTGCGCGGCCAGTCCGTCTGCAAGGTCCCTGAACGGCGTCAGCTTAATGACCTTCTCGTCCATGTTGCTCGCACCTGAGCCATGCACCATAACAACGGCCGGAGACGGTCCGTATGCGCCGTCCGGGATCGTGATCAGGCCATTAAGCGGAAATTCTGATCCTTTACCTATTACGACTTTCTCTCTATACATTTGCTGTATCCTCCTGACATAGTCGAAATCATTCAGTTTGCGTGCCGCCAGCTGTTGTATTCTTTGATACCTTTATGAGTTTTATTCATAGGTATTACACGTATACAGTGCTGAGGACAATCAGAAGAAGTCCGACAAAGTATGTGAGGCTGTTGAGCCTGATCAGCCATTTGTTGTCGTTGAAAATGAATCTGTACACATTCAGGTCTATATCCGAGATCATGAACAGGAAAGATCCGAGGCCAAGCATCGCATAATTAGTGTCCGGCAGCATTATCATAAGAGCAAGTCCTGTGATGCCGTGCATAAATATCGATGACAGATAGAATATCATTGGCCAGCGCATCTTGCCCATTTTGATTTTTTGAGGCCATCGTCCGCTGGCAAATATCACCACTGCAAGCATCAGTCCGGCCACCACATAGGTCCAGGCAAAATCGTTGAACCAGTAGCCCTTGTCTATAAGTACCGCCTGCTCGTACAGTATGAAGCAGATGTTTCCTGCGAGAAAGAAATCCCCTCCCCGGTTGAAGTCGAACACGAGGAATATGTCTCCCAGCCAGGCGAGTATAAGGGCTGCCAGTAGCAGAGTCTGGTAACTCGCAAACTCATACTTGTCCAGGAATGTTACAAAGGCCAGCGACAAATACATTGTGGCCATGAAGTACTTGTTGATAGCCCTGTGCTTGATGTTGCCCGACGTTCTGGTCTTGAAGTAACAGCATAGAGCGATCAGATAAATAGCTATAAATATAATCATTTTCCTCTTCCCCTGCTAAAACCGCTAAAAACTTCTAAGGATTCATTATCGGAATGTCTATCTCCATGTCTGACTCCGGATAAGTGGAGCATGGATGGATGTAATTGAACTTTTTGTCTGCTGATCTGCGGAAATCATCTTTTAAGTCGATAAAATATTCTCCGTTAACTACTCTGCTGTGGCAGAATCCGCAGGATCCGTTACGGCATCTGACGACTGCAGGAATCCCGGCACGCTCGAGAGCTGTGATCAGTGTCTCATTGTTAGGCGCTTCAAGCTCATAAACAGCGTCGCGGATGTGAACAATCAGCCTGAACACCTTGATTTCATCGACTTTTCTGTCTCCCACGGAATTTCTCTCCTGCCGAATCCTGGAATAGTCAAATCCAAGAGTTTCCAGCTCTCCGCTTACAAATCTGTACATTGCGTCAGGGCCGCACATGAATACACTGGTGTCGCCGTCTATGTATTTTTTCAGAAGATCCGCGGTTATAAAACCGTGCATGTATCCCTCAGCTTCCTCTTCGGAGAGCACAACTGCCGCGTCTACTCCCTCTCCCCTGAATTCCTCAGGATCAAACGGAATGTGGGCTCTTGTTCTGGCTCCGTAAATCAGCGTAATTCTGAAATCCTCGCTTCCCTCGCGGATAGCTTTCATCATCGAAAGGAACGGTGTAACGCCGCTTCCTCCTGCTATTGCGAGGATGTGGTTCCTGTCGCGTATGCTGTCATGGTGGAAGTCTCCTGACGGCTCTCCAAGCCACAGCCCAGTGCCTACAGGAGCTTCGTCTATCAGGAATGTTGAGAATATCCCCTTTCTCTGCACCATTATCTCCAGCTTTCCCGCCAGAGCCTCTTTTGGTGAAGAGATGATTGAATACGGACGGCTCAGGAATGAGTCGCCGGCCCTGCAGCTCAGAGTAATGAACTGTCCGGCTCTGAAATACGGGAACTCTCCGCTGTCTGCAGGCTCCATAACTATCTTCACGCAGTCGGCGCTGCATGGTGCCTTTTCTGCTATCACGGCCTTTACGAAGCCCGGATGCAGCGCCTTTGCCAGACGGTTTACTCCATATTCGTAAACCAGAGGAGTAGCAGGCGCTTCGTCTATAAGCTGACGGCGCTTTGCCGTCATTTCCATTGCGAGCTTTATGTCTTCGCCTGGAACATTACTTCTTTTGAAAGCCATATTACCTGCCCTCCTTTTCCATGTCTCTCAGGGTTCGGCCGGCTTCATTCACACCGGATTTGTAGCTGCTGGGGAAGCCGAGCAGTCTCTCTCCGTAGCCTCCGCCTATCCTGAGGCCCGGTACAAATCTGTCCTCTTCTACCATCTGTATCCTGTTCATCAGGCCATCATAGTACTGTGATTCGTAACCATAGACCGTTCCCTGCGGATGTCCGCAGTATCTGGCATATGTTTCAGGGGTGGCAATAGCGATCTCTTCTATGTAATCGTGTATATTGGTACCGGTCGCTTTCTCGAACCTCTCGATCATGTTCGCAGCAACCTTGTTTTTGATCCTGAAATAATCTTCTTTCTCTACGGAACTCCATGCGTCATCAGTGAACAGCGTAGTCATGTAAATGATGCAGGTCCCCTCAGGGGAACAGTCAGGATCCGCATTGTTCAGACAGACCGTAGCCTGTGCAGCTGTATTTCCGATCGTCTTCATTGACTCATACTGCTTCACGTTGTCAGTGGTATCGTATACGAAGTAGTTGTGGTCTTTCAGTCCAAGCTCTTCCGCGGACCTGCTGATTCCCAGAAACACTGTGAATCCCCTTCCCGCGAGCTTTCTGAAGTTGGTAAGCTTCAGGGCCCTTTCAGGTACAGCTTCGCTGTCCAGGAGCTTTCCGTATACGATATGCGGAGAGCAGTTGGCGATAACATGCCTGCTTTCTATTTCTCTGCCGTCCCTGAGCCTGACACCGCAGACATGGCCTTCTTCGTCAGTAAGTATCTTAACGACCTCGCTGTTGAACCATATGTCTCCGCCAAGCTCGTGTATGCGCTCCTCGAACGCCAGCGAGAGCTCGTGTGAACGGTACTTAGGTATTGTCGCTCCTTTTGAAAAGTAGCTGTAAATCATGTTGGCGTAGTGCAGAAAGCTCAGATTGTTTCCGTCAGCGCCAAGATAGCACCAGTATGTGTTGAGGTTGTCGACTATCTCCTTCGGATAGCCAAGCGCTTCGAATGCTTCGTTGACCGAGTACGAACCGCAGGCGAGGTAATCAGGATATTTCTCCATCATCACCTTCGGATCAGGTCTGCCCTTCGTTTCGCCGATATAGCCCATCGCATCCCTTATCTGCTGACACAGCGCGAAGAACTCGTTTATATATTTCTCACCGTCCGGATGTATTTGATTATTGGCCTTCGCAAAGGCTTCCCAGCCGAAAGGCATAACATAATCATAACCCTCCGCCTCTGAGATCAGATGATATGCATCCTTAAGCTGTATCCATTCGATTTTGTCCGCTACGCCAAGCTGCTCAAAGAGGATGCGCGTGCTTCCCGGTTCTTCAGGCATGCCTATGCCGTTGAATTCGTGAAGCGATGCTTCGAATTCAAATCTTCCGCGCACAAAGCTCGTGGCAAAACCGCCCGGTATGTTGTGCTTCTCGCACACCAGGCATGTCTTTCCCGCATTGAGAATGCGACAGGCAGCACCGAGTCCGCCGTTTCCTGCTCCTATTACAATTACATCATACTTATCCATCGCATGTCCCCGCTATACACCGGTCTCGACTGTGTAGGTCAGCACATTTTCTATGACATCGCCGTCTATCTGAAGAGCGCATGGCTGATCGAACGATACCGTCACCTTTTTACCCGTCTGTACCGTTACCCAGTCTTTTTTCAGGACGTGCTCGCCTTTGTTGAGCGACGGGAATCTCATCAGCGTCACCAGTCTGTTTTTCTTATATAGTGTGACAACTGATACAGTACCTTCCTCATTGAAGCGGTCCTGTGCAGGAGCTACCATCATGCCTCCGCCGTAGAAGCGGCCTTTCATAGTTGAAGCCATCCAGACATTCTCGAATTTGCTCACCTTTCCGTCCACTTCCACAGTCGCTTTCTTGAGCTTATAGCTGCCCAGCAGTAGCCTTATGGCTATCTTCGAATAGCTGACAGGTTTGTCAGAAGTGGCTCTCTGTATGTCACCTATCCTGCAGGTCTCACCGTCAATACCGTATCCGATACCGTTCACGAATCTCCTCTGTATACCATTGACCGTAACCAGCGGCAGGTTCTTAAGGAACGGTCTGAGGTCGATTTTTCCGTTTACAGCGTATTTTTCGTTATCGCGGTAAAAGTCATTGCCGCTGCCGCATTTGACGTAATAAACCGGATTTTTGAACTCGTAGCCGTATACATCGTTAGCGAATCTGTTCATTGTGCCGTCTCCGCCTGTCAGGATGACTTCGTCATCTCCGCCCAGTCCATCGAAGAAATCTTTCATGTCCCTGATGTCTAGCAGACTTTTGAACTCGCATTCAGTATTGTTTTCTGCGGCCCACTGCCTGGCATCCTGCTCTCCTTTAGAGTTGTTGGCCAATGGATTGTAAAGCAGATATGTCATGGTCCTCTACCCCCTTTTTTTTTAAGTACTTGTACCTTTGTTAACCATTGTATCACATGCGCATATATGCGGAATAAAAAAAACCTCTGACCGAAACGATCAGAGGATCTGTGATTCTTATACTAGAATGCGAAGTTGCCGTTTACAAATACCGGTATCTCCTTGCCGTCATGAGTGATTCCGGTGATCTCGAGATCTTCGGAACCGATCATAAAGTCAACATGTGTCATCGAAGTGTTTGCGCCAAGTGCTTTGAGCTCATCCTTTGTCATGTTCTCTGAACCTTTTATCAGCGGATAAGCCTCACCGAATGCGAAGTGACACGATGCGTTCTCATCGAAGAGCGTGTTGAAGAACAGCACGCCGCTGTTAGATATAGGCGAATCGTACGGAACGAGTGCTACCTCTCCAAAGTACGAAGCGCCTTCGTCCACTGTGATAGCGTCCCTGAGGATATCTTCGCCCTTGTCTGCGTGCGCCTCAACGATCTTTCCGTTCTCGACCCTGAACACGATACCCTCGATAACTGTTCCGTTGTGGCTGAGCGGTTTTGTGGATACGATGGTGCCGTTCATGCTGTTTCTGTCAGGCAGTGTAAACACCTCTTCTGTCGGGATGTTAGGCGAGAATATGACGCCCGTACCTGACTTCTCCGAACCGCCTTCCCAGTAGTGGCCTTCCGGAAGATCTACCGTAACGTTTGTGCCTGCTGAGTTTTTATATCTCAGTGTTTTGAAGTTGTATCCATTCAGGATGTCGACGTGATTCTTGAGCTCATCGATGTGATTCTGCCAGTTCTGTATAGCGTCTCCGCCGTCTACTCTGCAGCATGCGAGGATCTCCTTCCACATCCTTAAGTCCGCTTCCTCTTCATTGAGATCAGGGAAAACAAGGCGCGACCATGCCTTTGACGGCACTGAGCATACACACCATGGGCAGGCACTGCTCATCATTTTGCTGCGATAATACTCGAGCGCCTTTCCGCTGCTTATCTGAGCCCTTCTGATGCGGTCAGGATCTACTCCCTTCAGGCTCTCAGGATCTTCCGCATAGATAGTGAGGAATGCACATCCCTCATCTATGAGACTATTTGAGCGGTCTACGATCCACTGGTCTACGCTGTCGAACACCTCATCCGCTGCTTTCAGATACTTCATGCGGGTAAGCTCATCATCGGTCCAGCGGAGCAGTACTTCCTTGCATCCTGCTTCATACGCAGCTTCAGCGCAAAGCCTTGCAAAGTCTGCACATTCTATCTCACTTGTTATCGACAATCTCTGTCCCTTCTGTATATTGACGCCAGATCTGACGACCAGTTCTGCGTAATCTCTTTTTAATTTTTCCAGATCTGCCATTCTGTAATGACTCCTTTCAAAAATTTTTATTGATTAGCATAAAAAGCGTCCCCGGTTCAGGTAACCGGAGACCCTCAGCTAATCCGGATTGTATGATATACTAACCGGGTTATAGTGTCAATCCCATGACTCCGGCTTGAATCTGCGGTCTTTCATATCCTCGATATATTTCTTGTATGCCTGGGTATCTGTGATTCTGGTTCTGTTATTCAGAGCCTCCTCGAGAGCTGCAAGCTTGCCAGGGTCATATCTGTCGCCCATACGCCACTGATATGAATGCGGATATGCATCGTCTTTATCAAGCACGGTAGGATCCCTGAGAATCATCCTTTCATAGTCATAATAAAGCAGCTCATAATCTGCGTTCGGATCATCAGCCTTCTCTGCTCCCTCTTCAGTCTTTCTGAATTCATTGACACCCGGGCTTATATAGCTGGCGTCCATAACTATCGTATATTCAAAATCTTTTTCATTAAAAGTCTTTTTCTTATCCATCTTCAACAACCTCTTTTATCTATATTCAAAACGTGCTTTCTGCACCTTACCATTCCCTGTTTCTTATCTGACCACTTTTACATCGATATTGTTGCTTTTGATGTATTCCATGATCTCTTTTCTGTAATCATTCGTCACAGAGAGGACGATACCGCTCAGATCCTTCGAAAAGAAGCATGTGGATTCAACGAACGATCTTACGAATGCCACATTATCCCATGCAAGTCTTACTGCCTGAGCTCCGGTCTTCTCGATTTCAACTCCGTTCTCATCGA
Source organism: Mogibacterium sp. (assembly GCA_017431685.1). Taxonomy (GTDB): domain Bacteria; phylum Bacillota; class Clostridia; order Peptostreptococcales; family Anaerovoracaceae; genus Crickella. The sequence goes on from JAFRKO010000010.1 coordinate 39,903, forward strand.
GCGTAACTACTGACGGACGGTCATCTTCGAGGTAACCATCGACCATCTTTTTCATCCTGAGAAGGATAGCAATCGTTGCGACCGATGCTACTCCGGCAAACACAGCTGTCAGGATCTTCATAGCGTTAAATGAGCCGGTGATACCGCCGTATATGCTCATGAGACAAATAAGCACCATTGCTGCTGTCAGGAATATATATCTGGTAAAATTATCCTTCAGCTTATCCTCAGGTCTATACAGAAGCTGCCTGTACTGGGTAAGAACATTCACAACTTCTTTATAAAACTGTCTGGTTCCTTTTTCCTTTATCTCAATAGTCATTCTTTATACCCTCCGCTCACTGACAGTGCTGTCCGGTCAGCAAAAATGCAATTTGCTCAGAGTCAAATAATAACACTTTTTGCGTGCGATTTATCCATCCCTTACAGATTATTATTATACTCCATACCGCAGTTTTGTTTGCGTTCGATTAGTGAATTTGCAGCTCGTCACCGGATCCATTTATCAGTGATGGTCGGTTCTTCATAACCCCAGTCTTCGGGAACTGCGTGAACCACCAGGTCGAATCCGTTTTTCTCGAGGACCCGCGCCGAAGCCCGGTTTTCTATCATCGTGCTCGCTGTTATGATCTCGATATCGGTCTCATTATAGAGATAGTCGATCATCATACTCAGTGCCTTCGAAGCAACCCCCTGCCCCCAGGAACGTTCAAGCAGTCTGTACCCGACGCTTATCTTATGGATCTCATCTCTGAACCCGTACATTTCAGCAATGCCGCAGAAGTTACCATTATCTTTCAGGTATATTCCCAGGATTATAGATTCGCGGAAGCACTCGTCATAAAGATGATCGATCACATACTCTATGCTGTCATATTTCTTTTCAAAGAGAAACGTCGGAAGAAATCTGTAGACTGCCCCACTTTCTGTAAGTTCGCGCAGTGAATCAGCATCATCCCTGGTGATTCCATGGAGTACGATGCTGTCTCCCTCTATGTACGGTATCTCTGAGAAGAGTTTTTTCATTGTTTGCTGTCAGATAGTTCTTAACTCTGCGCTGAATGTTCCGTTTTCGATGTTAAGTATTGCGTAGCCCGGATAATAGCCGTAGCCGACAGTGCCCGGGTTCAGCAGCGTAATGCCATCTTTTTCGGCAAGGTACTGGTAATGCGTATGTCCGAAAAGAGCGATATCCGCGCCGGCTTCTTTAGCCTGATAAATCAGAGTCCTGAAATCATCCTCATATTTCACGTTGGACAGATGACCATGTGTAGCGAAAATGATGACACCCTCTACGTTGCATAAGATCAGTCTTTGCAGATCAGAGTTAAAGTCACAGTTCCCCCTTACCGAGTAGATCGGGAGATCCGGGAAGTGTTCTTCAAGCCTTATGACGTCCCGTTCACCGTCTCCCAGAAAGAAGCAGATGTCCGGTTTCTCAAGCTTTATCACACTTATCATATGGCCGACAAGGCCGTGTGAGTCAGAAAATACACATGCTTTCATAAATTGCAGATCCTTTGATTTATTATATGAGTCCAAGTTTGCGGAATGCCCACTCTATTCCGTCTTCGTCTGTAGACGGACAGATAAAGTCACTCCGCGCCTTAAGAAATTCGCTTCCGTTCTCCATGCAAACGCTGGTTCCAACGGTTTCTATCATCTCGATATCAATATTGCTGTCACCGAATCCGATGGTGTCTGCCATGTCGAAGCCCAGAGCATCCGCTACCACGCGCACAGCTCTGCCCTTATCGAACTTGCGGTTTATGATTTCGCCAAACAGGCATCCCGGTTCAGAGAAGGTATGAACTATGAACTGGAGCTCATCTCCCAGCGCTGCTTTTGCAGGACCGATCTGACCTTCATCGTGACAGGTGAACACGATCTTATACAGCGGGCAGCCGTCATATTCCGACAAAGACTTAGGGCCAAGCCCTATCCAGACGGCTTCTATCATGCTGCGCAGATAGTAGTTTCTGGCATCCCCCTCCTCAAGAAAAGCCTTTGCGCGCTCATCGCTGTATGCGTTATCTTTGCCTTCTATCGAAAGGAATACGCCTGCGTCTGTCATCAGAGTGATCAGCTTCTCCTGCTGCTCTTCCGTTAGCGGGCAGTTGTAAAGTACTTCATCACCCGCATATACATAACCGCCGCAGCTCGCTATGCCTCCGTCGAAACCGTATTTATGAAGCGGAGCCAGCATTCCGTAATTGCGCCCGGAGCAAAGAAAAACTTTGTGCCCGAGCTCACGTGCCCTTTTAACTGCTCTTACAGCACTTTCCGGGGGAACATAACCGCCCGGAGCTGTAAGCGTGCCGTCAACATCCAAAAAAATCAGTTTTTTATTCATTAATTGTCCTCCAGACAAATTCTTAATATATTCATTATTCAGCAGAACTCTTCTGAGGTATTTCTACGGCCATGTAAGCGGTGCCGCTGAGCTTGTCATGTGCCATTGGCCTTTCACCCTTCAGTACAGCTTCTTTTATGAAATAGATCACGAAATAGATCCTTGAAACAAGTAACAAAATCAATATTACAAAATCATTGACTGATCCAGACTTTCCACCCGCCAGCCATCTGGTTATTATAATCGGAAAATCAGTGAAAAGCCAAAGGTAAACATAACGCTTTACTATCTGACCCGCTCTTGCGGCGCTTCCGTCCCTTGAGACAAGGACCATCCTGCAGATGGCATGTCCAAGAGTATACCCTTTTGTAAGAAGCACCTGTATTAGCGAGAATATGCAGAAGAAAGTCCAGCTATATGCCCAGCCGTAGATGTAGTAATCGTTGAAGCCCGGTATCACTACAAACAATACACCGTTAAGGAAATCAAACAGCATCATGCTGAAAACATAATCGAACAGCACAGCCCAGACTCTTCGCATCCCCGTAACGATCTTCCCTGCCTGACGGCAGTTCTCGTCGATTTCTTCCCTGCTCGGAAGCAGCTTTGTGAACAGATACGCAATATAGTAACCAAGCGCTCCGCCCATGGTGTTGCAGATCAGGTCCTCTACGTCGGCAAGTCTGTATGGGCCGGGATAGATGCCGAAAAGAGCTGTAAGCTGGCTCAGCTCATAAAAGAGGCTCAGCAGGAACGACAGCAGTATCGTGCTCTTCAGATCTTTTTTGAAGTAGTAGCGCATATAGACGCCGAAAGGAACTGTAAGCAGTATGTTGAACAGGAGCTGCCAGAGCGCCATGCTCTTCATATATGCTTTCAGGGTCGTCACGCTGATCACCTTGTCGTGCCAGTACAGCCATATCTGTCTGAACGGTATGAGATTGAGGTGATCCTGCATCGTATTGCCGACAGTAGATGCCCTGTCAGGCAGCGGCAGGATCACCATGAAGTAGGCTATCAACATGTAAAGAATAAAGCTGTAGACGATAAGCGTCCTGTATCTTGAGACCGATCCGTATCTGTGATACTGAACCATCGCATACGGAAACGTAAACAAGGCTGCTATAAACGGAAACACTATCAGTCCTGTAACTACATCGTTGATATATACCATTCTTTTAACTAATCAGTCTCTGAAAAAACAGTCTTACAGCCTTTTTCAATAATTGTATCGAGCCGCCTAACCGAACAATTGCCCGGGCAGCTTCAGCTTCTCTTTAAGCGGAAAGTTCCTGTCGAATTCATCGACAGCAGCATCATCCACATAATAACCCTTCGGTGTCTGATAAACCCCGGTTACATCATCGAGAAATCCCGGGATCAGCTCCCTGCAGAGAAAGAACGAGTCATCAGCCCCTTCCGGCAAATCGTGATACCTGATGCCAAACCTGCGGGCATAGTCAAACCCGCTCTTGCCATAGAAGTCTATATTGCCTTCAAACAGAACTGCTCCGAATCCCATCTGCGCTGCCCTTTCAAGAGAATAATCGAGCAGCATCTTACCGTATCCCTTGCGCTTTAGCTCCGGTGTAATGCAGATCGGCCCCATAGTCAGCACCTCGATATCGCTCCCGTTATCAGCATTGATCATGGTCTTCATGAACATGTTCTGTCCTATCAGAGCTCCGTCTTTTTCCATCACGAAATCAAGCTCCTTAACGAATGCCGGATCATTGCGCAGCACATGGATTACAAAATGCTCGCTGCATCCCGGGCGATAAACGTTCCAGAACGATTCCCTTATAAGGTTCTCAACCTCTCTGTATTCGCCTTTGTTTTCAAAACGTATTATTACGTCGTTTGTATTCATTGTTTAACCTCCTGAAAATTGTCGACTTCAATTGCCTGTAAAGCGGGAGGTTTGTAAGATCGTCTGCAAACCTCCCGGTCAGCCTACAATCTCCATTGTGTAGTTCTTTTTCAAAAAGCACTCTCCTTTTGTGTAAAACTTTACTGTAATTATAACATTTAAAACTGCATTTCCCATTTTTTGTACAGTTCGGCAGATATCTTTTTATAAAGCGGCGTGCTGACGCCATACCTCTCCCCCATTCTTACGACTTCATATATCAAGCCGTCTATCTCCGAGGCTTTTCCCGCAGCCACATCCCGCTGCAGCGAGGTGGTCATGTCAGGTGAGAGACCTGCTGTTATCTCAAGGTTTACAGGGACTATGTCCTCACCGAATCCGATACCCATGGCGTCAGCCAGGTCTGATATCTCTCTGACCAGACCTGCAAAGCAATCTCTTATTTCTCCTGGCTGCTGAACTGCCCCAACCGGGACATCATAATAAAGTCCACACGCGCCTTGAGGAGATACATAAGAAAACTTCCTGAGTGTGTCTCTTTCTATGTTGTCAGACAGAATGCCCTCGATGAGACTGCTGCACATATCATCACGTACCCTTTCGAGAATAGGGCCGATCATGTCCTGCAGATGCTTCTGATCTTTTCTCAGCCCGAATACCACTCTGAGAATGGTTCCCTTCATCAGGATATGGCCGGGTTCCTTTATTTCAGACGCGACATATATGCAGCCATCGGTCACAGTGATGCCCGGAAGATGCTTCTGCATCTGAGAGCCTGTTCCGAATATGTTGAGGATCGGTATGACGATAGTATCCGGACCTGCAACAGTATTTATGAATGGAATCGTGTCTTCAACGGAATAGCCTTTGACGCACACTATTATTACGTCCGGCCTTTCACTTTCACCGGTCTGATCTGCTATACTGAAGCGCCCGGTATATTCTTCCATTGTAAAAGCTTTTACTGGATCTACGATGAATTCCATGTCCGGCCTGCTCACTTTCAGACCGCTTTTTCGCATCGCATCAAGATGACTGCCACGCGCAATAAAAGTCACATCATGCCCGGCCTTCGCCATGTGAGATCCTATCGCTCCGCCGGTGCCTCCGGTTCCAATCACCAAATATTTCAATTTACCTTTTTTCATCATTTTAACTATTTAATCTTTACTTTCTTTCCGGCATTCGCCTTCGTGAATATCTTTTTATATGTCTTAACATACTTCTTGTTTACAGACTTCTTTGTACTTACCTTAACCTGAACGTTCTTGATTTTTGAATTTTTTAAGCAGCCTTTAATCTTTGTCTTTTTCAGAAGCCTGGTCTTCAGAATAAGCTTAGTTGCTTTCGATCCCCTGAACGCATTCTTCTTTATTGCTCTGACATTTTTCCCGACTGTGACAGTCCGTATTTTCTTGCCTGTAAACGCTTTTGCATTTATCTGAGTTACCTTGAAAGTCTTGCCGTTGATCCTGATCTTTGCAGGAACCGTAACGCTTTTTGCATTCTTTGATTTACTAAATGCAACAGTCTTTGATCTGACAGAGATAACCTTATACTTATTCTTCTGATATTTAACAGTATCTCCTGCCTTCACTGTCTTTACAGCCTGCTCTGCAGGTGTAGCTGGTGCCGGCACCTCTTTCTCTCTGAGGGCCGCCTTCGCTGCTGTAACTTTGTCTGCTGCAGCCTTCAGCTGCTCTGCTGTGGCCTTATTATCTCCGGCGAGAGCCTCCGCTTCAGCTATTGCATCCTGAAGCGCCTTATATGACTCATCAGTATAGTTTCCTTTCTCAACATTTCTGGCTGCTGAAACAGCTTCAGATACCGCAGTTCTGGCTATTTCAGTCAATGCAGACGGAGTCTTGCCGTCCGGATCTGCGTCCTCTGCATTGTCACCGGTATTGCCTGAACTGTCAGAGCCTGATGCGGACTCACCATTTTCAGTACCGCTATTGTTGCTGTCCTGATCGGTCGTATCAGATCCACCGGAGTTCTCACCCTGATCTCCCTGATCAGTATCATCTTCAGCACTCACAATATTGAAACTGACGACTCTGCTTCCGCTGTAGATACCCATACCTGTTATAGTAACTGACGCGATACCCGGATCAACATTATCTGAATAAGAGACTGTGTAGTCCTTACTTTCAGTAAGTGCAGTTCCGTCCCAGTATACGCTGACCTGAGGAGTATATGCCTGACCGGTGAAATTGCGGTCCGAAAAATCACCTTCAACTGTGCAGATATCGTCCGATAGACGTTTCTTTGAGATGGTCACATTAGGTTCATCGCCATCCCAGATTACATGGCTGTAACACTCTTCCTCTTCATCAGTTGTGTTTTCAACAGTGTATACTTTCCCTCCTTCAGGGTATTTGATATATATGTCATCAGAAAGGTTCAGAGATCCGATAGCTACACCATATGCCGATGCATACCATACAATTACAGGAGTATAGTAATCATTAATACATATATCTGAACTTTCAATACTGATATTTCTCTCCGCATAAATACCAAATCTGTTTATTGGTGCGCTATACGGTTTATAACTGATGGTAAGATCGCAATCTGTAATATAAATATCTTTCATTGACCTGATGCCGTCCAGAACCTTTGTATCTATCGTACCGCTGACATTGTCCAGTTCTATATTGCCATCATGTGAAAGCAGACCTGATGCGACTCCTTTCATTTCCAGATCTGTGTTCTTTATTGTCAGATTATCAACACTGTCCAAAGCATAATCATAAAAAGATGGTGCTTTCATATAGTTGTAAACAATAAGGCTGCAGTTTTCTACACTTATCGCCCCATCTGCATAAATCCTTGGGTCATCTGACTTCATAGTAAGTGTGTGGTGTGTCCCTTCTTCACTTTTTATACTTATATTTCCACTCGCATTGATTAGGGGAATTTCCAGATCAGCATCCAGAATCAGTTCCAGATCTCCATCAACTTTCAGAGCTTCTTCCGGGCTTAGATCACTGGCTCTGTATATCGTTGAGGCATACGCCACGTCCGGCAAAAAAGTCATCAGCATTATTGCAGATAAAAGCACTGCAGCAATACTCTTTAAACACTTCATAACTTACGTCCTTTCTTTTACTGAAATAACCTGTTACCTTCCTGAACAAGCTGTTTTATCTTTTTATGCAGCAGGCGCCAGTTCTTCTTCATATTCTATGTACTTTAAGAAGTACTCATCAGACAGTTCATCAATTCTTCCGGACTTTTTTTCTCTCTCAAGGAAGTCATTAACATAATCCAGCAAATCCTCTGATCCTTTCGGCATCAGCACCCCCAGCTCTCCATGTGTAAACGGTTCATAAATGAGCGGTGCCGCAAGGCGGTCATCCTGTCCGACATAATATCCTGCTTCCACAATCTCCGTGATCATGACATCTGCCTCTCCGGAGGCAACCAGCCCCGGGATCTCCTGATTGACATCATGGATTGTTAATGTCGCGTCAGGCAGATTTTCGCGTGCGAATTTTTCATTAGTTCCGCCCGGATTCTCCATAACACGCACTTCCGGCCGGTTGATTGCTTCGATGCTCGTATATTTATCAGCATCCTCTGCACGGCAAAGAATTGTTTTACCGTTTTCAAGATAACCATCCGACATCAGCGCCTGTTCTTTTCTGGCGTCAGTGATTGTAATCCCTGTGATCGCAAGATCAAATTTATCTGCCAGAGTTTCATCCATCAATGCAGGCCATGATGTTGCCACAAACTCTATATCGACATTCAGATCGTCAGCAAGATCTTCCGCAAGTTCCGCATCAAAACCAATATACTCGCCTGTTACGGGATCAAGGTAAGACATGGGCTGATAATCCCCGGTTGCACCCACTTTCAGTACACCTCTTTCACGTATCTCCTCAAGACCGGTCACTTCTGAAGAATCCGGGGTTTTATCAGAAGTCTGACATCCGGCAGGCAACAGCATACAGATCGTAATAACGGCAAGTATCAGAATGAGTAAAAATCTATGATCTTTATGTTCTGACATTTTATTCATTGCTGTTCCTCCTCGTATTACATAATACATAACTACTTCAGATTTTCATCCCTTATACTTCACCTAATCTATACACATACCGAATTCCCTGCACAGATTATCAAAGCGTGCCAGTTCCTTTTCTTTTATAGATTTTGACAGATCGTTCATGCAGTGATGTATGACATCAGCGTCTTTAAGGACTTCATCCATCGGACCATCCGTAACGAGTTTATCATCATGATGATAAATGGCAGAGCAGATAGTCTCTGTTTCTTCCTCATTCGTCAGATTTAGCTCACCCAGGATTTCTTTTGCCAGTTCGGCTCCCTTATGTGCATGATCATCGTATGATCCGGTCTTATACGCGTGAAGATCATGCAGCATCGCAGCCATTGAAGCGATTTCCCAGTCGAGTCCGCGCTTTTTTGCTATCATAGTCGCCGCAAGCGAAACGCCATAAAGATGAACGATCGCGCTGTTTCGCTTATCTTCATTTTCCATTTTATTCAGTTCAGCATTTACATATGCTCGAAGTTCCTTCAGTCTGCCCATGATTATTCTATACCCCGTTTCTCCTGGCTCCTCTTTTTCAAGTTTACCTGTATCCATCCGCTGGAATGATCGTATTTTTATACGCTCTATACATCAAGGTGAGCACCCCATGCAGTTCCGCTCAGAACATCGACTTCATAGTAATTATTACCATTTTCATCGTCCTCAGTCAGATAATACATGTAATGGGAGACCTTAACATTACTGATCTTATCTCTGAGGCCTGCTCCGTCAATATCCTCTCTGAAATATGCCTCACTGCTTACAGTTTTCCCGGATCCGAATTCATCTCCGGCGAATCCTCCGCCGACATTTACTATAACGCCTTCACCGTCAAAACCATCAATATAGTAGTCGACCGACTCAACAGTCCCGCCTGTGTTGTTGGTTATCTCAGCAATATATACTAACTCGCCATCGCTGTTCACGCCCCTCTCTGTAAGGGAAAAAGTCAGACTGTTTGCTGTATCAAAGTCCCCGCTTGTATCGAGTTCGTAATTTCCGTCACCGGCAGTGGTCTTGTCTGTTTCGATTTCATAGACAAAGTCGCGCTTTCCATCAAAACAGATGAGGTTTGACAATTTGATGGTATTAACAGTTTCCGGATCCAGATCCCATGTGCTCGCGGTGAGATATGCGGTCTGTCCGTCGCTCAGGCATCCGGTGTAATGCAATGCGCCTTCGCTGATCTCATCACGGTCTCCATACGTGAAATCTACATCTCCGTGAAGGTTGTAGATATCAAAGCCACATTTATTGGTGATTTTATATATGGCGCGCATTTCGTTATCCTTATTCCCACGCATATATTCCTCTACGGTAAAATGCCCTTCCACCGGTTCCTCTTCTGTCATTTCCGGTTCTTCTGTGTCAACGCCTGTTGTGACAGCATCGTCCGTTGGCCTTCCGCATGCATTTAGTCCCACAGCAAGTACGACTATCAGCAACATGTATATTATTCTCTTCATTTCTCTCCGCTTTCTTCTATATCATTACCGTTCTCATTGTTTATCTCAGACAAATCGTTCAAATAGAGTATAGCACGCAAATAAGAGTAAATACGCACAAAACATGATCCCTCAGGCCTAAAACCTGAGGGATCATTCTTTAACATATTCTAGGCAGCAATTCACCGCCAGGCTGCGGCAGAAGTGTCTCTGCACCTATTTCAGTAGTCATTATGACCTTTCCCGGCATCTCATCTGTTATCTCTCCTATGACAGCAGCTTTTGAGGTGTATTTTCCTTGCCTCAGTACTTCAAGTATCTTATCTGCTTCTTCTTTTGGCGCAATGATCACAAGGCGCCCCTCGCAGGCAAGATAGAGCGGCTCAAGGCCAAGCATCCCGCAGACACCTTTTACTGCTCTGTCGACCGGAACAGATTCTGCTTCGATTCTTATACCTACATTGCTCTGCTCAGCAATTTCATAAAGGACCGTGCCTACGCCTCCGCGCGTGGCATCTCTGATAACATGGACATCGTCCGCAGCTGACAGAACAGAGTCTACTGCACCCCACAGCGGTGCGCAGTCACTGTCGACATCAGCTTCTATGCCATATTCATTGCGGGCAAGAAGGATCGTGCATCCGTGTCTTCCGACATCACCTGTTACGATTACAGCATCACCCGGTTTTGCCAGCGCTCCTCCGGTCTTTACGCCATCTCTTATGCGACCGATCCCGGTAGTGGTGATAAACACGCCATCCACCTGTCCTTTGCCGGCTACTTTCGTATCTCCGGCAACGATCCTGACTCCAGCTTCTGCAGCTGTCTTTTCCATGGCAGCAGCGATCTCTTCAAGCTTATCCATCGGGAAGCCTTCCTCTATGACAAAAGCGCATGTCAGATAGAGCGGCTCAGCTCCCATGCAGGCAAGATCATTGACTGTTCCGCATATGGAAAGCTTTCCTACATTCCCGCCCGGGAATTCATACGGAGAAACGATAAACCCGTCAGTCGACATGGCCAGTTTCCCTGCTTCTATATCCAGAACAGCCGCGTCATCCGCTGTAAAGAGCGGATTGGCAAAATGCGCCGCAAATACTTCATGTATAAGCTCAGATGTCTGCTTGCCACCTGCCCCGTGTGCAAGAGTTACAGTCTTACCCATCTATTGTCTCCTTCCTGTATGCGTACCATGCCGCACAAGTTCCTTCATTAGATACCATGCAAGCTCCTATAGGGTGAAGCGGAGTGCATCCCCTGCCAAACACCTTGCAGTCTGCAGGTGTGCATTTACCCTGAAGCACATCACCGCACCTGCATGCAGGATTAGGTCTGCCCTTGATCTCAGGCAGGCTGAATTTCTTTCTCGCATCATAAGCCGCGTATTCTTTGCGCAGCCTCAGTCCGGACTGCGATATTATACCAAGCCCTCTCCACTCGGAGTCGCAAGGTTCCATAATTTCTTCCATCATGCGCTTTCCGGGGATACTTCCTTCATCAGTCACGACTCTCGGATAGCAGTTTTTGAAAAACGGCTTGCCCTCCTGAAGCTTTACGATAGTGACCGCAAGCGCTGCCAGTATCTCTTTGGCGGTAAACCCCGCGACGACGCCGTAGATGCCTTCATCGACCAGCTGCGCACATGAATCAGCACCGGTTATCGCATTAACATGACCCGGATACAGGAACGCATCCGCACTTCCCTTAAGGGCTCGGTAAGCATTGGTCATCGTCTTGTTGGCAGTCAGGATCGAGAAATTGTCTATTCCCTGCTCTGCCGCCATTTTGACAGCCATGCATGCCGAAGGTGTCGTGGTCTCAAAGCCGACTGCAAGGAACACGACCTGTTCCTCAGGATGCTCAGCAGCATATTTACACGCATCAGTCGGTGTATATACCGGCAGCACTCTGGCTCCTTCGCTCCTTGCTCCGGCCAGACTCTTTTCTGAACCCGGAACGCGTATAAGGTCACCGAATGTAGTGATAGTGCAGTTATGCTTTTCTGCCAGATACACAGCTTCGTCTATGAAACCTACCGGCGTTACGCACACCGGGCATCCCGGTCCCGAGATGAGTTCTATATTATCCGGGAGTATATTCCTTACACCGAGCCTGAATATCTCATGAGTATGCGTACCGCACACTTCCATGATGCGGACCTTTGGTCCGTCGTAGCTCTGGATTATCTCCCGTGCAGTTTTTTTATTATTGTCATTCATAATACTTTTCCCGAACTTTTACAGAAGATCATCAAGCAATGCATCAGCCTCTTCATCATCATCAGATGTGATCTTTGCTATAGCGACCCCTGCATGCACCATAACATAATCGCCCGGATCAAGCTGCTCCAGCAGCTCGGCCGATACTTCCCTCTTTGCTCCTGATGCGTCAACAAGCGCCATGCCGTTTTTGACTGTCACCACTCTTGCAGGTAAGCCTACACACATTTTCTTATCCTCCTCTTACATATGAAGTTCATCTATATGTTCAACTGTCCGCTGAACATTCTCAGCGCCCTTTCCTGAGGGGTCGCCTTTTTTCGTTCTATATAAAGCTCTTGCAGCTACAGCAGCCTGTCCGAGACATATGCCGCCGTCATTAGGCGGTACCATGCTGTGTATCATCACCTCGAAGCCTTCCTTCTCAAGTCCTGCCTCACACATCCTCAGGAGCAGCCTGTTCTGGAAAACTCCACCGCTCAGCGCAGCGATCTGCACACCGGTTTTCTTTCTTATCCTGCAGCACATATCGACTATACCATCCGCGAGCGACTGATGGAACATCCATGCGAGTTCTTCCTGCGAGCGTCCGTTCATTCTTTGAGCGACCAGCCACATGAACATACCGTTCGTGTTCTGTATGAGTGCTCCATCATCAGTCATCCCGGCACAAGGCGCAGGCATCATGTCTTTATCTGCTGCATCACCGTATTGCACAGTTCCCGGCTCTTCGCTCCATCTTTCAGCTGTGAACTGGAGTGTAGTGGATGCTTCACCTTCGAATGTCGATACCCTTCTGATACCCAGAGCGGCACTTACAGCATCAAAGAGCCTTCCTGCACTTGTCGATCTGATGCTGTTGATATTTTTATCCGCCATCATGAACTGAACTCTAAGCTCCTGATCAGAACAAAGTCCCAGTTTCTCTACTATAGCAGCAGTCTTTTCTCTGTCTCCGGTTGCTGCGTAGATCATTGACACCGCAATTCTCCAGCCCTCTTTTGCCGAGACATCTCCGCCGATCTGGAGGAATGGAGCTATATGTCCTTCTCTTGCATATCCGTCCAGGTCAGCAAGCAGGAATTCCCCGCCCCATACAGTTCCGTCATCTCCATATCCGGTACCGTCGAAAGACACTCCGATCACCTTATCCGTGCGGTTATTCTCTGCAAGGCATGATGCTATGTGAGCATAGTGGTGCTGGACCTCTATCACAGGCAGTCCCAGCTCATGAGCAACAGCTGAAGTGTTGTATTTCGGGTGCTTGTCGCACGCGACGATCTCAGGCCCGGCCTCAAGGAGATCGCACATCCTCTTAATCGACTCTCTGAGAGCTCTTACAGTACGTATATCCTCTGTGTCACCGATGTATGGGGACGGATAAAAGAGATGGTTTCTCGAAACACAAAACGTATTCTTGAGCTCTCCGCCTATAGCAAGCACGCTGCCCGGGCAAGGCATATCCAGCATGAAAGGCAGTGGTGCATAACCTCTTGACCTTCTTATCATATAAGGTTCGCCTTTGTGAAAATCCATGACAGAGTCATCAGCGCGAAGTCTTATAAGCCGGTTATGGGAAAGGATCACATCGCACATTCTGGAAAGCTCTCTCACAGCGTCCTCATCGTCCCTGCATATAGCTGCGCCCGATACGTTGCCGCTTGTCATGACCAGACAATCCGGCATAGTGATCCCGTCAGGATAGTCAAACAGCAGCATCTGTACCGGTGCATACGGCAGCATCACTCCTATGGCCGGGTTATCAGGAGCGATCCCGGGAGCCAGTTTTGCGTCTGGCGCTCCTTTCCTCTTTCTGAGAAGCAGTATCGGTTTCTGATGACCATCTATGATCTCTTCCTGATAATCTTCAAGTATACATTCTCTGCGGACTGCTGTGAGATCTCTCATCATGACGGCAAAAGGTTTTGCCGGACGTGGCTTGATGTCCCTTAACCTCTGCACTGCTGCCTGATTGGTGGCATCGCAGCACAGATGGAATCCGCCGATGCCTTTAATCGCAACTATACCGCCACTGCTCACTATACGCCTGACCTCCGTGATAGCAGGTCCGCCTTTCATCCATTTTGGCAGTGAACTGACATCGACGGGCAAAACAGCGCTTCCGTCAGTCGGGATCATATATACTTCCGGTCCGCAGTCATTGCAGCAGACCGGCTGTGCATCGTATCTCCTTGTCTCTGAATGTGTATACTCATATTCGCACTGAGGGCACATCGGGAATTCCGCCATACTGGTGCGTATCCTGTCATAAGGCATCCCGTCAAGGATCGTGGTCCTCGGTCCGCATGATGTGCAGTTTATGAAGGGATGCAGATACCGCCTGTCATTGGGATCGAACAGCTCCGTTCTGCACCTTTTGCATGTAGCTATATCAGGAGATACGAATATCTCTCCGCTGACCTTGGCGCTCTCTATTATAGAAAAGTGATCATCTTTTCTGATGTTCTGCGGCGCATCCTCTCTGTCGAGCTTAAGGATTATAGCCCTTTCAGGGGGATTATGCCTGAGGTCATCAAGAAAGGCATCGATATCCGCGGCCTCACCCTGAGCATCTATCTCAACGTAAGGGCCTTTATTGCTTACACTTCCTTTTATGCCGTGTTTATTCGCAAGTCTGTCTACCGATGGGCGGAATCCCACGCCCTGAACTATTCCGTATACCCTTGCAATGACAGCATGCTGCATGTCAAATACCTCTCTAATTATAGAATCTGACCGATTCTTCATCAGCAAAATGGCCTGATACGGCGAAGTGCGGCAATTCTATGAACCTGCCGCCGAAATCTCCCGCAGCTTTGCGGAATGATCCATCTGCGATGATGATATCCCAGTTTCCGTCTCTGACCCGGTCAAAGAAATCAGATTCCTCTCTGATCCTGAAATCGCCTTCTTCAGCTATCTCATCAAACATCGAAAACCATGTCGCTGCTGTGATCTCAGGAGAATCGCTTAAGCCTCCTGTCTCCTCCAGGAGTGCTTCTCTGAGAGCGTTAGCCCTCACCTGCTGATGTATTATCAGCACCTTCTTACCGTAAAGCTCTTCCGTATCCAGAGGAAGGCCGGCGCGTACATCTGTTATAAGCGGATCAGTACACTCGTAAGGTGTTCCATATCTCTCTTTGAGATATCTTGCAGCCCTGATTCCTGAAGCAGCCACCACAATGTTCTTTTCCATTCTGCCTGCATCTGCGAAGTCGTCAAGTGAGCCTCCCGCACCGTAGCAGATAACTCTCCTGCTGCCCTTTTTTCTCAAGGTCTCTATGATCCTCTTCCCGCTGGTGAGACTGTCCGAATCGAGCGGTGTGACACCTATGACCCCGACAGAACCAGGAATGATACATTTTGCATTATCCTCCGGAATGAATCTCCTGAAACATTCAATATAAGTCTTTTCGATTCCCGAGTCATACCAGAGAACACCATTGCTGTCTATTGTTATGACCGGCAGCCCGGTCCTCTTCTCTGCCATTCGTCTGAGCGCTTTATAATCCGTTGCGATCGTCGCCGGCACCGGTGTACCAATGACAGCTACGAAATTTGCATCGATCTTAGCTGACGCTTTTTTTATTTTCTCTATGAGGAGATCATCTCTTCCGAGAATGGCATCCATATCCCTGAGTCCGGCAGAAAAAACCGCACTTTTGGTGCTGAGCCATCTCGGCTCATCGAATCCGCACACATTTCCTGCACATCCGCCGGCATCGCATATGATTATCATACCGCCGAGCTCATAAAGTACCGCGGCAGCTCCCGACTGGTCCGGCGCAAATGGATATATTATTTTGTGAAGTCCTTTTACACTCATGCAAGGGCCTCCGTCATTTTTTCAAATAAGCGTGTTACTCCCGAATATCCGAAAGGCTGTTTTTCCTCATTCCACGGCACATTAGGACAATCGGGATGATAGTACTCAGCATCCTTTCCGAGTGTCAGATCCGCATCTGCCCTGCTGCAGTCATAGAAGAGCATGGTCGGAGAAAGATTTGTAAACAACCTGGTCTCCGGTGATATCTCAGCAAGATGTCTTATAAACACATAGTCCTCGCGGGATACATTCGAATATATCTCCGGGACTTTGAATCCGTATTTTACCAGAGCAAGCGCGAGCTCAAAAGCATTGGCGTTGAGCATCTCGCCTACAGCAATGCTTATGCTGCCATACTTTTCCCTGAAGTCTGCTACTGCCCTCTCTGCCCGTTCTCTGAATTCAGAGTCATCGAACACAGCGCCTATGCTTTCCGCGAACGCACTGTACTGATTAGCTATCTTATCTGTCTGATACAGGCGTGTCAGTTCGAGATATGGTATTCCGAGCCTTCCAGCAAGGTCATCAGCAGCTGTCCGGGCCTCATGGTTAAGGATTATATTGAAATTGGCACGAGACATACCCATATACTCCTCAAACTCATTGCATCTGGAAATCTCGTTTATCTTTTTTACTCCTGCCTGTCTGAGCAGATCATACATTTCACAATCATCAGTCAGAGGAGAGAAATACCCCATAATATTGACTGTACGCGGATCTCTCTTCGCCGGTTCAAGAAGTGAATAGATAGCTTTGCGGACAAGTACCATCGGAGGTTTACGGCCTTCACGAGTAAGGGCGTACATATAACATGGTCTGACAGGCACTCCGGAGAGTGTCTCAGCCTTCCGGCATACCCTGTCCCAGTCTGTCCCGAGAAGCGCATCCACACAGGTAGCGCAGACCATGACCGCGGATGGTTTCTCGTCCAGATAATCGACGACTTCCCTGACTGCCTCAGGTACCCTGGCCAGATGATCACCGTTTACGATGTCCGATTCATCCATAAGCAGAAAGAAGAATCTGTCCTCATAACCAGGTATCTCAGACAGAAGCTTGGTATTGCGTCCGCAGCATCCCGGTGCTACAAGCAGCATAACTGATCCAGGGATGGCGAGTCCTGCCCTTTTGACACCAAAGCCTGTCGCTCCCGGAGAGTTGAATGCCAGAGTTGCCGGCGAGCTGTATATCAGCTGCGTTGCAGGCACCAGTTCAGGTGGTATATTGTCTGCACCGGCTTCATTAAGTTCTCTTATGGTAATACTGTATGGTTCTGTTATCATATGTCCAGCTCCAGAAGCCTCTCTGCAAGCTCTGTGAATTTGCGGCTGATCGGCAGATCAGGATCCCCTTCGATCACTGTCATACCCTGTTCTTCAAACTGATTGATTTCATCACTTCTCGGGATATCGCCTATGATCTCAAGGCCTTTTTCTGCTGCAAAGTTTTTGACTTTTTCTTCTTCTCCCGGGATGTTCCTTCGATTGAGTATGATTCCTGCGACGTCGGCATAGCCACGGTCTGCAAAGTTTTCTACTGCGCTGCATATGTTGTTGGCAGCATAAAGTGCCATCTTCTCTCCTGATGTTACTATCAGGACATGCTCGGCATACCCCTCTCTTATAGGTGCAGCAAATCCACCGCAGACTACATCGCCAAGCACGTCATACATAACCACATCCGGTTTTACCGTCTCAAAGAGTTCCAGCTCCTCAAGCAAATTGAATGTGGCGATGATACCGCGCCCGGCACATCCGAGCCCCGGTGTCGGACCGCCGGTCTCGATGCAGAGGATATCACCATATCCGGTCTCGGAAATCTCGTCTATGGATGTTATATCGTCACCGTGATCTCTTATATAGTCCATAACCGGCTGCTGAGCTCTTCCCCCAAGCAGATTGATAGTCGAATCAGCCTTCGGATCGCAGCCTATCTGTATTACTTTTTTCCCAAGCGAAGCAAAAGCAGCTGAAAGATTTGCTGTCATAGTTGATTTACCGATACCGCCCTTGCCGTAGATCGCCAGTTTTAACATGCAAGTTTCTCCTGAATCCTATTTAAATCGTAAAAAAAGCTCTCTCATCCGGACGACCGAAATGAAAAAGCCTGCTTAAAACATAGCAAACGAATCGCTATTCTCAAATCTTATTGATTTCAGCAAGCTTTCTGCTCGGAATTACCTTGCAGTCAGGATGTCACAGCTATATTATACCCACTTAAAAAATATATACAATCAACATTTTTTCACTTTTTGCAATATGCCTTTTCCATGATCCATGCCGTAGTCTATTTGCTCAGAGACTTTTCCAGGTCATCCATCCTCTGCCTGTAGTGCTCAAGCATCTCGTTCATCCTTTCTCTTCTCGGCAGGCTCATAAAGAACCGGATCTTATCCTTCTGCTCTTTGCGCTTCTCGTATGTTATACGTTTGAATTCTTCGTACTTGACAACGATTTTCTTCTCATCAGCAAATTCCCTGATCCGTGTTACCAGGTTTATGGAATAGGCGACATCTATTGAAAACACTCCAAAGAAAACACCTATGAAGAAAGAGAATGCAAGGTTGGACGCCAACCATGCAAGTGCCTCAAGTATATGTGGATGGATCAGATAATAGTACATCACGCCAAGCAATGTCCAAAACAGAGTAAACAGAGGACAGATAAGCCCATTTACATTTCCCCACATCATACTGTAATCCCACAGCCTGACATTTGCTGCCTTGAGGAGGAATATACCTGCTATGTACTCAAGCAGTGTGAGTTCTGCAGCTATGAGAATGAGAGCAAGTACATGCTGCGCAATGCCGGTGATATCCACGCGTTCTATCATGCTTGCCATGAAATACAGTATACATAGGCCGAATCCATACAGAGGGACATAAGGACCAACACAGAACCCCGGATTTATCCATCTGTGCTCGGGATTAGCCCTTGAAAACCAATGCCTGAATACGAGCTCCAGTCCCCATCCGAACAATGAGCCTATGAAAAAGAGAAATGCATATATCAGAAAAATATTCATGGTTTCCATACGTGCAGGTCTTCGCCTGCTGAAATATGCCTGAGCAGTTCCAGAAGATCGTCGTCAGGATTGAAAACTGTCATGCTTGTGTCATCCGGCTCTGAGAGGATCATTGAGTCCCCTACCATAATATAGAGAAATCTTAGACGCATCTCTTCTGCAATGCGCTCAGGCGACGGATTCACCTCTGTCTCCTCATCGATTGAAATATCCCTGTAACAATTCAGTTTGAGAATCACATTTATATGTTTCTCTTTTATCACCGTAAAACGTTCTTTTTCAAGATAATACTTTTCTACTGCAAAATACTGCCCCGGACTGTATGCCGGAACTTGTTTCGGCAGTATGTCTATTATCCAATATGGGGTTTGCAGCAGTTCTTCTATTGTCCTCATATTCTATTCCGCCAACATAATTATCCGTGGACTTTGAATGGCTCCCTTTTCAGGAAAAACAAGCTGAAAGCTGCTCAAGAATACCCTTTGCCTCATTAACGACTTCTTCGTTCTCATTGTATTTAACGAGAGCACTCAGCATTTTCTCAAGTTCTCCCAGGTATACGGATCCCTGCTCACTTTCATCATCTTCTGATTTCGACACACTTATTCCGCTGCGCCATGGAGCCATGCCTGGGACAGCTCTGTCTGCAAGTGTCTGAAAGTGATCCTTCATACAGGCCAGCATTCTGAGTATCTGGCTGTCGTCTTCTGAATCAAGAACCTCTTCTATAAGATCGGTTCCCCATTCCAGACACTTTCTTTCCAGAAGGCCATACCTTTCAGAATAATGCCCAAAGGGACCGTTCACATCTTCAAGGCTTATGACACTTTTTATTTCATTTTTATAAAACACAATTGGGGTAAGGCGCAAAGCCTCCTGATCATAACCGTATTCATGGAGAGCATATTCTCTGTCGTCGTAAGATACGACCCCCTCAAATACCTCTCCCGAGGCAGTAATGATCCTTACGCATTTACCATCAAATTTATTAAGATCCATATCTGTCTCCGGTTGCCATACCGCAAAGTCCCTCATAAATCCGTATATGCCGCTCATGTCCTGCGCATTTCAAGTGCAAAAAGTGCATCGCCCGGGAAGAGGTATGCAGAATCGCACACATAGCCCCGAAGCCAAAGATCACCATATGTTTTTCCCCTTTATCAAACCGTAATTTATCAGCCTGGTAGTCCCGCCATCGTTTTGTAAAAATCATCTTATATAATAACGACTTTTTCGCTGATCCTGCTAAAGGAATCAATAAACCATCTATTACATTGCCTGAGATCATCAGCAGTACAGTCTGCCTTGATCAATCTGCTTTCCACCCCGGATTCATGTTCGATGATTGCATCAAAGTGATCTTCTATGTATTCCTCAGACATTGCGAGGCAGATGAATGATTTCTTTGACTATCGGCCACAGATTTTTACCTCTGGAACCGTAGACAAGGATCATGAATGTCTTCATCGAGATCATCGGAGTCTGGTTCTGATCGTTTCTCTAACTCTGCTTTCACCTTTGCCAGATCACTGCAGGTAAGGACCGGAATAAGACTGTTGATTTCATCAATACTCTTGTCCCACCATTTGAATCCAAGAAGCATATCTATAAGTTCTTTATCAAAGCGCTTACGGAGTTCCTTCGCAGGATTGCCGGCCACGATGGTGTACGGCTCAATATCACTCCCGACAACGCTGTTCGCACCTATAATCGCTCCATCGCCTATATGGACTCCAGGAAGGATCACCGCGTTCTGACCGATCCAGACATCGTTCCCGATTACCGTATTTCCCTTAAAAGGCATATCTGATGCTTCAGGTGCCTCCATCTCCCAACCCTCAAGCGTATAGAACGGAAATGTTGAGACGGCGTTCATCTGATGATTCGCATCATTCATAACAAACTCGACACCTGCCGCGATCTGGCAGAACTTCCCTATAATCAGTTTGTCTTTACTCCACGGATATAAGTGTGTCACATGGCTTTCAAACTTTGAATCTGCGATATATGTAAAGTCACCAACGATTATGTTGGGATTCGTTATCGTTGGTTTTACATAGATTTCATTTTCGTATCCAGAAATCGGATGGATTGCATTCGGGTCAGGATCTTTTCCTTTTTTCACAACTGTTCCTCCGCAAACGTGAATTTGCCGTTTTGATCAAGCGTTGTTCTCATAGGATTCCATCAGGGCAGGCACATTCCTGCCGTTGATCATCTCAGCTTCACTTTCTGCAATAAGACTTTATTGCCTTAGCTGCAAATTCTGCAGTACCTTCTCCGGCTGCAGCATTTATATTCTTCGTGAATTCTCCACCACTTCCGTATGCTTCGCCAAGACTTGCAAGGATCTCATCAGTGCAGGTGTAATAATGAGCTGTGATAAAACACTGCAGTTTTCTTACCAATGCCTGCGCTTCATCAGAAGCTGAGGACTGATCCTTTATCTCACTGAACTCGCCAAAGACTGCCATCATTTCATTAGCGATTTCATTGTGATCCTCCTGCGTATATCCTTTAGTTTTTTCTTCATACTCTCTGTATGCAGGAGTATCGCCCCACAGCTTTTTCGCCTGATTCTTGTATTCAGTCATTTTCTTTTCCCTCATTGCTTCTGCTCTGTTTTCTTGATTTCCTGCAGATGACAGATCTGCCACAGACGTTCTTTTCTGACTGCTTCCATACAATCGGGATGCAGTAAACTGATTACTTTTACTGCATAATCAGAGGCTACCATTGCATGCTGTCTCATATGAGCTACAGCAACTGCATGGCCTGCAGCTCTCAAGGCAGCGGAGACAGTCGGATCTTCGCTTGCTTTTGCAATTTGATGGATCCTGAAGCTGATCTGCCTGACATCATGTATACGAGCACTGCCCTGCTGCCACTGTTCATTGATCATAAAGCCTTCTTTGACTGTGTTACAATCCGGAGCTGAATAATCGATCTTTTCCAGTATGTGGGCAGCCAGTATCAGCGCATATTTGCATAGCTGCACCTGAGAAGCATCTTCATATTCCTGATTCAGTATGGATCTTAGCTCTGTATCATCGGGAATCCTGATCTTGGCTTTTGTCACCTTACATGCCTCCGATACACTAGATAACTCATTCCCCAGATAGCTGCATTTATAACAACGAGTAATACAATCAGCACTCCAGGATCTTCATCTATCTGCACTGTTGCGTCTACGATTCTCACAAAGAATCTGGAAGCAATCAACATGATCGTAATAGTTACTATAATATGCAAAGTCTTTTTCATTTGATTGTCGCCCAGTCTTTCCGGCTCATAAATAGCCCCTGCAACATGGAATTTGTATGCATCTCAACAGGCCTGAATCTGGATGTATAATGCCAACCGCTTGCCATTATGCCCTCTTGAGCCTGTAACATCAGGATGTCATCCCCTGTGAGCCTGGCCTCCTGATGTTGCAGACTGCATTCGATGTGATGATAAATCCATCCATATACGAAAGAGCAGGAATAGGAGTTTTTGAATTTTTTCTTAAAACGAGGTGATTTTTCAGGCCGTTTTAAGAAAAAATAGCTCGTCTTCCATTTTTGCATGATTATACGTTAAAAAATAACCAGGTTCCGATAATTATTGTAAAGTTTTTTGGTTAACAAATGCGCAAATTTGTCGTATCAGAATCTTTTTGGGACATATCACTGCTCAAACATCTGTTTCAGGATAAAACAATTCTTAAAAGCACCTATTTTTTCAACCAATTTTAAGAATATTATTTTAAACTCCTTTTCAGGGCTGAAAACCAACTGTTACTTATTCAAAACTGATTATTTTTATTCATTTTGGTCAAGGTGGTATCTGTATGATATCACCTATTGAAATTTCAAAGGAATCCGCCAGAAAGTGACTGCTTTTTCAGCGTTTTCTAACGAATAGTGGAGAGACAATCGTTATGATCAGCCCTGTAAAGAAAATCCATGCAGCCAAATCTGGCACCGGCTTACTTATGACTACAAGAAATGACATGATGATTCCCGCAATCAACATGATTATCAGCCCAACTTTTGTTGCATTGCTAAAATCTTTCATTTCATATACCTCCACAAACTGTAATTTATCAGTCCGTTGCCGACACGAGCATTACTACATATCTGTTCATGCTCTTGTCATAAATGCTCCAGCAACATGCGCCATACCATTCGTGTCCGGCGTCAAACAAATCCGACCAGTCCGTCGTCCATTCATATATGTCAAGCGCACCTGTACCGTTTGGAAACAGAACCTCGTTCACTTTTTTGAAGTCTTCAGGCTTATTTCTTCTGCCATGCACCGGTTCCATGACAGCATACCAGTAAGGGACTGTCGTTCCACAGTTCTCGTCATTTGGTTCCCATTCGGCATCATAACAGACATTGCCATAATAATCGATCTTTACAATATTCGGACAATAGAAAAAATCATTTGGCTCCAATGGAGTTGGTTTAGCCTTATCGATATCATAGATCAACGGGGACATCTTATCCGCTACATCATCGCCATATCTTTCTCTGATGCCCTTAAGATCCTCTATACTGTTTTCTGCCAGGCGGTCAAAGACAACTATCAGGGCCTCCCTGTGTGATCGCAGACCTTCATAAAATTTATCACTTTTTAAAAGATGATAGTCAACCTCACCGACAATATAGTATTCGTCATCCAAATCATATGGTCTTATAAAATCATAGAAAGGGTCTTTTGTTATTTCTTTCATATTAGATACCTTAGAATTGCGATTTAGCGATATCCCAACAAATGAGAATTTATCAATCAATTCTACCCTCCTTACATGATTTTTTAGGAGGTTTTCTGATTTCATTGTAGCGAGCAAAAATTGAACTTACAATAAAAAACTCAAGCAATGCTTGAGTTTTTTTGGATATTATATCGTTTAGCATATTGCCATAACAAAGCATAATGCTAATACCGCTATTATGATTTTTAAACTACGTGTTAATTACTGATCAGGATCTCAATCGGATCCGGAACTAACAGGGAAAGAGGAGTTCGCTTCTCTTCCCTTTTAGCGTTTTTGCTATGTGGGAGGATCTAATGACCGCAAAAGAACTATTACTTCAGTATGAGAACGCTATTATCAAAGAGAAGATCCTGAGAGATTTTATCTCCAGTCAGAGGAAGATGATAAAAGCCTTGTATCACATACCCGGTCGACTCGATCGACAGATGAAAGAAGATCTCTCTCGTCTGGAGAAGAAGCTGACTCCATATGAGGAAGAGCTCGTCGGAATACCAAAGACGAAGCAAAAGATCTTCGACCTGATCACAGAAATCCCGGGACTCGAGGGAGAAGTCCTGATTCGTCGCTATGTTAATGGGGAGATCTGGGAAGAGATCTGTGATCATATGCACTACTCGTGGAACTCCGTGTTCAAGATCCACAGAAGAGCTCTTCAGATGGCTCAGGATCGGCTCGATCAGGGAACCTTCTTCGACACTTAATCGACAGTCAAAAAGAATTTTTTTCGACTGTGTGCACCAAATGTGCACTTTTTTGGTAAAGAGGACGAGATCCCTCAAGACAATAAAAATCCCAGAGCCGTTGAAATCTCTGGGTTTTTAAGTGGTTGCGGGGGAGGGACTTGAACCCTCGACCTCCGGGTTATGAGCCCGACGAGCTACCAACTGCTCTACCCCGCGTCATCGTTTTAAGTTTTTGGAAGGTGGTACCGGAGACCGGACTCGAACCGGTACGAGAATCACTTCTCATAGGATTTTAAGTCCCAGGTGTCTACCAATTCCACCACTCCGGCATATTTGGGTTAAAAATGGCTCCGAGGGTGGGGCTCGAACCCACAACCTACCGGTTAACAGCCGGTTGCTCTGCCATTGAGCTACCTCGGAACGTTTGCCGCTTTATGCGACTTGATTATTATAGTTTACACAGCGTGCTGTGTCAACACCTAAATTAAGCTTTTTTCACTACTTCCTATCACATCTTTTATTATTCTGTGGAAATTGCCGTATGCGACTCTCGCTATCTCGTCTTCACGCATCCCACGCTGTCTCAGTATGTCAAAGAAGCCCGGGACTTTCGACGGATCTTCAAGGCCTGTTACGGCACCGATTGAGAAGTCAGCTCCGTCAGGATCATCCAGGTTCTCTATATAATCGCAGAAGTCAAAGCCGCAGCCCACGTGTTCGATACCCATTACATCTATCATGTGCTCGCAGTGGTCGGCAAGCCTTTGTATGGTCGACTTTCCGCGGTCAGAATCTACAAATTCGTTCCATGTGTTGAGACCGACGCAGCCGTTTACATCCCGTATAGCCCTTAGCTGATCATCTGTGAGATTGCGTGGGTGGTCACAGAGCTGCCTGCAGTTGGAGTGTGAAGCGATAAATGGCCTTCCGTCCATTATACGGGCGATGTCCCAGAAGCCTGCCTCATTGAGATGTGAGGTGTCAACTATCATCTTCTTTTCGATCATGCGGCGGACCGCCCTCTTTCCGAGGCTGCTGAGGCCTTCAGTACTGCCGGAAAAGGCGCTGTGCCCGAAGCCATTTTCCTCGTTCCATGTCAGTATGCCGTGCCTTGCTCCGAAATCGTAGTACTCGTCGAGTCTGGCAAGTGAAGGATCACCGGAAGCGTACGCCATTCCCTCTACGCCCATAAAGGCATAGAAGACGCCCTCTTCCCTTGCCTTCATCATCTCATCGTAAGTCTTTACTATGCGGAAGTCGCTGGTTTCCGCGATCTCATCTTTTATGCAGCGGAAGATATCGCGGGTCCTTCTATCGACATCCCTTGTGCCTAAAGTATCGACCCAAATAACTAAAATGGTGCCTTCCACCCCTCCCTTTTTGATGTTTTCAAAATGGTGGTTGTGGAAGACGTTAGTTTCTCCCCTCATTCTTTTGTCGGTCACATCTGTCCAGATGTCACTGTGAGCGTCAAAACAGTTCATTTAGTTTAATATATCCACCTTTTCTTCTTCCAGATTCCTGTTTATGATGCCGATCTTGTTTCTATACTTGGCAGCATTGACTGTATCGCCTGTAGCTTCATAAAGGTGTACGAGCTCTTCCATCGCATCGGTGTTGCTCGGTGAGAGTCTGAGCACCCTCTTAAATGCTTCGATAGCAGCGTCCGGATTTGCAAGCGAGGACTCTGCAACTCCCAGGTAATACCACAGCGGCCACCATTCGGAATATCTGCCCTCCTTGAAACGCGCCAGAGTATCTCTGCCTCCGACAAAGTCGCCGCCCATTATCTTGTTGCAGCCCAGCTCAATCTCTACCGGCTCTTCGAGCTCTTCGACACGTGCTGAGATCTCCTCTCTGAGCGATGCAATAAGCTGATCGTCCATCTCATAGATCTCCATCTCGCTGCCTGCAGAGTGCTTCAGGAAATCCTGCCATGTGAGTTTTGCCTTAAGATAAAGGCCCATGTTGAGATAAGCATAACCGAGGAAGTAATAGCCCATCGCAAAATCCGGATGAATCATTGTCAGGAGCTCAAATGTCTCTGATGACTCTGCCTTGAACAGGCCCGTCTTTTCCTCATCACCGATGCCATCATGTGATTCTGCTTCATAGATTTCCTTGCAGACTCTGGCATAGAGGTAAAGTGCTTCTTTCGACTTCGGCTCGATGCGCAGTGCTCCTCTCAGGAGCATGCACGCGTCTTCGAAGTCGCCCATGTCCGCGGAATGAGCACCCTCAGACACCAGCATCGGCGCTGCGCTGTCGCCTGTCGCATGCTTTATGAATTCCACATATTTTTCAGCAAATACAAAGTACGGATCGCCTCCGATCACCCTGCCCATGTTGAGCACGATACTTTTAAGGTCGATTTCTCCCCTGGCATCGCTGCCTTCTATGCCTACAGGTACCGCAACGCCGGAAAGTATTTCAAGTGCACCGGTCCTCGAAAGATAATCAGGCGAAAGCTCCGCGAACATCATGTTCTGAATTCGCGGAGAGAGGTATTTGCTTATTCTGTCTTCGTTTCTGACTTCGCTCAATCTAAGTCCCAGCCTTTTCTGTCAAATTTTTTCATCGCATCTTCGCTTGTCATCGTCTCGAGATCAGCATAGATTATGTCTTTCAATATCTCATGCTTTACAGGATCCGCAAGGTCATCATAGAGGCTATCTGTGTATGCAAACAGGATTCGCGCCAGATGCTCTTTTTTGCGGGTCTTTCCTCTGAGGTCATTCTTTGTAATATAAGATGTCAGCCTGCTGAAAAGGTCATATGGTTTCAGTCCTGTGTCATTCAGTATCCTCGGAATCGACTTTTTAAATCCGCCGTCTCCGATATAGCTTTCTACGGTACGCGCCATGGCTCTTATGCGCAGAAGCTCATCTGAAGTCATGCTGCCGGTTGCGATCACCTCATATGGAGCCTCGGCGGCATATACATAACCGAAATCATGCGCCTTAGCTCTGAGCATGGTTCCCTTACTCATGCATATATTGTCTATATGTACAGGCATGCCTTCTGCCAGTCCGTAGGTTTTATTGAATGAACGGGCAAACATCGCTTCAGTCTCATGCGGAAGTCCGGCTTTTATATGGATCTCAGTACGTACTTTGCCGCTCTGGAGCAGTTTAGTAGTGTTATACATGAGGCGGTAGATGTTTTCGCCCCTGCCGCAGGCTGCGAGCACCTCTGCGTTGGTGCTTGCAACATCCAGATTAAAGATTATCTGGCCTTCTCTGGCCTCAGACAGGAGCCTGATCGTTTCCTCATCGAGAATATCTCCGTCAATGTTGAACTCAAACGATGTAATGCCGTTATCGTTATTTATGATGTACTCGAATAACCTGTAAGCTCTCTCACTGTTGAAGTTGAACCATCTGTCGAGGAATACGACACGCTCGACCTCATTGGCAAGGAAGTATCTAAGCTCAGTGCATACCCTGCTGAGGCTGAGTGCCCTGACCCTTGCGTTAGGCAGAAATTGTGAATAAACGGTTCTGTCAGATGTACCCCTGATGGACTCGTAGTACACCGTGCCGCTGCCGGCTTCAAATCTCTCATACGGGAATGGCAGAGATTCCATCTCAACCGGAGCGTCATAAGGATTGACTACCACCTGATCGCCCTCCCTGTAGGCCAGACCGCCGATGTTTTCGAAATCAAACTCATAATCAAGCACTGACTTAAGGAAGCTGAAGAGCACGCTTTCACCTTCACCTCTTATTACGTAGTCAACAAAATCGTTCTTTTTAATGAACGAACGTGTCTCGAACGACACCTCCATGCCTCCAAAGATTATGGCAATGCTCGGTATAGCCTTTTTTACCATATCTGCTACACGGCACAGCTGTCTGATATTGCAGCTGTTTGCATGGAAGTAAACGATGTTGTACTGGCCTGTCGCGATGCTTTCAAATATGTCGGTGTACAGATCGTTTCGCCCGAAAGTCTTAAGCTGTACATCCACCGGAGAGTCGGTAATGACGCTGTAGATTGATTTGAGCTCAAGATCAGTACTTTTGCAGTCCGATTTGATTGTTGTTAACAATAATTTCATATCAGTACACCCCGCATAAAAAGCTCTTCCGTAAGATCAAGCGTTTCTGCTTTGCGGCAACGCAGTTTATTCAGCAGAAATACTTTACATTCTTTCAGGTGCTGCTATGCCCAGCAGACCCAGACAATTTGCAATAACTGTCTTTGATGCCTTCACGAGAGCCAGTTTTGCGTTCCTTTCGGCTTCATCTTCGACCAGGATGTGCTCATCGTGATAGAACTTGTTGAATGACTGTGCAATATCTACAAGATGACGTGTCACTATGGACGGTTCGTACTTCTCAGCTGCTTCAACGACTACCTCAGGTACTCTGTAAATGAGTTTCGCAAGCGTGTATGCGCTGTCGCTGCCAAGGTATGCAGTATCAATGCTGCCAAGATCCGCAATATTTACGCCGGCATCCTCAGCCTTGCGGAGAACGCTCGACGCCCTTGCATGCGTATACTGAACGTACGGACCGGTCTCACCGTCGAAGTTGAGCACTTTGTCCCATGAGAACACGTAGTCTTTGATTTTGTTGTTTGAGAGTTCCTGGAAAATGACAGCTCCGATACCGACTTCTTTTGAGACTGTGTCAATGTCAACACCCTGTGCATCCTTTTCGCGCATTATCTCTGCGGTTTTGGCAACAGCTGTGTTGAGAACATCTTCAAGGAAAACGACCCTGCCTTCACGCGTCGACATCATCTTTATGTCATCTCCGTCAGAGAGACTTACCAGACCGAATGGTACATGTATGCAGTCCTTTTCCCATTCATAGCCCATCAGCTGGAGAACCTTTTTCCACTGCTTGAAGTGAAGGTTCTGCTGCGACGCCACAACGTAGATGCACTTGTAGAAATCGTAATGCTCCTTACGGTATACGGCAGCTGCGATGTCTCTTGTTACATAGAGGCTGGAACCGTCTGACTTAGTGATCATAGCCGCACCGAGTCCGTATGGCTCGAGATCCACGATCTGAGCGCCCTGGGATTCGATGAGCAAGCCCTTGTCTTTGAGCTCCTGAATGAATCTAGGCATCTTGTCTGAATAAAAACTTTCTCCTGCATAGGAGTCGAATGTAATACCGAGCATGTCGTATACGCGGTTGAACTCCTCAAGGCTCAGTGTTCTGAACTTTTCCCAGAGCTCAAGCTCTGCCGGCTCACCGGCTTCAAGTCTTACGAATGTCTCTCTGGCTTCGTCTTCAAGTTCCGGATGCTCCTTTGCCTCTTCATGGAATCTTGTATAGTAGCCGAGAAGTGCCTTTATAGGCTCCTTTGCGAGCTCCTCTTCACTTCCCCACTTGCGGTAAGCGACTATCATTTTGCCGAACTGAGTTCCGTAGTCGCCAAGGTGATTGATCCTTACAACATCAAAACCGACCGCATCATAAAGTTTGTAGAGCGCGTTTCCTATAACTGTGCTCCTGATATGTCCGATATGGAACGGCTTGGCGATGTTAGGCGAGGAGTACTCGACTATGACCTTGCGGCCTGCGCCTCCGTCCGACCTGCCGTAATCTGGACCAAGCCTGTCTACTTCTTCAATGACTTCACCTGCAAAAAATG
Source organism: Mogibacterium sp. (assembly GCA_017431685.1). GTDB lineage: Bacteria > Bacillota > Clostridia > Peptostreptococcales > Anaerovoracaceae > Crickella. The sequence goes on from JAFRKO010000010.1 coordinate 69,761, forward strand.
CTCTGTCGATAAAGAAGTTGACATAAGCGTTGACGTTCTCTACCTTGGCAAACGCTTCAGCATCGCCGGCCTTGGCGGCGATATCCGCAGCGATCAGCTGCGGAGCCTTGCGAAGCGCCTTCGCAAGCCTGAAGCATGGGAACGCGTAATCTCCCATCTTTTCGTCAGCAGGAATCTCGATCATGTTCATGATCTCATCCTTAGTGAGTCCGAGTTCTTCACTGTAAATTGAATCAGCTATAAGTTCCTTGAAATCTACCATTTTATTTCCCAAACACTTTCATGAAATGATTCTCGTCGCAGATCCTGAAACCGTCTGCGAACACTCTGTTTTCTGCTTCTATATCAGGGTTGGCCCTCTCTTCGAGACAGGCATCTATGAGCTTGTCCGTAAACATGCCGTTTCCGCCTGTCAGCTTTCCGCTGAACGTTCCGTCATAAATAACACCTGAACCGCATGAAGGGCTGTTAGCCTTTAGTATGGCTCCCTCGATCCTGCAGGTACCGTGTTTTCTCGATCCGTGCTCTACAAGCACAGAGTTGAGAGAAAGTTCCGCACCTTCGTCAAATGCCTTTGTGAGGTCTTTTCCTGCCCTGTCAAGCACCTTAAAGTACTCGTCATCTATCGGAACGATCTCAGCCGGTTCGCGCGGCACAGACAGTCCTGCGGCTGTCTCAGGGCATATTGTAACATAATCATGAGTCCTGCAGAACTCTATGACATCATCATTTTTATTATTGCCGCCATTGTATTTACAGTCAAATCCCAGGAGGCATCTGCTTACTATATACATCTTGTTTTTTCTCTTTTCTATTGGTGAATTCTATGCGTTTATTTACGGTCAACGAGCGTGACTATGGTATTTCCCTCTCCGCCCTGATCGTATGGCGCCGATTTATACGACTCAACGTGCTTGTTGCGTCTGAGCTCAGCTCTGAGACCCTTTCTGAGTATACCGGATCCCCTTCCGTGTATTATGTTCACTGTCTTGAGACCTGCCAGAAAGGCATCATCTATGTATTTGTTCATTCTTTCTGTAGCGTCATCGAGATTCATGCCTATGAGGTTGATTTCGGTGCTCACAGTCTTTGTTTTTCCGAACGACATATTGCCGTACCTGGCTTTTTTCTTCTCTTTGTTGCCCTGTGGCTCAGACTCGGCGATCACTACATCCTTCACATTTACAGTCATACGTATAGATCCCAGCCTTATACCGAAGTTGCCCCTTGAGTCCGGAAGACTCTCTACATCACCGGTCTGATCAAGCTTGGTGTATTTGACTCTCATGCCTATCTTAAGATCCTCAGGATCAGGCATCTTGCCGGTCTGTATGGTTTCCACCTTCGGCGCATCCGCAGGTTTAAGGGCGGATTCCGCCTGTCTGAGTTTTCTGCGGCCTTCTGCAGCTCCTCCAGCAATGTGACCTTCGTTGAACCCGGCGTTTTTCTTTCTGTGCTGTATGTCTCTGAGTTCGCTGGCTATCTCATCGATAGTTCCCTGAGCATCACGCAGCATCACGCCGGCCTTCTTGCGGGCATCTTCAACTATCTTTGCCGCTTCGGCCTTCGCTTTAGCAAGTTCCCTTTCAGCTTCGCTCATAGCCTCCTGCGCAGCTTCCCTTTCTCTGCCGGCTTCAGCCAGTCTCGCTTCAGCCTCCGCCTGGTCAGCCTCGACCCTGCTCACGGCTTCTTCGAACTCCAGCTGCTCCTCTCCCATAAGCTCCGCTGCCCTCTCGATAATGGACTTATCGAGTCCGAGTTTCTCAGATATCTCAAATGCATTGGATTTGCCCGGAAGGCCAACTCTCAGCTTATAGGTCGGTGATAGAGTCTCAACGTTGAATTCCATTGAAGCGTTCTCGACTCCTGGAGTCGAAAGCGCGTATTTTTTCAGTTCCGTATAATGCGTGGTCGCCGCCACAAGTGCGCCGGCTTCCTTTAGCCTCTCCAGCTCAGCAATTCCAAGCGCAGCTCCTTCAAGCGGATCTGTGCCTGCACCGAGCTCATCGAGAAGTACCAGACTTCCCTCTCCTGCATTTCTGAATATCTCAATGATGTTCTTCATGTGCGAAGAGAATGTGCTCAGACTCTGCTCTATGCTCTGCTCGTCTCCTATGTCGGCGAATATCTCCCTGAGAACCGGCAGGCTGGTCTTCTCATCCGCAGGAACATGCAGACCGCTCTGAGCCATCAGGCACAGCAGGCCTATGGTTTTAAGCGTAACGGTTTTGCCGCCTGTGTTCGGTCCGGTTATAAGGAGAGTTGTCCAGTCGCGTCCGAGCTCTACGTTGGTCGGTACCACTTTATCCGCAGGGATCAGCGGATGGCGTCCAGTCCTTATATCTATGATGTTGTCACCGTTGAGATGCGGCTCAGCGCCGTCCATCATCACCGAAAGCCTTCCCTTCGCATTGATGAAGTCGAGCTCAGCCATCATCCTCTGATCATTAACGAGACTCTGATGATGCTCACCGACTCTGCTGCTGAAGAGCTCGAGAATCCTGACGATCTCAGCCTGCTCGTCCAGCTCCAGCTGTCTGAGCTCGTTATTCAGTGTTACAACTGCCTGCGGTTCCACGAAAAGAGTGGCCCCTGTGGAGGACTGATCGTGCACCATACCCGGGAACAGACTTATATATTCTCTCTTGACCGGTATCACATACCTGCCGTTTCGCATCGTCACGATGGCATCCTGTAGATGAGATTTAGCGGAGGATGAACTGACCATTTTCTGCAGGCGAGACTTTATGAGGTCGTTCTTGTTGCGCATGTCGCGCCTTATAGACTTCAGCACAGGCGATGCATTGTCTGACATCTCGTCTTCACTGATTATGGCATCGTAGATATCCCGCTCAAGTTTGACCGCCGGATCGAGAAGGCCCGCGATTTCAGGTATGATCTTCAGACCTTCAGGCATGTCTTCTTTAAGAAAAGCCTTAACAGCCCGCGACGCAGCTATGCTGGCGCGCACCTGCAGCAGCTCCCTCATACTGAGGCATCTGCCTCTTCTTGCCATCGAGACGATGCTGCTGATGTCTCCGATCTCTCCGACCGGAATGCTTCCCTTATGAACAATAACGGAAACCGCTTCAGTAGTTTCCGTTAGTGCATCCTTTGCCATGCGCATATTGGTCATAGGCTCGAGCTGCATTATTCTTTCCTTAGCGAGTCCCGAGCCTGCCTGATCGCACAGGAGGTCAAGTATTTTATTGAATTCGAGGAGTGTCAGTATTTTAGAATTCATCGTCACTGTTCAGTCTCTTGATGGATTTCAGCTCATTCTTAAGATTGACGTTCTCCATCTGAAGATCGAAATAAGCATTCTCCATCTCAACAAGCTTCTCCTGAAGCTTTTTCTGATCTTCGGAGTTCTGTGTCTGTCTGTCAAACTCAGAAGACATCTTGTCCTTGAGATCAGTGACCTGCTTTTTCGACTGCTCCCACATCTGGATGTAGTGCTTTACGTCGTTATCGAGCTGATAATTTTCTGTCTGGAGCTTGAGCGTCATGTCTGTGTTGTCCATGAGTTTCTCTGCGATATTAAGTGCTGTCAGTACCGCAGCCTTGTAATTCGGATTGACATTGAGAGCCTTGCTTACTGCTCTGAGCTCCTCATCTACCATCTTAGCGATATCCTTGATGCGTTCCTCGCTCTTGTCGCTTGAAAGCACATAATTGGTTCCGCAAATGATTACATCGGCTCTGTTCTTTTCCATTTCTTACCTCGCATTGATAATTCTTGTTATCTGCCGCGAACGGCCTCGTACATAAGTATGGCTGCTGCGACAGCCGCGTTTAGAGATTCTATCCTTCCTCTCATAGGAAGCGTAACCTTCACATCTGCCATTTCTATCATGGCGTCGGATACACCGCTTCCCTCATTGCCTATTATAAGAGCTATGCCCCTTCCAAGATCCTCTTCGTAGTAAGGCACGCCGCCGTCAACTGCAGTAACGGCAATACGTCTGCCCGACCTTCTGAGTATATCTTTCAGTCTGTCTTCACCTGTCACGTAAATGACCGGTATCTCGAAGATCATGCCCGCGGTCGCCCTCAGCACTTTTGGTGAGTAAATATCTACTGTGCCGCTCATTGCGATTATGGCTTTGTAGCCCGCGGCGACCGCAGTCCTTATCAGGGTGCCCATGTTGCCCGGATCCTGTATACGGTCGAGCACCAGCAGATTATCATCTGCCTCCAGACTGTATATGAACTCAGGACTGTATGTCTGCTGTTTTACCACAGCCAGCATTCCTATCCCGGTACCTGCATCCGTGAGCGAATCGAATACCCGCTCCTGTATCTCACAGACTGTAATGCCTGAAGATTCGATGCAGTTCTTTATGAAATCCGGCGCGTCATCCGAAGTCCCCTCAGGAATCATTATAAAGTCGACATTAAGACCTCTTTCGAGGACTTCGCTTACAAGATTCCTTCCTTCGACAACAAATCTTCCCTCAGTATTGCGGCCTTTGCGCGTACCGAGTTTTCTGACGAGCCTGATCCTGCTGTTGTCACCTGATGTTATTCTGATCAGCATAGCCTGGCGCCCGGATCGATTTCTTCCGGTTTATTTGAGGAATTCCGGTATATCGAAATCGTCGGCTCTTCCCTGCGATACAGTGTTGCTGTCATCGAAGAGCTTGTCGAGCTCAACTTCAACAGCATCAAGTCCGTCGACGGTTATCCTCTTTGCAGTTGCAAGAGTGTCTCTTTCAGTCTGCGGAGCAATGTTGATGCCTTCCATGCCCTCTGTGACTCTGCCGAAGTCTGTTGCGATAATAGTAACAGAGATCTTGTCTGTCATCTCCTCGCTGATTGTAGCACCGAAAATGATGTTGGCATCTGCATCTGCCTCGCCCTGTACTCTGTCGGCGATTGTGTTGATATCGAGCATTCCCATGTCGTATCCACCCGTAACATAGAGCAGAATGGATTTTGCGCCTGAGATAGATGTCTCGAGCAGCGGGCTGTTGATAGCGTTTGTGATAGCTTCTTCGATTCTGTCGTCGCCTTCGCCTGTACCGACACCCATGTGAGCCACTCCGCGGCCCTCCATGATAGTTCTGACATCTGCGAAGTCAACGTTAACGAGTCCGTACTCGGAGATCAGATCGGAGATACCCTGTACGCCCTTTCTGAGAACGTCATCTGCCATTGCGAACGCCTCGAGCATCGAAGTACTCTTTTCGCTCGAATCGATGAGCTTGTCGTTAGGTATAACAACGAGAGAATCAACGAAGTTGCTAAGATACTGTATGCCCTTTGCGGCACGGTTCCAGCGCTTCTTGCCCTCAAATGTAAACGGTTTTGTTACTACAGCTACTGTGAGTGCTCCGCAGTCCATCGACGCCTTTGCGATGATCGGTGCTGCTCCTGTACCTGTGCCGCCGCCCATTCCTGCAGTAATGAATACCATGTCGGCATCCTGAATGTTGGCTATGATCTCGTCGATGCTCTCTTCAGCAGCCTTCTGGCCTACCTCAGGGTTAGCTCCGGCGCCACGGCCTCCTGTGATCTTCTCGCCGAGCTGCACTTTGATCTCAGCCTTGCATCTCGAGAGAGCCTGTCTGTCTGTATTCACACCAATGAAGGTCACGCCCTGCAGTCCGGCGTCGACCATGCGGTTGATCGCGTTACATCCGCCGCCGCCGATACCGACGACTTTGATGATTGCGGCATTGTCCGGTTCTGAAACAAAGTCGGAAACGAATTCCATAGTGAAGTCCTCCTCAAATAAATATACTTATAAACATATATTGTAATAGTAACATATAAAAACCCCAAATGCATTAGATTTTTGGCAAAAAACACAATATTTAGGGGTTGTTTGCTTGACATGACACAATTACTTGTAAACTAGAAGATCGGCATAAATGATGCTGTACCATCCTCTCCGAAGGATATAGTACCTCTTTCGATACCGTCAGCGAACAGGTTTTCCACTACCAGATGGAGCCTTCCGTTCTTCATATTAGTTATCAGAGTGTCGTAATCTGTCTTAACGACCAGTGTATCGTATATATAGGCCTTTACACTTTTCTCTTTTGAAATGTCTACCTTTACGAAATACAGGTCTGCTTTGATCATAGTCTTGATAAGATCCAGCATCCTGTCCAGAGTTCTGTCGTTTTCGGTGCCGATCTTTTCGCCCAGTTTTATCTTGCTGACGACCACGCCCTGCATGATGGTTGTCTTCGGTTTGTTCCTCGTCTTCTTGAGGAGTATTCCATCTTCATCCATTACGAGATAGTCGTCATCGTATTTAAATGCCAGCCGCTCCTGCCTCTCGGTGACCTTTATGACCAGTGTAGACGGCAGCCTTCGCCTGACCTCTGCATGCTTTATGTAAGGATTATTCTCGAGAAACTCTTTGGTTTCCTTGATATTAGCCTTGTAGATAATGTTGCGGCCCGGTGAAGCATGGCTCATGTTTATGATTTCTTCAGCCGTGTAATGCGAGTTCCCCTGCACTACTATGGCATCTATTGTGAAGAGTCCTGAGTTCGACAGAACAAGCCATCCGATGGCAAGTATCAGGACAGTCATCATGACATAAAAGCGTGTCCTGAACAGGTTTTTCTTTCTCTGCTTGTAAAGCCTGCGTTCTTCCTGTTTATGAGCAAGCTCGCCCATCTCAGGATGATTTGCCGGAAGCCCGTAACGGGTCTTATCCCCGTCATCCGCGCCGACGCCCTTCCGCTCCACGACTTTTGTTTCCGCGGAAAGTATCTCTGCATTTCTGTGATCGGCTGCTCTCTTTGCCTTTTCAGCTTCTTTGGCTGCTCGTTCCTCTTCAGGGTCCGGCTCTTTGTAGATCTCGCCTTTTGGTACTACAAATGTGTATGTGATGTCATCATCAGGAAGACCGGTCGCGTCATACACGGGCGGGTCCATAAAAACGGTGCTTCCGGTAGGATCCGCAGCTTTATATGTTTTAAAGAAGTCATCAGAATCAAATGCGTCGTCAGCATCAGCATCTGCCGCGTCTGCAAGGGCATTATTTACCTCATCAGTAAAACGCAGGTGATCCGCCACTATAGTTTTATCAGGATCCGTTTCGCTGCCTGATTCTTCCCCGGCAGGAGGCGTTTCTACAGTTGGTTTTTCAGTTTCCGGTTCCCTGTAGACCTCTCCTTTTGGTACGACAAAAGTGTACTGGATATCTTCATCCACTACTGCGATGTCAGCAGCCGGTTCAGCCTCCTCAGACTGCTTCTCGATGCTTTCTTCTTTATTCTGTTCTATAGCTTCTTTATTTTCTTCCAACTGCGTTACCGTTTGCAGGTCTGTATGACCGTGTTGTAAATGATATCGGTAGCGTCCACCGGGGCTATGCTGCGGCTCGCATTTTTCATTGCTTCAAGCCTGTCCCTGTCTGCATCAAGCCTTCGGACTTCTTCCATTACCTTGTCCGCGGTGTCCGCGTTTTCTCTGACTATAATTGCTCCGCCGACGTCCGCCACAGCCTTGGCGTTGTAGTACTGATGATCTGCCGTTACATTCGGAGAAGGAATGAATATGGCTGCCCTTCCGGCCATCGTGACCTCAGCAACCGAGAGAGCACCGCTCCTGCTGATTGTCAGATCACATGCCGAGAGCTGTGCCGGCATGTCGTTTATATAAGCACTGATTCTTACATTCGATGGACTGAATCCTTCTTCCCCAAGGCGTCTGCTTATCGCGTCGTAATATTCTCTGCCTGTCCCCCAGATCACAGTGTATCCGTCTTTTCCGGCGTACTCCCTGGCTATCGCTTCGCCTATGCTGTTGGTTGTCTCGGAACCAAGACTGCCTCCGAACACCATAATGACAAAGTCTCCTTCGGGTATTCCGAGTTCCTTTCTGTCAGCAGTGCAGTCCCTGCCGTCGAATTCGGCTCTTACAGGATTGCCGCTGTATATGATATTGTCTTTGTTCGGGAAATGCTCACGTGCGGATTCGAACCCCAGGAACACCTTTCTGGCGCTGCGCGCTCCAAGCCTGTTGGAAACCCCCGGAAACCCATTCTGCTCATGCAGATACACAGGAACCCTGAGCCTTCTGGCCGCCAGCACTACCGGTACACTCACAAAGCTTCCCGTGCTGATAACAGCGTCAGGTCTGAACTTTTTCATCAGCTTTATTGCGTCACGTCTTCCGTTCAGAGTTCTCCTGATAGTGGTGGCAAGCCTGACCGGATTGCTGCGGTCAAACCATGTGGAATCGACCTCATACAGCGTGTAGCCGTGAGCCGGTATTATCTGCCGTTCGAGATCCTCTCCCTTAGCTATATAAATAACCTCGCCTGACGGATCCTCCGCCCTGAATTTATCGCCTATCGCAAGCGCCGGATAAATATGGCCGCCTGTGCAGCCCCCTGTCAGTACGATCTTCATGCCGCAGCCTCCGCTTCTAACTTTGATCTGCTCCTTGGAATCCTTTTTTTGGATACGTTGAGCACTATGCCCATGGCTATCATGAATGACCAGATAGATGTACCTCCATAACTTATGAACGGCAGTGTGATACCTGTCGCAGGCATAGATGATGTAACTACCGCAACGTTTATGATCACCTGAAGGCCCAGCATTACGCCAACTCCGGTGGCAAGATAAAACCCCAGTCTGTCTTTAGCCTTAAGTGCTACCATGAAAATCCTGAAGAGCAGTATTATGTATACCAGCATCAGGATCGCAAATCCGATATATCCGAGTTCCTCTCCTATTACAGCGAGGATAAAGTCATTCTGAGGCTCCGGGAGATAGAGGTTTTTGGCGATACTGCGTCCGAAGCCGAGTCCCCTGAGGCCTCCGTTGCCAAGCGCTATAAGTCCCTGCGAAACCTGATATCCGCTGCCCTGGAAGTCAGCAAACGGGTCACGGAAACTCGTTATTCTCTGATACCAGTGTGCTGGGCTTTTAGCTGTCATGATGTACATGTAACCCGCTATTACTCCGGCAGCCGGAACTGCGAGAAACAGATAATTCAGTCCTGCTACCAGCATGATCGCTATCATAATGGCTACGATTACGATAGCAGTCGACAGGTTTGGCTGCATTACAATCAGGTAGAAATGGATGCCCATTACTGCCAGAAGCACTACCAGCCCTTTCAGTGTGCGGATGTTGCTCGGGTTCCTGACCAGGAAACACGAGGTAAATACGATCATGCCTACCTTGGAGAACTCACTCGGCGTTACACCGATACCTCTGATACCTCGCTGGGCTCCGCCGACAGTGGAACTCGTCATGATAACGAGAACGAGCAATGCTATCGATACAAGCACTATAAGGTAGCTGATCTTCATGTATATATGATAGTCGATATTGGCGACTATGAGCATTACGAAGAGACCAGTGCCAACCCAGATCATCTGTCTGAACAGATAGTATGTAGGATCAGGATGCGCCGTGTTGATTGTCTGGTAATAGCCTGCACTGAATACCATCGCCACGCCGAACAGCGAAAGCACGATAACAAGCACTACAACTCCGAAATCGTAGCCGCTCACTACCCTGCCAAGTCCGCGTCCGAAGTCTCTGGCTTCATCGATGGCACTTGACTTATCGCCTTTGCCGCGCCTCTGGCGTCTGATTGCCCTGCGTGTTGCGGCTTTTTCGGCTCTTGTCATTTTCTTTTCTACTTCAGCATCTCGTTTATGCATTGTTTGAAGTGTCTGCCTCTTTGTTCAAAATTAGCGTACATGTCCCAGCTTGCGCATGCAGGTGAAAGAAGGACCTTCTCCCCGGCTCTTGCGAGCTCTGCAGCCTTGCGCACACACTCAGGCATGTCTTTGCAGTTATAAATATTAGTGAAGCCGGCTTTTCTGGCAGCTTCTTCTATAATAGGCGCATCTCTTCCGAGAAGTATGAGTGCCTCTACAGCTCCTTCAAAATGATTTACCAGGTCTTCAAAGTCCTGTCCTTTTCCGTCTCCGCCTGCAATAAGAATGATTCCGTCTTTAAGTGCCTTTATGGCGATTACAGCAGCGTCAACGTTAGTACCCTTTGAATCATTGTAGTAATCGACGTCATCGACCCTTCCGCAGAATTCGATGCGGTGCTCTACTCCCGGGAACTCCCTGATCACCGCAGAGATCACTTCAGGTTCAATACCGGCAAAGAAGCATATCGCTGCTGCCGCAAGAACGTTTTCTACGTTGTGATCACCTATAATGCGGAGATCAGATGTGTCGCAGATGAAATGCTCCGTGCCCTGAAGGTCCTTTACGATAATCTTTGTGCCGTCAAGATACGCTCCGCAGTCAGTTTTTTCCTTTCTGCTGAACGGTATAACTGTCGCTCTGGTATTTTTTGAGAGATCATATGCCTGTTTATCGTCAAGATTGATGATAAGGAACTCATCTTCAGACTGATTTGCAGCCACCTGAGCCTTTGCTGCGCCATATGCCTCCATAGTGCCGTGCCTGTTCAGATGATCAGGTGTGAGGTTGAGGATCGCGGACACGACAGGCCTGAAATCAACAGCAGTCTCAAGCTGGAACGACGATACTTCGGTTACGAGCCAGTCCTTTTCAGTGCTGTCCATGGCCTGGGTAACTACCGGGTTGCCGATGTTGCCCACAACGGCTGTATTTCGCCCTGAGGCCTTGAATATCTCGCCTACCAGTGTAGTTGTCGTTGTCTTGCCGTTGGTGCCTGTAATGGCCACAAAATTGCCTTCTCCGAGTCTGTATGCGAGCTCCAGCTCACCGATGATCTCTGCACCTGCATCTCTGGCCTGCTGAATGTAGTCGAGAGAAACAGGTACTCCCGGGCTCAGTATGAGCATATCGTATACGGTCATATCTTCAGGTATGCTGCCAAGGTACGACCTGATCTCTTCATTCTGCATGTACTGGAGAAACTGAGTATCAAGCTTGTCAGGAGTCTTGGAATCCTGGATGGTTACTACAGCTCCAGCTTCATTAAGCGCCTTTGCCGCAGCCTTGCCGGACTTGCCAAGGCCGACTACGAGCACGTTACGTCCTCTGAGTATCTGTTTATAAGTTATTCCACGTTTCATATTGATCTGCCCCTTTTTATTTTTAACGAACTGATAAATAAGCGATAACGCAGCAGATGAAGGTGAATATGCAGAATACGCGCACTACCTTCGTTTCATGCCATCCGCCCAGCTCAAAGTGATGATGGATCGGTGCCATCCTGAACACTCTCTTACCGCCTGTTTTCTTGAAGTATGTGACCTGGATGATAACTGACAGTGCCTCTATAACATAGATAAGGCCTGCGATCGGCAGAAGCCATTCCACGTGTCCCACTATTGCCATAGCTGAAAGCACACCGCCAAGCGCCATAGAGCCTGTATCTCCCATAAATATTTTCGCCGGGTAGTGATTATACAGAAGGAAGCCTATGAGCGCTCCGAAAACGGCCTGGCCGGCAACGGCCATCGGCTCGTTGCCGCCGTGCACGGTCATGCCGACGATCGCAAACGTGCACGCCACGATCGACGAAGTACTCGCTGCCAGGCCGTCAAGTCCGTCAGTCAGATTAACGGCGTTGGCCATAGCTACCTCTATGAACACAACGAAAGGAATATAAAGGATTCCGAAATCGACAGTCCTGCCGAAAAACGGGATCAGCATAGTGGTGCCCTCTTTTATCATCATGAATATGGCGAGTGCAATGCCGAAGACCACCTGAAGTATCAGCTTCTGCTTCGGAGTGAGGCCTTCATTCTGTTTTTTGGCCACTTTATTGTAATCATCTATAAACCCTATAGCTCCGAAAGCGAACATGCTGAGGAGTATGGCAATCTTCTCAGTCGTCAGGCTTCCTTTCATGAACATGCTTGCCACTACAGCGACAGTGATTCCGATGATGAATGCAATTCCGCCCATAGTAGGCGTTCCGGCCTTGCTCATATGGGCCTGAGGGCCTTCTTCTCTTATAAACTGTCCGAACTGCTTCTGTCTCAGCAAAGGTATCATTCTTGCTGTCACAAGCATCGATACCGCGAAAGCTATCGCAGCTATGAGTGCATATTCTCCTATTCCGTGATTAGTAATCATTTTCTTTTATTATTCTCCGTTCTGCCGCAGATATCACTCGCTGTATATATATACTACTGAATCTTTCTCTACTCTCGTTCCGGCCTTCGGATACTGATCTATGACCACGAACGACTGGCTGCTTTGATCTTCAGGAATGACTGTATATTTAAGTCCATAGAGCTTTATATTGCGAATGGCATCCTTGCTGTCCATACCTGTAACATCAGGCACCTCCACGGTGTTCTGCAATGCAGCCGCTTTCTCTTCTTTGGTGAGCTTGCGCTCAACTCCAAGGTATTCTAGGGACTTTTCAGTAATTTCCTTGACTATCGGGCCGGCTGTGAATGCACCGTATTCCATCTTTGTAGGCCTGTAGACAATACATATCATAGAGATAACCGGATCGTCCATAGGAGCCATGACCACGAAAGATGTGTTTGTCTCGTTGCTGTACTTTTTGTTCGCTACACGGTTCGCAGTTCCGGTCTTTCCGCCGACTCTGTAGCCCGGGATATATGCAGTTTTTCCGCCTGCATCAGACACATAATACTCCATTATGTCACGCATCTCGGTTGCGGTTTCTTCGGATATAACCTGTCTGACCTCAGTATCCGGAACCTCTTCAACGACTTTACCGTCTTTATCGACTATCTTGTCGACGATCTTCGGCTTCATCAGAATTCCGTTATTACCAAGGCTGTTTACAGCACAGAGTATCTGTATAGGCGTTACCGCGATTCCCTGACCATATCCTGTTGTGGCAAGGTCTACATCACTCATCGTCGCCGGATCCTTGACGATCGAAAGGCCTTCGCCCGGAAGATCGATACCCGTAAGGTCATTGAACCCAAAGAGATCAATGTAGTTGTAAAAAGTATTTGCTCCCATATCAAGGGCAACCTTGGCAAGCGCAGGGTTGCATGAGTTTCCTACAGCCTCTTTCAGATTCTCCTTTCCGTGTGTGAACAGGCAGTGAAGATAGTACCCGCCTACTTTGATAGCTCCTGTACAGTTGTACTTCGAATTCACAGTCGCGCTCCCGGAGTCGAGTGCCGAAGCAGCCGCTATCAGTTTGAATGTCGAGCCCGGTTCGTAAACGTCGGTAACACCGGTTATCTTCCACATATTGCTGAGATACTCGGTCTTTTCCTTATCGGTCATCTTTTCAAATTCCGCTTTCTCTTTAGGATCAGCCGGCTCATTGGACTCATTCGGGTCGTACTCTGGAGTCGTTGCTATAGCCAGTACGTCCCCGGTCTTCGGGTTCATAACGATACATGTGATGGCATCTGCTCCGGTCCTTTCCATGCCGGTCACCAGGGCATCTTCCACGAAGTGCTGTATCACTGAATCGATGGTAGTAACGATGCCGTAACCGTCCTGAGCCTTGTAGTATCTTGTTTTGCTGTTTGAGAGCGTATCACCGTTATTATCAGTTGTCCTGACTGTTCTTCCCTTAATACCGGCAAGTGTAGAGTTGTATTCGTACTCAAGTCCTGAGCGGCCTACATTGTCTTTGTTGACTCCGCCCAGCACCTGGGCCGCGAAAGCGCCGTTAGGATAATATCTTGCAGCACGTGTCTTTACGATCACATCGCCTTCGAATTCACTTTCCGCCGCTTCTACCTGCTGCCTCGTGAGACCCTCTCCGAGAAGCACAAGGTTTTCTTCTCCTTCGAGGAGCGCCTTTATCTCTGCAGCATCCTTGCCCGTGATCTGTGCAAGTCTGAGGATTCTCTTCGCCTTGTCATCAGCGCTGATACTTTCGTCTTTATATATATACTGTGTATAAGCGTAGAGTTCGTATTCAGTCACCGTCTCGGCAAGGGTATTCATGCGCGAATCATAGATTGCACCTCTTACAGGCGCGATCTCGGTGTCGACCTTCTGCATATCAGCGGCCAGCACCTTCAGCTCGTCAGACTTGTAGATCTGCCAGTACCCCATACGGAAAACAAGCGCAAAAAGAAGCAGCAGAATCACACCGAACCCAAACGCCAGACGATTGCGGTTTCTGGAGGTGATCAGATTGCTGTTGTCTTCAAGAGCTTTTCTCCTGATTTTTTCTCTTTTCTTATTTGTTTTGTTATTTGTTTTCTTTTCTGTATCCATACTTCCTCATTTGAGCATACATATACGGATATACTATACCACATATGGTATTCGATTTTAAAGAGCGATACTGTATTTAGAAAGAAGCAATGTTATAAAAAAAGCCACCGAACCGTTGCCGGATCAGTGGCACTGAATTGTCTGCTCTATGCATTAATTGTAAGCTTCACTTCTTATGGCAGCAGCAAGATTCTTGACCTCTGACTCCGCATTGCCCAGCTTCACGACGTTCTCTGCCGAAGGATATACCATACCGAACTGCTGTGTAGCTACCTTTTCTATTCTGGTCACCCTTGTCTCGTCTACTATCTGGCTCTGCAGTGAATCGATTTCTGCCTGGAGATATTCATTCTCTCTCTCAAGTATGTTGTTTTCGTGCTGGATGATTGCCGCGTACGATCTCATGCCTACGAGTACAAATATTCCGATCATTACTACAGCCAGCAGTCTGACTGCGCTTCTTCTGTCAGCTCTGATTCTGTCTTCTCTTATCCTCTGTTCTCTGCTTTTCATGGTCGTAAATCTCTTTTCGAAGTGTGTTACAGGTGCTACAGTTTCTCGAGTACTCTGAGCTTGGCGCTCCTTGCTCTCGGGTTTGTCTCAGTCTCTTCTTCCGAAGGTGCTATCGGTTTTCTTGTTACCCTTTTTACATCAGCTTTCTTGCCGCACACACATACCGGAAAGTCTTTAGGGCATGTGCACGGATCGAGCCTTCTTTCGAATTCCGTCTTTACTATTCTGTCTTCCAGAGAATGGAAGGTTATTATCGCTATCCTTCCGCCGCTCTCCAGAAGGTCGGGCAGCTTTTCGACCGCTTCCCTGAGGTGACCGAGTTCGTCGTTTACCTCTATCCTTATCGCCTGAAACGTCCTCTTGGCCGGGTGAGGTCCGGTGCGTCTGGCCTTGGCGGGAATGGCTGCCTTTATAATTTCTGTCAGCCTTCCTGTCGAATCTATCGGTGACTCCGCTCTTTCCCTGACGATGAACTCGGCGATCCTGGAAGCCCAGCGTTCTTCGCCGTATTCTCTTATCATTCTGGTGAGCTCATCCCTGCTATAACCGTTTACTATGTCATATGCTGTAAGTCTGTCGGAGTCGTCCATTCTCATATCGAGAGGCGCATCCTGCATATAGCTGAATCCTCTTTCCGGATTGTCGAGCTGATATGAGCTGACTCCCAGGTCGAGCAGAATTCCATGCACCTTTTTACCGGCAGCCTCTGCGATAGCTTCCACATCACTGTAGTTTGCGTGTACGAATCTCTTTTCGCAGCTGTACTCTTCCAGTCTTTTCTCTGCCGCTGCCAGGGCCTCGCGGTCTCTGTCTACCGCTATCAGCACGCCCCCCTCCGTAAGCCTTTGGCATATCCCTGAGGAATGTCCGCCGCCTCCCACGGTACCGTCGACGTATATGCCGTCCGGTTTGATATCCAGGGCTTCCATCACTTCGTTAAACAGCACCGGTACGTGTTCAAATTCCATGTGGACCCTCTCTATATGCTGAATTCTCTGAGCTTGTCAGTGAATTTGCTGTCTTTCATTTTCTTTGCCAGGTCGAAGTCCGCTTTAGTCTCTGCGCTCCATATCTCCACTTTGTTCATGGCACCTGTAGTTATCAGGTCTTTTGTGATATGCGCGTAGTCTCTGAGATTCTGCGGGATCTTTATCCTTCCCTGACCGTCGAGTTCGCAGAGTTCTGAATTTCCGAAAAAATCTCTGATGAACTCACGGAAGTCAGCGTCAGACTGCGGAAGAGCCGCTATCTTTGCGGCCATCACTTCGAAGTCCTCCATTGTGTAAATATAGAGGCACTCGTCGAAGCCTTTCGTGAGCATGCACTTACCTCCCAGCTGGTCCCTGAACTTTGCAGGTACGGCCATCCGGTTCTTGTCATCTATTTTGTTGGTGTAAGTGCCTAAGAACATTTTTCGTTGAAATTTCAGCGCTTTGCAGCCTTGTTTTTATAAATATCGAAAGCTTTGGATAGGTAGATTTTACCCCACTTTTCCCCACTTTTACAAACGAAAATCTTATTTTTTGTTATGTTTTCCCCACTTTTTTGTGTAAAGTTACCTTTACAAAGCTGATTTTTAAAAAAATAAAAAAGCAGGCACAAGATGTAGTGTCTGCTTTACATTTTTGCACAATATATAGGTAAAGATATCTTTACATATTTTGAGATTGTGTCACCTTGCAGCAGTTGCCACAAGATGTAGCTCTGCTTAAATTACAAGGCCTCCGTTAACACTTATCACCTGCCCCGTAATGAACGCGGCGTCTTCTGAAGCCAGGAACATCATGACTTTCGCAATGTCTTCCGGAGCTCCGCTTCTGCAGAGTGGTGTCTTATCAACTAATATGTCTGCGGCATATTCACTTACTGAAGCGTTCATGCCGGTGTCAATCATTCCGGGCGATATGCAGTTGACCCTTATACCTGAAGGGCCTACCTCTTTTGCAAGTGCCTTTGTAAGGCCTATAACACCTGCTTTAGCGGCTGAATACGCAGCTTCACAGGATGCTCCGACTTCACCCAACATCGAGCCTACAGTGATTATACAGCCGTTTCTGCGGCTTATCATTGCAGGCAGCACATACCTTACGCAGTAGAACACTCCGCTGAGATCAGTGTTTATCACATCTTCCCACCTGCTTATATCCATGTCGGTTATGAGACCGTAATCAGCGATTGCGGCGTTACAGATCAGAATATCTATCTGCCCGAGCACCGATACCGCTTTGTCGACAGCTATTCTCACCGAGTCGTGATGCTTCACATCACACCTCACCGGAGTCGCACCCGTCTCTTGTCTGAGGATGTCTGCAGCGATCTCTGACTTGTGAAAAGTGAACACAACTTTATGGCCTGCAGCAGTGAACTGTCTTACAGCCTCTGCTCCTATGCCGCGGGATCCGCCTGTAATCAGAATGTTGGCCATGACTGCGTCACTCGCCCCCCTCCAGGAACTTATCGATCTTATCCATTGCCTTGCCGGCAACTTCACTTACATCGTCCATTTCAATTTTTCCGTTTCCCAGCGTACTTGGCTTGCCGCCTGCAGCGATGCGCTCCTGCTCGAGTCTTTCCTTCTCAAGTCTGGCCTGCTCCTTTGCTTTCTCCTTCTTTGCCTTTCTGATACTGTGTCTGATCATGAGGAAGAGGATAAGGAGCACAGCGATCACGACTCCCGCCACTGCGAAGCCGAAACTCGCCTCAGCCTTGAAGCGTCTCCAGTTGAGTTTAATGAACATAGCTGCTACTGCGATTGCCAGCAGCATTATGATAACGAGATATACAGTCGCATTCCCTTTTTTGTTGTTTTTCATACGAGTTCTCCTCTGTCCGCCCTCTCCTGCTCCTCAGGCGTCATCTTTGTAACAGTAATTCCGAGGAACGCCAGCACGAAGCAAAGTATCGGCATAGTGTAGTTGAATACTGCCCAAGGCGCGTACTGTGCCCATGCGACACCGAGGTTTGTTGCTATGAATACTCCGCATGTATTCCACGGAACGAGGCATGATGTTACCGTTCCTGCTGACTCAAGCGCGTTGGACAGGCTCTTAGGATGTATACCCTTCTCTCTGTATGCAGGTGCAAACATGCGGCCCGGAATAAGAATAGAGATATACTGCTCAGCCATGATAGCGTTGGCAAAAATCGATGTGATCTCTGTAGCTCCGACGAGAGCTGCAGGGCCTTTGACGACTTTGAGGAGAGCCTCGATTATTACCTCCATCTGACGTGTGCCTTCCATGATGCCTCCGAACATCATAGCCATCATGACCATCAGGATAGAGAACGCCATATTCAGCAGTCCGCCGGATGAAAGCAGATCGTTCAGCGACTCGAGCTCTGTCTCACATACAAAACCGTTGAGCGAAACATCAAGCATGGCACCGACTGTAACACCCTGCTGGCAGAAAGGAGCCAGAATGAGAGCCGTGATAAAGCCAAGTGTGATGCCCGGGATCGCCGGTACTTTTAGAGCTATTGCAAGAATTACGACCAGCGGCGGCAGAAGCAGTATCGGACTTACATTGAAGTTGTTTTTGATGCCCTCCATAATGATGACTGCCTGTGAGCTGTCTACTGTACCGGATGACACGTGCGCGAAGCCGTAGACTCCGAAAAATACGAGAGCTATCACATATGCGAGCAAAGTGGACTTGAGCATATACTTGACATGTGTGAATACATCAGTTCCGGCCATGGCAGGTGCCAGGTTAGTTGTATCAGAGAGCGGCGAAAGCTTGTCCCCGAAATAAGCTCCGGAAATAACAGCTCCTGCAGTAGGACCTACAGGCATGCCGAGTCCTGCCCCGATACCGATGAGAGCCAGTCCCATGGTGCCCATGGTGCCCCAGGACGTACCCGTGGCAAGGGATGTGATGGAGCAGATCAGCACCGCTGCCACCAGGAAGATCTTAGGTGAAAGCAGTTTCAGTCCATAGTAGATCATCGTAGGGATGGTTCCCGATAAGAGCCACGCTCCTACCATCATTCCTACGATCGCCAGGATCAGCATTGACTGCATAGCCTTTGATATACCGTCAATCATCATCTGCTCAATGTCTGCCCACTTATAGCCGAGCGTCATGCTGACTATCGAAGTTATGATAACTCCGATGAACATCGGGATATGCGGATCAGCTCCGAATCCGACGATACCTATCATCATAACGGCTATCAGGCCAAGCATCGAAATAAGTGCGTGCATTATCGTAGGCCTTTTGATCTCACGTTCTTCAGTAAAAATGTTTTTCATAACTTTTAAGTGACCTTTCTATAACAGTTTACGGGGGCGATTCCCGCCCGTATTATAATCCATGCTATATATTACACTATATATTGTGTATTTTACAAATTTGCACCACAATTTCAACATAAAATTCTGTTTTTTCAACAAAAACGCCGGCACCCGGCCGGCGTTCAGCTGCAATTCGCAAAGATAATCTATGTAATGCTGTTTACTTTCTCGGTCCGATGAACTCTCTGAGTATAGCGTTGTCAGGAACGGCATCAGTCGACTCGATCTTGTCAAAATACTTCATGAACATGAGTATTCTCTTAGCCTCATCGTACTGCTTACTGGATTCAGGGATCGCTTCGAGCAGCGGCTCGGCGAAAGTCTTGAGCATATTGGTCTCATAAACAGTGCTCGAATTGAACACCACATCTGCGGACGAGCTGTAAGGGAATATGTTTACACTCTCTCCCGCCCTCACCTTAGGCCATGCCTCTAGCGTGGCTTCGGCATCATACCCTCTGAACTGGTTGTCCCTGACCATGCGGCGCAGCAGTCTGGCGTCAGCTGTGGACAGCCTGTTATGCCTGTCGACAGCGATCTGAGTCAACGGGCTTATGTATATTTTGAACTTATCTTTTCTCGGAATATTCTCAGTCAGCACATCGTTGAGGCTGTGAATACCCTCGATTACCAGGATCTGATCCTTTTTCAGAGATGTGATCCGCTTTCCGAAAATCTTTGTGCCGTTGACGAAATCGAACTCAGGTATGTCAACTTCCTTTCCTGCGAGCAAGTCTTCCATCTGCTGGTTGAAGAGTTCCAGATCGACCGCACCGAGTCCCTCGAAATCCGGTTTGCCGTCAGGACCGGGCGGGGTCATTCCTCTTTCGACAAAATAGTCATCTGTGCCGAGATACAGAGGATCACTGCCCGTAAGCCTTGCTATTTCAGCGCAGATCCTTTTCGCGGTCGTAGTCTTTCCGCTGCTCGAAGGGCCGGCTATAAGAACAACCTTTTTGCGGTCTTCGATTATTTTCTCAGCAAACTCCTCGAGCTGTCTGGACTGCAGCCATTCGCTCTCTCGTATGATCTTATCGGCATTGCCGTCTCTGATTTCCCTGTTTATATCGGCCAGATAGCTGATGCCTGTGTACTTGCGCATGCGCTTGCATTCCGCGTAAGCCTCGTAAAGCTTGTCGTCATCCCTGTATTTTGGAATTGTATGATTGTGCAGCGCATTAGGCAGTCTGAGAAGCAGTCCGTTCCTGTAAGGCCTGAGGTCAAAGAGATTGATGCACCCTGATGAAGGAAGCATCATCGAATACATGCAGTTTCTGTAATTATGAAGTTCTGCTATTTCGACTGTCTCTTGCTTTGGCCTCTCAGCAAATAGTTCTGCCTTTTCAGGGTATCCGAGCGACCTCATTTTTTCTGCAGCTTCTTCTGCTGTGTAGCGCTCTATGACTATCTCGGTGTCATGTCCGATTATCTTTTCCATCTTATCCCTGATTTTGTGGACATCCGATGTTGTCAGCTGCGCTCCGCCGAGATTTATGTAGCTGTAGTAACCCTGGTTGAGCGAATTTCCGATAGTTACATCTGCGTGTTCAAAGACACTTTTGACAGCTTTTAGATAGATTAGGATGGCAGTATTGTGATATGCGCGTTCATCTGTAAACGTCCTGATTTTAAAATCTCCAGCCATATTGTTTTCTCCTGTTTTTCTCTACATATGTACCTCCGTATTTTACCACTATTCAATTGACTAAAAACACCCCATGCTTTAAAATGAAACTGATATTGGACATCCAGTTTTTTGGTGTGCATTTTTATCACATTGTCAACCAATGAGGTCACTTATTTTTATTCTTAGGGAGGGATAATTAATGAAGAAGGAATATGAACCTCTTTTTACCCCTTGGAAGATCGGCAACGTAGAGATTCCTAACAGGATCGTTCAGACATCTATGGGCGGAACTTCGCTCTTCGGATGGCTCGAGCCTTGCCACTTCGACAAGGAAGCTGCTCATCACATTCTCGGCCGTGCTCAGGACGGCGTAGGTCTGGTTCTTCCGGGCATGCAGTGTGTAAGAGACACGATGGGCAGAAGATGGCTCTATCAGAACAAAAAAATGTTCAAGGATCTCGCAGAGTGGATGCCTGAATTCCACAAGACAGGATCCAAGCTGTTCATCCAGCTCGCAGGCGGATTCGGACGTTCGATGGCTATCAACGACATGTTCGTAAAGATGCTCGAGAACAAGGCATTCGGTGCTGTTTCAAAGCCTTTCGTAGACATCGAGTACTGCTGCGCTTCAGCAGGTGAGACTCCTAACAGATGGTATCCTTCAATCAAGTCAAGAATGATGACCATCGAAGAGATCCAGGAGATGGTAGAAGCTTTCGCAAAGACCGCTAAGCTCTGCAAGGACGCCGGTGTTGACGGCGTTGAGATTCACGCTGTTCATGAGGGTTACCTCCTCGACCAGTTCACAATCGCAAACATGAACTACAGAACTGACCAGTACGGCGGTTCATTTGAGAACAGATTCAGATTCCCTGTTGAGATCGTACAGGCAATCAAGAGGGAATGCGGACAGGACTTCCCTGTTGCTCTAAGATACTCCGTAGTATCCAAGACAAAGGGCTGGCTCCAGGGCGCACAGCCGGGCGAAGAATTCGAAGAGTTCGGACGTGACATGGCTGAATCCGAGAAGGCTATCAAGTACCTCGGCGACATGGGATATGACATGTTCAACTGCGACAACGGTACATATGACGCATGGTACTGGGCTCACCCGCCTGTCTATATGCCGGATAACTGCAACTACGAAGACGTTGCTCACATCAAAAACTTCACTGATAAGCCTGTCGTATGCGCAGGTAAAATGGACATCAAGTTCGCTGCAGAGAAGATCAAAGAAGGCAAGATCGATGCTCTCGGTATCGCACGTCAGAACCTCGTAGACCCTGACTGGGTAACCAAGCTCAGAGAAGGCCGCGAAGAAGAAATCAAACCATGTATCAGATGTCACAACGCCTGCTTCAACTTCGCGAAGTCGAAACATACAGCTAACACACAGCCTCTGTTCGACTCGCTCCAGCTTGCACGCTGCGCTCTGACGCCTTCAACAATGCAGCATAACAAGTATAAGATCGTTCCTGCAAACAATCCTAAGAAAGTCGCTATCGTCGGCGCAGGATTCGGCGGACTCGAGGCAGCACTCGTACTTAAAAAGAGAGGCCATAAGCCTGTTGTATTCGAGAAGAGCGACAAGATCTTCGGTCTGTACAACACAGCATCCGCAATGTCCTTCAAGGATGCAGACAAGCAGCTCATGCAGTGGTATGAGAGAGAGCTCAAGAAATGGGATATCGATATCAGACTTAACAGCGAGGTTAAGGACATCAACTCCCTGCTCAAGGCATATGACGATGTTATCGTATCAGTCGGTACATTCCCTAAGGCTCTCAACATAAAGGGATTTGACAAGACGATCACATTTACAGACCTCCTGATCGGACCTAAGAAAGACGATTACAAAAAGATCGTCTTCCTCGGCGGCGGACTTTCATCCTGCGAAGCTGCATATGACGCAGTTCTCGCCGGCAAGAAGCCTGTAGTCGTTGAGTTCCTTGACGACCTTATCGTAGCTCCTGGCACATGCCTTGCTAACTCCTCTTTCCTGAGAGAGGCTCTGCCGTTCAAGGGAGTTCCTGTACATCTGAGAAGCTCCGTAACCGAGATCGGCGACGGATACTGCATGATCAAGAACTTCGAAACAGGCGAAGAATGGAAGGAAGAGTGTGACTGCGTAGTCAACGGAATCGGATTCGTTCCAAATGACCAGTTCGCTTCAATCAAGAACAAGCACCTCCACAGATGCGGAACATGCGTCAAGTGGGGAGCTCTGAGAGAAGTAATCTGGAGTGCATGGGATGTAGCAATGAAGATCTAGTTGCTAAATTAAAAAACACAAAAAAATGGCCATCGATAGACCGGTGGCCATTTTTATTGAACGCGTCCACATAATAAATCTTGCAGCGAGATGGCTCGAGGAGGAACTGAAGCACACCGCGGCAGCGCTCTGACGACAGAAGGAACCCGGGAACTCATTCCCGGGGCCACTGGAGGAGCGATGAAGCGGATTGTGCTTCGTAACGACGAGGCACGAGCTAAAAGATTTATTCTGCGGATGCGCTTATTAAGACGATCAGTTTTTGTTCCAGATATTTTTGTATTGTTTGTATTTGCCCAGGTCGCTTATTACGTTCCATGGGATAAAGCCGCCTTTGAGGCCTGCTTCTTTAAGACCTTTGATCTGGGCTTTGAGCTCTTTCTCTCCGTAATCTTCGGTCGGTGCCCAGTATGGTGTGTTGTATCCTGTGATCCAGGTTCGTGCAGCAGCAGGATGCTCAAGATAGTTCTGCATTTTCTTTGCCTTTTTGCCCCAGCTCTTCATGGCGCTGTAAGGATTTCTCCACAGTCCTTCAACTCCCATGTGATCAGTGTAAGGCATAGCGCTTATCGCATCCGCTACATTGGCAATGCCCGGCCAGTACTGTCCGTAAGCCGTCATGTATCCGTATGCGCTTTCGCCGAAAACATCAACTGAAAAGTAAGCTCCGGACTCGTGGATCTGATCAGCTGCGTAGAAGCAGAAGTTCTGTATCGCCTGCCCTTTCTCTTCGCCATAATAGTTACGGAACTTCGTCTTGCTGTTCTTCGACATATCATACGCGTTCTCAGGAAATCTCACATAGTCAAACTGTATTTCGTTAAAGCCGAACTCCTTTATCGCCTCCTGCGCAAGCCTTACGTTGTATTCCCACACATCACGCGAATACGCGCTCGGCCATGTGGATTTTCCGGCGTATTTTATACAGTCTTCCGGATGATCCTTCGCATAGACCGGGTCGTTGAATACGACGATGCGGCCTATCATGTAAACGCCAGTCTCCTTAAGCTTGTCAATACCGCTTTTATATTTTTTTCGTGAGGTATAAGCTGTCTTATATGACTTTGGCGACCATTCTTTTGCCGTCCTGGCAGGCCATGCGAGAACTCCGTCCTTTATATCCACTACTACTGCATTGCAGTCCGTCTTTCTGATAAGTTTTACATAAGAATCAGGATCTGCCGCTGCCGCACAATTTAAGTACATAGCTCTGGCATTTGAGCAGAATTCATTGCCTTCTATACTGATTCTTTCGTACGGATAATAATCTAGGTTCTTTGCCTTGCCTCCGTAAAGCTCATATCCGTATTTATCGTCTTTTACTTTGTCGTATACGCCATTTTTGTTGTATACCTTTTCAGCTTTCTTTCGGGTGGCAGCCATGTATTTACTGTAGACAAACCCTTCTGCAGTATCATCCCCATCCGGATACTCCACCTTATACTTATGAACCGAACCGTCTTCGAGCAGCATATCATAGCCGGTCACTTTAAGGCACGTACCCTTGGAAGCGAATGATGCTATAGAAGGTCCTTTTTCTTTGGAATATATAGTCACCGGTGTCCTTACGTAGACTTCAGTCTCCTGCACCACCCTGTCTGATGTAGGTACCAGGTTTTCCTCCTTCATGTACAGATCCCCTGCCCCTTCAATGCCGGTATTGTCCACTCTGCAGTAATTGACGCCGTCTATCTTTTTGTTTCCTATAAGCTTTTTGACAGAAGAACCTCTGACCAGTTTCCCGACTTTAACAGCCTCTGCAGCAGAATCTCTCTGAACCTGCTCAGATGTTTCATCAGATGTCTCCTCATCCATGACAGGTATGCCTATCAGGTAAACAGGCACATTTTTTGAAGTGCCGCCTGCAAATACGTACTCCGGCTCAGGAGTAATAATGCTCAGTTTACTTATATATGCAAACACAAGAATCATGCACGCTAAGACCACCACACAGTTTCCTGCTCTGATCAGGCGCCTGCGGCGTTTTTTCTGTGATTCTTTTCTTGCGTTTCTTTCTGCTCTTGACATTACCTGATATGATTCCTTCCCGCAATGTTCAATTAAACAACATTTGCCTTATGCATTCAACCGGAAAAACACTTAAATAAAAGCCTGACACGCAGCAAAATTATGAAAAATCATTTACGGTATAATGTATAATTTAATGGATACATCAAGGAGGCGCCTATGAGCAAAATTGATCTGACACCATTTATCAGTGAAGGCAACGAATCTGAGATAGTCATTGAACTTCCGTGCAAATCAACAGAAAGAGCATTTTTCAACGGATATCAGACATGGACCGCCTCATATGAGGTCAGGCCTACCGATACAAACGACGGCATAAAAAGGTTCTTCAGACTGCTTGGCGCTCCCTGGGGCATAACCAAATACGGCGATCACTTTTTCATGGATTACACCGAAAAACCGGGATGCTTTCACGGATTTACCTATTTTTATAAAAGATATGAAGACACATATTTCTTTATAGGCTCTACTGACGAAACCAACGGCTATACCATCTTTGATTACGACATGATCAGCGGCAAGCTGAAGATCAGAAAGGACACGGGCAGCAGCAGGTTCGATCAAAGACTTCATATAGCTGCTTTCGAAGGCAGTCACGATGAAGTTTTTGATGAATGGTTCGAAGCGTCAGGCGTAAAGCGCCGCCCGGCTGAACCTCTGGCCGGATACGGAAGCTGGTATAACCATTACGACAAGATCAACGATGATACGATCACACGTGATCTTGTAGGCGCAGCGGGAATTCTGGAACCGGGAGACCTTTTTCAGATCGATGACGGCTGGCAGGTGCAGGTCGGTGACTGGGAGTGCAATCGGGAGCGTTTTCCTCGCGGCATGAAAGCATCGGTCGATGATATTCATGACAAAGAGTTCAAAGCAGGCCTGTGGCTGGCTCCCTACTCGGCTCAGTGCAAGTCACAGCTGGCAAAAAATCACCCGGACTGGCTTCTGAAGCATAACGGCAAGCCATGGTACGCAGGCAGCAACTGGGGCGGTTTCTTCGCACTTGATATTGATAATCCCGGTGTACAGGATTACCTCAAGCGCACTTTCGATAAAATATTCAACAAATGGGGATTCGATCTGGTGAAGCTCGATTTCCTGTACGGAGCTGCACCATGGCAGACTGAAGGCGGCCCATATGATGGTGAAAGCCGCGGAGGACGTATGTGCAGGGCCATGGATTACCTGAGGGAATGGTGCGGCGACGGAATGATACTCGGATGCGGTGTTCCGCTCGGACCGGCTTTCGGAAAGGTCGAGTACTGCAGAATAGGATGCGACGCCAGCCTCGACTGGAACAATGTGCCGCTCATGAGGAACGTCAACAGAGAATACCCGTCAACAAAGCACGCTATACTCAACACATTCTACAGAAGAGGTCTCGACGGCAAGGCCTTCCTCAACGATCCGGATGTTTTCTTCCTGAGAAGAGACAACATAAAGCTCAGTGAAGAGCAGGAGGATCTTCACGCAAGAGTGCTGGCACAGTATGGAAGCTTCTTCCTCACATCTGACAACATGGGTGATTATGACAGGGAACAGCGGGAACATTACAGACAGCTCAGGGCTCTCTGGAACAGCAAAGACTGGACAGACAGGCACTTTCTGGACTGGATAAATAAATACAAATAAGTTATTGAAACTGAGAAAAGGGTAAAATGCAATGAGCAAAAACAAAGAATCCGCCTTATCGCAGGCAGGTATCACCGAAAAGCAGGCAAAGCGCAATCTGTGGTTCTTCCCTCTCGGCACTTTCGGGAGAGACATGATCTACAATCTTTTCACTAACTTCATCCTTGTCTATGTGCTCTTCACGCACAATCTGACCCCTGCCCAGCTTATGGCTATCACAGGCATAATGATCGGCGCAAGAGTATTCGACGCTCTTAACGACCCTCTCATGGGCAATATCATTGAGCGGACAAGGACGCGCTGGGGCAAATACAAACCATGGCTTGTCATAGGTATTTTAAGCACATCTGTCGTTGTTTATCTCGCGTTCAATGTAAGGCTCGAGGGATGGGCATTCATATGGTTTTTCGGAATAATTTACTTCGCATACAGCATCGCATATACGATGCACGACATCTCTTACTGGGGTATGATACCTTCTCTCAGTAAAGAAGGCAGCACCCGCGATAAACTGACTGCCATGACCAACCTTGCTGCAGGTATCGGCGGAGGACTTGCCGGCCTCTTTATACCTATGTTAACGACTGGCTCAGGCGCCATCGGAGGCAACGCGCAGACGGCATATGGAGTGGTTGCTCTTATCTTCTGTATACTTTCTCCTCTCTTCCTCTGCTTCACCATCTTCGGTGTCAGAGAAGACAGATCCTACATGAACACCACCCCTCCTCCGGTCAGTTTCAAAAAGATTATCTCTACGATCACCGGAAACGACCAGCTTTCATGGATGTGCCTCATATTTCTCCTGCATCAGATAGGTGCAGACCTGATCGTCGGAGGTATCGGATCGACATATATTTACTTCACATACGGTTATAAGGGCGGTCTCTATTCACTATTCTCCACGATCGGCCTGTCAGCATCAGGAATACTGCTGATCGCATATCCATGGCTGTCCTCCAAGTGGAGCAGAAAGAGCCTTATGAAAGGCTTCGGAGTTATCATGACGGTGGGATTTGCCATGATGCTCGCTGCGGGACTGTTTATGCCTGCCACTATGCCATCTTTCTGGATCACCACTGTCGGATACATGCTGGCTCAGCTCGGAATGAACTGCTACTACGTGATCATGATGCTCTCGATCATCAATACAGTTGAATACAATGAATACAGAAATGGAACCAGAGATGAGGCGATCATCGCTTCAATAAGGCCTTTCTTCACGAAGTTCGGCAGCGCTCTGTGTGTGCTCCTCACAACAGTTTCATACCTGATCTTCGGAGTCACCAAATACACCAACCAGATCAGTTCACTGGAGCAGGCAGCCAATATGGGCTCCATTACCGAAGCCGACAAGCTGACCCAGATCGATGCAGTCATAAATTCTGTAAGCAGCGGTCAGAGCCACGGCATACTGCTCGTGATGGTACTCATACCTCTTCTGATGATGCTTGGCGCTTACCTTCTTTATAGGAAACACTATATACTTGACGAGGATGAATATGACCGAATCGTGAAAGAACTGTCTGTAAAGAAAAATCTGTAGAAGTGTATAATCAGATTTGAACGAAAAAAAGCCACGCTTCCTGCCGGATTACGGTTCAGAAGCGTGGTTTTCAGATTCAATGATTACATATTATCTGAAGAAGTTTTGAAGATGCGGTCTGCATTCTTCAGAAGCGCAGTGCACAGCAGCTCTCCGAGCACATAGCAGCCTGCTATCTCGCCCAGCAGAATCTGGAACATCAGTACAGGGATGGCTATGTCTACTACACCATATCCGTACCTGAGTACGAAAGGCACGATCAGTGCGTTGGCGATTACTGCAGGCAGCGGTACGAGCCAGCGGTTATTTCGGAGCAAATATCCTAATACGGCTCCGATCAGTGTGGCAATGCTTCCGAAGATCACGTCGAGCATGATGCCTCCTCCGATGAGGTTGGCGATCAGGCAGCCTATGAAAAGTCCCGGAACCGCTGCAGGAGTGAACATAGGCAGAATGCAAAGGGCTTCAGCTATTCTCACCTGCACCGGACCGAATGATATCGGCGCAAAAACCATTGTGAGAACCACATAAAGGGCGGCAATAACAGCGCCCTGAGTGATTCTCAGAACTCTTGGATCTCTGTTTTTCATTAATTGCTTTCTCCTTTGGTTTTATTGTTTTAGAAGCAGGATATCGGACCCGAACTGCTTCGGACGCCGTATTTCTGCGAGCGTCCACGCAGGATTGTACAGTAAGCCGTGACCTATGTCCAGCAAAACTTCAGTCCCGGATGTATTTCATTACTCTCTTTTACTGTACTGAAATACACTGACCGCAAATAATGTTTTGCATATCCTACGCAAGAAAAAACAGCCGCCACACGGAGCAGCGACTGTTTTATATGATCATAATGGGAATATTATTCTTCCGCTTCCGATTCCTCAGCTGCAGGCTCTTCTACCTCAGGCTCATCGAGCTCTACTCCGAGGTCTTTAAGGATCTCTCTTGCCTTTGTGCATGCAGGGCAGTCACAGAACGTTTTGCCTTCTGCCTTCATAGCTTCAGCATGGGCTTTGATCTGAGCTGCTGCTTCCTCACCCATGGCCTCCTTCATCTCAGGCTTGCTGAATGTATCGATGACCTCGTCGAGAGAAGAGATACCGGCCTTGAGCTGCTTGATGAACTCGAGTTCAGTAACCTTATCTACTACAGGTGCTGCCTTGTCCTTTAATTCATCGATCTTCGGAGCTGCCTTCTCCTTGAGACCGTCTACTACAGGTGCTGCTTTCTCAGCAAATTTTTCTGCGCTTTCTCCGATTTTATCGCTTACCTTTGCAAATTTTTCACCGACTTCGATGGATTTCTCAGAATACTTGTCAGCAAATTCTCCAAGTTTGTCCCATGCTTCGCTGCCTTTCTCCTTGAGCTCATCGAACTTGTCGCCGTACTTTTCATCTGCCTCAGCAAGCCACTTTTCAGCTGCTTCTTTAAGCGGCGCGTAAACATGTCCGCCGAGGAGTTCTTTTACTTTGTCGACTGTTTTCTTATCTGCCATCTTATTACCTCCTGTAGAAAGTTGTTATCAGACCGCTTGAAACAAATTGTCAAACGTAACTAATTAAAGGTTTTTCACGAGTGTAAGGATATTGCTTCCGTCCTTATAAGTATACTCCACAGCATCCATCGTCTGCTTTACCATGAAGATACCAAGTCCGCCGATTTCTCTTTCATCAGCTGAGAGAGTCACATCAGGATCATCCTTCAGGAGCGGATCGTATGGTTTGCCGTGGTCGATGAATGTTATCTTGACCTGTACAGGATCATCCGAAACTTCAATGCGCACCACCGCTCTGCCCTTATCAGGGTGATAAGCATATTTACAAATGTTGACAAAAATCTCCTCAACAGCGATATCGATCTGCATCTGGGATTTCATAGAGCAGCCAACAGCTTCAAGATTCTCGTCGACGAAAGCCATCACATTATTAAGGTTTTCCTCAACCGCCTCAATATCGAGCTCCTTGCTTTCCTTGACCTGTTTGAGATCGTTTTCAAACAGAAGCGTGTCGGTCTTGTCAATAAGTTCTATGAGCTCCTTTGTCCAGTGATCGATCTCTGCTTTGCGTTTCGGATCTTCAAGTCCGCCGCGCCTTATGGATCTTCGGATCAGTCTTGTGTATCCGATTATGCGTGCCTTGTCTTCAACGCTGCGTATTACAGCCTCATCATCCGTGCCGAGATATTTTGCAAGAGTCTTGTACCAGAACTTCTCAGCTGTTTCATAGCTGAACTTCTGGAATGATAAGATCGCGTCATGGTCAAGTTCAAAGAATCCTCTATACGCATTGAACATAGAGCCAAGCTCAAAGATCGGATGGCCTACTGCCAGAGTATCCATATCGATAAGCAGCACTTCGTCGTCCTGAAGCTCGAGGTTCTTTGTATGATAGTCACCATGGATCATATGATCATCGTGCGGAACAGCCTCAACCAGATCAAGAAGCTTTTTTCCTTCCTTTTCAGGCAGGTAATCCTGCATGAATTTTGCCCACGATAATACTGTCTCTTTCACATCCGGGAGTTTGCCTGCCGGCACCTCAGTACTGTGGATACGCTTAAGCATATCAACATATTCATCAACACACCAGTCGAGCTTATCCGGCTCGTTTGCAAGAATCTTAGAAAATGATTTTGCATTAAGAAGCTCATATACCGATCCGTAACTGTTGCCTACCTTCACCACATCATAAGAGATAGCCGTCGGTATCCCCAGGATCAGTGCCAGTCTTGCAACCTCGCGTTCGTGCTGAATCTCATCCAGAGCGTCAGGATTGTTATGAACCTTCACGACGTTGTCCTTATCGATACGATAGATTGTGCCATTGGCTCCTCTCCCGATTTCTTCGCAGCCTTCTACTGTCACTTTCCGGTATGCCTTTTCGACTTTCATCATTTCAGTGAATCCGGTCATTTCAAAGACTTCATAAACATCAGATTTTACGTTGATGATGCTCAGATCAGGATGCTTTTTTCTGAGCCGGAGTATGATTCTGAGTCCCGCGCTTGAAATATAATCCAGTCCCTCTGCATCAAGAACCAATGCAGAAGGATTCTTCTCTTTCATAACATCGTTGATCTCGTTCTCTACAGCGGCAGCATTACCCGAATCTATCCGTCCTTCAAGACTGATTGTTAATTTTTCGTTGTCCCAAGAAGTATTCATCTTCCGTACAGGTCCTCTACTCTATAGTCAGAATATCTGAAAATCCAGTTACATCAAAGATCTCCTGAATCTCGTCTGAAACATTCCTTACCACCATACTGCCCTTTTCGTTCATCGTCTTCTGGGCTGACAGAAGAACACGAAGTCCTGCGCTGGAAACATATGCCAGATCGCTGAAGTCAAAGACCAGCTCGGTAATACCGTCTATGGATGCTTTTACTTCTTCTTCAAGCTGCGGCGCCGTAATGGTGTCAAGTCTGCCGTCAAGATCGAATTCCAGTCTTGATCCCTCCAGTTTTTTCTTGATATCAAGCATAAATACAGCTCCTCCTTTATCTGTATTAACTGCAGGAATGAAATTCCAACAGCAAATCAACTTATTCCAAATATATTATACTACAAATTGCCGTCCTGTATCTACAACAAGCTTTCTTAATAGATAAGAGTCTTATCGCCTGACGGTGCTTTTACTATCCTGTGTGCGCCGCCCTTTCTGTCGGTCAGCTTCTTTTCGTTTACCGGGTGTTCCGTTATCATCAGAGGTATACCTCTTTCATCAGATACTCCCGTCTCGTGAGACGGCATGTAGATCTCTGCTCC
Source organism: Mogibacterium sp. (assembly GCA_017431685.1). GTDB lineage: Bacteria > Bacillota > Clostridia > Peptostreptococcales > Anaerovoracaceae > Crickella. The sequence continues at coordinate 101,546 of JAFRKO010000010.1, forward strand.
AAGTTCCTCATAAGCTAGCTTTGCCTGCATGTTGAACACGTTTAGTCCGTAGTCTCCATATACCCTGACGCCGGCATCCCTGAAGCTGGTGATCCATCCTGCATTGCCGCACAGTATTCCTGTTTTTCTGCAAGCTTCTGCGATCTCATCGAAGTGCATCTCTATAAACATGTCGAGGCTGCCCTTTGAAACGTTCATTATGTAAGGTACTGACCCCGGTCTGAGATCACTGCTGTCTGTCTCCATAAATCTTTCAAGAGCTATCGGCCTGATGCCGCTTTTGTTGACCTGGCGCTGCCAGTCATCAGCGCTCATAGCTCCGGAGCCTACCCCCTCGGCCTTTCTTATATCAGCGATTTCTTCTTTGGTCAGAGCAGGCCTGCGGCTTTTTATGACGTGCTCCCGGCGTCTTTTCATCAGCTCATCTGCTGCTTCCCGTCTCATTCTGTTGACCACGGAAAGAGGCATCATTATATCGTCATCTATCTGTACATCTATCCCCGTAAGGCCTGGAGTATAAACGGTATCTCCGAGCCTGTCGAGTGAAGCTTCTATCCGTTCTCTGTCAGTCGGTACCTTCACAGCATATTCAACCCTGTGATCGGATACTATTTCGACGCTGTTTCCGTTTCTGACGTCAGTCATTACCAGCACCGGGAACTGGCCGGCACGTGCAGTAAACGCCATGGTCACAGGCATCTTTTTCTCCGGTACATCGAGCGCAGTTTCAAGGAGCTTCCTGTCCGTTACCTTGCATACATTATCGCCCGTGAAAGCACCTCTTTCGAAATCTCCTGCCAGAATGCAGCCTAGGCCTATGTCTTTCACATATGTAACGACTCCTCCTGCCGGCGAACTGACGAGGTAATCAGCATCCTCTCTTATGAACTCAATGCCGTCTCCGTTGTCAAGCCCTGCACCCTGCTCTCCGTCAGGATTCGCCAGTTCTATGCAAACGAGCTCTTTTCCGCGCCTGAGAGCACCTCTTGCAGCGGCTTTCTCATCCTTCTCACTGACTTTATTCTCGCTGTCGATGACTGCAATGACCCTGCCTATGCGAAGGCCCTGATTCTTCGGGCTCGTTCCGGAGAGAAGATCTTCTCCCGGATTTCCGAACAGATATCCTTCCGTGAAATCTCCGCGGTTGAAGATCTGCTTCAGCTCGAGCATGTCACTTTCTTTTACGCTGTATAACTCTGCAGCTTTTTCAGGACCATGCTCTGCTGCCAGTTTTTCGAATAGGTCCATGTATTTACGGTATATTCTGGTAACGACCGCCACATATTCAGGAGTCTTCATGCGCCCTTCTATCTTGAAAGACGCAGCTCCCGACATGATCAGTTCAGGTATATGCTCTATGAGGCAGAGATCTTTCGGACTCAAAGCATAGTAGGTTTCACCGTCGTCTCCCCTGTATGCCTGTCTGCAAGGCTGAGCGCATGTACCGCGGTTGCCGGTACGGCCGCTTCCGCCGCCGAGCACCCTGCTCATCTGACACTGTCCGGAATAACACATGCAGAGAGCTCCATGAATGAACACCTCCACATCCACCTTAGGCTCGAGTGTGCTGCAGTATGCAGAGAGAGCTTTTATCTCCCCGAGAGATAGCTCTCTTGCCGGAACAACTCTGCGGAATCCCATCTTAGAAGCAGCCAGTGCCCCTCCTTTATTGTACAGAGTACCCTGTGTCGACAGATGAAGCGGAAGATCCGGCAGATACTTATGAAGCAGTCTTGCAAGTCCCATATCCTGCACTATGACCCCGTCCACGCCGAGCCCATATATGTAATTACAGTAGTCGAATGCTCTCGCCAGCTCGCTGTCAGCAATGAGAGTGTTGATCGTCATATATACTTTTACCCCATGGGTATGAGCATAGCTTATGGCATCAGGAAGCTCTTCGTCACTGAAATTATCAGCGAATATCCTGGCATTGAATGCCATACCGCCCATATAAACCGCATCAGCACCGTTATTGACTGCAGCTATCAGATGGGCCTTGCCTCCCACCGGTGATAAGAGTTCGGGTCTGTTCATGATATTATTCCTCCCTTTTTGAAATATTAGCACATATTTTCAGGATGTCTATGATGAAGTCCACGATTTGTTTTTATTGATGTTCACAATGTCAACCGTCTTGATAAACATTTGTAGCGGTATTACACTTTAACTAACTAAAGAACTAGGTGGGTTTTCCCGAATCCAAGGAGAGAGGAGCAATGAGTACAAAGGACACAGTCCTTGCTTTGTTTGAAAAAAACAAGGGTTTTTTCATATCCGGAGAAAGGATAGCAGAAGAACTGAATATTTCCAGAACAGCAGTATGGAAGGCTGTAAAAAAACTTCAGAGTGAAGGTTACGAGATCAGAGCTGTAACAAATAGAGGTTACTGTCTCGATAAGGAGTCAGATGTTCTTACAGTACGCGGGATACGCAGTTATCTTGACGAAAACAGCAAGAACCTCAGGCCTGAAGTATTTGTCAGGGTCGATTCTACCAACACTATATGCACAGAAAAAGCCGAGGCAGGTGAAAGTGAAGGATATGTAGCGGTTGCCGGGTCTCAGAGCGCCGGCAGAGGACGCAGAGGAAAAGCCTTCTTCTCCCCTGCTGAAAGCGGAGTTTATATGAGCATTCTGTTCAGACCTGCAGGACTTACAGAAAATCAGGTGCTGCATTTTACCACGATGGCTGCAGCGGCTGTAAGCGAAGCCATCGAAGCCGTTTCAGCGAAAAAAGCTGAGATCAAATGGGTGAACGACATATTTATTGACGGCAAAAAAGTCTGTGGAATTCTTTCTGAAGCGTCGTACGGCATTCAGACCGGAAAGCTCGAATACGTGATAGTAGGCATCGGAATCAATGCTTATGAGCCTTCAGGAGGATTCCCTTCAGCAATCGCAGATATAGCAGGATGCGTTTTCGACGAACCTTCAGCAGGTCTCAAAAACCGTCTTGCAGCTGAAGTGCTTAACCGCATAATGGCATACTATAAGTGCCTTCCTGATACACCTTATTCCGAAGAGTACATAAGACGTTCAATGGTGACCGGAAAAGACGTAATGGTTCACAAGGACAGAGCAATGATACCTGCACACGTTCTGGGAATAGACGAAGAATTCGGACTGAAGGTCCGCTACGAAGACGGAAGCGTTGAGATCCTGAGATCGGGTGAAGTAAGCATAAGGATATAAACACATGAAGCCGGCTGCAGTTGACAACCGGCTTCTTTGATTATACGATTCTTTTTGCTTAAGCAGGATCCGGAGGACACAAATGAAAGATTTCACACCCGTTTACATCCCGGTCGGCGTACCGACCTTCCATCTTGAAAGCGCAAAGGATCTCTTCGAAAGATCCATTAAGCTTCTGCTGGATACAGACCCGGCTTTTGTGATCCCGGCTGATATGCTGCTCTCTGTTGATGCGATGAGCGAATACATCTCGAATCTTGAACCAGATCTTATAGTATTCCAGGATCTCACCTTTGCCAATGCAGCGTATATGTCTGAAGTGATCAGCCGGTTTGACTGCCCTGTCCTGCTCTGGACGCTCCGTGAACCCGTTATTGACGGCACAAGACTCCGGCTCAATTCACTTACCGGCGCCTACAGCGCGGCAAATGCCATGCGCTTACACGGTAGAACGGACTATGAGTATGTTTTCGGTTCTCCCGAAGAGAAATCTGTTATAAGCAAAATTGAAGCATGCGTCAAAGCAGCAAAGCTGAAAAAAGAGATGCGCGGCCTCAGGCTGGCTACTGTCGGAGAACCTCCTCAGGGCTTCGGATTCGGCCTTGCACATGAAGACGAAATCAGAGAAATATTCGGTGCTGAGGTATTATCGATCTCCATACCTGACATGATAGCAAGAGCAAAGTCATACACTGACGAAGAATGCAGGGAATATCTGGAGCGCTCATACGATCTGACAGCCGGCCTCGATAAGACTCCTGAAACAAACCTGAAGGATCACGTGCGTCTGTATAAAGCATACAGCGAGTATATACGCGAAAACAGTATCGGCGCCTTAGCATCGCGCTGCTGGCCGGATTACTTCACGGAGTATGGCACTCCTGTATGTGCTGTTCTCTCGATGCTGAATGATGATGGCACTGCTGCTGCGTGCGAAGCGGATATGTACGGAGCGCTTTCTATGTGGACAGGCATGAAGCTGTCGTCTTCGCCTGTGTTCTTCGGAGATCCGGTGAGCCTCAATGAAGAGGAAAACACTCTCACATTCTGGCACTGCGGAACTGCTGCCTGCACTCTGGCCCGCAAAGATACGGGAGCCACAGTAGGCGTTCACCCAAACAGAAAGATCGGCCCTGCAATGGACTTCGGATGCGAGGCTTTCCCTGAAGCTACCATATTCCGCATCGGCCGCGAGCCTGACGGAACTTACCGTTTCTTTATACTCGAGGGTGAAGCTCTCGACAAACCGAAACAGTTCACTGGTACATCTATAGTAATAAAAACAGCGGCTCCGGTGCGTGAAGCCGTTGAAAAAAGCGTGCTTGACGGCTTTGAACCTCACTTCGTGGTAATGAAAGGGCATCATGCGGAGACACTTAAAGCTCTTGCAGGGATGTTCGGATTCAAAGCTTATATATACCAATAATTTTTATCAGTCAGAAAGAGCTGCCGTGCGGCAGCTGTTGTTTTTTTACTGATTTTCCTCTGAGATCCTGCTGAACAGATCACTGAATCTGCTTCCGGTCCTGTAAAATACCGGGAGTTTCCCCAGAGGAGCATTTATCCTGACCTCAGATCTGCCTCTGTATGCTTTACCGTCCCAGAAGCCGGTCCAGTCACCTTCAGGCAGCCGTACAGTCCTCTCGACTGCATTCTTTTCTATAACAGGACACACATAGATGTCGTCACCAAAGAAGTATGAATACTCGTCGCGGCTTGCGGAATAGTCCACCGCATTCCAGAAATCAGGCCGCATCGCCGGTATGCCCTCTGCTGCCTGCTCAATGCACTGCTCTATGTACGGTCTCAGTGCAGCATGAATATTGGTGAGACGAACAGTATGCGGCAGCACGTCCGGAGCATCAAACTGGCTGTTTGCCCACGGTCTGATGGATTCGTGGCTCCTCATGAGCGGTGAGAATGTGTTCATCTCCATCCAGCGTATAAACAGCTGATCGCTCCTCTTTAGTTTTGCCACAGAGAAGAATCCTCCTATATCGCTGTGCACCAGCGGCACGCCTGAGAATCCAAGGGAGAATGTTGCAGGCATAACGCACGGCATGCCGTAATCCTTTGTGAGGTCGGTATGCTGATCTCCGTTCCACATTATAGGAGCATAGCACTGCTCTCCAAGATAGCCGGAGCGGGTAAAGAACATGACGTCCTTATCACCGTACTCCTCTACCGCCTCACGGTTGATCTTTGCCCACAGCACAGGCCACTGATTGTGCAGTTCGGCAGGATCGCCGTCGTGAAGCACGCAGTCTGTCGGCAGGTATTCGCCGAAATCCGCCATCCATCCCTTTATGCCAAGATCGAGCATGTTCTTTTTTATCAGGGTCTCCTTTATGAAGCGGACGGCCTCCGGGTCTGTGAGATCTAGCATTCCTGCGTCAAAAGTGGTCGACTTCATGTGGGCTATGCTGCCGTCTTTGCTTTTTATAAGCCAGCCCTTATCCGCGCATTCCCCGTACAGTCTGCTTCCTTTCACCAAATATGGATTAATGTAGGCCAGGAAGCGTACACCCCTGCTTTCAAGCCTTTTGATGGCCTCAGGCAGATCATGGTAAAGCTTTCTGTCGTATTCGTAGTTCCACCAAACCTGTTTACCCATTATTGTGCGGTTCTCTCCGCACCAGTCCTGGCTCCAGACAGCGCATATCTTTGCGCCGGCATCGAGCATTGTAAAGGCTTTGGAAATGATCTTTTCAGTGCCCCCCTGAACGGCTATGATCATGCCGTCCAGGCACCAGTCAGGCAGATACATCCTCGGCGGGTTCTTCTTTGCCAGAGCCCGCATAAGCGTATCGTAGCAGTCCGCATGGAGCAGCATAAGCGAACGCGGGCACTCATCAAACCGGAACCTGTAGTTGTTGATACCGAATTTGGATATTCCGTCAGATGGCGTGTCGAAATAGAACAGCCGTCCCTTGTCAGTGACAAAGACAGGCATTGGAGAATAACTGCCTATGCTCTCCGCTTCCTTTTCGCGGTAACGGTGATCGGGCAGTATCACTTTTTCTAAAAGCGTACGGGCAGTGATATGTTCGGAAACGAAATTCATAACACGTTTACCGCGAAGATTCGTCTGGCGGTACTGCTCTCCTCCCCCGAAAACGGCCTCGTTCATCAAAGCGGGTATTTTGAACTCGTAAGCCCATCCGTCCTCTCCCTCAAAGAAGATTTCGCAGCCGAGATCGCACTCCGTGACTTCCATTTTCAGAGAATGACCGTCGCCGGACACAACAAAAGAATTGCCGCCTGTCCTCTCAATATCGTTGAGGCGCGCGTGCTCCAGCTCGGTTACCGATTCCTTTACCGTTCCACGCCTGGAGCTGTACGTCTTCTCAAGCTTTATTGAGGAAACGAAAGGGGTGGACAGGAGTTCGAACCCGTCCACCAGCAATCTCAGTTTTTTCCCGTCAAATTCGGTCTTAAGCATTCAGTGTTCCCTATATATCCGCGAGGTACCTTCCCAGCTCCTTATTTGAGTCAGCGACTACCTTCTCTTCGTCTATTCCGGTGATGGCTCCGTGCTCTACGGTCACTTCTCCATCGATGACAGTGTAATCGACAGCGCCTCTGAGTCCTACAGTGCCGAGCACCGACTTAGGATCATAGCATGCGCCTACGAGCTCGAGCCTCTGTGAATCGACCATGAAGAAGTCTGCGCATTTGCCGACTTCCAGCGAGCCTATTTCCTTGTCTCTGCCGAGCAGTCTTGCCGATCCCATTGTAGCTACCTTGAGCATGTCGTAGCCAGTAGGAGCCAGCCTGCTTGAATTGAGCCTGTGCAGGAGGAATCCCACGCGGAGCTCCTCGAGCATATCGGAGCCGTCATTCGAGGCCGAGCCATCGACTCCGAGTCCCACAGGAATACCCATCTCGAGCATCTCAGGTATGCGTGCTATGCCTGATGAAAGCTTCATGTTGGAGATTGGGCAGTGGCAGACGCCTGTGCCTGTTTCAGCAAGCAGCTTCAGTTCTTCATCGTTGAAATGTATGCCATGGGCATACCAGACGTCGTCGCCTATCCAGCCTACTCTCTCCATGTAAGCAAGAGGACGTATGCCCTCACGCTCAAGCATGTAATTTTCTTCGTCCTTTGTCTCGCAGAGGTGTGTATGCAGGCGCACACCCTTCTCTCTTGCGAGTATGGCGGATTCACGGAGCAGGTCTTCAGAAACCGAGAACGGTGAGCATGGTGCAAGCGCTATGCGGCGTTTCGATCTGAACGATCTGTCATGGTATTTGTCGATAAGGTCGATGCTGTCCTTCATTATCTCATCAACTGTCTGGACGACGCTGTCAGGCGGAAGTCCTCCGTCCTTTACCGAGAGGTCCATGGAACCGCGCGAGAAGTGCATCCTTACGCCGAGCCTGTCTGCTGCTGCTGCCTGTGCTCCGATAAGATCGCCGGCTCCTGCAGGGAACACATAGTGGTGGTCGAAAACGGTAGTGCAGCCGTTCTTCATCAGCTCGCCCATACCTGTCAGTGATGACAGATAGACCGTGTCCTCGTTGAGGTTCTTCCATATCTCGTAGAGCGTCTTCAGCCAGTCGAAAAGCTCCATGTTCTGCACCTTCTCGAGATTGCGCGAGAACACCTGATACAGATGGTGATGAGCGTTAACGAGTCCCGGATAGCAGAGCATACCGGTGCCGTCTATGACAGTGTCTGCATCGTGTTTCTCAGGCCCTATGTATTTGATAAGTCCGTCTTCGCAGAACAGATTTGCATTCTCGTAAACAGTATCCTTTCCGTCGCACGATACTATAGCTCGTATGTTGTTTACTGACAATGTACTCATTTTTTCAGGCTCCTTTCCTAAAGATCTCCGCCCAGTATATCCTCGTAGATTTGTTTGTCCCTGTTACCGAATACGTTGAATATAACTTTATTTATGCTGCTCTCATGGCTGTCGAGCCATTCTCTTACTGTTTTTACCGCAATCTGTGCTGCTTCTTCTGCCGGGAAGCAGAACACGCCTGTGGATATGCAGCAGAACGCTATATTCCCAAGTCCTTTTTCTGCAGCCAGATCAAGGCATGAACGGTAGCATGAAGCGAGCAGCTCCCTGTGCTCATCCGTCAATCCGAAGTCAACTATAGGGCCGACAGTATGAAGAACGTACTTTGCAGGCAGGCAATAGCCAGGTGTTATCTGCGCACGGCCCGTAGGCTCGTCATGGCCCTGTCTGCGGACTATCTCATGGCAGTCCCATCTGAGCTGGACTCCTGCTGCTGAATGTATGCAGTTATCTATGCAGTTGTGAAGCGGTATGAAGCACCCGAGCAGAGTATAGTTGGCAGCATTTACGATGGCATCAGCTGCCAGCCTGGTTATATCTCCCTGCCACAGATACAGTCTGCTGTCGAGAGCGCACGGTACGAGTGAATCCACACTGACGATGCCCCTTAAAAGAGCCTCACGCCTGAGATACGCGTCCTGCACTTCCCTGAATTCCGCTCCTGCCGGCTTTGCGTCTCTGACATTCATCAGAGCCCGAAGCAGTTCCTTCTGCTTCACTTCGTCGTCAGGTACAGCCACCTTGCGGTAGACCGGGTTCTCATTTTTCAGTTTTTCGATGAGCCAAAGCCTCGCTTCAGTCTGATCCATTGTTCTTACTCCTCATAGTAAACATGAGCACAGCGAACAGTATCACTATGATGGCTGCGGATGCGGACCATATACCCTTATCCGGCAAGAATGATTCCGTGCCGTCGTTGTTGACTATGACATCCGCGTTTCGCAGTACCCATGCTCCTATAGCCGGTCCGATGAGGCCCGGCACGAATACCTGCCCTATTATGCGCACGCCCTGGAACTGTCCTGCCCTGCCTTCAGGGATGTTGTCCCTTATCATGGCTCCGAATATGGACATTCCCGCAAGGTATCCTGTCATCGTTATAAGCGATCCGATGAATGCCTGAACAGCCGCCAGCGCATGTGTGAAATATAATATAGTATACCCTATAATGAGCATCGCAGTCACGGGCAGTATGCTTTTGGTAAAGCCTTTACTGTCATAAAGCCTTCCGTAAAAAACTGTGGCAACGGCTGCCAGGATTATCGCAGGAGCGAATATCATGACATAGTTATCGAGTCCGAGAGTCTGCTCGTAATAGATGATCAGATATGGCATGAATATCTGGATCGAGATACCGAAAATGGCAAAGTTGAGAAGTGTTAGATAGAGTCTTTTATTCTCCCTGGCCACCGATGGTCTGAAGCTGTAAGCCAGTGTCTCTCCGAGGCTCTCCTCCGACTTCCGCAGCCGCGGATCGTCCTCTATCAGGAACCATCCGAGTATGCCTATAAGTGTCGTGGCTATTCCTATCACATAATATATCGTGACCCAAGCGGAGTGATCATCAAGGTTGAAGCTCATGAAGCCTCCGAAAACCACCAGCACCGCGACCAGTGGCATCATGGAGTTGACACCCTCTATCTTTCCTCTGTTGGTGGAGTCTCCCCTGTCTGTCAGCCATGCGTTGTACGCGGCATCGTTCGCGGTAGAGCCGAAGTACGTCATGACGCAGTCCATCACAATGGTGAGCATTATGCTGTGTATGTATGCGAAAGTTATGATGCTGATGCCCCAGATGATATAGCCCACGCTCATGAACGCCTTGCGCTTTCCGACCTTGTCGGAGACGGCACCCATTATGATAGTCGTAAGAGCCGCCGTGACAGCGCTTGCCATTACCATCGCCGATATGTCTGCTGCCGCAGCGTGAAACATCTTGTAGATGAACACGTTGAAGTACATGTTCTCAACGACCCATGCCACCTGGCCCATCAGGCCGAAAACGAGCATGGATATCCAGAATTTCCTTCCGAGTTTAGTCTGCATCCTTGATCAACTCCTCATCTTTTTTATTTGGCCTCACTGTTATCCATACTCCGATGAATACCAGTACTATGCCTGCCATCTGGCGGGCGCTGATCTGCTCACCCAGCATCAGGAATGAGAACAGCGCCACAAACACCGGCTCTGAAGCATATATAAGTGTCGTATGAGCTGCAGAGCTGAGCTTTTCAGCCATCGTCTGAAATATAAAGCCGAGAGCTCCGCATGCCAGCGCGAGATAGAGCAGCTGCCACCACTCCATGGCGCTCAGAGGAAGCCTGAAAGAATCCTCAAAAATAAATGAAAATATGAATCCGTATACTGCCACAAACGGCAGCTGGAGAGTACCGAGCACTATAGGGTCATGCTGATCTGCATATCTCTCCGTATAAAGCATCTGAAAAGAATAAAAGAGTGCGCTCAATACGCAGTAAAAATCACCCTTATTGAGAGTAAACCCCTGTGAAAGGCACATATGCCCTACTCCTATAAGCGTAATGATGACGCTGGCGATCTGGACTCTGTCCGGAAATATTCGCTCCTGGACCAGCACAATAAATGGAGTAAAGAACGCAACCATACTCATCATGAATCCCGCGTTGGAGGCGGTGGTATATTTGCAGCCGAGTGCCATGAAAACGAATGAAATAAACAAAAACGTCCCAAGCACCCCTGAGTGCAGGAACGTTTTTCTGTCAAGACCGCGGTATCTTTTATTGAATACAAGAAAACACGCTGCGAAGGCAATCAAAAATCTGAGAGCCACCATGTTGAATACTTCGAGCTCGGCGAGTATCTGCTTTGAGAATATCGTCATCGCTCCGAATATCATGGTGGCCGCAAGCATCATCAGATCACCTAATGCGATATGTTTTCTGTCTGCGGCCATGCCTTATCTCTTTATTGTGCGTCTTGCCCATTAACCTCTTCACTTAGAAGTATACACCAGTTTCTCACCATCTGAGTCGCAAATTAGTGACTGTCCGTCAAGAATCGTGCCTCTGATAATGCCCGACGCGATTTCTGTCTCTGCATGCTGCTGCAGATAGCGCTTGATAGGTCTCGCGCCGTAGTGAGGATCATAAGCTTCGTCGGCAATGAACTCGAGTGCCGCGTCTGTTACGCTCAGCTCGATATCCCTGTCTTTGAGCCTGTCGGCGATGTCTCTGAACGACAGCTCTATAATGCCCTTGATCTGTTCCTTTGTGAGCGGGCTGAACAGTATGATGTCATCGATACGGTTGAGGAATTCAGGTCTGAATCCGGCCTTGAGCTGAGCCATTACCATCTTTTCCACCTCAGGATCGATTGTACCGTCCTCTTTCATGTTGTCGATGAGGTCTGCGCTGCCGATATTCGAAGTCATGATGACTATGGTGTTCTTGAAATCTACAGTACGTCCCTGGTTGTCAGTAAGACGTCCGTCATCGAGAAGCTGCAGAAGAATGTTGAACACATCCGGATGAGCCTTCTCTATTTCATCGAAAAGGATGACGCTGTAAGGCTTGCGGCGGACTGCTTCTGTCAGCTGGCCGCCTTCATCGTAACCGACGTACCCCGGAGGCGCTCCTACAAGTCTCGATACTGAATGCTTCTCCATGTACTCGGACATGTCTATTCTTACCATGTTGCGCTCGCTGTCAAAGAGCGATTCCGAAAGAGCCTTTGCGAGCTCGGTCTTGCCTACACCTGTAGGTCCGAGAAAAATGAACGATCCGATAGGTCTGTTCTCATCCTTGAGACCCGCTCTGGCGCGCAAAATCGCCTCTGAGACGGCTTTAACGCCCTCATCCTGGCCGATTACCCTTTTATGCAGAATATCCGGCAATCTGAGGAGTTTATCGCGTTCGGTCTCTACCAGCTTGCTCACAGGAATACCTGTCCAGCCCGAGATGACTTCTGCGATCTCTTCTTCTGTTACCTCCTCCTGAAGGAGTCTCGCCTCTTCTCTCTTATCAGCTGCCGCCTTCTTCTCTTCCAGCTGTCTTTCGAGGTCAGGCAGCACGCCGTATTTCAGCTGTGCGCCTTTTTCGTAGTCAGCCCGTCTTTCTGCGTCCTCTATCTCGAGCTTTATGTCTTCGATCTGCTGCTTGAGGTTCTTGGCTTCCAGTATCTCGGCCTTCTCGTTCTCCCACTGAGCTCTCATTCCTGCACTCTTGTCCTTGAGATCGGCAAGCTCCTTCTCGAGTATCTCAAGTCTGGCCATGGAGCCCTTGTCTTCCTCTTTGGAGAGAGCCTGCTTTTCGATCTCGAGCTGGGTGATCTTGCGGGATATCTGGTCGAGCTCTGACGGCATGCTGTCTATCTCGGTACGGATGCGTGCCGCCGCCTCGTCCATAAGGTCTATGGCCTTGTCAGGCAGATACCTGTCGCTGATATACCTGTCGGACAACGTAGCACATGCGATCAGCGCGCTGTCAGTGATCCTTACTCCGTGGTGGATCTCGAATTTCTCCTTGAGTCCGCGGAGGATGGAGATAGTATCCTCAACGCTCGGCTGATCGACGAGCACCTTTTGGAACCTTCTCTCAAGAGCAGCATCCTTCTCAATGTACTTTCTGTATTCATCGAGAGTTGTGGCACCTATGCAGTGCAGCTCTCCCCTTGCCAGCTTAGGCTTCAGAAGATTGCCAGCGTCCATGGCTCCCTCTGCGGCTCCCGCTCCGACGATGTTGTGGATCTCGTCGATGAACAGGATGATCTTGCCTTCGGACTTTTCGATCTCGTTGAGAACAGCCTTGAGCCTCTCCTCAAATTCACCTCTGTACTTGGCTCCGGCGATAAGAGCTCCCATGTCGAGAGCGTATACGGTCTTGTCCTTGAGTCCCTCAGGAACATCGCCCGCAAGTATCCTCTGCGCGAGGCCTTCGACTACAGCCGTTTTACCGACGCCCGGCTCGCCTATAAGCACAGGGTTGTTCTTAGTACGTCTTGAAAGGATCTGCACCACGTGCCTTATTTCAGCATCCCTTCCTATGACAGGGTCCAGCTTGCCTGCCCTTGCCATCTCAACAAGGTCTCTGCCATACTTTGCAAGAGCTTCGTAGTTATCTTCAGGGTTCTGACTTGTGATCCTCTGATTTCCTCTTACCTTTGTGAGCGCTTCAAGGAACTTATCCTTTGTGATGCCATATCTGAGGAATATTCTCTCACTCGGTGTTCCCTTTTCTGCGAGAAGCGCAAGATAGATGTGCTCCACGCTTACGAATTCGTCCTTGAACTGATCCGCTACTGCCTCGGCATCCATGAAGATCTTGTTGAACCTGCGTGTGCCGTACATGCCGTCACTGCCGCCCGAGACTTTAGGGATCTTGTCAACCTCTGCCTGGACATCCTTTGTAACGGCAATGATGTTCACGCCCATGGACTGGAGCAGCTTAGGGATCAGTCCGTCCTGCTGTTTGAGCAGCGCAAGGTGGATGTGCTCGCCGTCAACCATCTGATTGCCCATGGCGACCGCGATGTTCTGGCAGTCCATTACCACCTGCTGTGCATTCTGAGTATATTTTTCTATGTTCATATATGCTTACCTCCTGTATGAAGATTTATTAGCAAAATTGGCAAAAACAGAAACTATTCTGTTTTTACAAAACAACGATAGCACAAATTTCAACGTATGTAAAGAAAAATTTAGCACTCACTTGATGTGAGTGCTAATAATTTTGCATATATGTTTACCCGGAAGCGCTACTTATTCTTTCTTCTTCCGTCATGCCGTTCCCTGAAGTCCGAGATGTACTCATCTGCGACATTGAATGTGAATCCGTTGCCGTTTATCTCGTTCATACTTGTAATGGTCATGAACGCTTCAGGGTCTATGGAAAGGACTGCGCGTTTGACTTTATTGAAGTTTCTGTTGCTGGCCGCACAGAGTATGATATCCCTGTCCTCTCTGAGATAACCGCCTACTCCTCTCAGGATCGATGTTCCGAATCCTATCTTCAGAAGCTCCTCGTTCACCTCATGGATCTTTTCCGTCCATATCATTATCTGGTAACCGCCCTGCTCGAGTATGATCATTCTGTCCATAACCACACCATATACCAGTGCGTAAAGTATGCCGAGTATTATTCCTTCTGTAGCTGTCACAGGAATCTGCAGCAGGAAGATTGCGATGTCAATGCCGGACATGACCGTGGCGAGCTTCCACCCGAGCTTGCGGTTCAGTATCATGGCAGGGACATCTATGCCTCCTGTGGAGCCGCCGAGCCTCATCACAAGACCAAGTCCCACGCCGTCAAGCACTCCTGCGCATATGGCTGCCAGCATCGGCTCGTTCACCAGATGCTGCAGTGAGGTCATCTGCTCAAATATGCTCATGAAGAACGGAAAAGCGAATGTTCCGAGGGCGATGGTTGCCGCAAACCTCCTGCCGAGCACAGCCGCACCTATGATGAACAGTGCTATGTTGAGTACGGCAACGGCAGCGCTCACACTGAAGCCCGTTAAAATGTTTACTATCCTTCCCAATCCGCTCACACCGCTTACGACCATGTTGTACGGGAGAGCAAAGCATGTTACCGAAAAAGCACAGATGGCGTTTCCAAGCACCATCTGCGCAAATTCAAACATATTCTTTTTAGTTAAAATGTTTTTCACTTTTAATCCTTTAACGCCCGGACGATATGACCAATCAGCTTTCATAAGCATTTTAGCGTCTTATGATAGGCTTTTTCTCCGGGACTTTGATCTTTTTCTTTTTGCCGCTTTTGCCTTCGTCGTTCTCTTCAACCATTTCCTTTAAGAGATCGACCAGCTCACCGGCTCTTTCTTCAGCAGTCGGCTGATTTTCGCCGTTCATTTCAGCAACATCTTTCAGGGCCTCAGCAACTTCGGCTTCCCTTGCCGCTCTTGCTTCAAGCTCTTTCTGGTATTCCTCTTCGAACTTATCCGTGAGGTCTTCTATTGTGATAGTTGAGAGTGTCTCCTCATCCACATCCTCCAGGGCTGAGACTCTTGCCGCCTGATTGGCGATGATCGTCTCGAAAAGATTACGCACCTCTCTGGCGTTCGCGAAATTTTCACCCTTCGATTCCTCGAGCCTTATTATCTCCTCACGCACGGCTTTGTCCGCCTCTTCGGTGAGCTTGTACTGATATTTTTTGCACTGCAGCTCGAAAATCGCCTGCAGCTCGTCGACTGTGTAGTCAGGGAACTCGAAGAACTTATTGAACCTGGATTTGAGTCCCGGATTGCTTTCAACGAAATCCTTCATGAGCTGCGTGTATCCGGCAACGATAACTATGAACTCGTCGCGGTGGTCCTCCATGGCCTTAAGAATGGTATCGATCGCTTCCTGTCCGAAGTTCTCGTCCTTCTGATTGAGCATATAGGCTTCGTCTATGAACAGGATGCCTCCCATGGCCTCCTGTATTTTCTTCTGTGTCTTGATAGCAGTCTGTCCGACGTATCCGGCTACGAGTCCGGAGCGGTCTGTCTCTACCATCTGGCCGGTCGAAAGTATCCCTATCTCTTTGTAAAGCTTGCCAAGTATTCTGGCAACAGTAGTCTTGCCCGTACCCGGATTGCCCGAAAAAACAAGGTGCAGCGACATAGGAACAGCTTTCATGCCCTTCTCCTCGCGCATCTTTCTGACCTTAGCCAGGCCAATGAGCTCCTCAACATCGTGCTTGACCGTCTTCAGTCCGACGAGCTCGTTCAGCTCCTCCATTCCTGACTTCTCAGGTTCTTTCGGTTTTTCCGGATCATCCCCCGGAGTTTTTGTGGCAACGGCCACCGGTTTTCTTTCGGTCTCTTCCATTGATTCGACTTCTGTCTCTATATTGAGCTCAGCCGCAGCAGGTCTGTCAGCAGAAAGCTCACGCACCTTATCTCTGACGTTCTTTTCTCTCCTCGTAATGGAGGTGTCTCCATAGAAGTCGTTGTACATTTCGTTGAATCCATTCAGCATGTCTGCCATTGGGATCTTCTCCTGTCTACAAATCTTTTGTTTACTTATGGTTCAGATGATAATACAAACTGCCCTGTTTGTAAAACCCGTCTTGAGAGCACCGGATCAGACAGCGCGTGTATACTCTCTCAGCCACTCGTTTTCCTCATCGGTCATGAAAGGACTGAGCTTTTCATAGCACTGTCTGTGATAATCATTGAGCCAGTCTCTTTCAGACTTTGTAAGCTCTTCAGGATCGATGGCATCAAGATCGATCGGGACAAATGTCATCATCTCAAACTGCATGAACTGACCGTATTTGTTTTTCTCGGCTTTTACCGTTACAACGTTGTTTTCGATGCGTATGCCAAAATCGCCTTCTTCATAGATGCCCGGCTCTATGGTAACGCACATGCCCTCTTCAAATTGATGATGTTCATCCTTATCAGGCACCACATACCATCTGAAGCCTGTCGGAGGCTCATGTATGCTTCCCAGATATCCGAAGCCATGGCCCGTTCCGCACTGGTAGTCGAGCCCCAGGTCCCAGATAGGCTGACGGCAGAGCACGTCGAGTGACCAGCCGTGATTGCCGTAAAGGAACTTTGCAGAAGCCAGATGCTGGCTGGCACGGTATACAGCCGTATAGTATTTCTTGAGACGAGGCTCTATATGGCCAAGCACAGTAGTTCTTGTTATATCTGTCGAACCCTCATAGTAACCCCCGCCGGTATCAGAGAGGAGCATGCCGCCCTCCTTAAGAACTACATCAGATTCGGGTGCAGGCTCATAGTGCATCATCGCAGCATGTTCGCCAAACGCCTGCAACGGAGCAAACGAATCTCTTATATATCCTTCCTGTTCGCGGCGGAGTGAAGTGAGTTTTTCAGACGCGGAGAGCTCTGTTATCTCCGTTTTGCCGTAGTTGTTTTTGACCCAGCAGATGAATTTTGTGAGAGCTACGCTGTCCTTCAGCTCTGCATTCTTTATATTCTTTATTTCGACCGGGTTCTTCATGGCTTTCATGACTACGGTCGGATTCTGAGCTTCTACAGTACCGCACTTCAGCATACGCGCAAGCTCATGGTTCAGCCTGGCGGGATCTACGAGTGCTGTCATGCTTTCAGGTATTTCAGCTGTATCTTTGTATATATCTCTGTACGGCTTTATGAAGACTCCGTCTTCCTCAAAGTGAGACCTTATCTCGTCGTTGAGCTTGCGTTCGTCGATATAAAGGTCCACATGGTCTTTCCAGACAGCGGCGTAGCAGAGCACCAGAGGGAAGTATTCTATATCGTCTCCCCTGAAATTAAGCAGCCAGCAGACGTCGTCGATAGCAGAAATGATATGTACGTCAGCACCGTAATCGTCCATACTGGAACGCACTCTCGCAAGCTTGTCCGCGGTGCTCTCGCCTGTCCACTTCTCGTCCAGATAGAAGCATGGCTTAAGAGGCAGCGGAGGACGGTCCTTCCACACCTCATTTACCAGATCTATCGAGCTCAGCATACTGATATCCTTAGCCGCAAATGCATCCGTGAATTCGCGTCCTTCCTGCATCGAAAGGGTCCTTCCGTCAACTCCTACAGTCCCCCCTGCAGGTACGTTGTCAGTTATCCATTCCGGGATCGGGGGCGTACCTTCGACACGCATCTTCATCAGGCGGACCCCGCTTCCCTCGAGCTCAATATTGGCCTGAATGAAATATCTGCCGTCAGTCCATAGCCCGGCATCATCCTGTGTAATGACAGCTGTCCCTGCGGAACCGGTGAAACCGGTCATGTATTCCCTTGACTTAAAATGTTCGTTTACGTACTCGCTGTGATGACAGTCAGCCGTAGGGATGATATAGGCATCGATCCCGCGGTCTTTCATCAGCTTTCTCAGTTCAGCGATCCTCGCCGCACTTTCACTCATTCTTTAACTATCTCCCTTTTGTGTCTGAATATATGTCCTAACGCATCACATTCTCAATGTCGTCTATCCTGCGAGGAATGCCTGCCGAGAGGTTCTCACATCCGTCCTCAGTGACAAGGCAGTTATCTTCTATCCTGAAGCCAATGCCCCAGTCCTCATGATATATGCCTACGTCTATACAGAACACCATATTCGGGGCAATGAACTCAGGAGTCTCAACCACGTCGTGCACATCAAAGCCTATATGGTGGGCTCCGCCGTGCCACATGTATTTCCGTATATTTGCCGCGTCATCCAGGACTCCGGCATCGACCAGCAGCTGTGCATTGTACTCCTTTATGGTCGCATCCACAGCATCCATCCTCATTCCCGGCTTTACTATCGAAAACATGTAATCTGACGTTGCCAGAGCGCATTCATAGAGCAGCTTCTGCCTGTCTGAAAACTTTCCGTTGCACGGCCAGCTGCGCGATACATCGGTGATAAGAAAATCCCACATCACGCCTACATCGTTCAGCACCATATCACCGTCCTGAGCTATGCCGTCATATGCATAGTTGTGGATCACGAAGTTGTTCTTCCCGGATGAGATTATCGGCGGAAACCCATATATGTACGGAGCATATTCATGTATGGCCTTGTCGAATTTCGCCTTGTAGCGGTACTCCGGCATGCCCGGCTCCGAATTCGTCATCATGGCAAGTATGCCCTCTCCGGTTATCCTTTCACCGGTCCTGAGAGCCTCGATCTCGCACGGCTTCTTATACAGCCTGAGCTTACGGAACAGAGGATCCGAATTGCCGAAGAGCAGGAACGGCAGATTATGGTGAACATAGTGCTTGAACTCGTGCTGGGCACGGTCCCTGTTTGCATCGTCCGATTTATACAGATCCAGATAAAGGATGCCGTAATTACCCGACCATGCGAGCGCCCTGAAATCCTTTATGAAGGCATCAGTGCTGCGTATATCCTTTATACCTGAAATTGCCTCAGCTTCATCCGGCTTTACTCTTACGCCCGTCCAGCGCTCAGCATGAAGGTCAGGAGGAAGAATATACAGCCGTTCGTTCACGCTTCCATCCGCATCCTTGCTCGCAAGCAGTACTGCTTCCTTGCAGGTCAGGCCGGTAAGATACACAAAATTGCGGTCCGCAAAAAACGGGTAGTACTCATCGTTCGTCTTGATAACTTCCGTACCCGAAAAAACAGCCAGAAGCGAGCCTCCCGGAAGCATGCTGTACAGACTGTTTCTGTTTCCAATGTAGAAAGACTTGTCCAATTGTCAACTCCTGCCAATGATATGATCACCGGACCATGCTGCGATACCGTCATGGCACAGCGCAGGATCCGGTGATTATTATTTGTCTGTTATAACTCGTTTATTTTTCATCCATCAGATGACATGCTACGATATGACCCGGTGCCATCTCTCTTGCGACCGGCATCTCATTGAAGCATCTCTCTGTAGCAAATTCGCATCTGCTGGCGAATCTGCAGCAGTTCTTAGGATTGATCGGGCTGGAGATCTCACCCTTGATAGGTATACGTCTGTTTGCCTTGGCCTTGTCAGGATCCGCTTCAGGGATCGACGAGAGAAGTGCCTTTGTATAAGGATGCATCGGATTAGCGTACAGTTCTTCAGACGAAGCTGTTTCTACCAGTGTACCAAGATACATTACCACCACTCTGTCTGAGAGGTATTTTACTACCGACAGGTCATGTGCGATGAACAGATATGTGAGTCCGAGATTATCCTGGAGCTCGTTGAGCATGTTGAGCACCTGAGCCTGAATGGATACGTCCAGAGCTGAGATCGGCTCATCACAGATAATGAACTCAGGATCGACAGAAAGCGCTCTTGCGATACCGATACGCTGTCTCTGTCCGCCGGAGAACTCATGAGGGAATCTCGACATGTGATCCTTGTTGAGTCCGACCGTTTTGAGGAGCTCCTCCACTCTTGCCTCGATCTCGCTGTTTGACTTGCCCTGAAGCTTCAGGCCCTCGCCTACGATTTCCTTGACCGTCATACGCGGGTTCAGCGATGCATACGGATTCTGGAATATCATCTGCACACGGTGGCAGAACTCCTTCTGCTCCTGCTTAGTCAGCTTTGTGATATCCTTGCCGTCGTAAATGACCTGACCGCTTGTAGGCTCATACAGCCTGATAAGGCATCTGCCTGCAGTGGACTTTCCGCAGCCTGACTCGCCAACGAGGCCGACAGTCTCGCCCTTATAGATGTTGAACGATACTCCGTCAACAGCCTTCAGAGTAGCATGTCTGCCTACATGGAAGTACTTGCAAAGGTCCTTGACCTGAACGAGAGGTTCTGCATTGTAATCGACCATTATTTCACCTCTCCTTTCTTCCTTCTGAACTCTGTATCCGGAGCGTTCTCGTGCTGCAGCCAGCATCTTGTCATATGCTCATCCGACAGCATGTATTCCTCCGGTGGATACGCATTGCATACATCCATGCAGTAGTCGCATCTTGCAGCAAACGGACACCCTACCGGCGGTGAGAACAGATCAGGCGGCGTTCCTTCGATCGGTGAAAGTTTCTCGCCCCTGTTTGTCTCGAGCCTTGCGATTGAATGCATCAGTCCGCTTGTGTATGGGTGCGCAGTCTCATAGTAGATCTCTCTTGCAGTACCCTTCTCTACGATCTTGCCGCCGTACATTACGACTACGCGGTCGCAGATCTTTGCGATGACACCAAGGTCGTGAGTGATCATGATGATCGATGTGCCCAGCGTCTCCCTGAGCTCGAGCAGCAGCTCAAGTATCTGAGCTTCTATGGTTACATCGAGTGAAGTCGTCGGTTCATCGCAGATGATAACGCTTGGTTTCGATACGAGAGCTATGGCTATCATGACACGCTGCTTCATACCGCCGGAGAGCTCATGAGGATACTGGTTGAATCTCTTCTCTGTATCGGAGATGCCGACCAGCTTCATTATCTCAATAGCTTTCTCCCTGGCCTCCTGCTTGGAGACCCCTTCTCTGCCATGGAACACCTCCATGATCTGCTTTCCGACTTTCATTGTCGGGTTCAGCGAAGTCATAGGATCCTGGAATACGAAACCTATCTCACCACCCCTGATCTTGCGGATAGCCTTGTTATCCATCTCGAGGATGTTTTCACCCTTGTAGATGATCTCTCCTCCTTCGAAGAACCCCGGCGGTTCAGGATTGAGTCTGAGGATGCACTGAGCGGTAACGCTCTTTCCGCATCCGGACTCGCCTACGATACCGAGTACTTCGCCGGCACGCACATCGAAGCTGACATCACGTACAGCCTTGACCTCTCCGCCGTATGTCTTGAAGGAGTATACAACATTCTTAAGTTCAAGAATGGTTTCTTTCTTTTCTGCCATAATACCCCTCCTTTCTATTCAGTTCCTCTCAGCCTTGGATCGACTGCATCACGCAGACCGTCGCCGAGCATGTTGAGAGCCAGCATTGTAGTACAAATGATGAGAGCCGGAATAGCTACTTCATGCGGATGTACTCTCAGATATGCGATACCTTCCTTTGCCAGAATACCCCAGCTGCAGTTAGGAGGCGCGATTCCGAGTCCGATATATGACAGGAAAGCCTCCTGGAAAATAGCACCCGGGATAGCAAGGCAGAGGTTTGTTACAAGCATGCCCACGATGTTCGGGATAATATGCTTGATGATGATAGCAAAGTCGGAAACTCCGAGCACCTTTGCTGCCATTACGAAATCCTGCTCCTTGAGTCTGTATACCTCGCCTCGTACGAAACGGCAAGTGCCTATCCATCCGACCACGCACAAGGCAACGATCAGCGGCGCAACGCCCTTTCCGAGC
Organism: Mogibacterium sp.; assembly: GCA_017431685.1. Lineage (GTDB taxonomy): Bacteria > Bacillota > Clostridia > Peptostreptococcales > Anaerovoracaceae > Crickella. The sequence continues at coordinate 123,236 of JAFRKO010000010.1, forward strand.
ACCATCATTACCAGGATCGTGATGATCAGGCTAGGTATGCCGTAAAGGATATCTACGATACGCATTACTATCATATCGAGCTTGCCGCCGTAGAACCCGCAGAATCCTCCGATTACCGCGCCTACGCACATGTTGATGGTTGCTGCAAAGAGTCCGATCGAGAGCGATACTCTTGCACCCATCCATGTACGCACCCACTGGTCACGGCCCGTTGCGTCAGTACCGAACCAGTGCGCAGCAGAAGGAGCAGCATGCTGATGTGCCGCGTCCATAGTGGAAAATCCATACTTGCTCAGCATAGGAGCGAATATGGCAAGCAGCACATATGTCAGGATAATGCAGAGTCCTATGAACGCTGCCCTGTTCTTGCGGAATCTCCTCCATGCGTCCTGCCAGAAAGACAGAGACGGCCTGGATATTGTTTCCATCTGTTCTACATTTTTGCCTTTGATGACAAACATATCTTTATTCAAATCCATCATGTCTGCCACCTACTTCTTTCCTATACGGACACGAGGATCCGCAACACCGTAGAGAATATCTACGATCAGATTTGCTGTAACGAGGAATATACCGTAGAACACGGTCATGCCCAGGATCATGGAGTAGTCATTGTTGTTTACACTCTCAACGTAATACTTACCCATGCCAGGGATGGCGAAGATAGCTTCAATAACGAACGTTCCGGTAAGCACTGAAGCTACAGTAGGTCCCAGTATTGTCATGACCGGCATGATTGCGTTCCTTATCTGATGCTTTACTGTTATGCGGGCTTCAGAGAGGCCCTTGGACCTCGCGGTCTTGATGTAATCCTGCGATGTTACCTCGAGCATGCTTGCACGCATTATACGGGATACAGACGCAAGCGTATAGAACGCCAGCGCAGTCGCAGGGAGTATAGTGTACTCAAATCCTTTATATAAAGCTACCGGCAGAAGTCCCCACTTGATACCGAAGAAGTACTGCAGCAGAGCTCCCATGATGAAGTCAGGAATACTTGTTCCGATTATCGCGATGATAACGCAGAAGAAGTCGATCTTTGTGCCTCTCTTGCGGGCGGCAAGGATGCCGAGCACCAGGCCGAATGAAATAGCCAGGCACAGAGCTCTGATTCCAAGGTCTGCAGAGAACGGGAATGTCTGTCCGATAATGTAATTTACAGTCTTATTGGTGTACTTCATCGAAAATCCGAAGTCACCGTGGATCAGATTGCCCAGATACTGAAAATACTGAACAATCAGCGGTTTGTCGAAGCCATAATACTTTGTCATATTTTCTATGACCTGTGGAGTCAGCTTCGGGTTAGTGAACGGTTCTCCCGGCATCAGCCTGGTTAGGAAGAAGACTATAGTCACCAGTGCCCAAAGAGTCAATATGGCTGCGATGACACGTTTTATAACATACTTTGTCATCGTGTTCCTCCTGATAGTTTAACGAAAGCCCCGGTATTTCTGCCGGGGCTTTCATTGGTTTAGCTATAAGCAGTTATTGAATTGATCTGTTGTTATGTAATTGATCTGTTGCTTTAACTGATTATTCTGCTACGTCAGCGTATGCCCAGTCGATATTGATGCTGAATGAGTAGAATGTTACATCCTTCATCTTAGGGCTCAGCAGGTAGGACTGGTTCCTTGCCTGGAGAGGTACCCATGCACCATCCTCGATCAGGATCTGCTCAGCTTCGTTCAGAAGATCCATTCTTGCGTCAGGATCGTCAACTTCCTTCATAGCTGCATCGAGCTTAGCGTCGAAGTCCTTGTTGCCGTAAGGTGTGTACCAGTTGATGTCTGATCTGAAGAGGTTGAGGTATGTTGTAGGGTCGTCGAAGTCAGGGCCCCATCCTGCGTATCCGATCTCATAGTCGAACTTAGGATATACTTCGCCGTAAATGTCAGCATAAGTTACCTGACGGATGTTGACCTTGATGCCGAGAGCGTTCTGCCACTGCTCCTGCAGTACCTCAGCGATCTTCTTGTTGGACTCAGCGTCTGTTGTTACGAACTCGATCTCGATCTCGGAAGGATCAGAGATGTTGAGCTCCTTCATAGCAGCGTCGAGGTAGTCCTTAGCCTTAGCTACATCGCCTTCCATAGGGTATGCATACGAATCAACGTCGTATGTCTCGCCGTATGTCTTGCCGTCCTTGCCGGAGAGGCCAGGGAAACAAAGCGCGTTGTAAGGATTGTAGAGTCCGCTGTTAGCAAGCTGGTTGTACTCAACTCTGTTAAGAGCATAGTTCAGAGCAAGTCTGAAGTTCTTGTTAGCCCATACAGGATTATCACTGTCAGGGTTGATGTAGCAGTAGTCTACGTTACCGTTGAGGTAGATACCGTAATCATCGTTGTCCTTGTAGTTCTCAACAACTGCATTGTCGAGTCTTACGAAGTCGAGTTCGCCGTTCTCATACATAGCAAGCTGTGTATCAGGCTTCTCAATGTAGTTGAGCTCAACTCTGTCGAGCTTGATGTTGTCTGCATCCCAGAACTCAGGGTTCTTCTCGAATACATACAGGTTGTTCTCTGTTGATGTGAGAACAAACGGACCGGAGTATACGTTCTTGTCAGCTGTAGCAGCAAACTCATCACCGTACTGCTCTACGATGTCCTTACGGATAGGCGCAAGGTTCGACTGCATGCCGAGTGCTGAAAGAAGCACTGTCATCGGCTGATCAAGTGTGACCTCGAGAGTCTTGTCATCGATAGCCTTGATTCCGAGTTCGTCAGGATCCTTCTCGCCTGCATTTACTGCAGCAGCGTTCTTGACAGCGATGGTGTCAAGGAACCATGCGTAAGGTGACGAAACCGCAGGATCTACCAGTCTCTGCCAGCTGTAAACGAAGTCGCCGGCTGTGATAGGCTGTCCGTCACTCCACTTAGCGTCACGCAGATGGAATGTGTAGACAGTACCATCTTCAGAGATATCCCAGGATTCAGCGATACCAGGAGTTACCTCACCGCCTGTGTTACGGGTAAGTCCTTCTGTGATAGCATGCTGGATCTCATTATCTCCGATGCTGTTGCCCTTTGTAGGATCGAAAGTAGTAGGCTCAGTATTGACAGCATACCTGAAAACCTTTTCGCCTCCTGCAGAGCCGCTGTCACTGCCAGGTGTGCTGCAGCTTGCCAGTACACCGATGATCAGAACAGCAACCATAGCCAGAGCTAATAGTCTCTTCTTCATAAAATCCTCCTTGAAAAAATGTACCCTTTCCATTGATCTGCATACTGTTTTCGCATGAGCGGAATTTCTGCTGTTTATGCAAAAACAATAATACAAATGTATTTTAATCCATTTTATACCGCAGTTCAATTTTTTTTAGAAAAAGAGTTTTGTACTAATAACAATTATTTATTATTCGCCGTCAGGAACAACTATCATTTCTTCCTTAGGGTAGTTGTTGAGTGTGACGCATCCGTCCTCAGTAACGAGAACAATGTCCTCTATCCTTACACCAATGCCTTCATCGTAGAGATAAATTCCCGGTTCAACAGAGAAACACTGCCCCACTTCGATTATTTCATCGTTTGCAGACGATACATCGCCTGTTTCGTGGCATTCCATTCCAATGGAGTGACCTGTTCTGTGTGTGAAATATTCGCCAAAGCCCTTCTCTGTAATATAGTCTCTTGCGGCCTTGTCTACATCGCTCATCTTTGCTCCCGGTCTGGCAGCAGCTATTCCGCGCTTGTTGGCCTCGAGCACTATGTTATAGATCTCCTTCTGCCTGTCGCTGTACTCTCCGATAAATACCGTTCTGGTCATATCTGAGCAGTAGTTTTTCCATACACCGCCGATGTCAAGGATGACGCAGTCTCCGTGCTTGCCCTTACTGTCATCTGTTATGTGATGCGGGTCTGCAGCTCCTCTGGCATATGCTGTTATAGGGTCGAAAGACTTGTCTTCGAATCCCTCTGCCTTGAGCAGTTCGATGCACTTTGCATTCAGTTCTTTTTCCGTAAGTCCTTTTACGACCCAAGGGATGAGCTTGCCCATCACCTTATCGAGCTTTGCGCCGGATTCCGTCATAAGCTTCTGCTCTTCTTCGCTTTTGATCTGACGCACCTTGTCAAAGATCACTGATCCGTTGCAGTACGCGCCGGCAGCGCCAAGCTCCTGCAGTCTCAGCAGGAATTTTGAAGGCAGATTCTTGTCGATGCCCAGAGCTGCGTCTTTATCTGTGAACTGTGCCATTACAGCGACACCGTCTTCAATATCATCGTAATAAGTTACAGGCACTCCCAGGTCTTCGTTCTGAGGGAAAAGTCTGTTCATGACAAAATGATTATCCCCATTGACATTGATATAAAGGGCGTGGAATCTTTCGCCAGGGAATATCCACTTTTCAATAAGATAGAAAATCGAGACCGGGTCTGAGATGATCATCTGTGAAAGACCCTTCTCCTGCATTTTTGATGTGATTCTGTTAAGTTTGCTCTTATCCATCATGATCTCTCTTTCGAATTACATTATTTATTTCATTAATCAGTTTTAAGCAGAAGCCGGGACACTCTGAATTTTCAGCATCCCGGCTTCTTCCATTTTTGATTAAGATTTTTATTAGCCGGCGATCACTGTCTGATCTGATGCAGCTTCTTCCGGCATCTTCAGCTGTGCTCTCTTGTTTGCACGCCATACGTACAGTCCGAGTGACAGGCCGATAACGCCGTATACCATGAATGTACGGAAGTATTCACCGAGAGCCGCCTGACCAAACAGGGCTTTACCTATTTCAGGGCTCAGGATGAACATCGCATGGAAGAGAAGGCATCCGGTGATGGACTGTCCGATGGTGGCCTTGTCTACCGAAGCTCCTCCTACCAGGATGGCAGCAACTGAGAAGTAACCTACGTTGTTATGCGCGGTGTATGTGTTCAGTGTTCCCATGTTCTGGAGATAGATTACCATTCCCCACGCAGCAAGAACAGTTGAAATAATAGTCGCGATTACACGTGTGCGGTTAACGTTGATTCCGTTAGCCTCAGCGATATTCTGGTTCATTCCGCATGAACGGAAATCCTGACCGAGCTTTGTATTCATGATCCATCTGATGAATACTGCCAGTACGGCAACTACCAGCATCAGCACTACAGGTACGTCACGTACCTTGTTAAGAACGCTGCCGGTAACAAGCTGGATGACGAAGTATACCATCACAGCAACGCAGAGCAAAGTATATACAGCAAACGCGAGGATGTTGAGCCTGGTCGAACGTCCGTCTGCCTTAGGTTTGCGCAGGAACTGGTTCCAGAGAAGGAACAGCAGTATGACTGCGGATGCCCCTATCATGAACGGAACAAACGGTATCTGCAGTATCTTGTCGAGGGAGTAAGTTACACTTCCCATGTCGACGCTCATACGGATACCAACGCCATCATACAGGATCATAGGGTGGCTGAGCGCTACAGGTATGACTGCTCCGATAACGAAGAGTACGATGAACTGATAAACACCGTTACCGAAGTAGCCTACAATGAGTGAGGCTATCATCTCCTGTCCTTTGGTTTTGTTATAGAGCGTTCCTGTGAGCCATCCGATTAGAACCGCGATAGGCAGCGAGATCAGAATCATCAGAAGGAAACCTGTGAGACCGCCGAATGACTGCTCATTGGCAGCTATACCCCAGTAACGTACTGCTATGACTGCGAGCTGGCCCGCGATAGCTCCTACAACGATACCGAAGTTGAGTCCCAGACCGGCAACTACCGGGATGATCAGTGACAGGATCAGGAAGATGTTACGGTAAAATCTGTTGCACAGCTCCGTAAAAAATCCGTCCATTGTGAGATTCTGTGCTGTCAGAAGACCCAGGATGATGAAGGCCCAGAACAGTATGGTTACTATATGGTCGAGTATCCATGTTTTAAGGTCGAATGAAGGCTGACCTGTGACCTTTGCAATCCAGTTATTCATTAACGGTCACCTCCACTCTTTACTTTTGTCAATGCGTACAGGATTACACCATTCTGGATGATGATACGCATGATATCCGAAAGGTCTGTTCCTGTGAACAGCTGGTTCATTACCGGCATAGCCGTTGTCATCAGGCCCTGGAAGAGGCACACACCTATCAGTACGTTAGGTATGCTTGCCTTGCTTGCAGTAGCGCCTCCTACGAGTACGGCAGCAACTGCAGGGAACGCCATGTTCAGCGGTCCGTTATACAGCTGGGCATATCCGTAACCCTGTGAGTAGATGATGATGCCGATACCGGCTAATATTGTTGAAATGATATTTGCGATAACGCGGTTACGGTCAATGTTGAGACCGGATGCTTCAGCGAATCTCGGGTTCTGTCCTCCGGCAAAGATGGCCATACCTGTCTTTGACTGGAAGAACATCCATACGAGGAAGCAGAACAGTGCGAATACGAGCATCATGCCGAATGGTATCGCAACGCCTGCGATCTCGATCTTCAGAAGATCTGAAATGATTCTGCTGGCGTTGAAGTTCTTGAACTGAATAGTTTCTCTGAGTCCGTTTCCGAGCATCCAGCCCATCTTACGGTTGGAGAACGGAATAGCGAGCCAGAAAATGTTGAAGAACGCTACGATAGAGAATCCGGAGTATGTAGCGATGGTCATCTCCGCGCCTTTTACAGCGTTCATCAGCTTGCCGTAAAGCCATCCGAGGATGGTGCAGAGCACTATGCTGAGAAGGAGCGATGTGAAGATGAGGAACCATCCGCTGAAGTCAAACTGCATGCAGATCATAAGAGCCATGAGTCCGCCTTCGATACCCACAGGCAGAGCGAAGTTAGGACCTGTTCCCGACTTGATGGCAGGCACCATCGCGAGTACAAGAAGACCGTTCATGCCTACACGGTTCAGAATATCGGTGATCAGTGTCGGTATGGACTGGCCCTGTACACCGGCAGTTATCAGCAATACCAGCAGCAGTAATCCGACCGCAAAGGTTGGAATGCCGATCCTGTTGATCGCTTTTCCTATTGAATTAGTCATTCGGACCACCTCCTGCATTCATAGAAGCTTCGATCGCTTCTTCTTTTGTCATGCCGGACATCATCATGCCGTAAACTTCATCTGAATCTGTAGGTGACAGCTCACCGGCGACTTTACCCTCGCATATGATAAGAACTCTGTCGCAGATGCTTCGGAGCTCTGCGAGCTCAGAGCTTGTCATGATAATTGTCATGCCCTGCTCTTCAGCCAGAGTCTTGAGAAGATCGAGTATCAGCTTTTTGGCTCCGATATCGATGCCTCGTGTAGGCTCAGATACCAGCAGCAGATCAGGATCAAGTGCAAGAGCTTTGCCGACGCAGACTTTCTGCTGGTTACCACCTGACAGCGCACCCGCATTCTGTGCTATGGAAGTACAGCGGATGTCGAGGTCCTTGACCATCTTCTCTGCGTTTGCCTTGATGGCAGCTGTATCTGTAAAGGTGAATGGTCCGATTTTTTTGAGGAACTTGCCCTGAACCTCCATAGCGTTGAATGCTATATTGAGGTCGATAGGACTCGTAAGCAGGAGACCTACGCCCTTTCTGTCTTCTGACAGGAAGGCGATTCCCTTCTTCAGTGTCTCATCTGTTTTGGAGACATCTAGCTTTTCGCCCTTGAATGTGACATCTCCTACTACCGGGTACATGCCCATAAGGCCATTGGCAATACCAAGCTTGCCCTGACCGGCAAGGCCTCCGATACCGAGGACTTCGCCCTTGCGTACGCTGAATGTTACGCCCTTGACTTCCTCACCCGGCATATTGACAAGAAGATTATTGACTTTAAGTATCTCCTCGTCGCTGATCTTTCGCTCAGTCTCTGAACGATCAAGAGTAAGTGCACGGCCGACCATGAGACGAGCTATCTCAGCGGCTGTAATATTTTTTGTTTCTTCTGTGGCTACCCACTCTCCGTCACGGAGAACGGTAACTCTGTCGGATAATCTGATGATTTCATCAAGACGATGGCTGATGAAAATGATACCGATGCCCTGCGCAGCCAGTTTGCGGATCGCATCGAGCAGATGCTCGGTTTCGCTTTCTGTCAGAACTGCAGTAGGCTCGTCGAATACCAGGAAGCGTATACCGGTCTTATCGATCTCACGAGCGATCTCAACGAACTGCATGTGTCCGACAGGAAGGCCATGGACCCTGGTGTACTCCTCGATATCCATACCCATGGTGTCGAGGGCTTTTCTGGCATCCTGAGCCATGTGTTCGTGGTCGAGTGTCTCGAGTCGCTTTCCGAAGATCTTGGACATAGCTGAGCTCTTCGTAGTCTCACGGTTGAGCTTGATGTTCTCAGTGATGGTGAATCCCGGTATAAGCATGAACTCCTGATGCACCATGCCGATTCCGGCTTCCATGGCATCATGCGGGTTCATGATGTTGGCATTTTCGCCACCGATACGCACCTCTCCCGTGAATCCACCTGTTTCGTGGATAACCGGCATACCGAACAGGATGTTCATCAGTGTGGACTTACCCGCGCCATTTTCACCGATCAGGGCGTGGATCTCGCCCGGACGTACGTCCATGTTGATCCCCTTCAGAACGGCATGACCCGAGTATTCCTTTCCGACATTGATAAATTCAAGAATCCCGTTGTTCAAAACGTATCCCCTTTCATTGTCTGTAGTTGAATAGTTGTCTGATCAGTCTAATAAATCCTTATAAGGTAATAAGCAGGGACACCGCATCAGCGGTGTCCCTGCGGTCTTACTTAATCTTGATTATTAAACTTGATTGATCCTAAAGGATTATCTGTCCCTTGTCGGCTCACCGAAGTTCAGGAATCCCTGGAGATATACGAGGTAGTTGTCGAACTTCTCGTGTGAATCCGGATCTTCGTAAGGAACGAGGCTAACCTCTGTGTTGCAGTAATCAGCAATCAGATCCTGGATGGTCTGTGTGTCGCACTTGTCAACTTCGCCATTCATCCAGAGGAATGCGTACTCTGTGCAGGCAACTGTGTTAGCGATGGAAGCAGGTACACTCCATGTTGAGAAGTGTCCGCTGAGTCCGTCCTCTTCGAGCTTTGTGTTGATAGCGTCGATAGTTGTCTGGAGACCGTTTACGAGGTCCTCAGGGCTCTCGATACCAAGAGCACTCGGGAATCCGTGGTATGGGCTCGGGCAGCATGGGAGTGCATAGTATGCACCGCTGTCATGAACAGCCTCGATCAGAGGAACCTGCATAGCGCAGTTTGTTGAGAAGAAGCATGTGTCCTGTCCATACTTCTCAACCATCTTTGGAACATCCTCGAGGATGAACATCTGAGCACCGGAAACTCCTGCGTCGGATGTTGGGTCTGGAGCTGTAGCGTCTACGAATTCGATTCCGAGCTCTTCGCACTTAGCCTTGATGAGGTCACGGCATCCTGCGAGTGGAGCCTGTGCCATGTGACGTGGGAAGCTGTAGTGAACGAATGTCTTGCAGCCCATGTCATAAGCCTGCTGAGCGATAGCTGTACCTTTGTTGATCTCATCGATCGAGAGGATGATGTCTGCACGCTTAACGATATCGTCAGCATTCTCCTGTGGTGTGCAGTATGCGATCAGAAGATCGTCTTTCTCTCTTGACTCAAGCACCTTGTCGATAGCAGCATTCGAGCCCGGGCAAGCCTGGTTGATAATGATAGCCTTATACTCAGGGTCTGCGCCGTACTTGCTTACTACAGCAACGAACTGCTCCTGCTCTGTCATGAAGTTGTCAGGCATTACGTCGTGAGTAATGCGGTCTGAACCATACTTCTCGACCATGAAATCAGCCGAACGGAACTCTTCCTCGTTCTGTGAAAGAGTATTCGTGATGATAGCGATCTTACCTTCGCTTGCATCTCTTGCAGCCATTACTCTCTGCTCAAGTTCGCTGAGTTCTGCTGCTGCTGATTCTTCTGCTGCAGGCTCTTCTGTATCAGCTGCTCCGGAATCCTTGGATCCGCATGCTGTCATTGAAAGAACCATGAGCAGTGCTACCAGCAGGCAAAGTAATTTCTTCATCTTCATTACTATTATTCCTCCTTAACCTAGTAACAATAAATGATTCTGCTCTTTTGATCTGAGCTTGGTTTCGCGGTGTGATTACACACTGCATAAATAATCTCCGTTATTTATACCACGTTGATAGTAACATTATTCAAGTTAACTATCAATATTAAAAGCTATTTTGTGACGTCTTAAGAAATCAGCTTCAGTTACATGAAACCGATCAGATAATTATCTGAAATAAATATGATATTTTTCTTTATCGATGCGGAACAGAGGCAGATAGTGCGTTTCTCCGTCAGTGAACGTTCCTCTGCCGCCGTCTGCAGACTCGTAAAGTTTAGAGATATCCGGATGAATAAATTCTGAGGAACCGGATATCGCAGCCAGCATATAAGGTCCCCATGCGATATTATAGTACCCGCTGTCAGAAACCGCCGTTATGATCTGCAGCTTCATTGGCATCTCAAAAGTCACATTCTCTCCCGCTTTCAGTCTGCCGCAGTAAATATAACCATCCGCTGCATCCGGGAAGTCTTCCCTGGCCCATGCAGGGATCCTAACAGCCAGTTTTCTTTTCATGTCAGCGCCGGCTTTTATTATAAGCCTGCCGCCATCAGACATCATTACAGTCAGTTTCTCTTCATCGTCAAGCACTGAAGGAACAGGTAGATTTACCCGCACAAGGGAATCGTCTTCCTCACCCTCGTATGAATAAATATCGGCCATGAACCTGAACCTGCTCTCCATACCCGTCCCATGGCAGCAGCTGTTCTCTTCCGTCTCATAGTGTTTGCAGCTGCCCGGCGCAAGCGGCATGAAGTACGTAGTGCCGCCGTCGCTGCAGTGACTGTGCGACATGAGTATGTGATTGAAAAGAGTCAGCTCATAGTAATCCATGAGATCGCAGCGGGCCTGCGTTTCGTATTCGAACAGTTTTGACGTGAGCCTCAGCATGTTTACGCTGGCGCAGCTTTCAGCTGTTTTCTCCGTCAGATATTCGCACTCGCTGTCCGCTGCCCGGAACCTTTCCTCATCGCCCACGCCTCCTATGGAATAGCAGTGATGCCCGGTCACGATGCTTACGAAGTTGCGCGCTATATCAAAGCAGTCTCTCCTGCCTGTTGCGGCATAAAGTTCAAGTGCTCCCGTGATCTGAGGTATATGCTGGTTGGCATGCATGCCGTCAAGCTCATCCCTTCCGGCAGCCATCTGGCCAAAGAGCCTTGCATTCTCAAACATGCCGGCAGCCTTGAGGTACTCTCTCTTTCCGCTTATCCGGTGAAGCCTCACGAGAGTCGCTATCATGGCTCCATATTCGCCGGCGATATATGTGTCCCACATCTTCGCCCTTGTTTCGTCGGGTACGCGTGAAAGGCGTTCGTATATCCAGTCCCCGAGCGGTATGAGTGCTTCTTTTGCCTGATCAATGCCGGCCAGCTCATACGCGTCCAGCAGTCCGGACATTATCTTGTCGAGCGTATAGTAAGGTGCCCATATTTCCGGATACGGTGTCAGCTTCTCGAGCAGATCAAACTGCTCTTCATCATATGCACTCAGAAAACCCGGATGAACTTTTCCGGATAAAGCAAAAGCCTTCTGGCATTCAGCCAGACCCTCTGTCAGAGCTTTCGCTTTTTCTCTGAACCGGATTTCTCCTGTTGCCGCATATGCCAGCGACACCGCGGACAAATAATGCCCTGTAGTATGGCCTTTCAGCTTGCAGTCTTCCGCATCCCACCCTGTCATCGGTGCGGCATCGCCCACAGGCAGCCCTGCAGCCTTTCTGAAGTTGTAGAGCATGCTGTCCACATCCTGCTTTGCAAGAAATGCAAGCATGTGCTGCTGGCTGTCGCAGAACGGTGAGCCGGGCAGAAGCCTTACTCTGCTGATTTCCGGATGAGTCCTTTCAGGTAGTACCATATCTTTTACCCGTCGTGTCTGTTCATCCATCTGATCAGTTCAACACAGTAATCATCGTGCCTGTCGACAAAGCATGTATGCCTTGCTCTCTCCCACAGGATCCACTCAGAACCCTTTATTCCGTCGTGCATTGTCTTTGCAACGAGCGGCGAGCAAAGGTCCGAAATACCGCTCATAATAAGCGATGGCACTTCTATCTCGCCAAGACGGTCGACATATTCAAAATCTTTAAGGGTGCCTGTAGGTGCAAATTCATTCGGACCCCATCCGTATACGTATGCTTCCCTGCCTGCCTTTTTAGGCCTGGTGCAGCAATCCGGAAGGTCCTTCTCCCAGTAATCGCAGTACCTTGCCATGTATTCCTCAACAGCAGCATCATAGGCCTCGCCGCTGAAATCTCCTGTCTCAAGTGCATGACGGATCGCTTCCTGCATTTCTGCAGGCATCATCTCTATCCTGCGAAGGCCCTCCTTCTCCCAGAGGCTGCTCGAAGGATGACCGCTCGAGATGATAAAACTTTTTACACCTTTTGTCTGTTCTTTGTAATCTATACCGAGGCATATCTGCATCATCCCGCCCCACGACTGACCGATTATATGGCATTCATCCAGTCCAAGGTGTTCCCTGAGCGCAAAGAGCTCGCTCATCCAGGTCTCTTTCGTCCAAAGCTCAGGATGGCCTTCAATGTAAGAAAGTCCGCACCCCAGCTGGTCATACATTACCACCATTCGGTCGTCTTCATCCGCTACATTGTCGAGCACTTCAAAATAGTTGTGAGTGCTCCCCGGGCCGCCATGCAGGCAGATAAGCGGAGCTTTTCCGTTATCCTTTCGGCTGCCGGCTATCCTGTAATATGTTTTATATCCCATAAAAGGCATGTAGCCTTCTGTTATTGCTGCCATTTAATCATCCTCCCCCGGGAATCTATTATATAAACAACAACAGGCCGGACCCATAAAGAGCCGGCCTGTATATTAACACCTGTATAATGCTTCAGATGCCGGACCTTTTCACTTCTTAAAGTCCGCAGCTTTTAGAACGACTGAGCCGTTCTGTTGATGATCTCATTCTGAAGTTCTTCGTCGAGATTTCTGAAGTAGTCGGAGTAACCTGCTACGCGGACGATCAGATCCTTGTAATCATCAGGATGCTTCTGCGCTTCGAGCAGTGTCTCCTTATCAAAGACGTTGAACTGGATGTGATGACCATCCATAGCAAAGTATGATCTGATGAGGCTTGCCAGGTTCTCGAGTCCTGTATCGCCTGCAAGAGCGCTCGGAGTGAACTTCTGGTTCAGAAGAGTTCCGCCTGTTGAGCAGTGATCCATCTTTGCGCACGACTTGATAACAGCTGTAGGTCCGTGTGTATCAGCGAATTTCTCTGGCGAGATACCCTCGGATACAGGCTTTTTAGCGAGTCTGCCATTAGCTGTAGCGCCGATGACTTCGCCGAAATAGATGTGGCATGTCGTAGGCAGCATGTCTACGTGATACTGGCCGCCGCTCATTGTAGGACGTCCTGTTACCTCGTCTCTGTACTGTCTGAAAACATCCTGCATGATATCGTCAGCATAGTCGTCGTCGTTACCGTACTTCGGTGTCTTGTTCTGCACCATGTTGAAGATCTCCTCGTGACCGACGAAGTTGTCGTCCATTGCTGTCATGAGCTCCTTCATGGTGAAGTTCTTCTTGTCATATACGTTGTATTTGATTGCAGCAAGGCAGTCTGTTACTGTTCCGATACCAACGCCCTGGATGTATCTGGTGTTGTATCTTGAACCGCCGTTGTTGTAGTCCTTGCCCTTCTTGATGCAGTCGTTTGTTACGATCGACAGGCATGGAGCAGGCATGTACTTAGCGTAGAGCTTTTCGATTACGTTGTTTCCGCGAACCTTTACGTCTACCATGTGCTTCAGCTGGATCGTGAAAGCGTTCCAGAGCTCTTCATATGTTTCGAAGTCCCATGCATAACCGGTCTCAGGTCCGAGCTGCTTTCCGCTCTGATCATCGAATCCGTTGTAAAGAGTCAGCTGGAAGATCTTAGGGATGTTGAGGTATCCGGTAAGGATGTAAGCCTCATTTCCCCAGGAACCGGTCTCAACGCAGCCGGATGATCCGCCCTGACGTGCGTCTTCAAGAGTCTTTCCTGCGTTCAGCAGCTCCTGTACGATCTCATCAGTGTTATAGAATGCAGGCTGTCCCCATCCCTTTCTCGAGATCTCGCAGGCTCTCTTGAGGAACTTATGAGGAGTCTTCTTGCTTATCTGTACGTTCGAGTTAGGCTGAACGAGCTTCATCTCGTCCATGCAGTCGAGGATGAGATAGCTGACAGCGTTTACGCCGTTTGTACCGTCTTCCTTGATTCCGCCTGTATTGATGTTGGCAAAGTCTGTATAAGTGCCGCTCTCCTTGAGAGTTACGCCGACCTTGACAGGTGCAGGCTGGTTGTTGAACTTGACCCAGAGGCACTCAAGGAGCTCAAGAGCTCTTTCGTCATCGAGTCTGCCCTCTTTGACGTCCTTCTGATAATACGGATACAGATGCTGATCGAGTCTTCCCGGGCTGAAAGCGTCCCAAGGGTTGAGCTCAGTAGTAACAGCAAGATGTGTGAACCAGTAAAGCTGGATAGCCTGCCAGTAAGTCTGCGGAGCATGAGCAGGTATTACGTCCAGGTTTGCAGCCATCTGCTCGAGTTCTGCCTTGCGTACAGGATCCTCGCACTTTTCCGCCTCTGCCTTAAGCAGCTTCTGATATCTCTCGCCAAGGATCATTACTGCGTCGCAGTCGATAAGCATGGCATCGAGCTCGTCTTTCTTGTCTACCGCTTCAGGATCGTTCATGAAATCGAGAGCATCGATAGCTGCCTGTATCTCTTCCTTATAATCAGCGTATCCCTTGATGAATACGTTCTTGCCGCCGCATGTGTGTCCAGGGCCTCTCTGCTCCATGAACTCCGTGAACATACCGGCCGCATAGCACTTTCTCCACTCATGAGTCATGCCTGCGATCAGCTTGTCTCTCATTGACTTGCCCTTCCAGTAAGGGATGATGAGCTCTTCCTGATCTTTGAGATCCTGCTTTGTCACACTGTAGTTAACGACAGCACGGTCGTTCATGATGTACATGTCCTCGATAGTGTGGCATGTGAGCTCAGGGAAGGTAGGTGAAGACTGAGGGTCCTTGCCCTTTTCACCAACAATGAGCTCACCTTCGCCGAGGTAGAGAGTCTTCTTGCTGAAATACTCCTTGAGCACGAGAGCTCTCAGTACAGGAAGGGATACCTTGTCTTCCCATTTCTTGTAAACTTCAGTCTCGATTATCGCTCTTTCAAGATCGATGTGAGGCTGAGTCTCCATGCTGACCTTTCTCAGAGCTTTGATCCTTGCGTTCATTCCACGTTCTTCCATTTTTTCCTCCGTCCGGCTTAACCGCCGATCTTTACATTAGCAAAACCTGCTTTATTCCACTGTTTAACGAATGATTCCATTTCCTCATCGGACGGTGCCGTCAGATCTTCTGCAGGATAATCGCGTCCGAGCTTACCGTATTTGTGAGAACCTGTGCTGTGATATGGCAGAAGATTCACCTGAGGCGTCTGTATGCCGTTCTCTTTCAGGAAATCTATGATCTGTGCCATGGATTCCGGGTCCCCGTTAACTTCTTTGATGGTCGGTATCCTTATGTAAATGCGGGCGCCTGCCTTCGCGATTTTCTTAAGGTTATCGAGGATGAGTCTGTTGCTTACGCCGATATACTTCTTGTGTTTGTCTTCATCTATCGCCTTGATGTCGTACAGCCATGTATGAACATACGGCAGTATGGCCTCAAAGTTGCTGTAAGGGGCCTGTCCGCATGTGTCTATGTCAACGTCTACTCCTTCGCGGTAAAGTGTCTTTACCAGAGACTTTATATAGCCGGAGTCCATCGCCATCACTTCTCCGCCCGACAGTGTGACACCGCCTCCTGACTGTTCGTAAAACATCTGATCCTGCATGCAGATCTTAGCGAGCTCTTCGACAGTGTATTCCCTGCCGACCAGCACCCTGTAGTTTCCGAGACATGCGTCAACGCATTTGCCGCACCTGATGCATTTTGAACGGTCGATGAGAGACTTTCTGCCGCCTTCCGCCGGCTCTGACATTGTAATTGCGCCTGTCGGACAGACTGCTTCGCATCTGCCGCATCCGGTGCACTTCGGCGTGTCTATCTGAAGCTCTGATTCAAACTTCTGAGTCTCGGGGTTGTGGCACCACCAGCATCTCAGCGGGCAGCCCTTAAAGAAGACTGTTGTTCTGATACCGTCTCCATCATGTATTGAATATTTCTGTATGTTTGTAACTGCGTTCATAATAATAAGCCAGGTTTTAGACCACGGTCTAAAAATCACTGGCTATATTATACCTTTTCATGTGATTGATGCGCAACAGAATAATCACGCTTTTTTAAGGCCCTGCATCAATTTAGGGAAGATTCTCTTACTGAATTCACCGAGTGAAAAGCTTCCGTTGTTCATGCACCACTCGGTTACAAGCGCTCTTTCTCCCATGCTGAAGTATCTGACCATTTCGCTTACCGACATTTCATCAGTCAGTTCGCCGCTTTTCTGGCCATGCTCCATTATTTTCTCGATGTATCTGTAATAATATCTGTTGCGGTTCAGCAGAGCCGAGAAGCTCTCTTTTACGATCTGTGCGGAATACAGGTATGAGAGAAGTCTGTAGTCCATATTCTTTTCCATGAAAGAATGCACTTCATAGTTCAGCCAGATGAGCTTATCGAAACAGCTCAGTCCTTCCGGTTCTTCCCCCTCCAGCCTCTCGTATTCGCGGTCAAGAACCTCGGAAAGCGTGCTGAGCAGATCGTCCTTGCTGTTGAAATAGTAATAGAACGTTCCCTTTGATATATCCGCTTCTCTGATTATGTCGTTTATAGTTGTTTCAGCGAAGCCCTCTTCATAGAAAAGCTTCCATGCTGTTTTAATGATCTTTTCTCTTGTGTTTTTTGCCATCTCAGATCTCCGATGAGCCTTTGCTTTATTTCATCACAGCTTCGCGTTTGCGAGAATGTTGGTATCAAATGTGAAAGTGAGTGATTCCTCAATGCGGGTCCTCTTCAAGGCGAGCTGTATCATGCGGTCGAGCAGTTCCTTATACGGAACTCCCACCGGCTCCCACAGGTAGAAAGAGAGGGAACCCGGAATCGGATTGATCTCGTTGAAATAAAGCCTGTCTTCATCTTCATCTATCATAAAGTCTATGCGCGACACTCCGCAGCAGCCGAGAGCCTTGAACGACTTTACAGCGAGCTCACGGATCTCCTCGCGCTTCTCAGGACTGAGTTCAGCAGGGATCTTTCTTGAAAGGTTGGCCATGCCGGCTCCCTTGGAACCTGTGCCGCCCTTTGCTCCGCCCTTCTTGCCGCCGCTGTTGACATACTTGTCTTCGTAGCTGAGTATTTCTCCTGAAGTCAGCGGCTCTTCGCACTCTGAAGCAAGCGCCTCGTTCTCATCTCCGAGAACTGAGCAGTTGATCTCCCTGAGTTTCGAGATGGCGTGCTCTGCCATCACGCGGGCAGCATATCTGAATGCGTCATCGATTGCATCAATCAGCTCATCCCTGCTCTTTGCAACGCCTATTCCCACGCTTGAGCCGAGGTTTACAGGCTTTATGATGACCGGATACCCGAAAGTCTTCTCGATGTCTTCTGCGATCTTCTCAGGATACTCGTAGTCTGCCATCGTGTAGGCCTTAGCGTCGAGAACAGGCACACCTGCCTCCTTGAGCACAGCCTTGGTTATGAACTTGTCCATGCTTATGGCTGACGATGTGACATCAGGACCTACGAACGGTATGCCTACTGTTTTGAGATATCCCTGAAGAGCCCCATCTTCAACATTCGTTCCGTGAACTACTGGAAAGGCGATGTCGATGGCAACAGGCTTCTGCCCGCCGAACATCTTCGCAGGATAAGGCACGAGCTGCACCCTGCCCCCTTCGTTTACCATGATGACTCTCTGTGAACGCTTGAGGAGCGCAGGAATGTCTCTGTATGATTCGATCTTGCCGACATCCGCTCCGGTATACATGTCGTTCTCTTTGGTCATGTACACAGGTATTACTTCGTATTTGTCGGTATCCATTGCCTTAAGAGCCTGGATACCGGATATTACAGACACTTCATGCTCAACGGTCTTGCCGCCGAACAGCATCGCGACTTTTGTCTTCATTATTCGTCTCCTAATGATAAAAATGAACGACTTTTTTTATTTCTTCTCCGTCTTCCGCTTTTGCAAAAACGCGAGGACGAGTTTTGGATGAGTCCAGGAGGAGTTTTGGGGAAATTGCTACATTTTTGAGGAAATAATCTTAATATATTTAGCATTTTTATTTTGCCAATAGACTTTTAATAATTATTCGCCTCAAAAGGACGTCAAATTACCATCCTCCTGCTTGATTTATGTAAATCTGTTCCTTCACCGCATACAATTGCAAGTATATGAGGAACACTTTCTGATTTCCCTTTCAAGGCAACCACTCTGAGTATACGGTCGGATTTGAAATGATAAATATATAAAATAAATTCTTCTATTTTTTTATCAATTGTAAGGAAAGTCCTTTTCCTCATTGAAAGAAGCAGGTATTTAAATCAATTAGTATGAATAATCTTGCAATCAGCACATTTGTCTGATTTTTGCCAGTCAGTTTGTCAGATTGTTGCCGGTCTATCCGACTGATTCTTCTCCTCCTTTTGCCTGATTCTTTCCGGTCGGTCTGACTGAATTTTTGCCAAGACCCATACCCGATTACCTTCAGGAAAGCAGGAAAATCAGTAGTTGTCAGGTAAGTCATTCTCTAAAAGAATGTACTTATGCTGATCTGTTTTAACTGCATATGCGCGGCTGATCGCATCTTCTACCTTGTCGAATACTTCAAGATGCTTCTCCGGGAAGCCCTTGCTGAGTATCCCCTCTTTTATAGGCTCGGTGTGCTTTCTGCCGACCAGGAATATCCTGTCGCAGCAGTCTGCTGCGTAAGTACCGAACTTTCTGTTGTATTCTGCCTCGTCTTCGCCAAGTTCTACCATGCCCGGCGTTATGAGTATTCTCATGCCGTCCATGATCGCGAGCGTTTCAACAGCTGCTCTTGATCCGATTGGGTTGGAGTTGAACGCGTCGTCAATGATAGTAACATCGCCGTGGTTCTTCATCTCCATGCGGTGGGGTACGCTCTGTATCCTTCTGACAGGTATGCGGAGCTCCGGGAGCGGAATATCGAACTCATGAGCAACGGCAATCGCACCCATCACATTTATGACATTGTGCATGCCTACGAGCTTCATGGAAAACCTCTCCGTCTCTCCGTCCGGAGCGTTCACCGTAAAGTCAGTTCCGTGATTTGTGATAACTATGTCCGATGCGTAATAACCGCTGCCGATCTTCTGCGAATGATACATGACAGGGTTATTGTACAGCGGCCTGCTGCCCTTTCTTCGCTCCAGCTCTTCCGCGATATATTCATTGTCGCCGTTCAGGAAGAGTATGCCTCCGTCAGGGACAGCGTCAGCAAGCTCGAACTTCGTCTTCTGGATGTTCTCCATGCTTTCGAAGGTATCGAGGTGCTGAGGTCCTATCGACGTTATGAGTCCGTGATGCGGATGTACAAGATCGCAGTCTTCCTTGATCTCTCCCACATATCTGGCTCCCATCTCGCACACGAATATCTCGTGCGTCGGCTTTAGGAACTTCCTTATGGTGATAACTATACCCATCGGAGTGTTGTAGCTCTCCGGTGTAACAAGCACTCTGTATCTCTGCCTCAGCAGTGTTTCAAGGTAGAACTTGACGCTCGTTTTTCCATAGCTTCCTGTAACGCCGATGATGGTGAGGTCCGGATTCTCCTTCAGTATGCGCTTAGCGTCGTTTATGTAATGGTTGTTCACGCCCTTTTCAACAGGACGGTTCACCTTGTTTGCGAACATGATCAGGTATTTCTGCATACCTACGCAAAGCGCCAGCCAGCTCGATACCGGGAACAGCAGCAGTTTCGCTTTTCCTCCCATTGCGGCCAGCAAAATAAACGGCAGAGCGAGGATAAGGATACAGGTTACTATATCCGTTGCCGTCATTCTCTTGACTCTCGGAGTGAACTTTAAAGGCTTCTTAGAGTTCATTTCCTTAAGGAGTCTGTATACAAGTATGATAACAACAAATGTAAGCCATATAAGGATATCGGCTGTAATACCGAACCAAGGCTTCTTTATGATGATCTCTCCGCCGAGGCGGATCAGTCCGAGTCCTGTAATGAAGTCCAGTATCCACTGAAGATGACTGTTCCTGCGCAGCCACTCTCTCTGCTCATTGTTCATGTATGTGTTGAGCTGGAACATGTGCATGTTGTATCTGAGAACCAGCCAGAAAGCCGGGATGCCCAGAAGCAGTGAGATCAGATTGCGTATTATCATGCCGCACCTCCGATCCCCAGGAACGCCCTCAGTATGTTCCTGAATTCAACAGGCTTGTAAAGGAATGAGTAGTGATCTGTCCCTTCCAGCACAACAAGAGCCGCATTCGGCATCCTGGCTTCCATCTTGTGGGCGTCGCTGATAGGCGTATCCAGATCGAGGTCTCCCCATACGAGCAGTACTTCCTGCTTCACCGAAGGCATCAGATGCTGAAGGTCCTCGTTGACAGCCAGCACAAGGCATCTCTTCATTATCGGGCTCGCGTTTCTGTAATCTTCGGAGCCCTGCTTGCTCATCCAGTAATCGATTACCTCAGGGAACATCGCATGCACCGGCTTGCTCATAAGGAAAGTCCTCTTGATCTTGTAAAGTTTTACCCTGAACTTCTGTGATGCACTGCGTTCTGGCATCACGCCTGCGCTGTCTACGAGCACGATCTTTTCTATCTCAAACGGAAGGCTGTCTCTTGCAGCAAGTTTGATGATAACTCTGCCGCCATATGAATGGCCTAGAAGCGTTGCTTTCTTTATGCTGAGTTTCTCCATGAAACTGCAGAAGAAGTCCGCATATGCATCGACGTCCCATGGCTCTTCAGGCTCATCACTTGCGCCGAATCCCGGAAGGTCGAACTGCACAACACGGTACCTGTCATTTACTGCAGCAGCGACTGAATCGTATATTTCCAATCCTGTACCCCATCCCTGGAGCACCACAAGAACAGGAGTCTCATTGCCCCTGTCCGGACCGCTTATTTTATAATTTATGTTTAATCCGCTGATATTTATATTCATTCGTTATGTGCTTTTATTACTGTTCGCGGAATGTTATTCCGTCGTCTGTCATCTCGTCGATGATGGCAAGGGACTCGATCCTGTAGCCCTGGGCTCTGAGCTTGTCTCCGCCTTCCTGGAAGCCCTTCTCGATTGCTGCAACACAGCCTGCAAGAGTGGCTCCTGACTGTCTGACTATATCTATTAAGCCTGTGAGAGCACTTCCGTGAGCCAGGAAGTCATCGACTACGAGAATGCGGTCATCAGGGGAAAGATATTCCTTTGTAACTACGACATTGTTGGTAACTCCATGCGTAAACGACTTGACAGGAGTCGAATAAACATCGCCCGATACGTTCGAAGACTTGTTCTTCTTGGCATAAACTACTTTGACCTTCATTGCGAATCCTGCAGATATGGCAATAGGAATACCCGATGATTCAATAGTGAGGATCTTAGTTATTCCCTCGCCCTCGTACAGATGTGCGATCTCGTCTCCGATCTCTTTCATGAATTTTGTATCCACCTGCTGATTGAGGAAGCTTCCTACCTTGAGCACTCCGCCCGGCAGCACCTTACCCTCTTTCAGTATCATTTCTTCCATTTTTTTCATCGGTTTTCCCTCTCTTTTTAAGTATGTTTTGTAAAGTTGCCCATACATAGTGAGAATATCATAAATAGAGCGCTTAAACAACAAAAGCCCCGCACCCTCACGAGGATGCGGGACCGTATTTCATATTTCAGAAAATTTTATTTGATATCGTTGTTTGTTTTGCCCTGACGGAACTGGCTTACATCACCTGTCTTCTCCTGATCAGGATACAGAGGAATTGCTGCAGCATAGAGAGCAGCGCATGTCACGAGGTCCTGCTTCCATGTGATCTCGTTAGGCGCATGTGCCTGGCTCTCAGCTCCAGGTCCGAATCCTACGCAAGGGATTCCGTAACGGCCCTGGATGGATACGCCGTTTGTAGAGAATGTCCACTTGTCGCAGAGCGGACGTCCGTCCCTGAGGTGCATAGCGCTTGGTGAGCCGATCCTCTTGTCTCCGAAGAGAGCCTTGTGAGCCTCTACGAGAGCCTTTACGTGAGCCGAGCTCTCCTTGTTGATCCATGTCGGGAAGTAGCACTCTGTCTCATATACTTCGCCTGTCCATGACGGACGGTCATACATGTACATCGAAACCTTTACATCATCGCCGTATTTCTGCACGCTTGGGAGCTGTCTGATCTCTTCGAGGCAGCTGTCCCATGTCTCGCCTGCTGTCATACGTCTGTCGATCGAGATAGCGCAGGAGTCTGCTACAGCGCAGCGGCTCGGTGATGTGTAGAAGATCTGGGATACAGTGCATGTGCCGCGTCCGAGGAATCTTGCATCCTCATAGTGATCCGGATTGAACTTAGGATCGAGCATCTTTGCCAGTCCGCGGATCGAAGTGCTCTCCGTGCAGTCGTTGTTGTTGAGAGCTCTTACGTCGCTGATTATGTCAGCCATCTTGTAGACAGCGTTGTCGCCTCTCTCAGGAGCACTGCCGTGGCAGGAAATGCCCTTGACGTCTACTCTGATCTCCATACGGCCTCTGTGTCCTCTGTAGATGCCTCCGTCTGTAGGCTCTGTCGAGATTACGAAGTCGATCTTTGAAGCTGCGTCTTCAGGACCATTGAAGTACTTGTTTACGATATACTGCCAGCACATTCCGTCGCAGTCCTCTTCCATTACGGAACCTACTACCATGATCTTGTAGCCTTCAGGAATGAGTCCGAGATCCTTCATGATCTTTGTACCGTATACAGCCGAAGCCATTCCGCCTTCCTGGTCTGATCCGCCGCGTCCGTAGATGATGTCATCTGTCTCATATCCCTCATAAGGGTCATTTGTCCAGTTGTTGATGTTTCCGATACCTACTGTATCGATGTGGGAATCGATGGCGATGATCTTGTCTCCGTCTCCCATCCATCCGATAACATTGCCGAGACCGTCAACTTCGACTTTGTCATAGCCCAGCTTCTCCATCTCAGCCTTGATGCATGCTACTACTTCTTTTTCTTCAGCACTTTCGCTCGGATGCGAGATCATGTCTCTCAGGAACCTGCTGATCTCCGGTCCGTAGTTTTCTGCGGCTTTTTTTATAGCTTCATAATCCGGAATCATTGTTATCTACCTCCGTGTCCTTAATGAATTATTTTTATTGTGTAAAAATTTTTTTGTTGCTAAAATAATTATCAGTATTAATCAAAGCGTCATACGAAAGAGGGAGCACATATGAAGCCTGATAAACGATTTGAGTTTGCCGCTCATGTAGCCAAGGGTCTTGCGGGCCAGTTCGGCCGCAACTGCGAAGTTGTTATACATGACCTCAGAGGCGATAACCATGAGCATACCATCGTAGCGATCGAGAACGGTCATGTTACCGGCCGCTCCATAGGTGACGGTCCTTCGCACATAGTGCTGGAATCTCTGAGGGAAAACCCTGAGATGATCGAGGACCGCATCTCATACCTCACGAAAACATCTGACGGAAGAGTCCTTAAGTCCACTACCCTTTTCATCCGTGATGATGATGAAAAGGTGATCGGACTCATGGGCATTAATTACGACATAAGCATGTTCGTAGCGGTGGATGATGCCATCCGCGCCTTTACCGGCCAGGATCAGCCTGCCCAGGAGCCTGAATCGATATCCGGAAACGTTTCCGACCTGCTCGATGAGCTGCTCGACCACAGCGTGAAGCTTGTTGGTAAGCCTACAGCTCTCATGAGCAAGGACGAGAAGATACGCGCCATAAGGTTCCTCGATGAACGCGGAGCCTTCCTGATAACAAAGTCAGGACCAAAGGTCTGCCAGTACTTCGGCATCTCGACCTACACCCTGTACAGCTATCTCGACGAGATCAGATCATCAGTCGAGTGAAACTGATCAAAGCTGCGCGCCTCAGTGAGGCGCGCTTTTTATTATGCGTGGATGCGGGTTCCGGTCTCTCCCCTGATGCCTTCTCTTGCTTTCTCAAGCAGAGTGATAAGAGCTACTCTTCCAGGTTTTGACTCTGCGAACTTTACAGCTGCCTCTACCTTCGGAAGCATCGAGCCCGGTGCAAACTGACCTTCTGCAATGTACTTCTTTGCTTCTTCGACAGTGATGTCACCCAGTTTCTTTTCACCCGGCTTTTTGTAGTTTATCATCGCATTCTCAACAGCAGTGAGAATGATCAGGAAATCAGCGTCCAGCTCTTCTGCAAGAAGCTCGGATGCGCGGTCCTTGTCGATAACAGCTGGTGAGCCCTTGAGGTGATTATTCTCTGCCTTTGTCACAGGGATACCGCCGCCGCCTGCAGCTATAACGATATGGCCTGCATCAGCAAGTGTTCTGATCGTATCGATCTCGATAATTGCTTTCGGTTCAGGACTTGCAACAACTCGTCTGTATCCTCTGCCGGCATCCTCGATGAAGACGTGGTTTCTCAGCTTCTTCTTGGCTTCAGCTTCCTCCTTGGTCAGGAAAGGGCCGATAGGCTTTGTAGGATTCTGGAATGCAGGGTCGTCAGGATCTACCAGCACCTGAGTAAGCACGCTTGTAACATCTTTTTTGATACCCCTGTCAAGGAGTTCCTCTCTGAGTTTGTTCTGGATATCGTATCCGATATAGCCCTGGCTCATGGCAGTACATACGGACAGAGGGAAATGCGGATGCTTTTCAGGATTCTCCCTTGAGAGAAGTGTCATGGCATCCTGTATAACTCCGACCTGCGGACCGTTTCCATGAGAAACGACCACTTCATATCCTTCTTCTATGAGATCAGCAATCGGCTTGACTGCATCCGTCACGGATCTCATCTGCTCTACAAGATTGCTGCCCAAAGCGTTTCCGCCGAGCGCGACTACTATTTTCTTCGTACCCATTTGAATCCTTCCTTCTTTAATAGAATGATCTTCTTGGATTTGCTTCCTCATCGAGCTTTTTGAGTGCAGCAACAGGATCTTTGACCTTAGCAAGGAAGATCATAGCTGCGATGATGTAAGGCTTGTTGGATGCCTCTTTGTAGAGCGAGTCACGTGCGTGGTCAAACACTTTTGCAGTAACTTCGCCGTGCTCACAGGATATGCCCTGAATGTCCGCAGGAAGCGGATGCATGTACAAAGTATCGAGGCCGTTCTTTGTCAGCTTCATCATCTCGTCATCGACGAGCCAGTCCTGATGTGTTGCATTCTGTGCGAGCAGTTCCTTTTCGAGCTTATCGATGCCATCGAAATCGCCTTTGCCATAGAGGTCTGTACGTACTTCCATTGCTGCGAAAGGTGCCCAGCTCTTAGGATACACAACATCTGCGTCCTTGAAAGCTTCCTTCATGTCGTTTGTTACAGTGAACTTTCCGCCGTTTTCAGCTGCGTTCTTCTTTGCCACCTCGACTACATCGCCCATTACTTCATATCCTTCCGGATGAGCAAGAACGACATCCATTCCGAAGCGGGTCAGCAGTCCGATGATTCCCTGAGGAACCGAAAGAGGTTTGCCGTATGATGGGGAGTATGCCCAGCTCATTGCGATTTTCTTTCCCTTCAGGTTCTCTACGCCGCCAAACTCGTGGATGATGTGCAGAGCATCGGCCATTGACTGTGTCGGATGGTCGATATCGCACTGCAGGTTGACAAGTGTCGGCTTCTGCTCGAGTTCTCCATCCTCATGTGCCTGTGTGACCGAGTCCATGAACTCATGCATGTAAGCATTACCCTTGCCGATGTACATGTCATCACGAATACCGATGACATCTGCCATGAACGAGATCATGGTAGCTGTTTCACGCACGGTCTCTCCGTGAGCGATCTGCGACTTCTTCTCGTCGAGGTCTGCCACCTCAAGGCCGAGCAGATTGCAGGCGCTGGCAAATGAAAAGCGTGTCCTTGTTGAATTGTCGCGGAAGATCGAGATTCCAAGTCCCGAGTCGAAGATCTTTGTGGATTTGTTACGCTCCCTCAGATCTCTCAGCGCGTCTGCTACAGCGAATACCGCCTCGATCTCATCGTCTGTCTTCTCCCATGTCAGAAAGAAATCGTTCTCATACATGTCTGCGATATTAAGCTTCGCGAGCTTTTCTGCCAGTTCTTTTGTCTTTGACATAGTTTCTCTCCTTGTGTTTCTCAGTTATATCTTCCTTAAAAATATTTTGCTTCCCTTAATTAATTTTATTATATACCTGTCGCCAGGTAATTCAACAGATTTTGATATAAAACTAAAATAGTTTTAGCTTTTTCTCTTATACAACTTTTTTATTTTGCGAGTATGCTGTTCCCGCGCTTCAGATACCTTCCGTCGCCGCGCTTTCCGAGGAATTCCCCATCGCTTACGATCTCTTCACCTCTCAGGAGCACCTTTTCTATGCACCCCTCGAGTTCCATTCCGTCGTAGCATGAGTAGTCAGAAGCACCGCGGATGTAATCTTCATTGATCAGGGTCTTTCTGTCCGGATCGATGATGACTATGTCAGCGTCAGTACCCGGTTCTAAGCTTCCCTTCTGAGGGTACATTCCGAACATTCGGCAAGGATTCGAAGAGCTGTACTTAACCACCTGAGGCAGGCTTATGCGCCCCTTCATGAAACCCTCCGAAAAGAGAAGAATCAGTCTCTCCTGTACACCCGGAGCTCCGTTCGGACACTTGGTAAAATCATCCTTTCCGTATTGTTTTTCGGCTTTACCGACCTTGTAATGGAATGGACAGTGGTCGGTAGCGACGGTATCAATGGTGCCGTCCGCCAGAGCCTGCCACAGCTCCTCTCTGTCCTGATCCTTGCGGAGAGGCGGTGACATGATTGCCTTGAGTCCTTCCTCAGGATCCTCATATTCTTTATCCGTAAGTATAAGATACTGTATGCATGTCTCAACGCCGAGGTTAGGTCTGTGCTCAGATCTGGCTTTCAGCACTTCGTGCAGTCCTTCGGCACTGGAGAGATGCACGATATATAAAGGAGCATCCCCTGCCATCGCGGCAAGATGTATCATCCTGTTGACGGCCTCTGCCTCGCACCTGTCAGGTCTGCTGATCGGATGGTATTTCGCCTCGGTCTTGCCTTCTTCAACGAATTCCTTCCTTAGCTGCGTGATGACCCCGTGGTTCTCACAGTGAACGGTTATTACGATCCCGGCCTCCTTAGCAGCCCTCAGCACCTGGAAGATCTCATCATCGTGCAGCCTGTAGTCGTATGTCATATAGACCTTGAAGCTGCTTATGCCTTCTTCTTCCTTGATCTCCTTCATCTCATCAAGAGTTGCGCCGTGCAGGTGCTGAAACACTCCATGGAATCCGTAGTCTACGACTGCATTGCCGTCCGCCAGGCGATGGTATTCATTCACCTGATGCCAGAGGCTGCAGTCTTTGGGGCCGAAGGCCATGTGGTCCACTATGGTCGTTGTGCCTCCGCATGCCGCAGCGACTGTGCCATCATAAAAATCGTCTATAGCCCTTGCAAATCCAACATCAAGATCCATATGCGTGTGCACGTCAACTGCACCCGGGATCACATATTTGCCGGCAGCATCGATCACTTCGGCGCCTGCGGCTTCTATGCCTTCTCTGATTTCGATAATCTTTTCTCCGTCAATCAGGATATCGCCCTTGAAAACATCAGTATCAGTAGCGATAATTCCGTTTTTTATGAGTTTCATTCTGTTCCTCCTGTCAATGAAGGACTACTTTTTTTCAGATTTTGTGTAATATGTGTTTTCGAGCGGAAGCTTCGTTCTGAGGACTCCGTCCCTCGCGTAATATGCTCCGGCAATCGCAGGTGCCGCAGGTATCGATGTGATCTCGCCTACGCCCTTCGCGCCGTATGATGCTTTCAGAAGCTCATCTTTTTCTACATGTATCGCATGGAGTTCCGGAATATCCGTCGAACGCAGCAGACCGAGAGTTCCGTACTTAGCCGTAGGCACACAATCTTTGAGAGGCCAGCTCTCAGTAAGCGCATACCCCATACTCATCAGTACTCCGCCCTCTATCTGACCTGACATTGACAGCGGATTCACTACCTTTCCGGCATCAAATGCCGCATATATATCGGTGACCCTTCCTTCTGCGTCAAGCACTGCCACGTTTGTAGCAAAGCCATATGCGATATGGCTCTTCGGATGAGGCTTGTCTGAACCCAGCTTGTCTGTAGGCTCAAAGTACTCATAGAAGAACTTCCTGCCTTCCAGCTTATCCAGAGTGTCCTCATTGACGCCCTCTTCATCCATGGCTTTCCTGAGCATCAGAGCGGCGCCTCTTACTGCCTCGCCCGTTACCAGCGTCTGCCTGGATCCGGATGTAGTTCCTGAATCCGGCGCGTTCTCTGTATTGCTGTTGCCGATCCAGATTTTTGTTATAGGCAGATCCGTTGCCTGAGCAACATCCTGAAGGAATACAGTCTGGCATCCCTGGCCTATATCTGAAGCAGCAGTGAATACCCACACCAGACCGTCCTTTATTCTGAGTTCTGCCCTGCCTTTATCCGGAAGTCCTACTCCGACACCTGCGTTCTTCATTGCGCAGGCTATGCCTACCCTGTCTTCCGGCGCATCATCAAAGTATGGCTTCACAGCGACGAGAGTTTCTTTCAGTGCAGTCGATACATCCGCGATCTGTCCGTTCGGGAGCTCAAGACCCGGTTCAATCGCGTTGCGGTATCTTATTTCCCACGGACTGATCCCGACCTTTTTTGCCAGTACGTTCAGGAGTGATTCAAGAGCGAACTGGCTCTGGCATACACCAAATCCTCTGAATGCTCCCGCAGGAGGATTGTTGGTATAATAACCGAATCCTCTGATGTCCGTATTGTGATAATTGTATGGGCCTACGCTGTGCGTGCATGCTCTCTCAAGAACAGGTCCGCACAGGCTTGCGTAAGCGCCCGTATCGAAATTGATCTCACAGTCGAGACCCTTCAGTATGCCGTTCTCATCACAGCCAACAGTGAAAGTCCCTTCCATGTAGTGCCTTTTAGGATGTACTCTTAGGGATTCCGCACGGCTGAACTTCATCTTCACCGGTCTGTTGTACTTCAGCGCTGCCAGAGCAGTCAGGTGCTGCGTCGTAACATCTTCCTTGCCGCCAAAGCCTCCGCCGATAAGCTGGTTCTCTACCACGATGCGTTCCTGGCAATCTTCCCAGCCGAGCATGATAGCCACCTCGTGTCTGGTGTCATATGCTCCCTGGTCTGTCGAGAGTATCTTGACTCCGTCCCCGTACGGGAATGACACGGCACACTCCGGCTCAAGGAAGGCGTGCTCCGTGAATGGGGTCGTAAACGATGCCGTCGCAGTATATGCTGATTCCGCCAACGCTTTCGCTGCATCACCGCGAGTGACGTGTCTCGTCTGACAGAGATTCCCGCCTGAATGGATCTTCGGCGCTCCTTCAGCTCTGGCCTCGGATATGCTTCTCACAGGCTCGAGAGGTTCGTACTCTACTTTTACCGCCTTCTTGGCCTGCTCAAGTATGTAAGGTGATTCAGCAACTACGACGCATATGGTGTCCCCCACCATCCTTGTCGTATCGCCTTCTGCTATCATAACATCCCAGTCCTGCTGTATATGGCCCACCTTGTTGTTCGGCACGTCGGCTGCTGTCAGAACTCCAAGAACGCCCGGCAGTGACTCGGCTTTTTCCTTTATTATTTTCTTTACTATCGCTCTTGGATACTGCGAGCGGACGGCCGATGCGTATGCCATAGGCGGCATTTCAGGATCGACTGCGACGCAGATATTAACAAGAGGCTCTTCTTTCATGTAAATAGTCTTACCCGGCTTGATAAGGCCCTTTGCAGAGGCATCCGCGTACTCTTTTTCTCCCCAGCCGGTCTGTTCCATTATCAGATCAGGTCTGTCCACAGGTACGAAGTATTCAGGCCCGATATCGTCCGGATACTTTCCGTAACCCAGCACCTTCTTTCTGACATCGATACGGAACACGTTCTGTCCCATGCCGTACTGTGAGCTGTTGCCCTTGTTTTCGTAATTTTCTATTCCCGAAGCACGTTCAGGATCGTAGTTTGAGCCTACAACTGAGATGAATTCATTCTGCTCAGGCATCATCTTGCCCGTAAACTGGCTTATCTGCCTGACCTCTTCTTCGCCCCGCAAAATGGACGCAGCTCTCCTGATGCCGTTAATGATTTTCTTGTAACCGGTGCAGCGGCATATATTGCCCCTTATAGCTTTCTTTATTTCATCCTCCGTAGGATCCGGATTGCGGTCAATAAGAGCCTTTCCGGCCATTACCATGCCCGGTATGCAAAAGCCGCACTGCACCGATCCTGCTGTTCCGAAAGCATAGACAAATGCTTCCTTTTCACGCAGGCTGAGGCCTTCTACTGTGATGATGTTTTTGCCCACTGCCCTGTCTGTGGTGAGGACACAGGCCTTTACTGCGCAGCCGTCTACAACTATGGTGCATGTGCCGCATGCTCCTTCCGAGCAGCCGTCCTTTACCGAATACAGCTTGAGATCATCCCTGAGATACCTGATCAGAGGCTTCTTTTCGTCAGTAGTTCTTTCTATTCCGTTTACTGTAAATGTGTAAGAAATGGTACTCACCTCCTCTGCCAGATCAGTCAGCAGTCATAATACCGTTTGAATCTCTGATGACTCCGCGAGGGCACTTGACTGCGCACATACCGCAGCATATGCAGGCTGCAGGGTCGATCACAGGTTTTCCTTCCGCAACAGTGATCGCGCCAGCAGGGCATTCCCTCTCGCATATGCGGCAGGCGATGCACGAGTTATCGCATGCCTCGCGTGCGGTCTTTCCGGAGTCACGGTTGCTGCATTTCGGCTGTATGTTTCTATCCGGTAATATGATCTCAATGAGGTTCTGCGGGCAGACTCGAGCGCAGAGTCCGCATCCGACACATTTATCATTATCAACTGCAGGAGGGCCTCCGGGTCTGACCTTTATGGCCGCAAGATGGCATGCAGCTTCGCACGAGCCGCCTCCCAGGCATCCGTATCTGCACTTGCTGATACCGTCGGGATATAACTTGAGTATCGCGCTGCAGTCCCTGGGGAGCGACGCTCTGTCTATCCCTTCGAGCATCGGGCTTCCGCCCCTGCAGCGGACATATGCTGTTTTCCTGATCCTCTTAGCCATTTTTCATCTCCATATTTTTCAAAGCCGTTCCCCGGCATACGACAGAATAGCTTCAAGGACTCCGCCGCCGATGGACGCAGCCTTGTCAGATACTGTCATGTGATCTACCGTAGCACCTCTCGGATCGACATCTCCTGACTTCAATCCTTTTGTGACAGGTACACCGTCCTGAAGCAGCCCCCTGACTTTTCCATCAGTCAGTGCATATACAGGCACCCCGTCAACATTTCCGACACGGTCACCTTCTTTGACAAGGTCGCCGATCTCCTTTTCAGGATGGAATATCCCGTCAGTAGGTGCTTTGATCAGCCTTCTTATGGTCTGGCCTCCCACGTTTCCCGGCACGCCGGTGTTCGGGATGGCAGATCCTTTTCTAATGACTCTTCCCAGAGTGTGGCCGCGTTTTGTTTCGATCACTGCGTGGCAGTCCTTGCCTGCAGTAAAGCCCGGGCCGACCCCAATGACCATTTTTGCATCATTTTTTGTCGTTCCCGTATTTATTTTGGCGAGGATAGCGTCTACGACGACCTCCGGTTTCATGGTCTTTACGATCTCTGCTTCCGGATCTGCCAGTACAGGGATAACTCCCCTTGCGAGACAATCCTTCACCTCGTCTATATTTTCGGCTCTTTCTGCCTTTACATCTTCAACTTCAGTACTGCCAAGACGGATGGCTTCCGAGAAAGCCACCGTCCTGCGTACCGCCAGAGGCACCGGCAGATCCGTCATGACCACATCGATTTTCGAATGATGCAGCCTCAGAGCTATTCCGCTGGCGAGGTCGCCGGCGCCTTTAATAACAACTAACATTAATAAAAACCTTTACCTTTTATGCTAATAAATATGCGTAGTTTTCCTTTACTGCTTTGATGAATGCAGCTATACCTTCAGGCAGAGCGCACTTCGGATCTGCCATATCGTAGTCTGCGGCATTTCCGAACAGTCTTACGCGCACCTTTTCTCCTTCGAGCGGCAGGAAACCGTTGTTCTCGCTATCTGCGAAGTCTTCCTCGCTCCAGAACAGAGTGAATTTGTCCTTGTATGGACGTCCGCTGTACGGGCAGAATATTGCGCAGTTGCCGCACTCGTTGCACATTCCGTCGACGTGCAGGATCTGCGGTTTTTCGAAGAACGGAACATCGATGACGACATTGGCTCTGTTAGGGCATACGTCTGCGCAGACCTCACATACTGTTGAGCATCCGAGGCATCTGTTATCCGGCTTGTCTGCAGGAGGATCAACAAGGTCGCCCTTACGTGCGAGCAGCTTCTCCATGTCACCCTTTGCATCCAGATCAGCATACTTGCTGAAGTCAGCTCCGATGATTGCCGCAGCAATGGTCTGTGCATCAGCGATAGCCTTTACTACTGTAGCCGGACCTCTTCTGCAGTCTCCTGCTGCGTAGAGTCCAGGTACTGTTGTCATGAGATTCTCATCAACGACAGGTTTGCCCTTGCCGTCGATCTCCGCGCCTGCAGCTTCGTACAGACCGGTCTTTATTCTCTCACCAACAGCGCAGATAACTGCTGTTGCAGGTACCTCACAGAATTCGCCTGTTCCCACAGGTGAACGTCTGCCGCTTGCGTCAGGCTCTCCGAGCACGTTCTTCTCGCACTTCAGAACGCCGTTCTCGACGCCTTCCGGTGCGAGGAGTTCCATGAACTCTACTCCGTCCTCGATTGCCATTACCAGCTCTTCCTCGTCAGCAGGCATGTTTCTTCTGTCTCTTCTGTAAACGAGGCGTACATGCTCTACTCCCGGCTGTATCTTTGCAGCTCTTGCAACGTCCATTGCGGTATTGCCGCCGCCGATGACGACTACGTCAGTGCCGAGATCGATCGATCCAGGTGCAGCCTTTACTTTCTCGAGGAACTCGAGAGCATCATACTCTTCGCCATATTTCAGAGCCTTGCGGCCGTGTGCCCATGCTCCGATCGCAACGATGATGTCCGTGAAGCCCTCATCCTTAAGCTCCTGTACTGAAGCGATCTCTCTGCCAGTTACCATTTTTGCGCCATATGCAGAGCAGAGTGCAACATCCTTGTCGAGAGCGTCATCGCCGATCCTGAAGCCAGGAATTACGTAGCGAGGTACTCCGCCCATCTTGTCATTCTTCTCGAACACTGTTACATCTGCGCCTGCGCGGCTGAGGAACGATGCTGCTGCAAGGCCTGCAGGGCCTCCGCCGATAACAGCTACCTTCTTGTCTGCAGCTGCTGCAGCCTTGAGCTGAGGCAGCACCTTGTCGAATCCTGCTTCGGCAGCCATCAGCTTCACCTCGCGGATCCTGAGTGCGGATTCATAGTGGTTTCTCATGCACCTGTCAGCGCATGTGTGCGGACAAATCGTTCCTGTAGTGAAAGGCAGAGCGTTCTTTTCGAGAATAATCTTAAGAGCGTCTTCTACTCTGCCCTCTTCCATAGCCTCCAGATATGCAGGGATATCCTGCTCGATCGGGCATCCGCCGCTGCATGGAGCGTGGAAGCAGTCGAGCATCGGAAGTTCCTCATCGCTCTTGCGATTAGGAAGCGGCTTGATAGGCTTCTGGTTCCTCGGTCCCTGAGACATCTCAACAAGAGCTCCTACCTTTTCGATATCCACTCCGCTGAATCTCTCATTGCCGCAGTCCATCAGCTTCTCGCCTATCTGCGACATTCTCTGATATCCGCCCGGTTTCAGGATGGTTGTAGCCATCGTGATAGGCCAGATGCCTGCTTCGAAGATCTCCTTGATGTTGAAGTAGTCAGCACCGCCGGAGTAGCTGATCCTGAGCTTGCCGTTGAACTGTTTCGAAATCTTTTCAGCAAGGTAAATGCTCAGCGGGAACAGGCTGCGTCCGGCCATGTACATTTCTTCCGAAGGAAGCTCGCCGGCTTTTACATCTACAGGGAATGTGTTGGTCAGCTTTACGCCGAACTCGAGACCCTTCTCGTCACAGAGTGCCTGCAGTCTCTCAAACATCGGGACTGCATCTTCCCACTGAAGGTCTTCGAGGAAGTGGTGATCGTCAAATGCGATGTAGTCGAATCCGAGCGAGTCGAGGCGCTTTCTGGCGAATTCGTATCCGAGCAGTGTCGGGTTGCACTTTATGAATGTGTTGAGGCCCTTCTCTGTGATGAGATAGGAAGCTATTCTCTCGATCTCATCCGGCGGGCATCCGTGCAGAGTCGACTCGGTGATGGAGTTCGAGATCCTTGCAGGAATTGCCTTTATGAAGTCCTCATCTACGTTTTTGAATCTGCCGTCCTTTGCAGCCTGCAGCGATACTGCCATGGCTTCCCTGAACACATCCGTGTCCGATGCATCCTTCATCTCTTCGATGTACTTGTTTACCTTTGGTGTCTTGATACCTTCCAGGTCATATCCTACCGACATGTTGAATACGAAACCGTCAGGATCACCGAGTCCAAGCTCCTTAGCGAGGATCTTGCAGACGAACCAGGCCTTTACGTACTCTTCGTAAGCCTGCGGTACATACAGCTCTGTAGACCACTCGCAGTTGTAGCATTCATCGTGAGCGGTGATGCATGGCTTTGCAACGCATGCTGCAAGTTCTGCACCGTCCATTACCTGTACTGTCTTGAGCTCGAAGAATCTTGAGCCGGCAACATATGATGCGATTATGTTCTGAGCCAGCTGCGTATTAGGACCGGCAGCAGGTCCGAACGGTGACTCTATCTTCTCATCAAAGATAGGAAGAGCCTGGCCGTTTGTGTGTTTTACCAGTTTGGAAACACCGAAGATGCTTCCGCTTTTTTCATACTCGTCCAGTACCCAGTTCAGCAGTTGCTTATAAGGCATTGGTCGCATAATATCACTCATACAATACCTCCGTTCATATCTTTATCTACATCTAAATTACGATTGTGAAGGCTCAAAAGTGTCCGAGCGAGGAACTTTTGAGGCTTCACCTAGTATTCGCGATGATTTAATTCGCCCCAGAGCTTCTTGCTCTGCTCGAGTGTCCAGGCGTTGATTGCTTCTTCGTCTATATCTACGAATTCTCTGTCCTTATACAGGACCTTACCGTTGATTATCGTTGTTCTGCAGTTCTTGCCCATCATTCCGAAGATCATATGGCCGTCGATGTTCTCGTCTGAGAACGGTGTGAACGGCTTGTAATCCATTACGATGACGTCGGCTGCAGCGCCCTCCTTCAGGATGCCCAGAGGCTTCTTGAAGTACTTGGCAGCGATCTTTCTGTTGTTCTCGAAGAGCATCGTGACATCCTCACCCCATGCGACGTTCGGCATTGCTGCGTTGTGTCTCTGGATGATAAGGAATACCTTAAGGCTCTCGAGCATGTCGTGTGTATATGCGTCGGTGCCCATGCCGACCGTGATGCCTTTTGCCATCATCTGAAGCACAGGAGCGCATCCTACTGCGTTGCCCATGTTGGACTCAGGATTGTTGACTACCATTGTGCCGGTCTCCTTGATGATGTCCATCTCAGCCGGGCTCACGTGGATGCAGTGTCCGAGCAGTGTCCTGTCTCCGAGCAGGCCGTTGTAGAGCAGTCTGTTGATTGGCTTGCAGCCGTAGTTTCTGAGGCTGTCATAAACGTCGTTCATGCCCTCGGATACATGGATGTGGAATCCTGTCATGCCGTTATTGGCCTCTACCATCTTTTCGAATGTCTTGTCCGAAATGGTGAAGAGAGCATGTCCGCCGAACATGGCTTTGATCATGTCGTCATCCTCTTTGATGGCCCACTTAGCGAACTCAGCGTTCTCCTGGATGCTCTGAGCGGTCTTCTCTTCTCCGTCTCTCTCAGATACCTCGTAGCAGAGGCATGATCTCATTCCGAGCTCCTTTGCGACATCCTTGATAGCGAAGAGTGATCCAGGAATCTCGCAGAAGCTTGCGTGATGGTCGAAGATCGTAGTAACACCGTCTCTGATGCAGTCCAGGATCGTTGCATATGCACATGCTTTGGTGCCGTCAATCGTCAGATGTCTGTCGATGTTCCACCATGTGCCGTCAAGCACCTCGAAGAAGTTTGTCGGGTTGTTTCCTGCAATTGCGAGTCCCCTGGCAAGGCCTGAGTAGATATGTGTATGCGCATTGATAAGACCCGGCATGATGATGCCGCCTTTTGCATCTACAAACTCCGCATCAGGATAAGCTGCCTTCATGTCTGCGAACGATCCAACCGCCTTGATGACTTCTCCATCGATGACGACCGCGCCGTCCTTCAGATAAGGAAACTCCGGATCCCTTGTAATTAGTTGTCCGTTACCTATTAAAAGCATGTCTGATCCTCCCTTCCTGTGTTACTGTATCTTTCCAAGTTCTCTAAGTATCTTTTCAGGTGTCATAGGCCAGCTGCGTATCCATACGCCGCAGGCATCGTGTATGGCGTTTCCGATCGCCGGAGCTGCGCCGTTGCAGGCGATCTCAGATATGGACTTGGCGCCGAACGGTCCGTCCGGGTCATCCACGTCGATAAGCACTGCCTTGAAGTCATCCGGCTGCTCAGAGATCATCGGCACACCGTAATCAGTCATTGTTGCGTTCACACAGCGTCCGTCTTTATCGAGTATCATGTCCTCATACAGGGTATGTCCGATCGACTTGAGAGCCGCACCGTACATCTGGCAGAGCGCAGCCTCTGGGTTTATAGGCGTGCCTGCATCCTGTATCGCATAGAACTTCTGAACCTTGACTTCACCGGTCTTAACGTTCACAGCTACCTGTGCAAAGTGTGCTCCGTAAGGTACAGACGATGCTGCTGTAGTGAAGCTTCCCGGTGCGATGAGGTGCCCGCGTCCGGTTCCTGAAGTAGCTGTGTGGATGATATCGTAATACGATAACTCTTTACCGGTCTTCTTCGATCTTGCCACTCCAGGCCAGTCAACTTCTATGTCTTCCTTGTCTTCTCCGAGCTGATATGCCGCCTCATCCAGGATCTTTTCCTTCAGATTCGTGGATGCAACTACTGCTGCATTGCCGCTGAAGAAGGTTCCTGATGAAGCGTATGAGCCTGTATCGAAAGCACCGGAGTCAGTATCGCCTGAAAGCACGGTTATCCTCTCCAATGGTACGCAGAGAATGTCGCTGGCGACCTTTGCAATGATGGTGTCAAGTCCGGTTCCGATATCCGCTGCTCCTGAGAGCACGATTATCGATCCGTCCATCTCGAGCTTGGCTATTGCGTTCGCGTGGTCAAGTCCAGGGAGTCCCGAACCCTGCATTATCATCGCAAAGCCCTTGCCGATCTTCCAGTCAGGATCATCGCTTTCTTCACGCTTGCCCCACTCTATCATGTCGCAGCCCTTCTCGACCGCCTCTCTGAGTCCGCAGGATCCTACAGGTACTACATTTCCTTCACGGCCTTCGCCGAGTCCCTTGAGGATCTCGAGCATGTAGCCCTCTTCGACGTGGTTTTTGAGCACCATCTCCTTGTAGTCGACACCCAGCTTGTCTGCGAGCTCGCACATCGCCATCATGAGGCCGTATGTGCCCTTAGGCGTGCCGTAGCCCTGATAAGCTCCTGCCGGAGGAGTATTGGTGTAGTAGATCGTGAGATCGTATTTCATGTTGTCGCACTTGAACAGCGGCAGGGTCTTTGAGCAGCTGTTCATAGGCACTGTCAGTGCGTGGTTTCCGTAAGGTCCGGTATTTGCGTCTACTTTCATGTAGATGCCTGTGATGGATCCGTCCTTCTTGCCGCCCATCTTTACATGGACGCGCATCGGGTGCCTTGTGGAGTTGGCGATGAACTCCTCTTCACGTGTGTTGTGGTAAAGCACAGGTCTGCCGGTGACGAAAGCCGCGTATGCAGTCAGATCCTCTACCAGAATGTCCTGTTTGGATCCGTATCCGCCTCCTACTCTGGTCTTTATTACGTGTATCTTGTTTTCAGAGAGACCTGTGACCCAGCTGACGATGCGGCGCACATGGTAAGGGACCTGCGTGCTCGCATATATGATGAGTCTTCCGTTCTCGATTTTAGAGAAGCAGATATGTGTCTCAAGAGGCGTGTGCTGGATCTGGCTGGTCTGGTACGTAGCCTCGACGACTGCGTCAGCTTCTTCGAATGCCTTGTCGACATCTCCTATGCCGCCGTGGTTTGCCGCAGCCACATTATGCAGTATGTCACCGTGCAGAGGGAACTGGTATACTACCTTTCCCTCTCTCTCATCGCCCGAGAGCTTCGCGTTATACTCATCCAGGTCAGCCGGTGCGCCTGAGTTATACTGTACTCTTCCGTTATGCACCAGCGGAGCACCTTCTGCCATTGCCTCCTCGACCGTAAATACGGCATCCAGAGGCTCGTATTCCACTTCGATGAGATCACGTGCCTTTATCGCTTCTTCGAGCGTCTCAGCAACGATAGCGGCCACACGGTCACCTACGTGTCTTACTTTCTTATTGATCAGCTTCCTGTCATGAGGTGACGGTTCAGGGTTGCCCTGTCCGGCCGACATGTAGGTCGCATCCGAGCAGTTAAATGCCGTGATTATCTTTAAAACTCCCGGCAGAGCTTCTGCTTTCGATGTATCTATTTTATTGACATATGCCTGTGCGTAAGGCGAGCGGAGAACCACCATGTAGCAGGTGTCATCGTCCACATAATCCTCAACGAACGCCCTCTCGCCCGATACGAGCTGTGGAGCATCGATCTTAGGTTTCACTTTGCCTACAGCCTTGAGATGAGGTCTGAACTCAGGCGCTATCTTCGACTGGTATTTCCCCGTAGCGATCTTTTCTTTTATCAGATCGGCCGCCAGGTAATAATGCTCGTAACTGGCATCTCTTATGAATATTCCGGACAGTGCATCTTTTACTTCTTCTCTTGACGGCATCGGATTGTTCTCGAACAGCCATGTCATCAGAAGTGCTGCTGCAGGAGCGTTATACGCGCTCTGTACGACTCCCGCATCGATTAGAGCCTGCTGCACTACCGAAAGGTGCATCGAATCTCCGAGGCTGTCAGGAGTAACGATCTTGCATCCTTCCACTTCACCTGCAAGTATCAGATTCGAGAATACCGGCGTACCGTTGAGCAGTACTGTATCACTTCCGCAGAATCCTTCAGCATCATCGCTGTCGCGGACGGCAAAGTTGCCGTTCATCAGAAGCATCTCACGAAGCCTCTTTGTAGGGTCGATATCGAATGACCGTTTTTTGCCGTTTATGGTACAACTGATCATGTCTATACCTCCTTCCCTGCGAGCTTACTGTGTAAGCCGAAAGCTGTCACACCTATCAGATAGCGTTTATACGCATCGCTCCCGAACATATCATCTGCAGTCTCGAGCCCGGTGCAGACTCTGACCATTTCAATGATCTCATCCTCACTTATTTCCGGGTTTTCGCGGAATGCTTTTTCGAGGTCACAGAAATACAGCAGACCGACGTTTTTGACGGCACCATACAGAGATATGCCTTCATCGGTCATTGCTGCGCTCATGGTGAGCACCGCGTGACTCTGGGCAGTGTTAGCATAGCGCTTTGATACTGCCTTTATGTTTTTCGGTACGATGACTGCCGTAATAAGCATGTCCCCGCCTGCTTCCACAGCTTCCATATAGGAATAGGCAGACATTTTTTCCGTTCCGTCTGCCCTGAGGACTTCAAGCTCAGCGTGCACGGCGAAGAGCACAGGCAGCATATACGAGTCGTCTCTGAGAGCCGCGATGTTGCCGCCTATCGTCGCCATATTTCGCTTTGTACGAGAAGCCATGAAGTGTGCCGCTTCCTTAAGATATGCCGGCACTTTTTCTGACTCTGCGATCTGCTGAAAGGTACACATCGCTCCGATGCACACATTGTCACCTGCGTCTTTGATTTCATTAAGGCCGGCGCATTTTTTCAGCGAAATCAGCGTGTCTGCAGCTGCCGCGGCATCAGAACCCAGACGGTTGACCTCGGTTCCGCCTGCGATAAAGACTGCCGTCGCATTCTTTGCGCCGATAGCCTCTTCAGGGCTTTTTGCCATTAACAGTTGAGTTGCCATAATTGATCTCCTTTTTGTTCCTGTACCCTATTTGAAAGGCATCGGTTCAGGATATTCCGTGATGCCCTGCGAATTGACAAGTTCTGCCTCTTCATACTTGCCGAGATGTCTCAGCATGGTCTTCTTGACTGCGCGGAAGATGTTCTCATATCCGGTGCATCTGCAGAGATGTCCGGAAAGAGCTTTCCTGAGCTCGTCATCTGTATACTCCCTGCCCGAATTTACTATCTCCCAGCTCGTCATGATGAAGCCCGGTGTGCAGAATCCGCACTGTATGGCTCCCTCATCGACGAAAGCCTGCTGGATATCCGAGAGTTCTCCGCCCGGACCTGTAAGTCCCTCGAGAGTCCAGATTTCCTTGCCTTCAGCCCATACTGCGAGATATATGCAGGAGTTGAAGCCCTCACCGTTGATGATAACAGTGCAGGCGCCGCACTCTCCCACTTCGCAGCCCTTCTTGACTGAGGTCAGATGAAGGTCATTACGCAGCATGTCAGTGAGTGACGAGCGTACGTCAACGATCTGCTCTATCTCCTTGCCGTTGACAGTGCAGTGAACCACTTTATACTGTTTAGCCATTTATCTCACCTCCCGCCAGAATTATGCACTCACGCAGAGCTCTTTCAGCCATGACCACCGATATGTGACGGCGAAGCGCCCTTCCGGCACGCCAGCTGTTACGCGGATTGATGTCCTGGAGTACTGTCTCTGCAAAAGTTTTTATGTTTTCTTCTGTTATCTCTTTGCCGTTTATGAACGCTTCGGCGCTCGGAGCGCGAACAGGTACAGGCGATGCTACTCCGTATCCGATGCGGACTCTTTCGAAGGTCTTCTTGTCTTCGCTGAGCCTAACGTTGACCGAGCAGCCTGTAGTCGCTATGTCAAGCGCATTTCGCATCGAGTATTTAATGTAGTGGCCGAAACAGTTATCATAGGATTCCTTCGGAATCAGTATTGCAGTCTGTATCTCGGCAGGCCTTATGTCCACTACCTTAGCCTTTATGTAAAAGTCTTTGATAGGTACGCGTCTTATTCCGTCCGGACCTGTCAGCTCGATAATGGCATCCCATGCCATGAGTGTGGATGCCGAATCCGCCGACGTTACGCCATTGCAGGTGTTGCCTCCGATCGTTCCGATCGCTCTGATCTGAGGACCCCCTACCATATCAACGGCTTCACCGAGTACGTTGATGTATTTCTGTATGATCGGATCTTTTGTTATATGTGAGAAGCTGGTCAGCGAGCCTATGCGGATGTTCTCCTCCTCATCGATCGTGATACCGCGCAGCTCATCGAGCATGTAAATGCTTACGAACTCGCATCCGGCCCTGCGGCCTTCTCGAATCTGGACAAGTACATCCGAGCCTCCGGCAAGTATCTGCGCTTCCGGATGCTCCTGAAGCAGTCTGATGGCATCCTGCACGCTCTCAGCTTCATAAAGTGCTTTTATGTCGTACATTGTAGTCTCCTTTCACTGCTTCTATTCTGCAAACGAATCGTTGATCAGCCCTGCATCCGTAAACTCGCGGAAAAGCGTATGCGGTGACAGAGGCAGTTCGTTTATATATACACCTGTCGCCTGGCCGATGGCATTTCTGATCGCAGGTGCAACAGGGCATGTAGGAGGCTCACCGAGACCCTTTGTGCCGTACGCACTTGTAGGCTCGTAATTCTCCACAAAATCCGCCACCAGTCTCGGGTGATCCATGAACGACGACATCTTGTAGTCGAGCAGGTTGTTGTTGAGCGGTTTACCGGTCTTTTCATCCCACAGAAGCTTCTCTGAGAGGGCGTATCCTATACCCATGCTCTGGCCGCCGTGTACCTGTCCCGCTGCCAGCAGAGGGTTGATGACCTGTCCGCAGTCGTGCACGTTTACTATATTCAGCACTCTTACGCGGCACATCGGTATGTCTACCTCTACCTCTGCGAAGCAGACTCCGAAAGAGTATGCGTTCGACTTTATCTGATATGTAGACTCGGCAGTCAGATGCTGTGAGCCTTCTGTGGTGTACAGCTTTGAAAGAGCGAGCTCGCCTATGGTCATAAGCTCACGTCCGTCTGTCGTCCTGATGATCTTTCCGTCAACCAGATCGAGGTTGTAGACAGGCATGCGGGTGAACTGATGTGCAGCCTCGAGTATCTTTTCTTTAAGCAGCAATGCCGTCTGCCGTACCGAGAAACCGAGAGTGTATGTTCCTCTTGAAGCGTATACACCTGTACCGAACGGTGTGATATCAGTATCCTGACAGGACACCGGATGCACCATGCTTAGAGGAATGCCGACTGTATCAGCTATCATCTGAGCGGCGACTGTATCGGCCCCCTGACCGATTTCTGTCTCGCCCAGCTGGAACTGTACCGATCCGTCCTGGTTCATTACTATACGGCATGATGATGTCTCGAGTGCGATCGGATAAACAGCCGTGTTATACCAGAATGTTGATGCTGCTATTCCGCGCCTTATGTCTCCGGTCTGGTTTGCGTATTTCTTTACTTTATCGTAATAGCCGATGATCTCCGCGCCTTTGTCGAAGCACTGGTTGAATGTATCTGAATACAGCTCGTTCTTCGAGAAAGCATGATAGTATCCGACCGGCATGAGGTTTTTGCGGCGGAACTCCAGCGGATCCATTCCGACAGCCCTTGCGCAGTCTTCAGCATGCACTTCAAATGCGTAGCTTGCCTGTGGCATTCCATAGCCCCTCATCGCTCCCGCTACAGAGCGGTTTGTGTATACCGTCCAAGTCTCACCGTCGATGTTGTCACACGGATAGAGCTGCGGGAACGCGTTGAGGCCCTTGGCAGCGATCGCGTGACCGTGTGAGCTGTACGCTCCGTTGTTGCACCATGCCTTGAATGTACGTGCAGCAAAGCTTCCGTCAGGGCGCATCCACGAAGTAATGTGATACTTGATCGCGTGTCTTATACGGTTGCAGATGAAAGTCTCCTCACGCGGAACGTCCAGTTTCACAAGACGTCCGCCAAGCTGAATGCTTATCCACGCGCACAGCGGCTCGTAAAGAACATCCTGTTTGTTTCCGAAGCCGCCTCCTACATAAGGCTTAATGACTCTGAACTTGCCCCAGTCCATGCCTGTAGCCTGACCGATAACGCGGCGGACGATGTGCGGGATCTGTGTGGATGTAACCACCACTGTTCTTTCACCTTCGCCGTATGCATAGCAGATAAAGTTCTCTATGTGGCAGTGCTGTACAGGCTGAGTCTCATACCAGCCCTCACACTTTATAAGTCCCGGTTCCTTGATAGCTTCCTCTACGCTTCCCATGTGTATCTCGGTGTGGGCGAGTACGTTGTTCGGGTATTTCTCGTGAAGCAGAGGAGCGCCCTCCTCCATGGCTTCCTGGGCATCGAGTACGAAAGGCAGTTCCTCGTATACTACACTCTTTTCAAGTATGCTCAGGGCCTGTGAAGCAGCGACCTCATCCTCAGCAACAACAGCGCCGATATCATCGCCGTAGAAAAGCGGATGATCCGTCATGATGAGACGGTCGGCTATGTCCTGATGATGCGGGTCTGTTGACCACGGATGGCCCGCGGTCGGGAAATAGTGTTTTTCTTTAAGGTCGAAGCATGTGAAGATGCGGACTACTCCGGGTACCTTCT
Organism: Mogibacterium sp.; assembly: GCA_017431685.1. GTDB lineage: Bacteria > Bacillota > Clostridia > Peptostreptococcales > Anaerovoracaceae > Crickella. The sequence goes on from JAFRKO010000010.1 coordinate 167,039, forward strand.
CGGCCTCGCTCGTGTCGATGGACTTGACGATACCGTTGGCTACGGTCGAATGGAGCACCCTGATGACGAGCGCGCTTTTATCGCACATGTCGTCTGTGTACTTGATGCGTCCTCTCGCCTTATCATAAGCGTCGAGCCTTGTTACCGCCTGTCCGATGTATTTGTTGGACATGCTCTGCCCTCCTTTCTGAGAATAGTGCTTACTCTCTATTAATTTTTATCATTACCTTCGTAACAAAGTTTTTCTTATCTGCTTCAATGAACTGGTCGATTATGTCAATGCAGATCTCGGTATCGCTGAGACTGCATCCCTCATCGAGCATCCCTTCCGCGGCCTCGCGCATCCTATCAAAGGTTTCCCTGATTTTTGTATGAGGACCCTTATGGTATCCAACCAGATATTCGTCAGGATTAAGGACGCGGATACGGTCGCTGTATCTGTCGAAATTCGCTGTCTCCTCACCCGGTATCATCACGGCAAATGTCGTTTTATCACCCTTGTAAAAGACAAGCGTAGGATACAGGTAGAAGAGCTCATTTACAAAAATCTCCTCTATGCCCCCGATTTCTATGTAGTAGATATCGTCTTCAGAGCAAACAAAAACCTGATCGAACGCAGCGTATTTCATCTCACGATTGACCATCGCAAATCTGTCGTTCATCACTGACTCCATCTTGAGCAGCTTCTCGTAATTTGCGCGGACCATCTTCATGCGTTTTCTCAGGTATTTTTCAGTGCTATCCGGGTTGCGTCCAGGCATAAAACAGCCTATCTCGTCGAGCGAACAATCGAGCTGTCGGAGGAAACGTATCATTCCCAGCGGATAAATCTGGTCATATTTATAGGAGCGCCAATTATTATGCGGATTTCTGATCTCCGGCACCAGCAGTCCCTCTTTGTCATAGTGTCTGAGGAGCTGTACATTTATGTCGAACATCCTGGCAAGCTCGCCTATTTTCCATGTCCGGTCATAGTAGTTTTTCATCAGTCTACCCCGCAGAAATAAACACCATATTACAATTTATCAATATAATTATAAGAGCTTGATTGTACCAAAACAAGAACATATCAGCAAAAACCTAAAATAATTTTGGGTTATGTTTTTGTCATGAATCGATTGTCCGTTTTTGCGCTTCCGGCACAAAAAAACCGGCAGTTTTTTACTGCCGGCTGTTCAGTTCTTTATGCTGCTGTTACATATTATTCATCATTCTGATTGTGCAGGAGCGCCGGATCAAGGTCGATGCCGTCAAGTCCATGCTCTACATATGCTTCGTACTTTGCAGGATCCTTCGGAAGCAGAATCTCCATTATGAGTCCTACTACAAATACTCCTGCCACCATGTTCCCCGCGAAGATCTCGCCGAAAATCGACGGCAGATAATCAAAGAAACCTTCTACCTGAGTAACACCTACTCCAAGGCATAACGAAGTAGCAGCTATCAGAGTGTTACGGTTGTCGAGCCCGGCATCTATCATCATCTTTACGCCTGCCATCATGATGGAACCGAACATGATAACTGTGCATCCGCCGAGTACACAGTCAGGCAGCGTTGTGAAGAATGCGCCGATAGGAGGGAACAGTCCGCCGAGTATCATGGCCAGTGCTCCGAACATGATGCAGAAGCGGTTGACTACATGAGTCATGGCGATGAGTCCTACGTTCTGGCTGAACGATGTGATAGGCGAAACGCCGAATACTCCGCCCGAGATCGCAGACATGAATCCGTCGCAGCAGAGAGATCCGGAGACTTCCTTTTCAGTGATGTCCCTGCCAAGACCTCCCGTACATGCTGCTGTAGTATCTCCGATCGTCTCTACCGCAGATACCATGAACACCAGACAGAATGAGATTATGGCTCCTGCCTGGAATTTAGGCTTGAACGCGAAGAGCTCAGGTACTGAGAATACTCCCATCTCCCTGATGGTATCTCCCATTGCACCGAAGTCTACCATTCCGAAGAATATCGAGATGACATATCCGAATATCAGACCGAAGAGAACGTACATCTGCTTCGCGACACCCTTCATCTTAATGTGAAATACCAGGGCAGCTATGAGTGTGAGAGTAGCTACAAGGAGATTCTGCCATGCGCCTACCGGATATTTGCCTGATGACGCATATGATGATACACCTACATTAAGAATGCTGAGTCCGATCGCAACTACTACGCATGACGAGAGCAGCGGCGATATGATCTTTCTCCAGTATTTTGCCGTAAGACCGAGGATACCTTCAAAAATACCACCGACTATGATGGCTCCTACCATTATGCCGTAGTCTTTGGAAGCGGCAGACATGGCTGCTGCCAGGAACGTGAATGACAGTCCCATTACGATCGGCAGGCCTGAACCGATTTTCCATACAGGATACAGCTGAACCATTGTACCTATACCGGCTATCAGCATACAGTTCTGTATCAGTCTTGCTGTCTCTACTGCGCTGAACGGCTGTCCGTCATATACAGCGACCGAAGCGATGATGATAAGCGGTGCCACGTTTGCTACAAACATAGCCAAAACGTGCTGGAGTCCGAACGGGATCGCTCTGCTGACAGGAACTCTTCCATCCAGCTGATATACATTACTTACACTTACACTGGTATCTTTTACCTTTTTCTCTTTTTTCATATAACCTCCTCCCCCATTTTCCATTTATGGTCTCATACCCTAATATGGTTTCATTATAGTCCCGTTGACCGATCATTTCCATAACTGTAAAATACAAATATGGAATTATGGAATTTCAGAGGAAAGCAGAATACTATCACGGAGGCCTTGCAGATCAGGCTGCCTGAGCATGCTGTGGTAAGCGTCGTAGGAGCAGGCGGCAAGACCTCGCTCATTTTTGCGTGGGCACGGGAGCTTGCTGCTTCCGGAAAGAAGGTCGTTATAACGACAACAACACATATGTACCGTCCTGACCGCATGGAAGAAGACGGTATCAGGATAGTGGTATCCGATGATCCGGAAAGACCGGATAAAGTCTCGGCCCCTCATGCAGAGGTGCTGGACAGCCTTCGCGATACAGCAGACGTAGTGCTTATCGAGGCTGACGGTTCACGCCGCATGCCGCTTAAATGGCCTGCCGACCATGAGCCTGTCATACCTGATTATACCGATGTCACCGTGTGCGTAGCCGGGCTCTCCGCTTTGGGACGCAGGACTGCAGATGTTGTATATAATGCCGCAGGGCTTCCTGATGTGCTGAAGCGCGAGACTGTAGACATGAACTTCATGCATGCTATCGTTTCATCGCGCGACGGCGGCCAGAAAGGCGTTCGTGGTGATTTTCGCGTGTTCATGAACCAAATCGACGATGACATCGACAGACTGGCAGCTGCCTACAGGATGCAGCAGATATTCGCCGTAATGGGGATACAGAGCGCGTGGGGAACACTTATGCCTGAAGAGCCGAAAATCGCGGTAATACTGGAAGCTGCAGGCAACAGCACAAGATTCGGCAGCAACAAACTGCTGCATATCATGGATGACGGGCGTCCGATGATTGCGTACATCTTCGATGCGGTGCGTCCTCTTGACGTCTATAAAAAAGTACTCGTCACCCAGTATGACGATATCGCTGAAATGGCAGCCGGATTTGATGTCGTTATGAACGACAGGCCCGATCTCGGCATCTCACGCAGCATGCAGCTGGGACTGACAGCAGCCGGAGATGCTGACGCGTACATGTTCTGCGTATGCGATCAGCCGGGTCTCAATACATCAACTATAGAAAGGCTGATCGAAGCATATAAAAAAGGAACTGCCGGCATCGTTTCCCTTGCGTGGCAGGGAAAGATGTGCAATCCCAAGATTTTCTCATCCCGATACAGGGAAGAACTCATGAAGCTTTCAGGTGATACCGGCGGGCGTCAGATCATCGCTTCTCATAAAGATGACCTTCTTCTCGTCGAGGCTGAAAGCGAAAACGAAGTGAAGGACATCGACAGGCTGTAACCTGCTGAGAATCAGACAACCTCGAGGAGCACTTCTATCGCTCCTCCGCAGATCATACCTGATTCAGCAACATCCTTTCCGGTCATATCCACATTCATTATCACGGGGTTTACCGCCTCGTGTTTTTCTTTGCCCTCAAGATTCCTGAGCACTTCAGCAGCATATAGTATTACTGTTGCTTCGGCGCATCCTCCTCCAATAGTGCCGGTAATGACTCCGCCCTCTTCTACCAGCATTCGTGTACCTGCAGCTCTCGGCGATGATCCCCGCTTTGAGATTATTGTAGCAAGCACGGCAGGGCTTCTGTCTCCGGACTGAAGTACAGCCATTATCTCAGAAGGTATGTTTGTGCTTCTCTTATTTTTATTCTTTACATCAATTATCTCAGCAATTATGGATACAGCGATCTCTTCCGGCGTCTCGGCGCCAATGCTTAACCCTATCGGAGTGTGGACCGATTCTATCACATCATGTGGAATACCTGCATCGGCAAGCATCTGCTTTACCAGGCCCACCTTGCGGCGGCTGCCTATCATGCCCACATATGCGTGAGGTTTATTTACAATGCTCAGCAGACATTCAGAATCAGACATGTGGCCTCTGGTAACAATGATGAAGAACGTATCCGGATCACCCGGGATGCCTGCGAGCGCCTCTTCGAAGCCGCTGCATATACCCTCGTCAGCTCCGTGATCGAGTGCATTCTGTACGAACTGTTCCCTGTCATCGATGGCAGTCACGCGGAAACCAAGCATTTTTGCGATCTCAATGACAGGCATGGAAACATGTCCGGCGCCACAGATAACGATCTTCTTTTCGTTTCCGAGGAGCTCCGCAAACACCCTGCTGCCGTCAATCACAGTCAGTTTGCCGTCTCCTGCAGAAACAGCCTCAGATGCATGCACCGAAAAGAAACCGGCGTCATCGCTTTTCCAGACAGGTTCGCCGCCGGATACGATCATTTTTTCTCCGGCGTGGATTCCATCGCAAACTGTGAACATGCGGTTTTCCAGGTTTATATTAAGTTCACTTACAGCATCATAAAAATACATAATACTCACTCCAGAAGCAGTATATCATCTTCGTTCAGTCTCAGATAGTCCGGGAGTCCCCTCTCGTCCAGTACCCTTTGTTCTTCTCCCTGTACGAACCAGCAGAGCGGCGCTTCACTGTTGCGGGAGCGTATATAGTAGTTTTTCTCGAAAGGCAGATCATCGACTCTGATGAGATCGCATTTTATGCAATTCTCCTCTGCCTCTCCCCATACGGGCTCAAAGGAATGTGCCCTGTAACCTACCCAGCTTGTGGACTGCGGCACTGTTCTTTTCAGGTCAAGGATAATCCCCCAGTCAGGAACTTCAACGGTATGCTCATCGATCCGCCTTGCTGCTGAAAGATTTTTGCAGCCGGTAAGCCTTGCAGCCATGGCTTTCTCAGGCTCCCGGAAAACAGATTTTGTATCTCCGTGTCTTATTATGCATCCTTCGCTGACGATGAACAGTTCCTCACTGAATCTGTATAACTCATCCCTGCTGTGGGAGACCATCACTACCTGCCCGGCATAGTCTTCGAGCATCTCAAGCATCTCAACCTGCATGCGGTCCCGCAGATAGCTGTCAAGGGCTGAGTACGGTTCGTCCAGAAGTATGAGAGACGGCTCCGTTACCATTATTCGCGCAAGAGCCACCCTTTGCTGCTGACCTCCCGAGAGTTCGCCAGGCAGTTTGTCTTCATATCCGTCCATGCGGAAACGTCTGAGCATGTCTGCAGCTTTACTGAGGTTTTCTTCCGTCGCGCGGCCCAGTCCCGCCATTACATTCTTCAGAACGCTCATTGTCGGGAACAGCGCGTAGTTCTGGAACATGTATCCGACATTGCGCTTCTGTGGCTTAAGGTCGATCTTTCTGTCAGAATCATACAGCACCCTGCCGTCAATCTCTATATGGCCTGAATCGACAGCCTCTATGCCGGCTATGCTCTTAAGAGTCATGCTCTTGCCGCTTCCGGATTCACCAAGAATGCCTATCCGGGATGCATCGCTTTCGATAAGTACGTTCAGTTCGAATCCGCCTGTTTTTTTGTGTATGTCCGCATACAGTCTGCTCATGACGCGCACCTACCACTTCCTGATGTTCTTCATATGCTTCCCGGTGATCATATTGATTATAAAGATCGCAAGGAAAGCTATGACAAGTACGACGATCACCCAGAAACCTGCAGTGGCATAATCCCCGTCCTGTATTACCATCGCAATGCGCTGTGAGACTGTACCTGTCTTGCCCGGTATATTGCCTGCAAGCATCGATGTGGCTCCATATTCACCCATTGCGCGGGCAAAGGTCAGTATAGTGCCGCTTGCTATTCCCGGGCCGGCAGTAGGTACCACTATGCGCCAGAATATTGCAGTCTCTGACATACCCAGGGTACGGCCCGCGTAAACCAGGTTTGCATCGATCTGCTCAAAGGCAGCTCTGGCATTTCTGTACATCAGAGGGAATGCTATTACAGTTGCTGCAAGTATGCATCCCAGCCATGTATGAACTACCTGGATATCAAAAGTATCGTTCAGGAATATTCCAAAAGGTCTCCTGCGGCTGAATATAAGCAGCAAAAAGAAACCCGCTACGGTAGGAGGAAGAACCATAGGCAGAGTCAGTATCCCGTCAAGGATCGACTTTGTTCTATAATCCTTCTTTATTACCTTGCGGGCAGCCCAAAGGCCGAGGAAGAACGATATGATGGTCGCCACGACCCCGGTCTTAAGGGATATCCATAAAGGACTCCAGTCCAGTGTTTTTGCCAGCTCAATAAAACCGTTCACTTGCCCTTTTATTATTCTACGTCTGTATCGAATCCGTACTTCTGATATAAAGCTTTTGCATCATCATTGGTGATGAATGTGATAAAGTCAGCAGCCGCTGCAGATTCGGCGTCATCAGCATCCGGATTCGCGATCTGTGCTACAGGATAGATGATGTTGCCTGTTACGTCATACCCTACAGTTTCGAGAATCTTTACGCTGTCCTCATGTCCTATCGTGTCAGACAGATATGTGGTTCCGACCTCACAGGATGCTTCTTCAACTGCGGCAAGCACCTTGCTGACGTTGCCCTGCTCACTGATCTCAACTCCGCCGAGCTGTTCGGATACTTCCTGAGTTGTAATGGCTGCAGGGTCTTCGACCTCCTTGAGAAGTCCGAGATTGATCATTGCCTGTCTTGTGTACTTGCCAACAGGAACGCTGCCGTCAGCAAGAGCTATGCTCTTGGCATTAGCGATGTCAGCAAGTCCTGTAACAGCAGTATCGCTGTCAGGCTGTGTCACTACTACCAGCTGGTTGTTGACAACATTTGTCCTTGTGCCATCGACTACCATTCCCGCGCCTTCAAGCTCGTCCATCTGCTTCTGTGCTGCGCTGAAGAATACATCGCAAGGAGCGCCTTCCTGGATCTGTGTGAGAAGTGCTCCGGAGCTGTCAGCATTAACGACTATGTCCACATCCGGATTAGCGTCCTCATAAGATGCCTCAAAATCCGCCATTACCGCACTGAGTGATGCAGCTGCAAATACATTTACCGCAGTCCTCTCTGCCGGTGCAGTTTCTTCACTGTCATTGCTTCCGCCACCGCAGGCTGCGAGAGCAAAAATCATCGCAAAAACAATGGCGAGTGCCAGAAATTTCTTCTTCATAAAAACCATCCCTTCCGCAATTGCCGCTTTAGGCAGCAATAAATAGAAATAATAGATTTATGTTAAAGTCCAGCGCGCTTTTGGATTGTAACACCTTATTTATTTACCGAATCCACAGTTAGGGAAAGTGCAGACATCGCAGTTGAGGCATAGTCCTCCCTCCCCGAGCCTGTCAAAGTCTTTCTTTTTCAGAATCTCACCTGTCATTATTCTTGGCAGTACGATGTCGAATATCGTTCTGCGGGCATACATTACGCAGCCCGGAAGGCCCATGACAGGTATGTTGTTTTCACCGTAATATGCAAGCATGAACATTGCTCCCGGAAGCACCGGTGCTCCGTATGTGACAGCGCTGCCGCAAACGTTGCGGATGGCAAGCGGCGTTCTGTCATCAGGGTCTACGCTCATACCTCCGGTACATACCACCAGGTCACAGCCCTCATCGATGAACGCCCTGATGCATTTTTCGATGTTCTCGTTTCTGTCATCGGACACCCTGATGCCCGCGACCTCAGCGCCGTACTCTTCAAGCTTAGCCTTTACGACCGGTGTGAACTCGTCCTTTATGCGTCCGTAGAAAACCTCGTTGCCTGTGCTGACGATACCGGCCCTGCGGTAAATGAAAGGTTCGACTCTCATGATAGGATCTCTTCCGGCAGCTGTCTTCACCTGTTCCATCTTTTCTTTCTCGATGACAAGCGGGATTATGCGTGTGCCTGCAAGCTTGTCACCCTTTTTCACCGGGAAGTCACCATGGCGTGTAGCTATCATCATCTGCCCGAAAGAATTGACAGCAAACAGCTTTTCTCTGTCGATCCTTAAAACGCCATCGCATTCTGCCGTGAGTTCGATCTTGCCTTCCTTTACCTTGCCGCGGCTCATGTTTTCGCCCTTGCAGATGGCGCACAGCACTTCTGCCGCATCGTTCTCGTGCATCATGGTCTCATCGTTTTCCCAGACATATATGTGGTCTTTCCCGACAGAAAGCAGTACAGGTATGTCCTCTTTCTCTATGATATGTCCCTTGCGGAACACGGCGTCTTTTTTGACGTCCTTTATGATTTGTGTGATGTCGTGGCAAATAACCTGCCCCACGGCATCCTCTGTTCTCATCAGTCTCATCTCAGTCCTCGTTTATTTGATAGTGCTTTGCGGTTAACAAGAGTTAAAACCGTTGTATAATTATAGGCACGAGAAGAACGCAAAATCAATAAAAACAGCCCAAAATCAGGCTGTTTTTTGAAGTTTATAACTAAAACCATTTTAGCTTATTTGATCAAAACCGATGAGCAAAGAACCGGTACGGCAGTCTCCAAGTAGTGCGGATCGACGCAGAATGCCGGGTCATGCCAGGAAGCACATTCTTTGCCGGGTGTTCCGCTTCCTACCCAGTAAAAGAAAGAAGGAATCTTCTCGCCGAATACGGCGAAGTCTTCTGAAGCAAGGCATGCCCTGCTGTCGACTATATGCTCCCTGCCGACAGCTGCTTCTGCCGCGCGCAGGGCTATGAGATACATTTCCTCTGTATTGTCCACTGCCGGTACTGCATGGACGATGCTGATATCACATCCGCACTCATAGGCTTCAGCAGTACTTTCTGCGAGCTGTCTGAGCCGCTCTTCCATCCGGATATGCGTCTCATGATTGAAAGATCTGAAATATCCGGTTATGACCGCTTCCTTAGGAACCGGAATATCCGGTGCTCCGGCTGTAACGCTGTTGACAGTGCAGATAACAGGATCGAACGGATCAACGTTTCTGCTGACTACGGTCTGCAGACCGGTCACAAATGAAGCGGCTGCTATTATCGGATCTACGCACTTATGAGGCAGTGATCCATGCCCCGGAACACCAATATATGTGATCTTATATATATTCTTCTCGGACATGAGCGGGCCTTTATGAACTACCACGTCACCGCAGTCTATCTCAGGCCTGTTATGTATACTGAACATCCTCACAGGCTTCTGCGGCACCTTTTCAAACAGTCCATGGTCTATCATGGCCTTTGCACCGCGGGTCCCTTCCTCTGCCGGCTGGAATATGAAGAGTACGTTGTAAGGAAGCTCTTCTTTTAAAGCGCAGAGATAATGCATCGCACCAAGCAGCGTCGACGAATGTGCATCATGGCCGCAAAGGTGCTGCGGACCCTGTTCAGTCGGCAGCGCATCGATGTCTGCCCTTAAAGCTACTGTCTCGTTACGCCCCGCATCGAGGTAATAGACAGCCCCGGTCTCCATTCCGATATCTATCAGCTTTACCGGATAATCCGAGCATGCTTTCTTTATGTACGCCGTTGTTTTGCGTTCCGTGAACGCACTTTCCGGGATGCTATGAAGAACCTTGCGGTGGTTATCCGCAAGGTTCACAGCTTCAGTCATTATACTTTTGTCAAACATTTCTTATTTTATAAATCCGGATCCCTTATCTGATACTCTGTAAAGTCCTCTAGGTGTTATGCGGAGCTCAGGGATAACAGTGAGAGCCATGAATGATAGCGTTATGAACGGATCAAAATCCTTTGACACGCCCATGGCATATGCTTTCTCTTTCATGACCGCGAGTTTTTCGTTGACCTCCTTGAAGTGAACGTCTGTCATGAGCCCCATGATAGGCAGCGGCAGAGTCTCAAAGACCTTTCCGTTCTCGACGACGGTATATCCGCCCTGCACACGGGCTATCTCATTGACGGCAAGTGCGATATCTTCGTCGTTGTCGCCTATTACGATGATATTGTGCGAGTCATGGGAAACAGACGACGCTATGGCTCCGCCCTTTATGCCGTAACCCTTGGTAACAGCGACACCTATCTTGCCGCTGTTCTGATGCCTTTCGACAGCAGCAATCTTGAGATAACCGTCATGAGGAACGAAGTTCTCAGTCTTTGGGAAGTGAGCAACGATGTGATTGGTCACGATCTGCTTAGGCTCCATTCCGATGACATGAGTAGTCTTTGACCTTATTGGAAGAGCAAAATCTTCTGCATGTACCTTGCCGATATTCACCGTGTGTTTGAGGTGCGGCGGGCACTTTTTGACCTTTACAGGAGCATTCCTGTCGATGCGCTTCCCCTTGAAGTAAACGTCAAGCACGTTGAAATCCTTCATGTTGTCGAAGATGACGAAATCCGCCTGGTAACCCGGTGCGATGGCGCCGATATGCTTAAGCCCGTAACACTTTGCGGTGTTTATGGTAGCCATCTTGATCGCCTTGAACGGGTTGAGACCCAGCTGTACTGCTCTCCTGACGTTGTAAACGATATGGCCTTCCCTCAGGATATCCTCGATATGCTTGTCGTCTGTGCAGAAGCTGAAATGCTCTGTATCAATGCCGGTTCTGACAATTCCGCTGATGATGTCATCCACATTGTGAGCAGCAGATCCTTCACGTACATGAACATGTATGCCTCTTCTTGCTTCCTCGAGAGCGTACTCAAATGATGAAGCTTCATGGTCAGTATCGACACCTGCGAGCTTATACGCTGAGAGTTTTCTGTTTGGCAGGAATGGCGCGTGACCGTCGATCGTCTGATGATCAAACAGTGCAAACTTCGCAAACATTCTCGGGTCTCCGTCGATGACGGCATCGTCGTCCATCACCTCTCCAAGGCCGAGGATACGTTCGTTACCTACAAATGGGTACATATCGTTGGCTGCAAACATGCATCCGTTGTCATCGATGTTTGTTGCAGGTACGCAGGAAGGCATCATGACGAATACATTAGCGTTCGACTTCTCAGTCTGATCGAGAATGTACTGGATACCATCAGCTCCGGATACATTGCACGCTTCATGCGGGTCTACAATGAATGTTGTAGTTCCGAACGATGCCGCTGTTGCTACAAGTTCCGCCGGAGCAACCATGGTTGACTCAAGATGCAGGTGGGCATCAATAAACCCCGGTGCTATGCATGCACCATTGAGATCGATCTCCTTCTTTCCCTGGATCGATCTTGAAACGCCGATGATGATGCCGTCTTTAACGCCTATGTTTCCCTGAACGATTTCACCGGTGAATACATCGACAATACTGCAGTTTTTGAAAATGAGGTCAGCTTTTACTTTTCCCAATGCAGCAGGCGCCAGTTTCTTATATGTTTCGTATTTCAAGACTCCCCTCCTTTCTGCGCGTATGCAGTGAAAGGCGCAGTAAAGCGCCTTTCATGTTGTGTTATCTGAAGTAAAGATCTGCTATCGGTCCTCTCTGAAGTACGGCAGTCCGAGAGCTTCAGGAGGTTGATTTTCGTGTCTGTTTCTAAGGCTTATAGCGATCAGTACGATGATCGTTACAAGGTACGGAAGCATTTTGTAAATCTCTTTGACAGCAAAGTTTGCACCTGTAGGGATATACAGATAGAGAATGTATAATCCTCCGAAGAGCATCGATTCCCAGATAGCCCAGTTAGGACGCCAGATCGAGAAGATTACAAGTGCTATCGCAAGCCATCCTCTGTCTCCGAATGCATCGTTTGACCATACTCCGCTTGCGTAGTCGAGCACGTAGTAGAGTCCGCCGATTCCCGCGATCATGCAGCCGATGCAGATCGAGAAGTATTTGTATCTGTTGATATTGATACCGGCGGCATCTGCTGTAGCAGGGTTCTCACCTACAGCCCTCAGTTCAAGTCCTGTACGGGTCTTCTTCAGCATATATGATGTGAAAATAGCGATAGCGATTGCCACATATGTCATAAAGCTGTAAGACAGCAGCAGCTCGCCTACAACTCCGGCTTTTCCTGCGAACGGCAGCGAGGTCTTGAATGCCTTACTGGTAGCAGAAAGAATGATCGATGGAACTTCACTGCCGGTCAGCTTCATGATAGATCCGCCGAAGAAGTTTCCGAAACCGACACCGAAGGTCGTCATGGCAAGTCCTGTTACGTTCTGGTTTGCCCTGAGTGTTACTGTCAGGAAGCAGAAAAGCAGTCCCATCAGCAATGAACCCAGCATACAGCACAGTATCGGTATCAGCAGACCTATTACAGGATTAAAATTCGCTGCAGAGTTTTCATAAATGAATGATCCTATTACTCCGGATATGGCTCCTACATACATGACACCCGGAATACCGAGGTTAAGGCTGCCGGCTTTTTCGTTCAGTGTCTCACCTACGCAGCCGAGCAAAAGCGGTACGCTTTGTACGATAGCTCTTGGTATAAATGTTACAAGACTAAACATCAGGCAGCCTCCTTTCCATGTGCTTTACGGAAATGTACTTTGTAATTGATGAAGAACTCGCTTCCTATTACGAAGAACAGGATGACTCCGGTAAGGATATCTCCGAAAGAGTTGTTCAGTCCGAATGCTGTGGATATCTCAGATCCTCCGCGGCTCATGAATACCATCAGCAGTCCCGACAATATCATTCCGATAGGATTGAAATGGGCCAGCCATGCGACCATAACTCCGAGGAAGCCTCTGCCGGCTTCGATTGTAGTAGTCATCGTGTGGTCGGTACCGGCAACAAGCAGCCATCCTGTAAGACCGCAGATCAGTCCGCACAATACCAGTGTACGGATAATTACCTTTCCTACATTGATTCCTACGTATCTGGCGGTGTTCTGGCTCTCACCTACTACTGAGAGTTCGTAACCATGTTTGCTGTATTTCAGATAGATATACATGAATATGGTCACAACTATTGAGACCAGTACCGGCAGGAGATACTGTTTTTCCGCTATTACCGGAAGCCAGCCGGCATTAGTGTTAGGGTTGATGATACCAATCTTTCCGGAACCCTTCGGGTTCTCCCAGATGATAATGTAGTAAGCTACGATCTGTGTTGCTACATAGTTCATCATCAGGGTGAAGAGTGTCTCGTTAGTGTTCCATTTTGCCTTGCAGAACGCAGGGATAAATGCCCAGAGAGCACCTGCGGCAAGAGCTGCTATAAGCGACACAAGAATGAGTGCAGCATTAGGAAGCTTATCATCAAGTGTTATCATGCATGTGGCAGTAGCAAGTACTCCGGCCATTACCTGTCCGCCTCCGCCGAGGTTCCAGAACTTCATCTTGAAAGCCGGAGCAAGCGCTACCGAGACCATCAGTAATATGGACAACTCCTTGAGAAGAGCCCACATCTTTCTCGGGCTTCCGAATGACCCCTCCCACATAGCGCCGTATACGCTGATAGGATTCAGATGTGTGGTTATGGTCGTGATGAAAGCGCAGACTATGAGAGCGATCAGGATACTGCCAAGGCGGATACCCCATTCATGCGTTTTCGAGATCGCCTTTCTCTTAGTGATATGGATCAACGGTTCTTTCTTTTGCTTATCCAATTTCACCACCTCCGAGTTTTGTCATTAGCAGTCCGACACTATTCTTGTCTGCCGTCCTGCCGTCAACGATCCCGCTTACCTTGCCGCCGCACAGCACCAGGATACGGTCGCTGAGCTCAAGCAGAACATCGAGGTCTTCTCCGACGAATATAACTGCTACTCCGCGTTCTTTCTGCTGGTTTATAAGATCGTAAATCGTATATGAAGCATTGATATCAAGTCCTCTGACTGCGTATGCCGACATCAGCACAGTAGGGTTCATAGCTATCTCGCGGCCTACGAGCACCTTCTGGACGTTTCCGCCGGACAGGCGTCGTACCGGAGTCTCAATTCCCGGTGTGACAACCTCAAGTTCTTTGACGACCTTCTCCGCAAGATCTCTAGGCGTCTTGCGGTCCGTAAAGCCGGCGATGCTTCCTTTTCTTCTGAATGACCTCAGCATCATATTGTCTGCCAGGTCCATGTTGGCTACAAGTCCCATACCAAGCCTGTCTTCAGGAACGAAAGCAAGTGAGACGCCCTTGGTATCGATTTCAAGAGAATCCATACCGACAAGATTAGTTCTGGATCCGTCATCCTCTACATAAAGGATTTCGCCTTTCTCAATAGGCTGAAGTCCTGCAATGGCCTCAAGGAGTTCCTTCTGTCCGCATCCGGATATTCCGGCAATACCGAGCACTTCTCCCGTATTTGCAGTGAAGGATACATCATCTAGTTTCAGGATCCCGTCTTCACTTCTTACCGTAAGGCCTTTTATCTCAAGTCTTGGCTTTACGTTCTTAGGTTCAGGTCTGTCTATGTTCAGTTTGACCTCACGCCCTACCATCATGTTGGTCATCTCCTGGGCATTGGTCTCCTTTGTTATCAGTGTTCCGATATACTCACCTTTACGGAGTATCGCGACTTTATCCGAGATCGATTCTACCTCGTGCAGCTTGTGTGTAATGATGATAACGGTTTTCCCGTCTTCCCTCATGTTCCTCAGAACCTTGAACAGCTTTTCCGTCTCCTGCGGAGTCAGTACAGCCGTAGGCTCGTCAAGAATAAGGATATCCGCACCCTTATAAAGGACTTTTACGATCTCAACAGTCTGCTTCTGAGATACCGACATGTCATATACTTTCTGATCAGGATCGACATCAAATCCGTAAGCATCGCAAATCTCACGGATCTTCTTCGAAGCTTTTTCAACATCGAGTTTGTTCCATCTCGGTACCTTTTTGCCGTCTGTCTCACTTATACCCAAAATAATGTTCTGTGCTGCAGTGAATACATTGACCAGCTTAAAATGCTGGTGGATCATGCCGATGCCGTAGTCATAGGCATCTTTCGGAGATGTTATCTGAACAGGATGTCCATCAATAAAAATCTCACCCTCGTCAGGATAATAAATACCTGAGAGCATATTCATCAAAGTAGTCTTGCCGGAACCGTTCTCACCAAGCAGAGATAAGATCTCTCCACGGTAAATATCCAAGTCGACCTTATTATTGGCTACTATTGTTCCGAAAGTCTTGGTTATGTTTCTCATCGAAACTGCGGGTGTTCTGCTGTCCTGCAAAATAATCTCCCCTTTCCGATATCGAATCTTGTTTTTATAATTTGACCGGTTCCGTATCAAAACGGAACCGGTCATAACTATTGAAATGCCTTCTTAAATGAGTTGTGATTTAGAACTTAGTATCGAGCAGGTTGATTCCGTCGATCTGGAGATCGAAGTACGGAGCTGATCTGTACTCAGATTCATGGAAGTATCCGTCAGAAATGACTTCTGTTTCATGCTCATAGTTCTCATCAGCCTCTACGTCTGCCTTGTAGGAATCAAGTGTCTTGCCTTCTACTGTGAATGTGCTTGTGTCGAATACGTGGATCGAACCATCCTTCAGTCCTGCCTCAACCTCTTCGAGCTTAGCAGCAGTACCTTCAGCAGCAACGTTCTCGTTGAGCTCTGTCAGCTCAACTGATCCTGTATCGAGAGTTCCTGTCCAGTTAGTGTCAAATGCCTCTCCGTTCTGAACTGCAGTGATTGCATATTCATAGAACGGTGACCAGTTGATTCTGGATGAAATGATGTAGGAATCCGGGCAGGCTTCCATTGTGCTTCCGTTGTAGGAAACGTCAGGGATACCAGCCTCTTTGCATGCTGTAGGAGCTCCCATGGAGTCAGCGTGCTGCGAGATGAGATCTGCGCCGCCCTGGATCAGCTTGTTAGCGCCTTCCTTTTCAGCTGTCTCATCATACCATGAACCGGTGAATGTAACGTCCATTGTTACATCCGGAACGATGCTCTTAGCTCCGAGATAGAATGATGTGTATCCGGATACTACCTCAGCATATGTGAACGCACCTACATAACCCATCTTAGGAGCATCGCCCTTAAGCTTTCCTGCATCCTGGAGCTCTTTGAGCTTCATTCCTGCAGCAACACCTGCAAGGTAACGTCCTTCATAAATCGAAGCGAATGCGTTGTGGAAGTTGTCGACTCCTGCAACCAGAGCGCTGTCGCCGGTGCAGCTTACGAACTGAACATCCGGATTGTCTTTAGCAGCCTGAAGCATGAATCCCTGATGACCGAACGAGTCTGAGAAGATGAGGGTACATCCCTTATCTACGAGCTCGCCTGCTGCATCGTAGCATTCCTGTCCTTCCGGCACGTTCTTCATGATGATGCCCTCTACTCCCAGCTTGTCGCAGGATGCCTGGAACGAATCGAGGAAGTTCTTATCGTAAGTGGAGTTCTCATCGTGAAGTGTGATCAGGCCGACCTTCATTGCAGCGCCGCCCTCATCTGCAGGAGCAGCATCTTCACCGCCGCCACCGCCGCCGCAGGCTGCCAGCATTGGCATCATTACCATTACTAAGCAAACCAATAAAGCAATAAGTCTTTTCTTCATAATCATTATCCTCCCTGTTATATAAATACACAGAAAACTCTGCCGATCGCATTTTGAGTACACTATCCTAACGTATCAGCAGATAGGTTTATGATGAATTTATTATAATTCCAATAAATCTTAAAGACAAGAAAAAAAGGCAAAATGGTTTTATGTTTCAATTGTTTTATTAAGCTTATTTCTGTAAACAAAAGGAGGCTGTTTTTAACAGCCTCCTTTGTGATTTTTTATAAAAAAATCTGTGATTATTACAGGTTCTTGAGCAGTCCTGTAGCCTCGTTGAACTCGTTGATGAGTTCGTCTACCTTGCTCGCTTCCTTGCGGAGAGCGCCCCATGTGTTCTCCTCGTCATACCAGAGAGCATTGATCTCGTCAACAGTCTTGCCCTGCTGCTCGACCCATGTGTAGTACTTGAGGTTGTGGATCCTCTTTCTGTCCTTATAGGTCAGTTCCATGAGGTTGTCATCCTTCTCGTCGAGAATGTGCTTGTTGTAGTGGAGTGCAGCCTTCTCGTGTGTGTACTCACCCTGCTCATCCTGGAGTTCTTTGATTCTTGACTGATACATGACTGAAGAGTCTGTCATGACTGTTGCCAGCACGTCATTCTCTGTCAGCTCATAGTACTTAGCCATCTTGATGCAGCAGAGCAGGTTAGCTATGCCGCTGATGCCGAAGTATCCGAGAAGGTCAACGAGTTCAGGGTCAACACCCTGCTCCTTGAGGTAGTCGCGACCGACAGGCTCATTGAAGAGTCTGAGGAGGTTCTGGGAGTCTTCGTCGTCAATAGCGATGACCATATCAGTATTTTTGATGTTGTGGATCCATGGAACGTGCTTGTCGCCGATTCCTTCGATTCTATGTGCGCCGAATCCGTTGTCAAGGAGTGTCGGGCACTGCAGAGCTTCACCGACAGCCAGTTTAGCGCCAGGATAGAGCTCTTTGAGTCTGTCGCCTGAAGCCATTGTTCCTGCGGAGCCGGATGTGAATGCCATGCCGAAGAGTCTGTCATTCTCACCCTTCATCTCTTCGAATGCTTCTGCAATGGCATTACCTGTTACATTATAGTGCCACATGTAGTTGCCCATCTGCTCAAACTGGTTGAGGATCCATACGTCTTCTCTTGTCTCTCTCAGCTCGTGAGTCTTGTCGAAGATCTCCTTTACGTTGGACTCTGTTCCTGGTGTAGCGATAACCTCGCTGGCGACGTTCTTGAGCCAGTCGAATCTCTCACGGCTCATTCCTTCAGGAAGGATAGCGATCGAATAAACTCCGAGGAGTGCGCTGTCGAACGCGCCGCCTCTGCAGTAGTTGCCTGTCGAAGGCCATACTGCCTTGTGATAGCCGGAGTCAAACTGACCTGTAACGAGCTCAGGTACGAGACATCCATAAGATGCACCTACCTTGTGGCAGCCTGTAGGGAACCACTTGCCGATCATGCAGATAATCTTGCACTTTACACCTGAGAGTTCAGGAGGGATAACGATGTAGTTAGGTCCGTGGAAGAGTCCGCCGGAGTCCTTCTGCTCGTTCTTCCATGTGATACGGAAGAGGTTTACAGGATCGATGTCCCAGAGTCCTACGCCTTTCAGCTTTTCAAGGATCTTTTCAGGGACTTTCTCAGGATGCATCTGCTGATCGATAGTCGGCAGGATGATGTTCTGAGCCTTGGCACGCTCGATATTGTTTTTCAACCCTTTTTCTTTAATAGTGAGATCAAGCATTTTGTACCTCCGTTATTTTAAGACTATAACAGTATATTTTCAACGTGATAATTAATTGTCTAGCATATTTTTATGATGCCAAAAAATTTTTTATATGTCAATAAATAATTGTTTTTTCCTGCCGTATTTGCTTATTTATTCAATTCTTCATAAACCTCACGGAACTTGTCGATATCCGGTTCAAGTCTGATAGGCTCACCGGCGGCCTTGATGCCGTTCGCAGTATCCTTGAGGCCATTTCCTGTAACTATTGCGACTACGCTTGCATCAGCAGGGATCTTCCCTTCTCTGCAGAGCTTTGTAAGTCCTGCCATGCCTGTAACACCTGCAGGTTCTCCGAATACTCCGCATTCTCTGCCGGTGACCCTCATCGCTTCAAGTATCTCATCATCAGTTACTTCTACAGGGATGCCGCCTGACTCAAGTATCGCATTGATAGCCTTGTCAGGGTTGCGAGGTACACCCACCGATATGGAGTCAGCAAGAGTGTTCTCTTCCATCGGCTCCCATGGTTCTCCGGTGCGCGCCGCCCTGTTGATAGGACAAGTGTTGACAGACTGTACTGAGATGATCTTAGGGAGCTTGTTTGTGAATCCTGCATTGTAAAGGTCTTTGAATCCTTTCCAGACTCCGCCGATCGTGCAGCCGTCGCCGACTGAGAGAGCAACGTAGTCAGGGACCTCCCATCCCAGCTGCTCAGCTATCTCGAGGGCGACAGTCTTTTTGCCTTCCATAAGATAGCAGTTTATGGCAGCATTTCTGTTGTACCAGCCGTACTCATCAATTGCCGCCTTTGACAGTTCGAATGTTTCTTCATAATTACCCTTGACTGAAACAACTGTTGCTCCGAAGATGAGGAGCTGAGCTACCTTGCCGATCGGAGCTCTTTCAGGAACGAAGATGTAAGTCTTGAGTCCTGCCGCAGCAGCATTGCCGGCCAGCGAGCTGGCCGCATTTCCTGTTGAGGAGCACGCGATCGTGTCATAGCCCGCCTCGATCGCTTTAGCAACTCCCATGGAGCTTGCTCTGTCTTTCAGTGAGGCTGTAGGATTGAGGCCGTCATCCTTGAGCCAGAACTTTCTGATTCCAAGCTTATCAGCCATTCTCGGCTCTTCGTATAAAGGCGACCAGCCTACTCTGAGAGGCGGCTGAACGGTGTCCTCCTCTACCGGGAGGAACGGACGGTAACGCCACATCGTATAGTTGTCACTTGACGATATGTCATCAGGCGTAAAGTTTTTCCTGATGTAATCATAGTCATAAATTACATCGAGAATACCTCCGCATTCGCATGTAGTAGCGTCAGGAAGTGCCTCATATTCCCTGCCGCACTTGATGCACTTAAGACATTTAACGTTTTTCATGGATGCTGTGCTCCTTTCAATAAATTAAAATTGTCCTAATATATCTCTGGCCACAAACACACCGCTTGCAGAAGCGTGTGAAAGTGAATGAGTAACTCCGCTTCCGTCTCCTATCATGTAGAGACCGTCGTATTTTGTTTCCAGACGTTCATTCACGCTTACTTCCATGTTATAGAACTTGACCTCGACTCCATAGAGCAGAGTATCATCGTTAGCAGTTCCCGGAGCGATCTTGTCGAGCGCATATATCATTTCGATGATTCCGTCGAGTATCCTCTTTGGAAGCACAAGGCTAAGATCTCCCGGCTCAGCCTTGAGAGTCGGTGTCACAAAACTGTCAGCCAGTCTCTTGTAATTCGTTCTTCTGCCACGGATGAGGTCTCCGAACCTCTGTACTATAACCCCTCCGCCAAGCATGTTGGAGAGCCTCGCGATGCTCTCGCCGTATCCGTTGCTGTCCTTGAACGGCACCGAGAAGTGTTTGGATACCAGCAGAGCAAAATTGGTCATATTGGTCTGCTTTTCCGGATCCTCATAGCTGTGGCCGTTAACTGTGACTATCCCGTTCGTGTTCTCGTTAACGACACTTCCGCGCGGATTCATGCAGAATGTTCTTACTTTATCTTCAAATTTTTCAGTCTTATATACGATCTTGCTTTCATAGAGTTCATCCGTAATATGCGAAAACAGCTCCGCAGGAAGCTCTACTCTTACGCCTATATCAACTCTGTTTGATTCCGTAGGTATACCGAGTTCATGACAGATTTCTTCTATCCATTTGCTTCCGCTTCGTCCTACCGAAACTATGCACTTTTTACAGGTAAATCTGCCTTCTGCAGTGATAACACAGTAGCCGCCGTCGATCACTTCTATGTGTTCAACAGGAGTCCTGAAGCAGAAGTCCACTTTGTCTTTGAGTTCATCGTACAGATTTGACAGAACAACATAGTTAATGTCTGTTCCGAGATGCCGTACAGACGCGTCAAGGAGTATCAGATTATTCTGTCGGCACAGCTTTTTGAACGAAGAATTGGCTGTCGAATAGAGCTTTGTTCCCTCTCCGCCGTGCGACATGTTTATATCATCGACATATTTCATCAGACGGATAGCTTCATCCTTGCCGATATATTCATGGAGAGTGCCTCCGAAGTCGTTCGTTATGTTGTATTTTCCGTCAGAGAAAGCTCCTGCTCCGCCAAAACCGCTCATAATGGAACA
The DNA here is from genome assembly GCA_017431685.1 of Mogibacterium sp. Taxonomy (GTDB): domain Bacteria; phylum Bacillota; class Clostridia; order Peptostreptococcales; family Anaerovoracaceae; genus Crickella. The sequence continues at coordinate 188,167 of JAFRKO010000010.1, forward strand.
GCTCGGACAGTTTATGCAGGACTTTACCTTCACTCCGTCTATCGGGCACTTTCTCTCCTCGAGCCTTTTGCCGGCTTCTAATACAGCGACTTTCAGCCCGCTGTTTTCTTTTGTGAGCTCATAAGCGGCGTATATTCCGCCAGGTCCTGCTCCGATAATAATTACATCATAGTCCATTCATTTACCCCTCTTAATTCTTGTCCTTGCTTGCCCTGTTGAGCAGCACCCAGAATACGGCTGCCGCTGCCGAGAAGCCTATGATCGCGTAGAAGTTGGTGTTATAGCTGCCTCCTGCCGACTCCAGCAGTGCCGAGGAGATCATCGGACCTATCGTGGCAGCCGGAATCAGGCTGAAGTTTGCGATACTGAAGTTCGTCGGGAAATTGGCAGGTCCGAAAGCTTTGTTGATGTAAGCCGACGTGATAGTCGGGCATCCGCCGTAAGCAAGTCCCACAAAAACGAGCCCGCAAAGTATGAATATGTATGCGCCTGTCATGCCGCCTAGCGTCAGAAGTATGCCGGCAATAAGCATGAATGCGTTATTTACGAGCGTTGAAGTGAATCTGCCGAATCTGTCGAAGTTGTTGCCTGCAATTATTCTTCCGGCTCCGTTGAACAGCGAAACTATCATGCCGAGTATCGCTGCGCCTCCGAATGCCACCGAGATGTTGGCAGCACTGTTAATGACCAGAAGCCCTGCTGAGTTGAGCAGTATAGCCCAGATAGTGAAGAACCAGAACTGCGGAGTCTTCAGCATCTCACCGGCTGTATAGTTTTTGACTGCTGCTCCTGAAGTTTTACCGGAATTTTTACCTTTCGATGTGGATGTTGCAAGAGCAGCCAGAGCATCTGCGTCTTTGCTGCCCGGAGCCTTGATGATAAATGCTGCAAGCGCACATACGATGCAGATGACAATGCCCAGAAGCCTGAATACCGGAAGAATTCCCATCGATCCAATCATTGAATTGACGACCGAACCCAGCACGAGCCCTCCGAGCCCGAAGCCCATAAGCATTATGCCGGATGCAAGTCCTACTTTGTCAGGAAACCACTTGTTCAGCGTTCCTATGACACCGTTGTATGCTACGCCTACACCGCCGCCGCCGAAAACCCCGTAGAACACATAGAGCATCGTAAGGCTCGCTCCCGGAGAATCTGTTTTGACAGTAGAGACCATGAAGAATCCGATCAGAAGCATAACCGCTGATATCAGCATCCTGGCTCTAATGCTCAGCCTTTTGCTCAGCACTCCCCCTGCGAAACCTCCCAGACAGAAGAATATCATCGAAATCGTAAATGTAAGCGACAGCTGCGATATGCTCCAGTCAGGGAACAGTTCTCCGATCGGTGTTCTGAAAATCGACCATGCGTAAATAAGCCCCAGAAAAAGCAGTGTGAGCGTGCCCATTCCGAGATATACCCATCTTTTGCTGTTCATTCTTTGATTGCCCCCTCTGTGTTTTATCTCATACATAGTTATTTTAGCATATCCTGAGCGGAATGTGGTAAAGTATACTTCAGTAAGTACAAGGATGAGCAAAGGGTAATTGATGAAGACCGGAACAAACAGCACACGTGAAATTTTCATGGAAGGATTCAGGAACGGCATCCCGATCGGATTCGGGTATTTTGCCGTTGCTTTTTCTTTGGGTATCGCTGCCCGCGACTATGGATTCAGCGCGCTCCAGGGCTTCTTCGCAAGTCTCATCACCTACGCCTCCGCCGGTCAGTACATGGGTTTTGCCCTGTACGCAACCAATACCACTCTGGCTGAGCTTATGGTTCTGATGTTCATCATAAATGCCCGTTACATACTTATGGGATTCGCCCTCAACCAGAGGATGCCTGAGGGAACGCCTCTCAGGACCCGTCTGCTTGTCGGCAGCTGCATCACAGACGAGATATTCGGCATCACCATAGCAAGGCCGGGTATCCCTACTCCATATTACACATTTGGTGCTCTTATTGCTGCCGTCCCTATGTGGGCACTGGGCACGGCCCTCGGTATTTCCATGGGAAACATATTGCCGGTACGCATAGTAAGTGCACTGAGTGTAGCTCTTTTCGGAATGTTCATCGCGGTAATCATTCCGCCTGCACGTAAAGACAAAGCAGTTCTCGCTGCAGTAGTCTTAAGCTTCGCGCTTTCATATGCATCTGTACATCTTCCGTTCATTTCCGGTATGTCGCAGGGCAACCGCACCATACTGCTCACCGTTGTTATCTCCGCTGTCTTCGCGTCTCTGTTCCCGCGCAGGACCGAGGATCCTGAAGGAGGTGCGGCAGATGCAGATTAATGCTTATGTATACATACTGGTTATGGCATTCGCCACATGGCTCATGCGTGTAGCAGCATCACTCATAATGAAAAAACCGGTCAGAAACCGGTTCTTCCAATCATTCCTATATTATGTCCCATATGTGACCCTTGCGGTCATGACCTTCCCTGCCATTATTGAGGCGACACAGTCGCCAATTGCGGGCGCTGCCGCTCTTATAGTGTGCGTAGCAGCAGCCTGGTTCGGTCAGGGACTCTTTTCCGTGGCAGTCCTCGGCTGCGTTACTGTACTTATTCTGGAGTTCTTTCTCTAATCTCCAATTGAATCGTATATCTTTATGTATTCTTCCTCCGGTACGAAGGATGACCCCTTACCCCCTTTGAGAGATCTGAATCCGTCCAGCAATTCTTCTCTTTTGAGGACCAGCTGCTGCTTATCCAGATCGACGAGCCTGTCAAGATCATAGTCACCGGCATCAAAGCGATCATCAAAGCTGTCTTCGCAGTCAAAGCACCATATGTTCTCTCCGAATTCATTCACCAGATCCTCTTCCCTGCAGTCAGGATTAAATTCCAGCCCGGTGTTGTCACCCACGCATATATTGTCATATATTCTGTTGTTTCTGCTCCTCTGGACACCCATAGTCGTTTCGGTATCGACGAAAGTATTGTTATGGAAGCTGCAGTTCTCAGTAAAACCGAGATCGGCATCATAGCCTCCGAAGCACATCCCGTACCCATTAATGCAGCCGGCGATCACATTGTCGTATACTTCTATACCGCTCACTTTGAAAAGCTCGTTGTCATCCGGACTGTGCTCTGTGGCGATCTCCATACCTATGTTGCAGTTGAAGATAAAGTTGTCGTGTATCTTTATGTCCTGACCGCCGTCCACGTATATGCCGTCAGCGCACAGATCATACTCACCATCTTCAAGATATGCCTCGTTGCCCTCAGAGCTGATGTTGTAAACGGTATTGCCGCAGCATTCGCCGTTTCTTGCATAATCCGCATCATAAGGATTATCGAAGCCACTCTCGTCATGTCTGGCAGTTCCTTCAAAGCCTATCATGTCGATGCCGATATTGTTATTATCGTGAATCACATTACCCCTGATAGTAAATCCGTCTATATTACCGTTAAATACGGTCGATTCGCTGTCGAAACACTCACAGTCATAGACCTCGCAGCCTTCCATTGTGAGGTTCTTTACAGGAGCAAGGTCATTTCCCGCATACACGCAGATGCCGTGAGTGCCGCGGATCCCATGCACCTTGCAGTTGCTTATGGTGATGTTCTCAAGTGGCTCCTCGCCCCTGTCCGGAAGGCTTTCATAATAGATGCCGTGAGTACCTCCGGTCACCTCAAATCCGTCGAGCGTGATGTTCTCAACATTTACCAGGTGGATACCGATGCTGTTCTCATCTGCCTCCGCGTTGCCAGGAGCCGACTCTATTATAGCCTTCTCCCCTTCAGCAGCTCTGATGACCACAGGCTCCGGTTCCGTGCCTGAAGCTTCTCCATCAAGCTCAAACTGTCCGTATTTGCCTCCATGAACTATCACTTCCGTGCCCGGCTCAGCCTGAGTCGCCGCATATGCAGGTGTTGCGAAAGGATTCTCATCGCTTCCGTCACCGGTCTCATCACTGCCGTTCACTGAAACGTGTAAAACCTTGCCGTCAGACTGTTCAGCGTGCTCTTTATCTGAACATGCTGAAAGAATTGCTCCGGTCATTATCAGCATCAGCATCACGAGTATAGCTGTCCATTTTTTCTTCATGAATCCAGCCCTTTCACTACGCTTACTCTTCTTTTCCGAGCCTCTGCAGCACATGCATGATGCGTCCGGCATTCTCTCTGAGCTGCTGTTCACTTACTGCACCTTTTTTGAGGCCTTTCATGATCTGGTCATAGTCCCCCTTATTTCCCGGCATAAACAGGCTGCATCCCGCAGCGGCAACCTTTGCTGCATCAGGTGTGCCGTATTTTGACCCTTTCATCAGAAGCATGTCTCCGCCGACGACCCAGTCAGTCATAATGAGCCCGTCGAATCCGAACTCCCTGAACAGTACTTCTGCAAGCTCCCTGCTCTCGGAAGTGTGCTCACCATTGAGCAGGTTATATGAGGTCATGACAGCCATAGGATCTGCTTCTCTGATACAGATACCGAATCCCTTCAGATATATCTCGCGCAGAGCTCTTTCGCTAATTATGCTGTTGTTTGCGTAGCGGTTAGTTTCCTGGTTGTTTGCAGCGTAATGCTTTATTGTAACACCGCGTCCCGGATGATTCTGAACTCCCTTTGTAAGCGCAGCTGCGAACTTGCCGCTGATGAGGGGATCTTCCGAGAAGTACTCAAAATTACGTCCACAGAGAACATTCCTGTGTATATTGAGGGCCGGAGCGAGCCACAGGTCTATACCGAATATATCCATTTCACGACCGACTATATCGCCGCAGACTTCTGCAAAATCTGTATTCCAGCTCTGGGCTATGGCTGTAGCGATAGGTATCGCGGTGCAGTACTGCTCTCTGAACACCCTGCCCTTCTTCTCCTTAGGCTCTCTGTTAAGAAGGTTTCTGAGCAGTCCCGGAAGCATATCCAGCATGGTCTCCGGCAGAGTGGACCCCACGGAATGCTTTCCTTTTTTGTCTTCATAGTAGCGCTTTGAGATTCGTACTCCCGCAGGGCCGTCAGCCATCACTATGCTGTCTATACCCTTATGCATATATCTTCTGCATGATTCTCCTGCTGCGCCTGCAACACCCTGAGAAGCTTCTCCTATGATGGATGCTATAGAAAGGCCTTTATCTTTAAAGTCCCCCACATTCATGACTGCCAGTTCTTCTGCAGTCAGTCCGTCCGGTACAAGAGCAGCCATCTCATCGCTGTCCTTTTCTTTGAGTCCTTCAGTCACACAGCCCGTGAGATCGAGATCATATACCGGAAGTTTACCAGTGTCGAAATCTCTTGAGTCAAATCCCCTAAGGTCGTTGAAGTCTGCGCCGTCAAAAAGCCTTTCTGTTTTCAGTACAGTGAAGTCATCATCAAGCCTGAGCACTGCGGCGGGTTTTGCGCTTGCGCTGTCTGTGCCTGCAAGCACTATGTACTCACCTTTTTCGAGTATGTATGACGCGCTCTTTGTATCAAAACCCGCAAGATCTCTTATATCAAAACGGGCTCTGACAGTCTCACTCTTTTTGGGAGCGAGTTCTCCCGTCTTGGCAAAGGCCGCGAGGCTCTTTGATTCTCTGTCGAGCTTTCCCGGCGGGCATGAGACGTATAACTGCAGAGTCTCCTTACCCTTATAATGTCCCTTATTGGTGATTCTTGCAGACACCTCCACTTCCGGGCCGTTAACTTCAACAGTTGCCTTTCCTATGGAAAAGTCAGTATATCCGAGTCCGTAACCGAACGGGAACAGCACATCAAGCCCGAAGCTGTCAAAGAATCTGTATCCTACATAGATGCCTTCTCTGTATCTTGTATCGTCCCTGCTTCCGAAGTCCCCGGCAGTGCACTGATCTTCTACGGCAGCCCATGTTGTAGCAAGCTTGCCCGAAGGATAGGCCTTTCCAAGCAGTATATCCGCAAGAGCAGCTCCTGTCTCCACTCCCAGCTGTGAAAGAACCAGAATATTGCCCACTTCCATGACAGGGCTAAGATCTACCGGACCGCCGGCATTTACTACCAGCATGAACTTTTCGAAATGCTTATCGAGCGCGAGTATATCCCTTACCTCGCTGTCGGTAAGCATAAAATCGCCTTTTTCTGCAAGCCTGTCATTGCCCTCTCCGGAGATCCTCGACACCACATATACAGCGGCATCCGCAGAACAGTCGAGAGGTATGATGTATTCAGGCTGCTTCATAACAACACCCATGGATGCGGCTATGATATTTGTTTTCTCTTTGCGTGCTTTCTTTCTTACCCCTGTTACAAAGTCCTTGCGCGCTTTATCTTTGAAGGCCTTGTACATATCAGACCAAAAAGGATTCGTTATAGTGAACCCTGCATTTTTCAATCCCTGTTCTATATTCACGAAATATCTGGAGTTCACCTCTCCCGATCCAGTGCCGCCCTTTACAGTGTCCCTGACTCCACTTCCGAAAGCAGCTATACGGCACGGACCGTCAAGCGGGAATGCGCCGTTCTTCTTAAGCAGCACAGTACATTCCGCGAGATAAGGTCTCAGTCTTTCGATGTTTTCTTTTTCGTAGCTGTTCATCATTAAATCCCTTTTTGTTTTCAGTATCCGACGGCGAGTCCGAACATCAGTATGGCTGAAGTAAGGATAAGGTTCAGCAGCTGGAATTTCCATGAATACCTGAACCACTTCCCATAGCTCACATCGGATAGTCCCAGTGTGATAAGTAATCCTGCGTTGGTCGGATATATTACATTGCTGAATCCGTCGCCAAACGCGAATGCCACAATCGCGAGCTGCATATTGATTCCGAAGAGCTGCGCGAGAGGCGCAATTATTGGTATGAGCAGGAATGCCTTGGCTGATCCCGACGAGATGAAGAAGTTCATCACGAGGCATATCGCATAGATGAAGAGCACCACGCCGGCTTTTGACATCCCTCCTGCCATCATCTCTGCCCTGTAAAGCAAAGTATCCAGTATCTTTGCCTCTGTCATCGTATATTTGATGGACGAGGCCATGAGTATCATAAGCATGGACGGAGCGATGGCAATAATGCCATTCAGGAAAGTCCTTCCGAGCTCTCTGAGCCCTGCTCCGGATATGAGCACCGACGCAATACCTGCCGAAAGGAACATCAGCGCTACTATGGTCATTGTATAATTCTGGAGCGCCTTTATGAATCCGGAGCTCAGAACTATCAGGATGCCTATGCAGAGTATCACGGCAAACACCTTAAGACCTCTGTCCATGCGTTCATTCTGAGTATATGCGATGCCCGAGCCAGAGGCTTCAGCAGGTTTTTCGACTTTTTCAGCGTGGCTCCTGATAAACCACAGAAGCAGCGCATAGATCAGGATGAATGACAAAGCCCTGAGCCACATGCCGCTGAACATCGGAAGCCCGGCCAGGTTCTGTGCGACTCCGATGGTGAATGGATTCGCTATACCTGCTGCAAAACCGCAGCCTGTTGCCAGAAGCGATATCGCCACACCGGTTACAGCGTCCCATCCGAGAGCCATGGACAGCGCCACTACTATTGGCGCCATCGGGATCACCTCTTCAAACGACCCGACCAGAGATCCGAGCGCCATGAAGAAGAAAACGAGTATGGTCATGAGCCTGTATTTGACGTTTCCAAACCTGTCTACGATCTTTCCGAGCATGTAGTTCATCATTCCGCATGCAGTCTGCGAATTGAACACGCCTCCGATGACCAGCAGAAATATAAGAACTGCGATAATGGTGCCTGAGCCTTCGGCTGTCAGAACGAGAAAAGGAGACAGGATCCACTTCCACAAAGGAATACCTCCCTCTGTATAGTGGAACCCTGTCTCCGTATCTATCACCATATTACCCGATGCATCCTGCACCCTGGCATATTCACCGCCCGGAACTATGAGTGTGAGCACATAGGCAGCGACCATCAGGACAAAGATGATCCCGATGGCTATCAGAAACGACCTGACACCAATATTGATGCCGTCACTGTTGTCTCTCCTGCCCTTGCCCGCCATGGCTCAATACTCCTCTTTTTAAACGTTCTGGTATAGGAACCTGTAGTAATCGACAGCCGGTACAAGCGTATCTATCGAAACGCACTCATTGATTCCATGTATGGAATCCATCTGCTCGGCATCGATGGTGAACGGCAGGAATCTGATGCACTGGTCTGACAGTTTGTCGAAGAATCTGGCATCCGAGCCGCCGGTCATGAGGTATGGTGCGCAGTCATCGACACCTGGAATGCAGGTCTTGACAGCCTGCTTTACGAGCAGGAAAGCTTCTCCCCTGAAGTCTGCCAGTCTGGATTCAGGCTCTCTCTGTATCACTTCTGTTTCAAGGCCGAACTTTTTAGCGACCTTTGTGATCGCCTTGATTGATGATTCCTGTCCCTGATGGTGCGAACATCTCATATCTCCAATCACCCAGGCTTCGCTTGGTATGACATTGACTGCTTCTCCGCCTCCGCACATTGTAAATGCTATCGTAGTCGATACCATAGCTCCTGCGGTTGTGCTGATTGCAGGCAGCAATCTGGCGAGAGCTTTTCCCCTCTTTCCTGCCCTGTCAAGCACCTTGCCGGTCCTGCCCATATACTCTCCGAATATATTCAGCATTTCCGCCACAGGCTTAGGCATGTCCACATCGAACACCTGATGTCTGTCGACATAAGCCATAAATTTGCCCAGTCTTGCCAGCGGAGTATTCTTCCCGGGAGCGGAAGCATGTCCGCCGGAGGATCTTGCTGTGAACTTCAGATTCACAACGCTCTTTTCGCCTACACCTATCATGGCGAAAGTTCCCTTTGCGCCGCTTATAGGTTCACGGACGATGTCACCGCCCTCATCCAGCACCATACTGAACCGCATGCCCTGTTCATTCATCCATGAAGCCACAGCCTGCGCACCTGTACCGAATGTTTCTTCGTTGCAGTCAGCCTCTATCCAGATATCTGCCGCCGGTACGAATCCTTCTGCAGCGAGCTCATTTGCGGCTTCAAACATGGCCCAGAGTCCGCCCTTGTCGTCAAGAGTTCCTCTGCCCCAGATCTTGCCGTCAGCGATTTCAGCTGCAAACGGAGGGTGTTTCCAGTCCTCCGCTCTGGCAGGAACTACATCGTAGTGGTTCATGAAAAGAGCAGGCATCCTGGTAGGATCGCTTCCCTTCCATTTCAGCAGCAGAGCACCGTCAAAATCCCTTAGCTCGCAGACTTTCTTCAGATCAGGGTAAAGCTCCCATAAAAGTTCGCGGAACTCAGCAAAGTTCTCATCACTGCTGCCGCAGTCAGGATCAGACACTGTATCTATTCTGATCATTCTCTGCAGGTGTTCAATATATTTATCCTGTCTTTCTTTGTCCATAACACCCTCGTTATCTTCCGAATTATCCCTGATTAATTATTTCTTCTCCTTCAACAGGTCGCGGATCTCTGTAAGAAGTTCTATGTCAGCAGGAACCGGTTCAGGCTCTGCAGGTGCTTCTTCCTCTTCCTTTACAACTACGGACTTTGCCTTGTTGAAGGCCTTGAGGATCATGAACAGCACAAGTGCGACCAGCAGGAAGTCAATGATAGCCTGGATAAATGCTCCATAACCGATAGCCGCGTTTCCTACCATGATCGACATATCTGCCACACTCTTTCCGCCGCATATAGCACCAATGATCGGCATCAGTATAGCCTCAACAAGTGCTGTTACGATTTTCGTAAAAGCACCGCCGATGATGATGCCTACTGCCATGTCCATTATGTTGCCTTTGCTTATAAACTCCTTGAATTCCTTAATCATTTCTTTCTCCTTTTCTTTTCGCTATTATGAAAATAATAAATTTTACAGTTTGATTATACTACAAAAGATTTTCAGTAGTTTCTGATTATCAGTCGATGATCTTTACAGTTTCGATTACCGGCTGATCTTCAGGTGCTATGGTGCCGTTATCATCAAGCGGCTGCGCATCTGCAGCGATCTTGTCGACCACATCCTGGCCGTCTGTCACATGACCGAAAGCCGCATACTGACCGTCAAGATGCGGAGCATCCTCCACCATTATGAAAAACTGGGAGCTTGCGCTATCAGGGTCCTGTGCTCTGGCCATGGAGATAACACCCTTGGTATGAGCAATGTTGTTTTCATAACCGTTCGCCGAGAATTCTCCGACAATATTCTTGCCGGATCCGCCGGTTCCGTCACCGTTAGGGTCTCCGCCCTGTATCATGAACCCGTCAATTATACGGTGAAATGTAAGTCCGTCATAAAAACCTGCACCTGCAAGATCCATAAAATTCTGTACCGTGACAGGCGCGGTGTCTCCATCGAGTTCAACGGATACAGTGCCGTAATCCCTGATCTCTATCTCAGCATGATGAATTCCTATAGGATCTGCTGTTTCAACTGCCGTTGTCTCCTCCTCTGTAACATCAGGCGCCTCGGTCTGTTCGCTGCTTCCGCCGCCACAGCCTGCAAGCATGATGAGTGACAGTGTCATAAGTGATACAAGAATGATTCTGATATGCTTTTTCATTGTTTTTATCCTTTCAGTTTTTTCAGATGCTCAAAAGAATAACACTGTGCTGCTGACAAATCAATCGCCGCGCCTCAGATGGGCTCGTATCTCTTCCTCAATGCGCGAAAGCTCGGAAAGAAACTCGCGCGATGATATCCTTAGCGCGCCGTGCGTGAATGCGTCCTGCTGGACCAGGCTGTCTGATGAAACCACATAAATCTGCCGGTCTCTGGCCATGTCTGTAATTATGCCCATCCGTATGTCTGCAGGCTCATTCTCCGCTGTGAATAATACTCTGACCCCGTTGCGGTCCTCCTCGCGTATCTCTCCCAGAGGTACATTATACGCGTCAAAGACTACTGTGACCTCGAATCCTGTATACCCTGCATAATTGCTGAGCCTGTCAAGAAGCTGGTCTCTGGCCGAACCTCCATCACGTGAGAAGAGATCCTTGAGATATTCATCCGCAAATATGACATTATACCCGTCTATGAGTATCATAACAGGCTTCTCTTTGCTCTTTTCGGTTTTGTGTCCCAAACGAGCCTTTATTTCCTGATTGCGTGCCTCATTTCTTGCAGCCTCCTCTTCGGAGATCTCAGGCCTGTTTCTGTAGTCTCTCTCTTTCGCTTCTCTGCGCTGTGTCTTTTTTGAAGCGCCATAGGTCCGCTCAAAAATGTTTCTGAGCTCCTTCTCGGCAGCGATCCGCCGCTTAGCCTCTTCCTTTACATCGAGGCTTCCGGCGGAAGCGCCGTTCAGCTGAGGAACGCGTCCGTAAGACGGAGAAGCCGTTCTGCGCTTCAGAACGCTTCCGATGTGCATGTGCTCTTTGACCTCATCCCACTTCACGATATCGCTTCCGCTGTGATTGACAAACACGGAATCCGCAGGATTGTCTATGTCTCTTTCAGGGTCATATCCCTTTTCTTCCAGAACTTCAGCAGTGTTATGACACTCATCGTATCCGCACTGTGTGCATGACAGCCGGCCTGACCCCGAGGTGTAACCGCTCAACGTGAGCTGATAACCCGAGATATCTGAAGAAGGAACACGCCCCCTGATTTTTGCGGTATCTTCAGTCTGCTCCAGCATGTCCTGACTCCCGCCCATCTGTCTTATATCCGTCATGGCACGTCCGACGCTTCGTGCCGGCAGCTCTATCTCATACTCGCACCACGGCTCGAGCAGCACAGCCTTGCCTTCCGCCCTCGCCTGCATCAAAGCATTCCTTACAGCTCTGTAGGTAGCCTCCCGGAAGTCTCCGCCTACTGTATGTTTCTCATGAGCCCTTCCTGCTGCGAGGGTTATGCGTACATCTGTCAGCGGAGCCCCAGTCAGCACTCCGGCATGCTCTTTCTCATACAGATGAGTCATTATGAGCCTCTGCCAGTTCAGAGCAAGCTCATCCTCAGGGACAGAGCTGGTTATAACCAGGCCGCTGCCTCTCTCTCCGGGCTCAACTATAAGATGTACTTCGGCATAATGCCTCAGAGGTTCAAAGTGTCCGACGCCCTCATACTTTCCGGCAACAGTCTCAAGATAGAGCACGCTGCCGGTGCCGAAGCTGACATCATAGCCGAACCTGTCTTTTATAACTGTCTGCAGCACCTCCAGCTGCACCTGTCCCATCAGCCTTATATTTATGCTGCCGTCAGGATCTCTCGATACATTCAGCATCGGGTCCTCTTCTGCCAGCAGCTTCAGGTCTTTCATAAGAAGATAAGGATCCATTCCCTCAGGTCCGTTCACGGAATAGACCATGAACGGCTTTATCGAGGATCCGTTCAGCGGCGGTTCGGCCCCAAGGCCGTCTCCCGGCAGGGCCCGCGCGGTCCCCGTCACGGCGCAGACCGTGCCGGCCGCAGCGGAATCGACAGAGACGCTGCGGCTGCCGGAGAAAAGCATTATCCTGTTGATCTTCTCCTCGCCGCCCTCTTCGCCGGAAGCGCTGTTTATCCTTACCTTATCCTTTACTCTCAGCTCTCCGCCCGTGACCTTTATGAAGCAAAGCCGTTCTCCATCATCAGAGGCAGCTGTTTTATATACTCTGGCAGCAAACTCCCTTCCGCGCTCCGGCTCCACTGTATATCTTCCGAGGACTTCAAGCAGTCCCTCTATGCCTTCCATCTTCAGCGCAGAGCCGAACATGCAAGGTATGATCTCGCCCTTTACCACCGAATCAGCGATCTCAGCATCGCTTATCGCGTTTCCCTCAAGCACAGTCTCGGCAAGCTCAGGAGAATAAAGCGTCACGGCATCGGTGAATTCTTCAGTTCTGTCTGCCGCACCGCTGAAATCAACCAGGCCCGCGTCAAGTTCAGAGGCTAGATCTTTAAGAATATCCTCTTTCTTCCTGACAGCGATATCCATCTTGTTTACAAAAGCAAAGGCCGGTATATTCCTCTCCTTAAGCAGGCGGTAAAGCGTCTTTGTGTGCGCCTGCACTCCCTCGGATCCGCTTATCACCAGAAGTGCATAATCGAGTACCGAAAGCGATCTTTCCATCTCAGCCGCAAAGTCTACGTGCCCCGGAGTATCTATGAGTATCACCTCGGTATCCTCAGCACCGCTTCTGATGCTGAACCGTGCCTGCCGCGAAAAGATAGTAATACCGCGGTTTCTTTCGATAGGATCGTCATCAAGAAAGGCATCACCGTGATCTACCCTCCCCGCCTTTCTTATCTCTCCCGTAAGGTACAGCAAAGCCTCCGACAAGGTAGTCTTGCCGGCATCAACATGCGCGAGTATTCCCAGTGTGATTTTTTTTTCGCTCATTGCCCTTTTGCTGCCCGTTTTATTTGCGCATGGAATCTGCGTGTGATATAAGTCTATCGAAAGAACATTATAATACATAATAGCGAGGCAACAAAGTGAAAATCATCGTGATAGGTACCGGAAAAGTCGGCGGCATACTTATTGAGCAGCTGGCTTCAGAAGGTCATCAGATAGTCGCAATAGACCGCAACGAGAAAAAACTCCTTGACATACAGAACAGCCTTGATGTTCTTTGTCTGGCCGGAAACGCAGTAGACAGACATCTGCTGATCGAAGCAGGCACCGACACAGCCGATCTTGTCATAGCCGCAACAAACAGCGACGAGGTAAACATGATCTGCTGTCTTCTGGCGAAAAAGCTCGGCGCTTCCCATACCATAGCCCGTGTACGCAAGCCGGAGCTGGCCGACGAGATCGAAGTGTTCTCGGAAGACATGGGGCTTTCCATGACGATCAATCCTGAGCTCTATGCCGCCCAGGAGATATTCTCCGTGCTCCGCTTCCCGGGTCTGATGTCTGTTGAGCCGTTCAGACACGGTCTTTTTGAGATCGTTGAGTTCCGTCTGGCAGAAGAAGGTCCGGTCACATCGATGACACTGCAGGAACTCGCCATGAAATACAGCTCGAAAGCTCTGGTATGCGCGATCAGAAGAAAAGGTTCCACCTTCATCCCTGACGGCAACGCAACGCTTATGAAAGGCGATGTGATCAGTTTCGCAGCCGAACCTAAAGAGGCTGAACACTTTCTCAGACTCTGCGGCATAAAAAGCCGCATGCCTAAGCACGTCATTATCATAGGCGCCGGTATGATCGCGTATTATCTTGTACGCATGATGCACGGGATGGGCATGAAACCTGTAATACTCGAGAATGATCAGGATACAGCAGAGACATTCAATCAGCTTGTCCCGGATATTCTGGTCTTGAATGCAGACGGAACAAACAGAGACGTCCTTGATGAAGAAGGCCTTGATACAGCAGACGCTTTCATAAGCCTCACCGGAACAGACGAGGTCAACATACTGATGGGTATGTATGCACAGCGCGAGGGAGTTCCTAAAGTAGTAACGAAAATCTCAAAGAGCAGCATGATAGATCTGATAGATTCAGACCGGGTCGGCAGCATCGTATGTCCGCGCGACATAGTGACAAGCCGTGTCATAAGCTACGTGCGCGCTGCGGAAAGCGCGGGAAGCAGCAATGTTGAGACCGTGTACCGCATATCCGAGCAGTCAGCCGAAGCGCTCGAATTCATAGTAAAAGAAAAGCATGATGATCTGACCGGCATCCCTCTCAAGGATCTCAGTTTCAGGGAAGGCATACTGATCTGTGCCATCCTGCGCAACCACACGGTGATCATTCCGCGAGGGAACGATACCATCGAGCAGGGAGACCATGTCATCATAACCACGACACTAAAACAGCTGACGGATCTTTCAATGATCCTCAAATAGTTCATGAAAACCAGAGTAGTATTACATACAGTCGGACAAATATTGTTAATTGAAGCAGGACTGTTCATCCTTCCCGTGATAGTAGGACTTGTTTATCACGAGCAGGATTCTGTACGTGCGTTCCTGATCACAGCAGTTATCACAGCTGCTGCAGGCGGACTCCTAAGACTTGTCAAACCGGGCAAGAGCAGCATCTACGCACGTGAAGGCTTTGCCATCACGGGTCTTTCGTGGATCATGCTCAGTTTCTTCGGTTGTCTTCCTTTTGTTATCAGCCGGCAGATCCCGGGATTCATTGACGCTTTCTTCGAGACTGTCTCAGGTTTTACCACGACAGGTTCAAGCATACTGACAGACATAGAAGCGCTCGACAACGCCATGCTGTTCTGGCGCAGCTTCACGCACTGGATAGGCGGTATGGGAATACTTGTATTCAGCATGATAATAGTTCCGCTCGGCGGAAAGCGCAGCATGTACATTCTCAGAGCAGAAGCGCCGGGTCCTTCCTCCGCCAAGCTGGTCCCTAAGATGCGAGATACGGCAGTTATCCTTTATGGTATCTATTTTGCGATGTCGGCACTGCTGCTGGCCCTTCTCCTCGCAGGAGGAATGCCTCTGTTTGACTGCCTTATCAATGTATTCGGAACTGCGGGCACGGGAGGTTTCTCGAACCACGGTGCCAGCATCGGCTACTACGACAGCGAGTACTTTGAAGTTGTGATAGGAATATTCATGCTGCTTTTCGGTGTCAACTTCAACCTTTACTATCTGATATTCCTGAGAAGAGTCAAAGCTGCTTTCAGGAGTGAGGAACTTCACTGGTACCTCGGCATCGTAGCATTTGCTGTTATCACTATTGCGGTAAATATAAACAGCCTGTACGGATCTCTCCATCAGGCTGTACGTCATTCGTTCTTTACTGTTTCATCGATCATCACCACGACAGGCTTCGGCACCATGGACTTTGACCAGTGGCCTGAATACTCACGCACGATCATCGTGCTGCTGATGCTCATCGGCGCATGCGCCGGAAGCACGGGCGGTGGTCTGAAAGTATCAAGAGTCATGCTGCTCATGCGCACAGTCAGAAGAAGCATGCGCAGGATGATCCACTCAAGGTCCGTAGAAAGCATCCGCTTTGAAGGAAGGATCGTTGAGGAAGAGACACTTAACACATGTCTGATCTACCTTGCCGTCTACTTCCTGGTAACGGCAGTCAGCGTAGTTGTGGTATCTCTCAACAATCTCCCGTTCGAGACTAACGTGACAGGTGTCATTGCCTGCTTGAACAACATCGGACCGGGTCTTGGGATCGTAGGTCCTGCAGGTAACTTCTCGACATTCTCCGGTCTTTCGAAACTGGTGCTGTCATTCGACATGCTTGCAGGCAGACTTGAGCTCTTCCCTGTGCTCTTCCTCTTCTCTCTGAGGACCTGGAAACGCTGATATCAGTTGCTGCCCAGCTGCTTTGCGAGCTCGCCTATGAGATCCCATGCACGGTCGTGGTAGGCCTTCTGGGCTTCTGTCATGTCATCATATTCGCATATCATAGGGTTCTCACGTTTGTACGGATCCTTCACGGCACCGTATTTCCAGTTATAATATGAGTAGAAGCGCACCCAGCGCGCATGTTCAATCCTGCGGAGCTCGTCGAGCCTTGCAGGATCTTTTTTTGCCTCACAAAGCGAGTCATATGCCTCCTTAAAAGTCTGATAATCCAGCTCAGTTATTATCCTGTCATTCAGCAGCATGCTGATTTTTATTATAAGATGGTCTGCTGCCGCTATCTTGGACTGCTTCAGCCTGTCGCTCAGATCATCCCAGTCAAGGCTTTCGTCAACGCTTCTGCGATATAGGTCGTTCATCAGCCTTGCAGCATCATTGAGCCTTGTGCGTACTATCTGATTGACGGTAAATATCTGTTCATTAGTGCCGAAATTGCTTACCCCAGGAGTAATGCGGTTGCTCCTCAGATGGATCCTGTTCTTATTCTTATAGAAGCGCTGTATCTGCCAGTAGATATCCCATCCGGTCTCCACATCGTCATCGCAGATTATGATCCTGTCGGCATGCCTTATCAGCTCATGTGCGCTTTCCCATCCCTCATCATGGAAGAAAATGCTGTCATGGCCTTCATGTCTTTCATTGATCTCCATCGCGGCACCGAGATTGACATGTATCTGTCTGTAGCTCCTGCTGTCGCCGAAAACATGATACGACACGTCAAATTCCGAATCGTTTATATTCATGAGGATCGCGCGCTCGAGCAGTGCTTTCCCGTAATTTCCGAAACCGATGATGACGATTATGTCCTCCATGTGATGCAATGGATTTTCTCTCCAGTAGCTTCTGGCGCAGCAGTCATAGCTGTGAAACAGATGGATGTTCCCTGACATCTTCTCCGAGCCGCTCATGGTGCGTGCATATACGTCCGCATCGAGCTCATGTACGTTCATCGCTTTCAGGTTTCCGCCGATATCATTCTCATCGAGAAAAAACAGCTTGCACCTTTCCCCGACGCCCTTCTTATGGCCTACTATTCTCGCCGGAGACACATTGATAAAGAAGCAGGGATAATCCGGCTTCTCTATTTCCATCTCCTTGTTTATACCGAAGATAATGACGCCGTCCGGGTCCTCGCGGAGAACATCCCTTGCAAGCACATCGGCCTCTGAAGTGAATTCCGCGAAATAGTACCAGTTATTGTGCCTCCTGAGCCTCAGCATGAACATCGGAAGGCCTTCACTTGTAAGCACCGATACGACAGATCCGAATAACGCTACAAGTATTCCCATGGACATCAGGAGGAATATCACTCCTATAACATGTCCCGCATGAGTAACAGGTGTGACATCTCCATATCCGACTGTAGAGATCGTTACCAGCGAATACCATATGGCATCAGCGAAAGAGTGTATGTGCGATCCGGGCTGATCTTTCTCGCAAAGGACAAGCGCGGTCAGCAAAGCAGCATAGATCACGAGGAAGATCAGGACTACAATCAGATATTGTTTTCTGTTTCTGTTTTTCATATACGATCCCTCCCGGAACCCTGACTAGAGATCTGTTATTACCGTATTCATCCACTTCTTTGAGATATAACGTTTTGTAAGGATGGCAGCTCTTATAAGCATTTCCGTTCTGGTAACCAGGAGCGCCATGTGTACCGGCAGATGCCAGACAAGTGAAGCAATGAACGCAAGAGGCACTGCTATGAACCATATGCACAGGCTTTCAGATATCATCGCAAATTTCGTGTCTCCTCCTGCCCTCAGGATGCCGGCGATCTGAAGTCCGTTGAAAAGATCCGCTGCCATGGTAGCGCCAAAAACTATAAGTATGTATTTGGTATACAATTTCCCATCATCAGTGAGGTTGAAGACGCCCGACAACAATCCGGACAATAATATAGTTATCGCCCCAATAACAGTTCCTGCAAGCACCGAAGCTTTTATCAGGTGTTTCGAGAGCTTCCATGTGTATTCCATGTCGCCCTCCCCGAGCTTTTCTCCTATGAGAATCAGTGCAGCATCGCCTATGCTGAATGCCGCGAAGTTGAAAATATTGAAGATGGAATTGGCCGCCTGATAGGCTGCATACGCGGTAGTACTTATCCGGCTGAACGCAGCCACATACATGGTCTGTCCAAAGCTCCAGAAGAATTCATTTATGGTAGTCGGCGTGGCGTTCTTTATGATCCTCTTTATGAGCTCGCGGTCCCATCCAAAATAGCTCCTCACCTTCCCGAAGAACTCATTCTTTGAGCGGAAGGCGAAGTATGAGTTCATAAGGACTTCTATTATCCTCGATGACAGCGTTCCTATTGCTGCTCCGGCGACCCCCAGCTTAGGAAAGCCGAGTTTACCGAAGATGAGTACGTAGTTGATGGTGATGTTGGTGAAGAAAATGACCGTGCTGATGGTCATCGGTATCTTCACCTGCTGCGTCGCCTTGAATGCCATCTCAAGCGGCGCAGAGACCGCCAGAAGCAGGAATGCCAGACTGTTAATGCTCACATACTGCGCTGCCAGTTCCTTTACTGCGGGATCTTCAGTGTACACGGACAGTATGCCGTCAGTGAAGCCGTTCACCAGTATGAAGCACACAGCTCCGAGCACGGCAAGGAGTGTAAAGTCAAAGCCTATGACCTTACGTATATTTGACATGTCCTTTGTGCCGTAAAACTGTGCCATAAAGGTGGCAGAGCCGGACAGTATGCCGAACAGCACAAGGTAGTGCACCATAAAAAGCTGGGATCCTACACCTACAGCAGCGAGTTCCGTCTCTCCAAGAAACCCTACCATGATATTGTCCACCATGGAAAGAGTTGCCGATACTATGCCCTGTATGGCTATCGGCGTCGCTATCTTAACAAGTTTTCTGTTCAGTGCCTTTTTATTGAATTCCAAAACTGTACGCCCTGTGGCTAAACTCCCGCAAATATTTTATAATATATAATACACTTAATCAGTTACCGGAGGTATTTTTTTATGTCAAACATTTCTCTTGAAGAAGCCCGCACGCAGCTCATGTCACTGCAGCGTAAAATGGCTGCATACGAACACGCGATGGGCCTCATTTATTATGACGGATGCACTACAGCGCCGGGTGAAACAGCTGACAACAGAGCAGCATCGATGTCAATTCTGTCCGAGGAGATCTACAGGCAGAGCACATCAGATGAGACGGTTGATCTCCTGGAGTTTCTGGACGCAAATAAGGATGACCTGAATTTTAAAGAGAAGCGCATGGTATATCTGCTGCTCAAGGACATCCGCGAAATGAAGAAGATCCCTATGGATGAATATATAGCCTATCAGGAGCTTATGGTAAAGGCTGAGGACGTATGGCAGAAAGCTAAGGACGCGTCGGATTTCGAGATGTTCTGCCCTTACCTTGAGAAGCTCTTCGCATACCAGAAGAAGTTCGCCGGATACATAGATCCGGACATGGATCCGTACGACCACTGCCTGAATGAGTATGAGGAAGGCCTCACCATGGAAGCCTGCGACAGGTTCTTTGAAAAGCTGCGCACCGGTATAGTGCCTCTTCTGAAGAAGGTCTCGGAAGCGCCTCAGATCGATGACAGCATCAGACACGGCTGCTTCCCTGTCCCAGCACAGGAGGAGCTTTCATATCACCTCATGAAGCTGATCGGCCTCGACCTCGGACATGTAGGGCTCTCTACAACGGAGCACCCGTTCACGACGAGCCTCGGCTCTCACCATGACGAGCGCATCACCACGCATTATTATGAGGATGATTTCGCCTTCTCAATGTACAGCGTGATCCACGAAGGAGGTCATGCGCTTTACGATACAGGTTCCGCCGATGAGCTCGCATACACGGTGCTCGACGGAGGCATATCGATGAGCATCCACGAGAGCCAGAGCAGATTCTACGAGAATATCATCGGAAGAAGCAGAGCATTCTGCCGCCTTATATTCCCTGAGCTCGCCCGTCTTTTCCCGGAGCAGATGGAAGGACGCGACGCCGAAGAGATGTACCGCGCAGTCAACAAGGCACAGCCTTCCCTCATCAGGACCGAGGCAGATGAGCTGACGTATTCACTGCATATCATGATCCGTTATGAGCTC
Organism: Mogibacterium sp.; assembly: GCA_017431685.1. Taxonomy (GTDB): domain Bacteria; phylum Bacillota; class Clostridia; order Peptostreptococcales; family Anaerovoracaceae; genus Crickella. Next base: position 208,424 of record JAFRKO010000010.1, read on the forward strand.
GAGAAGCGCATAATGCACGATGAGCTCGAGGTAAAGGATCTTCCTGAAGAGTGGAACCGCATGTACAAGGAATATCTCGGCATCGATGTGCCTGATGACAAGCAAGGTGTGCTGCAGGACAGCCATTGGGCGAGCGGGCTCTTCGGATACTTCCCTTCCTATGCGCTCGGCAACGCTTATGGCGCCCAGTTCCTCGCAAAGATGCGCGAGACGGTCGATGTGGATGCCTGCATAGAGAGCGGAGACTTCGGGCCTGTCAACGACTGGAACCGCGAGCACATATGGCAGCACGGAGGCTGCTTCACACCGGCGGAGCTGCTCAGCAGAGTACTGGAAGCTGAATTCGATCCAAGCTATTATATTGACTATCTTGAGAAGAAATATACTGAACTCTACGGACTTTAAATCAAAAGGGGGAAAATCATGAGAGACCTTACACTAGGAGGCACCGGCATAACAGTTCCTCAGAACGCATTCGGAGCACTGCCTATCCAGAGGAGAAGCACTGAAGATGCCGTAGCGCTGCTCCGCAAGGCATATGAAGGAGGCATGCGCTACTTCGACACGGCCAGAGCCTACACAGACAGCGAGACCAAGCTTGGCATCGCCTTCGAGGGGATGCGCGACAAGGTTTACATCGCAACAAAGACCGCGGGCACTACGGGTGACAAGGTCAGAGAAGATCTTGAGACCTCGCTCAGAGAGCTTCGCACGGACTACATAGATCTGTATCAGCTCCACATGGTAAGCCAGGTATATGCACCTGGTGACGGCACGGGAGTCTACGAAGCACTGCTCGAAGCAAAAGAAGCCGGCAAGATACGCCACATCGGTGTCACCGCTCATAAAATAGGCGTTGCTTTCGATCTTGTGGATTCGGGCCTTTATGAGACACTTCAGTTCCCGTTCAGTTTTCTGGCTGATCCAAAGGATTACGAGCTGGTTGAACGCTGCATCGCCAAGGGTATGGGCTTCATTGCCATGAAGAGCCTTGCAGGCGGACTTATCACAAGATCGGATGTCGCAATGGCATTCCTCGAGGACTACCCTGACGTGCTTCCTATCTGGGGCGTGCAGAAAGAGAGCGAGCTCGACGAGTGGCTCTCGTACATGGATAACACTCCTGTGCTCACTGACGAGATGCGCGATTATATCGAATCCGAAAAAAAGGCTCTCGCGGGAGACTTCTGCAGAGGCTGCGGCTACTGCCTGGCTACCTGCCCTATGGGAATCGCCATCAACAACTGCGCTAGAATGTCCCTCATGCTGAGGCGCGCTCCTTCGGCATCATGGCTCAACGAGCACTGGCAGCAGGAAATGGCCAAGATCGAGACATGCATAGAATGCGGACAGTGCACAGCACACTGCCCATACGAGCTCGACACCCCTAACCTGCTCAAGAAGAACTACGAGGACTACAAGAAGGTGCTTGCAGGAGAAGTCAAAGTCGATTAAAACAGTTATTCGGATATGATTGACAGTAATTACTATATCGTAAATAGGCGAGCTCAGCGCTTCAGCGAGTTCAGATTGACCCCTAAGGCAGCCATATTTCTCAACGAAGAAGGCCGTCCTGTCGATTTTGGTGTGCTCGCTCTGGCAGATTCCATCTATGCAGCAGTTTACTGTGACGAAGTCCGCAATGTCACATTCATAACGGACAGAGGCGGCATACACGACGTGGTCACTATACTCTGGCAGACGGACGAGGACTACCGCGCCGGCTTCGAATCGCTGCGTGCAGCATGCGGAAAGACATTTTACAGACAAAATAAAAAGCTCAACCGCTATGCCGAATCGATAGCGGAAAAGCTCGATATAGGTGTAAGGATACGGGTAACCGATGCGGTCGACGAATCTGCCATGACAGTGTGTCCGGAATGCGGCACTCTTAATCCAAAAGGCACTCCATTCTGTTTAGACTGCGGAGCCGAGCTGTAAACCAGCCTGAACTTGTCAACTAAAAGTAGACACTGAAAAAAGCATCAGAAGCCTTGTTCGATCCTGTATCGGACAGGGCTTTTGTAATCCAATGAATATGCCGCTCTTTCTTCGTTGTAATAAGTAACGTATTTATCCAGCAAAGCC